>JAUXTH010000122.1 GCA_030679035.1 Methylobacter sp. | reverse complement strand
CTATTTACGCGGTGTTCAAACTGGAGTGTCTGAAGATTAAGCACAAGACCAATCATTTCGCGTTACGGGCTAAGCTGTTCATAAAGGCGAACCAGATGGCTTATGAAGAATTGCAGAAATTACGGGCTGCGTAACATCAGTCACTAAGCAGAAATTTGCACCATATCGCTTTATTTAAGCGCGATTGCCCTAATGTCGATAATAGCTTCGATGGCGGCTGCTAAACTCAACTCACCGGTAATCCTAAAAGACATAACGGCAAAATCTCCACAAGACAAGCCTAAATTCAACCCTATATTACTACTTGCCTATCAAACCAGCGGCACAATAGATTGACTTAACAGGGGCTAGTCATAGAAAATAGCCTGTTTAATTTCTAAATTAATAATTCTAATTCCGCATGGATAACAGCGTTACCTCGCAAAACAGTCTGGTTTCTGTTCAAAGCTTGTCGTTTTCTCGCGGCAACAAGAAAATATTTGACGATATTTCTCTGGAATTTGAGCGCGGCAAAATAACCGCCATCATGGGGCCTAGCGGCACCGGCAAGACGACTCTGCTAAAACTGATCGGCGGACAATTGTTTCCTGAGCAAGGCTCGGTTACCGTCGATGGCAACAATGTCCACCGCTTGCGCCGATCTGATCTGTACAACCTGCGCAAACGCATGGGCATGTTGTTCCAAAGCGGCGCGTTATTAACGGATATGAGCGTCTTTGATAATGTCGCTTTTCCGTTACGCGAGCATACCCACCTTCCCGAATCGATGATTCGCACCTTGGTGTTGATGAAATTACAGGCTGTAGGCCTGAGGGGCGCGCGCAAGCTGATGCCTAACGAACTTTCCGGCGGCATGGCCAGGCGTATTGCGTTGGCCAGGGCCATTGCGCTGGATCCGATGATGATCATGTACGATGAGCCTTTTACCGGACAGGACCCCATTTCCAAGGGAGCGTTGGTTCATCTTATCAAATCGTTGAACGTCACTCTGGGTTTAACCAGCATCATTGTCTCTCATGACGTTCAGGAAACAGCGGCGATAGCTGATTATATTTATGTCATTTCAGAAGGCAAAGTTGTCGGACAGGGTACGCCCAAGGAAATTGAACAATCCGAATCCGACTGGGTACAACAGTTTATGACCGGTGCTGCTGACGGCCCGGTGCATTTTCATTATCCGGCAAAAGATTATGTTGATGACTTGTTGTCAACTGGAAACCGTTATTAAGGTTCAAGGTTTTTTGCCTTGTACCTTGCACCTGGAACCATAATTTAAAATGATTGATTTTCTCCAACAATTGGGCAAAAACACCCGCACCAGCTTTACCAAATTGGGTCGGGGCTCGTTTTTCCTGTTACAGACTATTTCCGGCATACTCAGTGTGTTACCGCGCCCCAGACTGCTGCTTAACCAGATGTATTCGATTGGCGTATTATCTTTTCTGATTATCACCATTTCGGGACTGTTTGTCGGCATGGTTCTGGGTCTGCAAGGCTATTATGTACTCTCTGATTTTGGCGCGGAAGAAACGCTGGGGGTCATGGTGGCAGCCTCTTTAGTCAGGGAACTCGGCCCCGTCGTTTCGGCGCTTTTATTTGCAGGCAGAGCCGGATCTGCGTTAACAGCGGAAATAGGCCTGATGAAAGCGACAGAGCAGCTATCGGGCATGGAGATGATGGCCGTTGACCCGATCAAACGCATCATTTCGCCCCGTTTTTTGGCCGGTTTTTTGTCCATGCCCTTGCTTGCCGCCCTGTTCAGTGCGATAGGTGTTATCGGCGGACAAATGGTTGGCTCCGGCTTATTAGGCGTTGATGAAGGCGCTTACTGGTCGCAAATGCAGGCTAACATGGATTTTCGGGATGACATTCTCAATGGCGTTATCAAAAGCATCGTGTTTGGTTTTGTCTCGTCCTGGATAGCATTGTTTGAAGGTTATGATGCAATCCCGACTTCGGAAGGGGTCAGTCGAGCCACCACGCGTACCGTAGTCAACTCAGCTTTTAGTATCTTAGGTCTGGATTTTATCCTGACCGTATTCATGTTTGGAGATAATTAACATGCAACACACCAGTACCCAGGACACACTTGTCGGACTCTTTGTCGCATCAGGCATTGTCGGGTTGTTTTTTCTTGCCCTGCAAGTGAGCAATTTAAGCTCTTTTACCGAGCATGACAGCTATACGGTTACCGCCCGTTTTGAAAACTCCGGCGGCTTGAAGGTTAAATCACCCGTTTCAGCGGCCGGCGTTAAAATCGGCCAAGTCACCGCTATCAGTTTCGACCCTAAAACCTACGAATCCGTTGTGAAACTGAGTATTGATAAGCAATACAGCACCCTTCCTGACGACACCACCGCCAGCGTTTTTACTGCCGGCTTGTTAGGCGAACAATACGTCAACCTGGACGCGGGCGGTTCGGAGGAGTATTTAAAAGAGGGGGGCAAAATTGATGTCACCAATTCAGCCATTATTCTGGAAAAAGCGCTCGGCCAATTCCTGTTTAAATCTGCGGAAGAAAAAAAGTGAGCCGACTGAGCATTATTAAAGAAAGCAACGGACACTTTGTTGTTGATGGCGACTTGACCTTTGCGACCATCGACAAACAGACCCTCAAATCGTTTTCTTTTTTAAAAGCCGCCAAAGAAATCACCATCGATCTGAGCCGCGTGTCCAGTACGGACAGTGCGGGGCTTGCGCTAATGATTGAATGGATAAAATATTCCCGGCAGAACAGAACGCAGATAGCTTTCAAAAATATTCCCGAGCAATTGCTCAACCTTGCCAAACTCAGCGGTTTCGATCAATCGAGCCATTTTGCAATTCAAGCTGATTAGCCTTGAACCTTGAACCTTTGACCTTATTCCTATGGATAAACTAATTATTACCGGCGGCGCACGACTCTCTGGAGAGCTGCGTATCTCCGGCGCCAAAAATGCCGCCTTACCGATTCTGGCTGCCACGTTGCTGTCGGATGCACCGGTTAGCGTCGGCAACATACCGCATCTCCATGACATCACTACAACCATGGAATTGTTGGGCCGCATGGGGGTTCATCTGACCGTTGACGAGAAAATGAATATCGAAGTCGACTCCAGCACGATCAACAGCTTTGTAGCGCCCTACGAGCTGGTTAGAACCATGCGCGCATCGATACTGGTCTTGGGCCCTTTATTGGCCCGGTTTGGCGAAGCCCATGTGTCATTGCCCGGCGGCTGCGCTATCGGCTCGCGTCCTGTTGACATACACATTAACGGCCTGATAAAGATGGGCGCTGATATTACCGTCGAAAACGGCTTTATCCACGCCAAAGCGACCCGGCTTAAAGGCTGTCGCCTGGTTCTGGAACAGATCACCGTTACCGGCACCGAGAACCTGCTGATGGCTGCCGCCCTGGCCGAAGGCACCACGATTATTGAAAATGCCGCCAAGGAACCGGAAGTCACCGACCTGGCGCACTTTCTTAACAAAATGGGTGCCAAGATCACCGGCATAGGCACCGACGTGCTGGTCATTGAAGGCGTTGAAAAGCTGGGTATTGAAAGCATCCACTATGACATCCTTCCCGACCGGATCGAAACCGGCACCTACCTGATTGCCGCTGCCATTACCGGCGGCAGCATCAAGCTTAAAAACACCCGCCCTGACATTCTGGACGCTGTGCTGGAAAAACTGGTCGAGGCCGGGGCTGACATCACCACCGGTGAAGACTGGATCAAACTGGATATGCACGGCAAAAAGCCCAAGGCTGTTTCGGTTCGCACCTCGCCGTACCCGGCCTTCCCGACCGATATGCAGGCGCAGTTCACCGCGATGAATGCGATCGCCGACGGCGTGGGCACCATTACTGAAACGGTTTTTGAAAATCGCTTCATGCATGTTCAGGAATTGCAGCGCATGGGCGCTGACATTAAGCTGGAATCAAATACCGCCATCTGTAGCGGCGTTGCCAAACTGACCGGCGCGCCGGTCATGGCGACGGATTTAAGAGCTTCGGCAAGCCTTGTAATAGCCGCGCTGGTGGCCGAAGGCGATACCTTGGTTGATCGCATTTATCATATCGACCGGGGTTACGATCACATCGAAGAAAAACTCGCTCAATTGGGCGCGACCATACGCCGCGTCCCAAGATAAGGTTTGACTATGATTACTATCGCCGTATCTAAAGGCCGGATTTATGAAGACGCCCTGCCCTTATTGGCAGAGGCAGGCATCACGCCGATTGATGACCCGAAGACCTGCCGCAAGCTGATTTTACGAACCACCCGGGATGACGTTCAACTGGTCATCATCCGCGCCACCGATGTGCCGACGTTTGTTGAATATGGCGCGGCTGATATGGGCATCGCCGGAAAAGACATCTTGCTGGAGCACGGTGCAGAAAGCCTATATGAGCCATTAGACTTGAACATCGCCTGTTGCCGGTTAATGACCGCAGCACACAAAGATGCGCCACCGATTGCCGGGCGGGTTCGCGTTGCGACCAAATACGTCAAAATAACCCAGCGCTATTTCGCCAGCTTAGGCATGCAGGCGGAAATCATTAAATTGTACGGCTCAATGGAACTGGCGCCGCTGGTCGGCCTTGCCGATTGTATTGTCGACTTGGTTGATACCGGCAATACGTTAAAGGCCAATGACCTGGAACCGCGAGACCTGATTATGAATATCAGCTCCAGACTGGTGGTCAATAAAGCGGCCATGAAAATGAAGCATCAGGCGATTCAGTCGCTACTGGATCAGTTTGAGAAGACGCTTGCGAAAAGAGCTTAGCAACTCATTTAACGTCCACGAAAAGCACGAAAGACACGAAAAATGATTTGCATCGTTCCCACG
Organism: Methylobacter sp.; assembly: GCA_030679035.1. Lineage (GTDB taxonomy): Bacteria > Pseudomonadota > Gammaproteobacteria > Methylococcales > Methylomonadaceae > Methylobacter_A. The sequence goes on along the minus strand of JAUXTH010000122.1, from coordinate 72,909 downwards.
CTCCGGCGTGGGAATGCAGGCACTGACGCTCCAGCGTCTTCCACAGCCCGGACGGGATATGCTGCCCCGCTTGAGACTGCCAGCAGCAGTTTTAATTATTAACAGATGACAAGTGCATTGCCATGACTAACAAGAACAGGCGCAGCACCAAGCTTGGCAACGCTGAAGCATTGCCAACTGCGTTCCCACGCTGGAGCGTGGGAACGATAAAGTTTTAAAAACTTTTTCGTGCTTTTCGTGCCTTTCGTGGACAATACATAACATCAACACATCCTAACTTTGGTTATCTTAATGTCCGACATAACTATCACCCGACTCGATGCCTCATCAGCCGATTTCGACCGGCAATTAAAAGATTTGCTGGCTTTTGACGAAACCGACGACCTGGAAATTCATCAGCGCGTTTTGGCTATTATTGCCGATGTCCGCAAAAACGGCGATAAAGCGGTTGTTGAATACACCAACCGCTTTGATCAACGCGCCGTCACAAAAGCTTCCGAACTTGAATTATCACCGGAAGTCCTAAAATCGGCCTGGAACAGCTTGCCGGCTGAGCAAGCTCAAGCATTGCAAACAGCCGCAGATCGAGTTCGCGCTTATGCCGAACACCAAAAAATCGAGTCCTGGCAATACACCGAGGCTGACGGCACCGTGCTCGGGCAAAAAATCACCCCGCTAGACCGCGTAGGGCTTTATGTGCCGGGCGGAAAAGCCGCCTACCCTTCTTCGGTATTGATGAATGCAATACCGGCCAAAGTCGCAGGTGTCGGCGAATTGATCATGGTCGTACCCGCGCCTCGCGGCGAAACCAATCAGCTGGTGCTGGCGGCCGCCTATCTGGCTGGCGTAGACCGCGTATTTACGATGGGCGGAGCACAGGCCGTTGCCGCGTTGGCTTACGGCACGGAAACCATCCCTGCGGTGGCAAAAATCGTCGGCCCCGGCAATATCTATGTGGCTACCGCCAAAAAACTGGTGTTTGGCCAAGTCGGTATCGACATGATTGCAGGCCCTTCGGAAATCCTGATTATCTGCGACGGCAAAACCAATCCAGACTGGATTGCTATGGACATGTTTTCGCAAGCCGAACATGATGAAAATGCCCAGGCCATATTGATCGGCACCGATACATCTTACCTGGACGCTGTCGAACAAAGCATTAACAAACTATTACCTACCATGGAACGCGCCGAGATCATCAGGACATCGCTGACGACGCGCGGCGCATTGATCAAGGTCAACGATCTAAATGCCGCCGCCGATGTGGTCAATATCATTGCGCCTGAACATCTGGAACTTTCCGTTGAAGACCCTGAAGTCTTGTGCAAAAACATTCGCCATGCAGGGGCTATTTTCATGGGCCGCTATACCGCCGAAGCCTTGGGCGATTACTGCGCGGGGCCCAACCATGTGTTGCCGACCTCCAGTACCGCACGGTTTTCGTCGCCGTTGGGTGTCTATGATTTCCAAAAACGCTCCAGTTTAATCAACTGCTCCCAAATAGGCGCGGATACACTGGGCAAAACCGCATCGATATTGGCGCGGGGCGAAAGCCTGACCGCGCATGCGCGATCTGCGGAATATAGGATAAAAGCAGGTTAAAGGCACAAGGCGAAAGGCAAAAAAAGACATCCGCTTTCGCTCAACCTTTCACCTTGAACCTTGAACCTTGAACCTTGAACCTTGAACCTATGCCAATTTCCTCCATTTTCCGCAAAGAAGTCCTGGCGATGTCCGCCTATAAGGTGGCCGACGCCACCGGCATGATCAAACTGGATGCTATGGAAAACCCCTACAGTTGGCCTGAAGACATCAAGACAAACTGGCTGGAAGCATTGAAAGATTGTCCGCTGAACCGCTATCCCGATCCTGAAGCCAAGCATCTGACTGCAACCATCAAACGCCTGAATCAAATACCCGATCAGTTCGATGTGCTGCTGGGTAATGGTTCCGATGAAATCATCCAGTTGCTGTTAATGGCGCTGCCTTCCAGTGCCTCTGTGTTGGCACCGGATCCCGGTTTTGTGATGTACAAACAGCTGAGTCTGTGCCTGGGGCTAAGCTACCACGCCATTCCGTTGCTAGCTGACAGCTTTGACCTGGATTTACCGGCCATGCTGGCTGCGATAGAACAGCACCAACCTTCGGTCATTTTTCTGGCCTACCCTAACAACCCTACCGGCAATTTATTTTCCGAGGCGTCGATTCGGGACATTATTACAACCGCCAAGGGCCTGGTGGTGATTGATGAAGCCTATGCGCCTTTTGCCGATGCCAGTTTCATCGACAGCCTGGGGCAGTATGATAATCTGTTGGTGATGCGCACCGTATCGAAACTGGGACTGGCGGGATTACGCCTCGGCTACATCGCCAGCAGACCGGACATCATCGAACAACTCCATAAAATCCGCCTGCCTTACAATATTAACAGCCTCACCCAGATCAGCGCGGACTTCGCCCTGTCCAACAAGGCCTTGTTCGACCAGCAAACACAACAGATTTGCTCTGAACGGTCGGTCGTCTTTAACCGGCTTAATGCACTGAACGGCATTACCGCCTATCCCAGCGCAGCGAATTTTATCCTGTTTAAAACACCTGAAAATAGGGCCAATGAAATCTTCGCGTCAATCAAACAACAAGGCGTCTTGATTAAAAACCTTAGCACTCAGGGCGGCCTACTGGCCGATTGCCTACGGGTAACCATCGGCACACCTGAAGAAAATGCAGCATTTCTTGCCGCGTTAGCAAATAGCCTAATCACGCCATAATCAGAACCCGCCCTGAGCTTAGTCGAAGGGTAATCACCCTATCCGTCCATAAAATACACATCCTTTATATAAAAAATTTAACAGCGCTCTCGTAATTTCATAACATAACAATCTATCGCAATATCATAGGCTTGTGTATTGCGTATTGCTTGAAGCTATTTTTAATAACAAACAAATTCCAAAACCGACGGCATAAGCACTTCAAATCTTATAAGCTCTAATGGTATATTGGCGCTAGAAAATAATGCGCTCTTAAGAAGCGCAGACTTAATCAGGAGAGTTTTATAATGAATAATAAAGGCGTCGATCAGTCCAAACGCCAATTTCTAACCTCGGCCTTGACCGTGGTTGGCGCAGTCGGCACAGGCTATTTAGCAGTCCCTTTTCTTGCTCAAATGCAGCCCAGCGCCAAGGCCATGGCAGCCGGCGCGCCTGTTGAAGTAGACATCAGCAAGATGGAACCCGGTCAATTAATCAGGGTCGCATGGCGGGGTAAACCGGTCTGGATACTCAACAGAACCCCTCAGGTTCTTGAAACGCTGGCAACGCTGGATCCTGAACTGAGAGATCCTCTTTCCCAGGAATCGATACAGCCCGAATCCAGCAAAAATCCGGTGCGCTCCATTAAACCGGAAATTTTCGTTGCCGTGGGTTTGTGCACCCATTTAGGCTGCTCCCCCACGTTTCGTCCCGAGATAGCCCCCACTGACCTTGGCGACAAATGGAAAGGCGGGTTTTTCTGTCCATGTCATGGCTCCTGGTTTGACTTGGCTGGTCGCGTTTATCGCGGCGTACCTGCGCCAACTAATCTGGAAATCCCCCCTTATCGCTTTATTACCGATACCCAGCTAATTATTGGTGAATCCGCAGAGGAAGCAAGCGCATGAAACGTAGCCGCATAACTGAATGTAACGATTGGTTTTTGGAGCGTTTTCCGCTAACCAAACTTTGGAATGAACACATGGCGCATTACTATGCGCCGAAAAACTTTAATTTCTGGTATTTCTTCGGTTCACTGGCCTTGCTGGTGCTGGTTAACCAGATCCTGACCGGTATATTTTTAACGATGAACTACAAACCGGATGCCAAACTGGCATTCGATTCGGTAGAGTACATCATGCGCGACGTGAACTGGGGCTGGCTGATTCGATACATGCACTCGACCGGTTCATCGGCGTTTTTCATCGTCGTTTACCTGCACATGTTCAGAGGACTGCTTTACGGTTCATACAAGCATCCCCGCGAACTGATCTGGATTTTCGGCATGCTGTTGTTCGTCGCCCTGATGGCCGAAGCGTTCATGGGCTATTTGCTGCCTTGGGGACAAATGTCCTACTGGGGAGCTCAGGTTATTATCTCGCTGTTCAGCGCCATTCCTGTTATCGGCGATGATTTGTCACTCTGGCTCAGAGGCGATTATGTGGTTTCCGATGCTACCCTGAACCGGTTCTTCGCTTTTCATGTTATCGCGGTGCCGCTGGCCTTGGTTATGCTGGTGTTCCTGCATATCGTGGCCTTGCATGAAGTGGGCTCCAACAATCCTGACGGCATTGAAATAAAGGAATCCAAAGACCCATGGGGACACCCTGTAGACGGTATTCCGTTCCATCCTTATTACACTGTCAAAGACATCGTCGGCGTGGCCGTGTTCATGTTGTTTTTCGCCACGGTTATTTTTTATATGCCGGAAATGGGCGGTTATTTTCTCGAACACGCCAATTTTATCCCGGCCGACCCGATGAAAACCCCTGAGCACATAGCACCGGTCTGGTATTTCACGCCTTTCTACGCCATTTTAAGAGCTATCCCCGATAAATTTGCCGGGGTGATCGGCATGGGCGGCGCGATTGTTGTATTGTTCCTGTTGCCTTGGCTGGATCGCAGCCCGGTCAAATCGATTCGCTATCGCGGCGGCATATACAAAAAAGCGCTGGCCCTGTTTGTAATCAGTTTCCTGGCTCTGGGCTATTTGGGTACGCAACCGGCAACGCCGACAGCAACAATATTTGCGCGTATTTTTAGCGCGATATACTTCGGCTTCTTCCTGTTAATGCCGCTTTATACACGGTGGGAAAAAACCAAGCCGGTGCCAAGACGCTTAACCCCGGTACATAGTCTTGAGGAGCAATTGCCCGCGCTAATTGAGGAAATTACCGTATTGAAACCAGCAGCTACTGAAATTGGTCATACTGCTTTTAAAGGCTCTTCTTTTATCAGACAACCTAATCCCGAAGGCATAAAAAACGTTATCAGTCGGTTAGCAAAAAAAGCAAAAGGGAGTCTGGATTAATATGAAAAATTTAACAGCATTACTTTTATTGTTATTACTGTCTTTTGGGGTTGCCGCCTCGGAAGACATTGAGCTGCAAGAAGCGAATATTAATCTTTCCAATAATGCTTCATTGCAACGGGGGGCGAAGCACTTCGTTACTTATTGCTTGGGCTGTCATTCGATCAAGCACATCCGTTACCTGCGTATCGCGCTTGATACCGATATGGACCAAAAAAAGATGTTGCAGGACATTGCCCCGGAAGGCGCCAATATCTACGATCAACTACACAGTGCGATGAATGCGCATGACGCGGAAAAATGGTTCGGCACCCAGCCGCCTGACTTGTCGTTAATTGCCAGATCGCGTGGTGCGGATTGGTTGTACAGCTATTTAAAAAGTTACTATATTGATCCCAAAAGCCCTAGAGGGGTAAACAACCTGATTTTCAAGGATACCGCCATGCCTAACCCGCTTTGGCAATTGCAAGGCGAACAGCATACAGAACATAAAAAAAATATATGGGGTGATGAATATACCAACTTAGTTATTAAAGAACCGGGTACATTGTCCGAAGGAGAATTTGATATTTTCGTCAACGACTTGGTTAATTTTCTGGTGTATGTCGGTGAGCCAGTGCAACTGGAAAGGCAGCGCATTGGAAAATACGTGATATTTTTTATCTTGATGTTTTTGGTTTTAGCTTATCTGCTGAAGAAAGAATATTGGAAAAACATCCATTAACACCTAATAACGCAATCATGAAGCTATAGGATGGGCTGAAAAAAGCAGCCCATCCTATAAAGTAACAACTGTAAATAAAAACCTCGCCAATCTGTTATAATACCCTTTTTTTACCTCCCCACACGTCTTAAAGAGGTTGTTATTCGTGACAAATATTACCCGTAAATCTGTGATGACGCTTTTCTCATCTCCAACATGCGCGATGAGCCACTGCGCACGCTTTGTTTTACACGAGAAAGGGGTTGTCGCAGACATAGAATATTATGACCCGACTGATCCGCCTGAGGACTTGCTTGAGCTTAATCCCAACGGCACGTCACCGACACTGATTGAACGCGACCTGGTTCTTTATGACTCGCGCATCATCATGGAATATCTCGACGAACGCTTTCCGCACCCCCCTTTGCACCAAATGGATCCGGTTTCACGGGCAAATGCCAGAATGCTGATCAAACGCATCGATCAGGACTGGTATCAGTTGCTGGACGAAATCTTATTTTCCGGCGAGAAAAAATCCGCCCGCGCCAAGAAAATGCTCAGGGAAAGCATCTTGTCCGCCGAACCTATTTTTGCCGCCCGACCCTATTTTATGAGTGATGAATTCTCGCTGATCGATTGCGTGATCGCACCACTCTTATGGCGCCTGCCCAGCATCGGCATTGATGTATCAACACCAAGTGAAGCGATCACCAATTATGCCCAGCGCATCTTCAACAGAGCCGCGTTCAAGCGCAGCCTGAGTGAAGCTGAAAAAGAAATGATCGATGCTTAAAAACAAAGCCTAGCAAAATGACTTCTTTAAAGCCCTATTTAATCCGTTCGATTTATGAATGGATTATTGATAACAACCTGACGCCGCACCTGCTCGTGGACGCAGAAGATACCCGCGCGATTTTACCGACAGAATTCATTGAAGACGGCAAAATCGTTCTAAATATCAGACCGGAAGCGATACAGGGGTTGTCTCTCGGCAACGATGAAATTGAATTCAATGCCCGGTTTAGCGGAAAACCCATGCACATTGCCACGCCGATAACCGCAGTACTGGCAATCTACGCCAAAGAAAACGGCAAAGGCATGATCTTCGACCAGGAAGACAGTGAGGGCGATGAGCCACCACCGCCTGTCAAAAAACCGACAGCAAAACCCAATTTACGCATCGTAAAATAACGCTGCTTTTGCTATGTTCAAGCCTTTTGAACATAGCAAACTCTTTATTGCCCCGCGAATTCAGTCTTGAGCTTCTCTTCTACCGAATCAGCGGCGAAAGCGTGCTTACCGCCAACAACAAAATCCTCAATATACCCACCGTTTAACTTTTTGTTATCAGTTAATCTTTTTGTTGTATAGTGAAGCCTCTATCAATAAGGCAGACTCTTTCGATAGCTCGCCAGACGGATAGCAATAGATAGTCTAACCCTATCCTAAGAGGTGAACCATGATCTCACTACATCAATCCATCATCGTATCTTTCTGCCTGGCCGTTTTTATAACATTGCCGGTTTCGGCTGCCGATATGGCGGCCGGAGAACAAAAAGCGGAACCCTGTGCCACCTGTCACGGCCCAAAAGGTAACAGCAGCAATGCGCAAACACCCACCTTGGCGGCACAGCAATCGACCTACCTGGCCAATCAGCTCAAAGCATACAAGACTGGAGACCGCATCACTCTTACGATGCTAGCGATGACGGCCAACCTGACTAATGAAGACATCAACAACCTTGCCGCTTATTTTTCCAGCCAGAAGCCTGCTGCTAAAGCCGGCGGCGATCCGGCATTGGCAAAAACGGGCGAAGCCAAAGCCAGTATGTGCCTAGGCTGCCATGGCGCCACGGCCCAAGGCAACGGCCAATTCCCAAGGCTTGCCGGACAACACCCTGAATACCTTGTACAACAGTTAAAAGCCTTCAAGGAAGGTTCACGCAAAAGCGGAACGATGAATGCCATTACCGCCAACTTATCCGAGGCGGATTTTAAAGCATTAGCGGCTTATTTTGGGTCGCTGTAGCGTTGTAACAAAAACGTATAACCCCATTCTTCACCACGAAGACACGAAGAGCACGAAGTTTTTTACCTTGGGGGGTTTCTTCGTGAACTTCGTGTCTCGGCAACTGCTCTATGCGTCGCCTAAAGCGCCTACTGTTGGTGCTCTACCTCTTGCATGATCCTCAGGGATGTGGTGAATGCAGATATTGCAGGAGCAAATATCTGTCCATGCAATCGTTCGTGACGTCATTTTCCGTTTCAACACCACGCGGCTTTAAATCGCAGTCCGCACCGCTTTTTTTGTTTTTCAACTGCCCCATACCGCACCAAATGCTTTATCATTAGCGTATTACAAATTAAAAGCCCAAAGGGCTACCTATAAAAATAATGAGCCACCATTCAGAAGCCACACCTGACCGCAATTTATCCCTGATCTTCCTATTTGCCGCGACCTTGTTTACCAGCGCATCGCTGATGTTTGTGCTGCAACCGTTGTTCGGGAAGATTTTATTACCTTTGCTGGGCGGCTCACCCGCAGTCTGGAATACCTGCATGGTGTTTTACCAGAGCATTTTGTTTCTGGGTTATCTTTACGCGCACTACCTGTCTACTCGCTACAGTCAGCATCGCCAAATCCAGATCCATACGGCGTTAATACTGATCAGCTTCTTGGCGCTGCCGTTAGCCCTGCCTGAAAACACCGTCCCGCCGACAGACAGCAACCCAACATTCTGGTTGTTCTGGACTTTATTCCTTGCTATCGGCCTGCCTTTTTTCGTGGTATCCACGACCGCGCCGCTGATTCAAAAATGGTTCGCCCATGTCGGCCACCATACCAGCCATGACCCTTATTATCTGTATGCGGCCAGCAACACCGGCAGCCTGATTGCATTGCTGAGCTATCCGTTCCTGCTTGAACCCAACATAGGCTTGGCTAACCAGAAGAGTTACTGGAGCGTCGGCTATCTGATCCTTTGCCTGCTGATTGCGGGCTGCGCTTTTGCGCTATGGAAAAACCGGCAGGCAACCGAACAGCACGAGGACACAGAAACAGTTAGCAACAAAAACAATCTCAGTCTAGCCACCAAACTACACTGGCTGGCGCTGGCCTTTGTGCCGTCCAGCCTGCTGCTGGGCCTGACCAACTTCATCAGCACCGATATTGCCTCGGTGCCGTTGCTGTGGATCATCCCGTTAACGCTGTATTTACTGTCTTTTGTTATCGTTTTTTCCAAATGGAACGACAAAATACATCCGCTCATGGTGAAGCTGCAACCGATATTCCTGTTGCCGTTTATCGCCTACGCGTTCATTAATCCGGCCGATTTGCCTTATTGGGCTTACCTGATTTTGCACCTGATCGCCTTTTTCTTTGCAGTAATGGTTTGTCACGGCGAGCTGGCAAAATTAAGACCGCATACCCGGCATTTAACAACCTTCTACCTGATCATGTCCTTTGCGGGCATGTTGGGCGGCATGTTCAACACCTTTGTCGCGCCGTTCGTATTCAATGCCGTGTATGAATACCCAATCATGATTATTGCAGCCTTGCTGCTGCGTCCAGGCCTTAAACTGTCGCTGAATACCGGATTACTATTGCAAATAATAGCCCCTGCCCTGCTGGTTATTGCCGGGGTTGTTCTTCATGCCACCGTCGCTGATTTACTCCAGTATTTCGATGCCATCGTCATCAGCCTGATAGGCCTAACCCTACTGACTTACCTGCTCAGAGCGCGTCCAGTCGGCTTCGCATTAATGACCGGCGCCATTATTTTCCTTGCGCTGGGTGTGCATGGCCTGTCATCGCATACGTTGTATCAGGAACGCACTTTCTTTGGCGTGCTGGCCGTGCGTGATGCCGTGTTAACCGATGAACAAGGCAAGCCTGAACACTATCATGAACTGTTCCACGGCACGACCAAGCACGGAGCGCAACGTCTGGCTGCAAACCTAAGCCAAATACCGCTAACCTATTACAGCCGTCCTGGGCCTATGGGGCAACTGTTTAAGGAATATGACAATAACGATCAAGCCTGGAATATCGGCGTCGTCGGACTGGGCGCGGGAGCCTTGGCCTGTTATGCCAAAGGCCAACAGAACTGGACGCTGTACGAAATCGATCCGCTGGTAGTAGACATTGCCGGCAACCCTGCCTATTTCAGCTATCTGAGCCAATGCTCGCATAACGCCGCAATGCGCGTTGGTGACGCCCGCTTGTCGCTGGAAAAAGAGCCGGATCAGCACTTTGATTTATTAGTCATGGATGCGTTCAGTTCCGACTCGGTACCGACCCATCTGCTGACCAAGGAAGCGCTGGAGCTTTATTTCAAAAAGCTCAAACCGGGCGGCATATTGGCATTCCACATGACCAACCGTCATTTGTCGCTGAAAAAGGTGTTGTCGATTAACGCGGAAGCCTTGCACTTGTCATCCTTGATTCAGGAATTCAAGCCGCAGCAGGATATACCGCTGGTTGTCGCGACTGATTGGGTGGTCATGGCAAGAGACGCCAAGACACTGGAACCGCTGCGGCTAAGCCAACTCGGCAACTGGCAAAAAATGCCCTTATATTTCGACATGAAGCCCTGGACGGACGACTTCACCAATATTGTCAGTATTTGGAAATAAATACTGCTGATCTCTTGAGTGTGTTGCCCAAAGAAGCCGATAGCTCATGTTTGACAGGCTTCGTGCCTCATCCTATGTGGTGTTCGTACCGATTGGAATATATATCATGCAGGAATCGGCTGAATTACAGGGTGTTTGCCCCTTATTCGGAAAACAGCCAATCATTAACCACCCGAGGACTACGAAGGAAGCAATTTACAAATATAGTTTATTTATCAATAGTGTGAGGCATTACTTATATTTATACATTTGTGTATGTTAGATTTGAACTCCCATAATGAAAAAGGAACATGACGTGAGCAAAATAGCACCATTCGCTCTATTGCCCACATTTCTTTTAACCTATCGGAGACTATCCATATGAAAACGGCAAAGATAACGCCCCTCACAATACAGCAATACACCAATATCTCCGAAGATATATACGATGAAGTTGAAAGAGTTGACTATGCAGGAATGCTTGCGGCCAAATGCGTCAAACATCCTGAATTCGGCGACATCATCCTTATTTCATCTGCTAGTCATGTGGAATGCTTAATGATTCACTTCTAACTGCCCTTGCAAAAAGGTTAGAGGCAGGGAAAATTCCGTATCCGGCCCACGATTTCATAGACTAGCTATTATTTACTTGCGCCTTAACAGCAACAAGGCCCGCTATCCGCTTTATGCGCCGAACCTTTGGTTTCTGCAGCAGTTCTTAACATACCCGACGCATGACACCAGTTTTGCGGCGTTTTTTCCTGAACGGGAGCGATGCCGATAAACTGGTCGGCATATGCCGTGCCGGTCAATAAATGATAACTGCGCTCACACACCGCCATCCGCTGTCCTCGCATAAAAACATGACCTTCATCATCATAGGTCTTGGAAAAAGGCCCCCGGTAAATCACCGCATGACCTTTATCAACACAAAGTTCATCATGAGGCTTTACGGCGGTAATAGTCACGGATCGAAATTCGATACCTTCAACCACCTGCCAGGGGTTACCCTCCCATTTATCGACGCTAACCGCAACAAAGCCGGCGGCAATAAAAGCCTGCAAGAATTCATGTTCCTGCACAGCTCCGGAAATACAGCCGCTCCACAGATGCGGATCGTCTTTTAGATGTTGCGGCACCGGTTCGTCGCTGACTATGTCGGAAATAGCGACGCGCCCGCCCGGCCTGACCACCCGGAATATTTCCCGAATCAACTGCGCCTTGTCGCTGTCATGCACCAGATTCAACACGCAATTGGACACCACTAAGTCGACGCTGTTGTCCTTGATTAACGGTTGTTCCTTACGCTGTTGCTCCTGCCAAGCGCGCAAGGCAATCACGTCTTCGGCGCGGCGCACCGGATGTTCGGCCAAATGTTGATTCATCGCGGCCAAATCCAGGGCCAAATCCTGAATTTGGCCTTTGACGAATTCCACCCGGTCAGAGCCTAATTTTTCAGCCATTTCCGGCTGATATTTCCTGGCCAGCGCGAGCATGTCGTCATTCATATCGACGCCAATGACCTTGCCGGTGCTACCTACCAATTGCGCGGCCATGTAGCATATTTTGCCCGAGCCTGAGCCTAAGTCCAGCACCACATCACCGCTTTGCACATAGCGGGACGGATCGCCGCAGCCGTAATCCTTGTCGATGATTTCCTTCGGCAATAAGGCCAGTAATTTACGGTCGTAATCGACGGGGCAACATAAATCCGCTTGTATCGATTCCGCGCCTTGTGAATAACGCTCTAAAACTCCGGTTTCTATAGTCATCTAGCCTCCAATAATTGTAATGATTTTAATGGAACACGGATGACACCGATTAAACGGATAATCACTGATTAAAAGCAATTTGGTCTTAGCTTTTAAAAATCCGGTTAAATCCGTCCTATCCGTGTCGCCTAGAGGCGCCTACTTTTGGCATCCGTGTTCTATTTTTTCCAGTTACCCGTTTTCGTTGATTGCGCCGCCGCAGCTGCTGCCTTGCCCTGCCGTACAGCCATAACAATGCTGCAGGGTAGCTATGGGTTTACCCATTAATTCGGATACCTGTCCCAGATGTGTTTTTTGACTGCCGCTTAACGACACATGTAACATTTGGTTAAAGTCGCAGTCATAAACATAACCTTGCCAATCGACACTCAAGGTATTCTTGCACATGACCTTGTCCAGGTTTGACGCATCAAAATTATCCTTGAGTAATTGCATATACTCATCAAACCGACCGGTACTGAGCAAGACGCTGCCAAAACGTTGTATGGGCAAGTTGGTCATCGCAAATAAATGATTAAACACAATGCCATAATGTTCATGCAGATGCTGCTTGTAAGTGTGCTCTAACGCCTGTTGCCCAGGCGGTAGCGTCGCACCTTGCGGATTGAAAACCAGGTTTAATTCAAGTCCGGTATTGGCAAGACCATAACCCAGCTTATTCAGCAGTTGCAAGGCCTTAATGCTGGCGTTAAACGTCCCCTTACCACGCTGTTTATCGACGTTTTCTTTAAGATAGCAAGGCAGTGACGCGACTATTTCAACCTGATTTTCTGCCAGAAATCCGGCCATGTCTTCAAATCCGTTTTCCAACAAAACAACCAGATTACAGCGGTCGATAACTTTTAAGCCGCGACCTCGTGCCTGGGTCACCAGATAGCGAAAATGCGGATTCATTTCCGGCGCGCCGCCAGTTAAATCCAGGGTATGAATTGCATGCTTATCGATAAAATCCAAAACCTGCTCAACAGTGGCTTTATCCATTAATTCGGTGCGTTTAGGCCCGGCATTGACATGGCAATGAGTGCAACTCAGGTTGCATAAATACCCTAAGTTGACTTGCAGAATTTCCAGTTTGTTACGGGTAATGGCAGGGAAATCGGAGTCTTTTAAATATGGTAGCGAATCGATCACATCAAAATCCTGTAAGAAACTTTCACCACGAACGACTGCATGGACGCAGGAGGTAGAGCAATGCAGGAGCAATTGCCTAGACACGAAGAGCACGAAGAAATAAAACTTCGTGTCTCGTGGTGCATTTATACTGGCTGCTTAACACCTTGCATTAAGCTATATCAGCCAAATTCCCCTTGGTTTCCAGCCACACTTTCCGGTCTTGCGAGCGTTTTTTCGCCAACAATAAATCCAGCTGGCCGTTGGTGTCATCGTCTTCGGCTACCGTTAACTGCACCAGCCTGCGGGTATCCGGGTTCATCGTGGTTTCCCGAAGCTGGCTGGGGTTCATCTCGCCCAGACCTTTAAAGCGTTGTACATTGATCTGGCCTTTGAGTTTTTCGGCGGCAATGCGATCCAGCACCCCTAGTCTTTCGGCTTCATCCAGCGCATAAAACACCCGCTTGCCGACATCGATCCGGTACAGCGGCGGCATAGCGACAAAGACATGACCGGCTTCCACCAGCGACTTGAAATGCTGATAAAACAAGGCGCAGATCAGGGTCGCGATATGGTTGCCGTCAGAATCGGCATCGGCCAAAATGCACACCTTGCCGTAGCGCAGGTTCTGCAAATCAGGGGAACCCGGCTCTATGCCCAAGGCCACCGCAATATCATGGACTTCCTGCGACGCCATCACCTGGTTGGATTCAACCTCCCAGGTGTTCAAAATCTTGCCACGCAACGGCATAATCGCTTGAAAATCGCGTTCCCGCGCCTGCTTGGCCGAACCACCGGCCGAGTCCCCTTCCACCAAAAACAATTCAGTCCGGGATAAATCCTGCGCCGAACAGTCGGCCAATTTACCCGGTAATGCGGGGCCCGAAGTGATTTTTTTGCGGATGATTTTTTTGTTCGAACGCAGCCGCTTTTGGGCGCTGGAAATAATGATTTCGGCGATTTTCTCGCCTTCTGCCGGGTTCTGGTTTAACCACAGACTGAAACCGTCTTTCGCCACGCCGGACACGAAGGCCACGCATTCCCGCGAACTTAAGCGTTCCTTGGTTTGCCCTGAAAATTGCGGGTCTTCCAACTTCACCGACAGCACAAAATGGCAGTTTTCCCAGACATCTTCCGGGGCGACTTTAACGCCGCGCGGCAGGATATTCCTGATGTCGCAAAACTCGCGCATCGCTTCGGTCAGGCCTGCCCGCAAGCCATTGACGTGGGTGCCGCCTTGCGCGGTCGGCACCAGATTCACGTAACTTTCGGCCAGCACTTCCGCGGGGTTTTCAATCGCCCAGACGATACCCCATTCAACGGCTTCATGATTGGCGGCCATGCTGCCCATGAATGGCTGTTCCGGGCTATAGTCAATGTCGCCGATGCGGTCGAGCAAATATTCTTTCAAACCGTCCTGGTAACACCAGAAATACTCCTCGTCGGTTTGATCGACTTTCAGGGATATTTTCAAGCCAGGACATAAAACCGCCTTGGCACGCAACACATGCTTAAGCTTTAAGACCGATATTTTATTGGAATCGAAATATTTTTCATTGGGCCAGAATCGGATAGACGTTCCGGTATTATTCTTGCCGACCGTACCGGTCTCGGTCAGTTCGGTTTGTTTTTCGCCATCGGCATACTCCATCTGGTAAATCTTGCCATTCCTTTTGACTTCTATTTCCAGCTTTGCCGACAGGGCGTTAACAACAGAGACACCCACACCATGCAAGCCACCGGAAAACTGGTAGTTTTTATTGGAGAACTTGCCGCCCGCATGCAGCTGGGTCAAGATCACCTCGACGCCGGGTATGCCCTGCTCCGGATGAATGTCTACCGGCATGCCCCGGCCATTATCGCTAACCAACACCGAACCGTCTTTATACAAGACCACGTCAATCGATGTTGCGTGACCCGCCATCGCCTCGTCAACGCTGTTATCGACGACTTCCTGCACCAGATGGTTGGGACGAGTGGTATCCGTGTACATGCCGGGACGTTTCCGCACCGGCTCCAGTCCGTTTAAAACCTCAATTGCCGACGCGTTATATTCGTTACTCATACTTCCTAATCACTCTCAATTCGATTTCATATATAATACAGAGGCACAAGATTAAAGGTGAAAGGTACAAGGTTTTTTCGCCTTGCACCTTTAACCTTGCACCTGCATTCATACATCGTACCATTAAAAATATTTTTATCTCATGCCGAAAAAGAAAACCGCGACTTTATTTGAAGATTCACTCGCCGAACTTGAACAGCTGGTTAGCCAGCTTGAACAGGGCGACATTTCATTGGAGGAATCATTAAAGTCGTTTGAGCGCGGAGTTAATTTAACCCGCACCTGTCAAAAAGCCCTGCAAGAGGCCGAGCAGAAAGTTCAAATTCTAATTGAAAAAAACGGCACTCAAACCCTGGAGCCATTTACCGATGAGTAATGCGTTAAAAGACTATCTTGATTTTTGTCAAAACCGTGTGGAAAGAGCTCTGGAAGCTCGCCTTCCCAGCGAAAACATACTGCCGCAAAAACTGCACCGGGCGATGCGCTACAGCACATTGGACGGCGGCAAACGTATGCGCCCGATGCTGGTCTATTGCACCGGAAAAACGCTGGGTATAGCGCCTGAAGCATTGGACGGCCCGGCTTGCGCGGTCGAGTTCATCCACGTTTATTCATTAATACATGACGATCTTCCAGCAATGGACGATGACGATCTCAGGCGCGGCAAAGCCACATGCCACAAAGCTTTTGATGAAGCGACCGCTATTTTAACCGGCGACGCACTACAGGCTTTGGCTTTTGAAATACTGGCCAATGACCCCAGCATCACTGCCAGCGCAGAAGGCCGCCTAAAAATGATCACCACGTTAACCAAAGCCAGCGGTTCGCAAGGCATGGTCGGCGGTCAAGCCATCGATCTGGAATCCGTCGGCACCAGCCTGACCCTGCCTGAGCTGGAAAACATGCATATCCACAAAACCGGCGCGCTGATTCGTGCCAGCGTCAATATGGCGACGCTGGCGAAAGCGGATATTGATCCCGATGTTGCCAAAAAACTGGACAGTTACGCCAAGTGCATCGGCTTATCGTTTCAAGTTAAGGACGACATACTCGACGAAGAAAGCGACACCGCAACCTTGGGCAAAACCCAGGGCAAAGACCAGGACAACAACAAACCCACCTACCCTGCCCTGTTGGGCTTGGCCGGTGCCAAACAAAAAGCGCAGGAACTGCATGAACAAGCGCTGGACAACTTGAGTATTTTCGGCAGCGAAGCTGATTTATTACGCGACTTATCGCTTTATATTATTCAGCGGGATCATTAATCCTATCGTAGGGGCAATCCCTTGTGGTTGCCCCATTCGTGGTTGCCCTAATCGTCGCGATCCAATTAGTCGCTGACTAAAATCTCAGGTGACTTTAGCCTATCAGGGTCAACCACAAGGGATTGCCCCTACGGTTCTCGAATTAAACGGAAAGCGGCTAAAACATAATTTTGTAATTTCTTTTACACGATAGCCATCTTAACCAATATGACAAACTTGCTGCCATTCATTTAGAAAACCGTCTTATCCGCAGTTTTTGGGCTAACGCCGCCTGTGGCGTATCTTCCCTCATTCCGTTACACTCCACGCAAACTACGCCGCTTTTATATTTTTGCTATTGAGTGCTCACAACATGAATCGATCAACTGGCCTGAAAATCTCACAACCAGCACTGTCAATTTTGTTAATTCTCGGTTTAGCAGCCGTTTTTTGCCCGAACACTCCGCTGGCTAATCCGCCCACCTCCCCGAAAATCCAACTTGAAATAGACCTCAACGCATTAGCCGTGCGCCATGTCGAAAACGACAAAGTTATGGATACCGGACTGGCAGTCAATTTGTATGGCGATAATAAAGCCGGAATCGAGCGGCAAGAAGTGGCAGTCATTTACGAGCAAGCCTACAGCAAAGCCAAGGAAGCCAAACAGCAATCCTGGTCGTCGTTACGCCCTGAAGCTGGCTGGCTATTCGGTGCTTTCGGTTTAATCGTGGCGGTTTTTCGTAATTCCCTCAGCGACCTAATAAAGCTCACCCTAAAAACTATAAGCAATTGGTTATACAGCCGTCTTGCCGGTCAAAAGTTCCTGCGCAAAACCGCATTGCGGCATTATCGCAAAGCCCTGGTTAGAAAATATGAGTCGGTGTCTATTCCGTTCCGTCCACGCCCGTTAAAAATGGCCGAAGTGTTTGTACCCTTGCAAGTGACCGGACGGACAGATGACAGCCATGCAAGCCATCAGTCGATTCAAGCGGTTAATGGTGGTCGGTGAGCCGGGGGCCGGTAAAACCATGCTGATGAAACATGTCGCTTTTCACTATGCCGAACACGGGCTTGATGGTTACGGTATTCAGGCCGTGCCGGTGTTATTGGAATTAAACCGCGCCGCCGATCCAAATACCAGCCTGCTTCAGCATTTGGTACACATACTGGAACAAAACGATTTTCCCAGAGCGGAAGATTATGTCGAACAAGCCTTGGACAAAGGCGAATTGCTGCTGTTGTTTGATGGCTTGGACGAGGTGAGCTATAGCGAACGCGGGCGGGTCATCAATGCCATTAAAGACTTATTGGCAAACCACCCCAAGTGTCCGGTGGTGATCACCTGCCGCCGTGCCGTTTACCAAAACGAATTTTTCGATGTCGTTGACGAAACCTTGCTGGTTAAAGAATTCGCCGATGCGCAAATACGCCAGTTTCTAAATGCCTGGGCAACCGACATGCCGGTCGATAAATCGGTCGATCAACTGCTAGGCACCTTGCAAGACCGGCCTAGGCTTAAAGACTTGGCACGAAATCCGCTGCTGCTTACCATCATTGCCTATTTATACGCCGATACGCCGCATGTCTTACCGCATTCACGCGCCGAGTTCTATAAGCTTGCGGCGGATGTGTTGCTGCGCCAATGGCATCAGGAGCGCAACCACTATCAGCCGCACGACAAATATGCCGTGCTGGAACATCTGGCTCTGTACCTGCATGCAGCAGACGAGCAAAACCAAGACCGCCGGAGCATTGACCATGAAAGCGTGTTGCTCCAGCTAAAAGACATATTGCCGCGCCTAAATCTGGATGCAGGCAAAGACGCAAGCAACATTCTCAAAGAAATTATCGAACGTAGCGGCTTGTTATTGGAAATAGACGGCGGCGAGCGTTACCAATTCGGCCATCTGACCTTGCAGGAGTTTTTTGTCGCCTCAGCCTTGCAAGGCAAAGGCCGGGAGCTTATCCAAGCCTACCAACTAGACCCCGACGGCTGGCGCGAACCGGTCAAACTCTGGTGCGGCTTAGCCGTGGACAGCACCGAAGTCGTTAAAGCCGTTTACCAAGTCGATGCCATCACCGGCTTGGAATGCCTGGCAGATGCCAAACAACTCAATCCTGAGCTAGCCGACAACACCATCGAACATTTCTGTGGCGAACTGAAACAAGGCGTAGGCAGTGACAGCATTGCTCGCGCCTTGGGAGCTGTGGCGGGCGACACTAGGCCGCGTGGACAGCAGATGTTGACGCGTCTGGAACAAGTGCTCACCGAATCCACGCAGACTAAAGCGCGGCAACTTGCGGCTAACGCGCTGTCGTTTACCAATCTGCCCAAGGCCGCTCAAGTGCTAGCTATCTATTATGACCTGCGGCCTGAGGTTCGACAACCCTTAGTACGTATGGGCGAGTTAGCCGTGTTTGCATTGGGCCAGCTGGCAGCAGCAGGAAGTCGCAATGCGATGGAGGACTTGGGTGGTATTGCTACACCGAGAGCAACCTTGGAGCTGGTACCTTTGCTTTGGGGAGATAATTCATCGACTATCGCCGCTGCTTGGCAACTTGCCTGCTTAATCGGGATACCGGAAAACGAAGAAGCTCTGCGCCATTTCAAATTAACCATGCAACAGCGCAACCAAGCTTGGCATGACTGGGTTTGGGTTCCGTTTGCCGAGCCTAAAGAATCCGCTTTGCCGGTGATTGCCGGCAGAATCGCGTTACGGCTAGAACAGAACATAAAAAACGTAGTGACTATCATTCCTAAATTTAAGCAAGCAGTCGATCCGCGTATTGCTTTGCCGGTTTTGTTGTGTTCAGAGAAAAATGTACGGGTATTGAACGAGAAAGTGCAAAAAGTGCTAGATAATCCTAGCCTAGCACTCAGTGAAAGTCTGGCGGAACTAAAATCCGAAATGCATCGTCTCGGCGAATTGAACTTAGATTTGTATAACTATAAAAAGCGATATGGAATGGAAGATTTTGTTTATCGAGTCTTTGATTTAGGAGGCAATGAGCAGCTTAAGGCTCCTGCGGCACAGCTAAAAAAACTCATACTGGAGGCTGCCAATGACTTACCAGCAAGCGTTACTGTTCTGGTGAATGGGCTAACGCCTCCGCAATTTGGCAAACTGCTGCAAGCATTTGAATCCTATGAGCGTAAGCCAAAGGAAGACTGGCGGAACTCGCGCTCGGTGGTCGGCTACTCTACGGAAACAGGTTGGCATTTTATGTTAGCCGGGATCATGGCGTTGCTGCTAATAGTAACCGCGTTTTATTCAATGAGTTCGTATTGTTGGGAAAATTGGCAATGGTTTGTTGATAACCGAGTCTACGCAACAGTTACTGTTATCGCTTTGATTGTCTTGTTAATGTACATAGCACTCAATTTCTTAAGCCCTATTCGTTTTGTATCTCGATTAGACTTCTGTATGTTATGCCAAGCTATTGCTGGCGGAATTTTGGCGTTTATTCTTTTTTTGGTTGAGCCTTCATCTTGGAAAGAATCTAAAGAGCGGATATTTTTATTGGGTGTTGAAATTTGCGGAATATTCATTGTTTATTTCGCCGCCAACTATGTACATCAATTCTATTCCTGGCCTTGGGTAGCCGCTTTATTGCTGGCTTGGTACGGCTGCGCTGCGGCACTTGATACCATTGCCATTCAAAAAGAACACCAAGCCAAAAACCCATTGGCTGGCATCATCTAGCAAGTAGCCATGCCGACATTTCGTAGGGGCAATCCCTTGTGGTTGCCCCTGATGGGCTAAAATCATCATGATTATCCCGGCATTTATCGACCAACACCAAATTGGACAGCGACAATTCGGATAACCACGAATGGGGCAACCACAAGGGATTGCCCCTACAATATTCCAGAACCAAAACAGAATAACAGGGGCACCCATGCAATATAAGCCAAATATTCATCATCGCAGGTCGATTCGGTTAAAAGGCTACGATTATTCCCAGGCGGATTGTATTTTATTACCATTTGCGTACAAAACCGTTTGTGTTTGTTTGGCGAAATTGATGATGTGGCAATGGTTTTAAATAATGCCGGAGAAATGGTTCATGACCAATGGCTTGCACTGGCTGACCGTTTCCATGCTGTTGAATTGAATGAATTTATCGTTATGCCGAATCATTTTCATGGCATTATTGAATTAGTACCGGGGCATTCAGATATAGGGCAACCACAAGGGATTGCCCCTACGGTTGCACAATCGCCAATCGAACAGACCACCACAACAGAAATCAACCCGGCGATTGGGGATGTTATTGGCGCATTTAAATCGTTGGCCACTAATGATTATATTGCCGGGGTAAAGCAAAAAAGCTGGCAGCCCTTTGATCAAAAATTATGACAACGTAATTATTACGAACACGTTATCCGTAGCAAACAATCCTATTTGGATATTATCGAGTATATTCGAAACAATCCATTAAAATGGACGGAGGATAAATACTATAACGGATAAAACAGCTATCAATCCCCCCTTAACAGACCTAACTGCCGATAACGAATCAAGGCGAGCAATTGCCGGATTATTGTCACCCCTACAGGAAACCATTCATAGCGATACACCAACTTGACGTCATGTAAAGATATTCTTAAAACGGCACTTATTATGCTGGAAATTAGACGAATCGCGTTAACCATTTTAAGGAGTACGACCATGACAACTCAACATACCAATACAACAGAATCATCATGGACGGTGTTTATCGAAATATTAAGCGATGAATTCACCGCAAAAACCGGTTTCGGGGTGTACGCCCATATCACACCGGTAGATGTCGATCAGGCTTACCAACAATATCAACTCCGCAACGCACCGATGCGGCTATTCGTCCGCGACTATGTCAGGCACTATGTCTAAAGCTATTTGCGCTCAGCAAATTTCATCCAGCGCAAGCGGTTGGCGTTGCTAACCACAGTTACGGAGGACAGCGCCATCGCGGCACCGGCAATCATCGGGTTTAACAAAACGCCGAATAACGGATACAACAAACCAGCCGCGACCGGGATGCTGACCGTGTTATAGAAAAAGGCGCCGATCAGGTTTTGTTTGATATTGATCACCGTCGCCTTGGACAATTCAATCGCCTCAGGCACTTTAAGCAACGAGCCTTGTAAGATAACCACATCAGCGCTTTCAATAGCGACATCGGTTCCGGTACCGATTGCAAAGCCGACATCCGCCTGAGCCAATGCAGGCGCATCATTAATACCGTCACCAACCATGCCGACAATTTCTCCGGCTTGTTGCAGCTCTTTAACCACCTCGGCTTTATCCTGCGGCAACACCTGCGCCCGCACTTCCAAAATGCCCGCCTGTTTGGCTATGGCATGAGCCGTTATTGGGTTGTCCCCGGTCACCATGATGATGCGCACACCTTGGTCTTTCAACAATTGCACCGCATGCGCCGAATCCTTTTTAATCGGGTCGGAAACGGCGATAATGCCGACGACTGCCATGGATGGCGGAAGTGTCGCAATCGGTAGGGAACCGATGCGACCAATTTTATTGTCTACGGCAAGCAGCATCGGCGTTTGCCCCAAAGCCGACAGCTCTTCCAGCCGGTTGTTAAAGCGGGTGTAGTTAACTCCTTGCTCATCCATCAGCGCCTTGTTGCCGAACAACACGCGCCGCTCGTTGATTATCGCCATCACCCCGTGACCTGCGACGGCTTCAAATTGCTTAACTTTTTCCAGCTTGACTTGGCTTTGTTCGGCTGCCGCCAAAATGGCCGCCGCCAGCGGGTGCTCCGAGCCTGATTCAATACTCGCGGCCAGTTGCAACAGCTGCTCTTCGCTGATATCGCCGATGGCCTCAACGGTCGAAACAGTCGGTTTGCCTTCGGTTACCGTGCCGGTTTTATCGAGTATCAAGCAGGTCAATTTGCCCGCCGTTTGCAGGGCCTCGCCCTTACGAATCAGAATGCCTGATTGGGCAGCGCGGCCCACCGCAACCATCACCGAAATAGGCGTCGCCAAACCCAAGGCACAGGGACAGGCGATAACCAGCACGGTCATCGAGGTCACAAAGGCGTAACCTAATGATGGATCGGGGCCGAACGCGTACCAAATCAAGAAAGTCAGCACAGAGAATGCGACTACGGCCGGTACAAAAACACTGGAAATTTTATCGGCCAAGCGGGCGATTTCAGGCTTGCTGCTTTGCGCTTGCCGGACACTTTTAATAATCTGCGCCAATGCGGTATCCCGGCCGATACGGGTTGCGGTAAACAAGAAACTGCCGGTCTGGTTCATGGTTCCGGCAACCACTTCCGAACCCGTGGTTTTTTCCACCGGCAACGACTCGCCGGTCAGCATCGACTCATCAACCGTGGAATGCCCTTCCAGCAACACGCCGTCGACGGCGATTTTCTCGCCGGGCCGAACTCTTAACGTTTCGCCCAAGCCCACTTCTTCAATAGCAACATCGGTTTCCTCGCCATTTCTAATCACGCGCGCTGTACGCGGCTGCAAACCGATCAATTGCCGAATGGCGCTGGAAGTTTTACCTCTGGCCAGTGTTTCCAATCCGGAACCCAGATTGATAAAGGCCAGTATCATCACAGCGGCTTCAAAATAAGCGTGTTTCGCCAGGGATGGCAGGGTGTCGTAATAATCGATAACAATACAGGAATACAGCCACGCCGAACCGGTGCCCAGCGCAATCAGAGTATCCATGTTGGCCTGCCCCAGCGTTAACGACTTATACGCGCCGCTGTAAAAATGCCAGCCAGAATAGATCAGGATACTTAAGGTGATCAGGGCGATCTCCGGCCAGACCCACAAACCTGTTGACGATCCGATTTCCGGCAGCCACTCTAAATGATCGGCCAGCATCAGCGACAGCCCAAAGACAGCCGCCACAGCCGCTTTTTTCATCAACTTACGATAGCGTTGCAACTCCTGCTCTTCCTGTTCGGAAGGATCTTCAAAACCTTCCATTACCGCCGCATCGTAACCGGCGGCTTTAACGGCCTGCTTTAATAGCTCAGGGTCGGCATGGCCTTTAACCACGGCGGAATGATCGGCAAAATTGACGCTGACCTCGGTCACACCGTCAACTGCCGCCAAAGCGCCCTCAACGACGCTGACGCATCCGGCACAACTCATGCCTAAAATGGATAAGCGCAATTCGTCGGAAGTCTTTGTAGTCATAAAATCACCCTATGCGTTATGATGTCTCTACAGTAAAACCCGCTTCAATAATAGCGTCAGTGATGGCGTCCAGGCTGGTTTTTCCGGCATCGAATTCAACATCAACTTCCTTGTCTTTACTTGATGCGCTAACTGACAGCACGCCCTCAATGGCTTTGAGTTTAGCGGTTACATTGGTTTCACAGCCACCGCATTTCATGCCGATAACGGTTAATGATACAGATTCAGTCATTTTTTTCTCCTCAAATTGGGAGAGTCCTTGCATTGCAACATCTCTCTACACTAATACCCATATCATACTCGACTGATAGCCGATAATCATGGTATAAAACTCATCTTATATGCAGGATTATGCTCATGTTAACCTGACGCCTACAAATATTTAAATTTAACACCTCAAGTAATTAAGATGGCAGACATTATAATCGGGCGGCAACAGATTTTTGATCAGAAGCTGAATATTTACGCCTACGAACTCCTTTTTAGAGGCAATGATTTTGACCTGAATCATAAGGAGGGTGCTACACAAGCAACTAATCAAGTCATCACCGATACTATTTTGGAGCTGGGGCTAAACACTATAGTCGGGCCGCATAAAGCTTTCATCAATTTTACGACGCAAAACATCCTGGACAAAACGCCTTTACACCTCCCTAAAGACCGGATTGTTATTGAAGTACTCGAAAATGTTGAAATTGACGCAAGAATCGTCGCCAACTTAAAAGAGCTGTCAAAAATCGGCTATATCATTGCTTTGGATGACTTTGTCTTTTCTGCTGAATGGACGCCGCTGGTCGAATTTGCCGACATTATCAAGCTGGATGTTCTGGAAATGGGCGAGTCCAAAACACGAGAGCTGATCAAACGACTGGCGCCCTACAACGTACAACTGCTCGCAGAAAAAGTAGAGACATATGCCGAATATCAATACCTCCTCGAATTGGGCTGTCATTATTTCCAGGGTTTCTTTTTCAACAAACCCAATGTAGTTTCCGGCAAACGCGTGAGCGTCAATCAAACAGCAGCTATTCAATTGTTAAATACTGTTAACAACCCGGATATTGAATTTGATGACCTGAATAAAATCATATCCCTGGATGTCGGACTCAGCTATAAATTACTGCACTATATCAATTCCGCATTTTTCGCCCTGCCCAATAAAGTCTCATCCATTAACCATGCTATTTCCTATCTGGGGCTAAAGGAAATAAGGCGTTGGATAAACATATTGACGCTGGCGTCTTTATCCAACAAGCCGGAAGCAGTCATGCAAAACGCATTGATCCGCGGCAAAATGTGTGAAGAGTTGGCTGGCCTAAGTGGCGATAAATCAGACAATTTCTTCCTGATTGGTATCTTATCCAATCTGGATAGCTTACTGGACATGCCCTTGAATGAAGCACTCGACCAATTGCCTTTGGCCGATAATATTGTTTCCGCGATTTTGCATAAAGACGGCCTGGGCGGAGAAGCGCTTAAATGCGTTATCAGTTATGAACATTGGGATATTTCATCAATCTCATTTAGGGATATTGACCAATCCATTATTGGCAATTCTTATATTAAAAGCATAAACTGGGCAAAAGACGTTATGGGTAATATAAATTAACTATGCCGTTAAATACAATCACCAATCAAACTGTCGCTCTTGCCGGCATTGCCCAAGCTGCGGCGCTGGTTCAACAACTGGCAACAACCGGCACCGCCGATTCGACAGCCTTTGAGGCCAGCATTGGCAGCCTTTTTGTAAGCGATGAGCATGGCGTAGAAAATGTCTTCGGCGGCTTATCCGGCCTTAAGCTGGGACTTGAACAGCTCAGCGATCAAATGACCGGCCTCAAAATCGCCAACCCCGAACAGGCGCGCTATGCCGCCTCGCTGGTTTTCCTGGAAAATCAGCTATCCAAGCAACCGGCCATGCTCAAAACCATTTTTACCGGAATTGATCGCGCCCAGGCCCAGACGGAACATTTTGGCCTACTGCACGAAAATGTACTGGCGAATCTCGGCGACATTTACCACACCACCATCAGCACCCTGCAACCGAGAATCATGGTCAACGGTGAGCAGGAATATTTATCCAAACCCGACGTCGTCAATAAAATACGCGCCTGCCTGTTGGCCGGGATACGTTCGGCCATTCTTTGGAAACAATGCGGCGGCACCCGCTGGAAATTCCTGTTCTATCGCAAAAAAATCCAGGCCGAGTTACAAGTCCTGCTAAAAAAGCTTTAGCCCTACCATGACCACCCTCATCGAAGCCGAGCACCTGACCCGTTATTACGGCAAACATTGCGCTGTTAACGATGTCAGTTTTACCTTAGCCAAAGGCGAAGTGCTCGGTTTTTTAGGCGCCAACGGCGCGGGTAAAACCACCACCATGCAGATGCTGTGCGGCAATCTCGCACCCAGCGCCGGGCAAATTAAAATCAACGGCTTCGATCTGCTGGATCAGCCCAAAGCCGCCAAACTGAGTCTGGGCTATCTGCCCGATACGCCGCCGCTGTACAAAGAACTAACCGTGCAGGAATTTCTGCTGTATTGCGCCGGACTGCACGGCATCGCCAAAAGCGCCGTCGCTGCTGCCATCAGCCGGGCTCAAGAGCGCTGCGGCTTAACCGATGTCGCCGACAGGCTGATCGCCAATCTGTCCAAGGGCTTCCAGCAGCGCGTCGGCATTGCTCAAGCCATCTTGCACAATCCTGAAGTCATCGTGCTGGATGAACCGACGGTCGGCCTTGATCCGATTCAAATCCGGGAAATCCGCGCATTGATACGGGAACTGGGACAGGATCACGGCGTCATATTGTCCACCCACATCCTGACCGAAGTGCAGGAGTCCTGCAGCCATGTGCAAATCATCGATCAAGGCCAGCTGATCTTGAACGAAACCATAGCCGGACTTAACCGGCAAATGGATAGCGGCACGCTGCAAGTCGCTACCCGGCTGACACCCGATATTAACAGCTTATTGACCATCCCCGGCGTAAGCTCTATCGAAAGCATTTCAGCAAACCGGATCAAAATTCACCACAGCGTAATCGCCAATCCCACCGAACAAATTGCCGAACAGATCATTGCCGCCGGCTGGGGGCTACAGGAACTGACTCCGGTAACAAGGTCGATGGAAGATATTTTCATCAGCTTAACCAAAGAGCATCGCGAGTTATGAGTTTGATTTATTGCTATAAACCAATGGAACGCAGATGACGCAGATTGTTTATGATTTAATAAGATTTTTTGTGGTTATTTAACCCATATTGAAATAGAACACCCGTAACACTAATAAATACTGATTTAAAAAATCCGCGTAAATCGGTTTAATCTGCGTCATCTGCGTTCTATTTCTTCAACCGAGTAATCACCATGATTTTAACAATTGCTTCCCGCGAATTCAGAACCCTGTTTTTATCGCCGATGGCCTGGACGATATTAGCCATCCTGCAATTCATCCTGGCGTTCTTGTTTTTAACCCAGGTTGAAGCCTTCACCGCGCTCCAGCCCAAACTGGCCTCCATTGAAGGCGCGCCCGGCTTGACCGACATTATCGTGCCGCCGTTATTCGGCAACGCGGGCATTATTCTTTTACTGGTCACGCCGTTATTAACCATGCGCCTGATATGCGAAGAGCGCCGCAATAAGACCTTATCCCTGCTGCTGTCGGCTCCCGTTTCCAATATCGACATCATACTCGGCAAGTATTTAGGCATACTCGGACTGATGCTGCTGATCATTGCGCTGATCACCCTGATGCCGTTGTCTTTGCTGTCCGGTGCCGAGCTGGATTTGGGCAAACTGTTTGCCAATATCTTAGGCCTGTTGCTGCTGGTTACCGCTTTTACCGCAATCGGCCTGTTTATGTCCTGCGTCGCCGGGCACCCTACCGTTGCCGCGATGGGCACCTTCGGTATGTTGCTGCTATTGTGGATTTTAGACTGGTCGGTCGGCATGAACGATCAACGCAGCGAACTGTTTGAATACCTGTCGATTCTCAGACATTTCCAGAACATCCAAAGCGGCCTGATCAGCACGGTCGATGTCAGTTATTTTTTACTGTTTACCGCCACCTTCATCGCGCTGAGCATCCGCAGCCTCGATAACGACCGGTTGCAAAAATGAAAATATCGCCGCATAAACACCAGCAAATCCGCTTTAAAAACGGGCTCATCACCCTGGCTTTATTGTGTATATTCGGCTCACTGGCCTGGTTAAGCACCCGCTACAGCGCTGAAACCGACATAACCAGAAACAGCAGCAACAGCCTGTCCCAGGCATCGCAAAAACTGCTGAAATCGCTGCCCGATAAGATACAGCTCACCGCCTACATTAAAAAAGACCCGTCGCTAAGAAGCCAGATTGCCCAATTGGTAGCCCGCTATAAACGGCATAAAACCGATCTGGCGCTGACCTTTATAGATCCCGACTCCCAGCCGGAAAAAACCCGCGAACTGAATATAGATGCGGCAGGCGTTATTATTGTCGAATATCAGGGCCGCAGCGAAAAACTGAACTTCATCGACGAATCATCCCTGACCAATGCCCTGCTGCAACTGGCGAACGCCGATGAACGCTGGGTCACCTTCCTGACCGGCCACGGCGAGCGAGCCCCGGACGGCATCGCCAATTTCGATTTAGGCCAATTCGGCAAGGAACTGGAGCGCCGCAAAATCAAGGCTCAAGCCCTCGATCTGGCGACCATGCCGGACATTCCAGGCAACTCCGCATTGCTGGTGCTTACCGCCCCCGCCGTATCATTGCTACCCGCTGAACTTGAACTGATCAAACGCTATATCCGGCAAGGCGGCAACCTGCTGCTGTTAACAGATCCGGGCAACCACCATCTGGATGCTATTGAACAGCTCCTAGGTTTGCGTCAGTTGCCGGGAACCCTGGTAGACAGCAAATCCACGCTTTACGGCATCAACGATCCCAGCTTCGTGCTCGCCAGCGACTATCTGCCGCATCCGATCACCCAGGGCTTTCAGCCCATAACCGTTTATCCGGTTGCCGCCGCGCTGGAAATCGGCGATGAAACCGATTTTCAACCCGTGGAGTTACTGAAAAGCGCATCGCAGTCATGGACAGAAACCGGCCCGATAGCAGGAAAAATTGTTTTCGATGCCGACGGCGACGAAAAACAAGGCCCGCTTGCCTTTGCTTATGCGCTGACCCGTCCTTCGACAGGCTCAGGACAGGTTCTTTCGACAAGCTCAGGACAGGCCGGCAAGCCCCTTCGACAAGCTCAGGACAGGCTCGTAGAACAGCGCATCGTCGTTGTCGGCGACGGCGACTTCCTATCCAACGCCTATCTCGGCAATGTCGGCAACCTGGACATGGGCTTAAGAATGATCAACTGGCTGATCCACGACGACCGATTTATCGACATCCCGGCCAAAATCGCAACCGATAAAAGCCTGCAATTAAGCCAGATCAGCGTCGCCATCATCGGCTTTGGCTTTTTGATAGTCATACCGTTGCTGTTAATGGCCACAGGGTTCTATATCTGGCGTAAACGCAAGCAGCGTTGAGCCGAGTTTGATTTTATCGTTCCCACGCTCCAGCGTGGGAATGCAGTCCGGGACGCTCCAGCGTCCCGCCCCACTGAACCGCAGCGCTAAAAAATAAATATGGGAAGAAGCCGCTATACAATAACCGAACCCGATAAACCGCATTTCATGACCTGTACAGTCTTGGAATGGCTACCTGTTTTCACGCGACCTGAGACCGTACAAATCATACTCGACTGCTGGCGCTACCAAAGAGAACACGAAGGCTTACAACTCTCGCTGCGAGACAGGAGTCGAGTAGTCCCCAGAAGCGATAGGGCATGTGTTTTCACGAAGCGTTTTTTGCGTAGTGAAAATGCAGGCTTTCCGAAATCGCGTCGAGTCATTGCGAGAATGATGTTGGATACCCCTTGTTGGGTATCCAACGAAAGAAGCAGGACGGCTGGGGCAGCCGCAGGCATTAGCGGTCGCGTAGCTTTTGCCGCTTGTTGGGCAGGGATGCCCATAAAAGCTTTCGCAAAAATAGCGACTCCCCGAACGGTTATGTTATTTTAGAAAACCATTTACATTTTATAGCCCAAGCAAAAAACCTGAACAAATGCGTGAGCAGTTTCAAGGCATATACTGCACGGCAGATTATCGACCACTTACAAGCGAAGCATGTCGAGCGCTTATTGACCCATTTACGTTTTTTCAAACGGGCGCACAAAGCAGACCGGGAATATCAATTCTGGCAAGAAGGTATTCATGCTGAACTGGTCTTTAGCGAAGCAATGATGCGGGAGAAATTGGACTACATCCACGCTAATCCTGTAAAACGCGGTTATGTGAATTTGCCGGAGCATTGGCGTTATTCAAGCGCCGCAAATTATGCGGGATTAACGGGATTGATAGAGATTGATTCGTGGTAACGTCGACGCTGGAGCGCCTAAGACTGCATTCCCACGCCGGAGCGTGGGAACGATATGATACTCGACTGCTGGCGCTACCAAAGAGAACACGAAGGCTTACAACTTTACGGTTACGTTATTTTAGAAAACCATTTACATTTTATAGCCCAAGCAAAAAACCTGAACAAATGCGTGAACAGTTTCAAGGCATATACTGCACGACAGATTATCGACCATTTACAAGCAAAGCATGTCGAGCGCTTATTGACGCATTTACGTTTTTTCAAACGGGCGCACAAAGCAGACCGGAAGTATCAATTCTGGCAAGAGGGTATTCATGCTGAGCTGGTATTTAGCGAAGCAATGATGCGGGAGAAATTAGATTACATCCATACTAATCCTGTGAAACGCGGCTATGTGAACTTGCCTGAGCATTGGCGCTATTCAAGCGCCGCAAATTATGCGGGATTAGCGGGATTGATAGAGATTGACTCGTGGTAACGTCGACGCTGGAGCGTCTGAGACTACATTCCCACGCCGGAGCGTGGGAACGATATAAAACTGGGGGAATAATGAATACCACGATATTGATAACATTCAATAACTTGATCGATGCGCCTCCTAACGTCGGCACATCCTGCCGCCCTGCTTTCAAACGGGACGCCGCAAGAGTGCGGAGCCCCTTAGCTCCACGTTGGGCAGCTAAAAATCAATAAGAACTGCCATGGATACGACCGCTAAAGGAAACAAACTGGAAAACGAAGTCTTTACTTTGTTTTTCGAGATGATCTCAGAAGATCGATTCTTCGCAAAGAGAGAGTGTTGCCAAATTTATAAAAAGAAGGGTTATTATTCGAAAGACAGAGAAAAAGAAATAGTCTTTGATCTTTCCATAGAAATAACGCATCCTGGACAGGACACCTATTCCCTTCTAGTGCTGATTGAATGCAAGAACTATGACCACAGAGTCCCAGTGGATGATGTCGAAGAGTTCTTTGCTAAGACAGAGCAAATTTCCCCTTCTAACACCAAGTCTATAGTCGTTTCAACAAACGCATTTCAAGAAGGTGCATTCAATTTTGCCCGTTCAAAAGGTATGGGTTTACTGCGCTATTTCGATAGAGACAAGCTCGATTGGGTACTTACGCGCTCGCCGTCAAGTGCGATGCCATGGAGCACAGCTAAATCAGACTCATCTAGCGCCCATCAAGGATTGCACTTCCAAGATTACGTAAGCAGATATTTCGATTGCTACGGCTTTACTGGTGATACTTACACAAACTCGTTGAACCAATTTTTCTCTCGGCTAGTTAGGATTGACTCTAACGAGGTCCAGACGGAGGCACTTGCGGATATAGAACGTGGTCTTCAGCCCAACTCGCGCTTGGTGCCTTACAAGGAAAGCCATGAAATAGAAGCACTCTGCCTAGAGGCCTTGCAAAAGGCAAAATACTCGGGTGGAGCTATTCCGCTTGATGAAATCTGTGAATTTTTGTTAACCGAAAGAGGTCTAGAAGTGCGGCGTGGCTCGTCGCTCGCTAAGGGAGTCTTCGGGATAATCTCGTTTAATCCACCTGTGATTAAGATCGATGAAAGGCAGACCGGAGCTTTGTCAAGAACGCGATTTACTTTAGCTCATGAGCTTGGACACTTCTTGCTTGAACACCAAAGATACATGAAGAGGGAGGCATGTCATGAATCAGATGTTAATTTGGAAAATCCTGGAGAAATTGGAATAAAGGATATCGTACGCATGGAATGGCAAGCAAACTATTTCGCTTCATGTTTGCTACTCCCGGCTGACCATTTAATGGAGTCATTCTTCTTAGAAACCGCAAAGCTCCAACTTGTTGACCGTGGGCATGGTCTGCTGTATCTAGACGAACAACGATGCAACGTAGATGCATTTTTCGCGGTTACGACGCCAA
This sequence comes from Methylobacter sp., assembly GCA_030679035.1. Classification (GTDB taxonomy): domain Bacteria; phylum Pseudomonadota; class Gammaproteobacteria; order Methylococcales; family Methylomonadaceae; genus Methylobacter_A. The sequence goes on along the minus strand of JAUXTH010000122.1, from coordinate 40,847 downwards.
TAATGAATGAATTCAATGTTTCTCGTAGCGTAGTTAAAATCCGACTCAAACAACTTGGTTTTCTAACCGAAGGTGCGAGCAAGCCCAACAAACTCATCCAGTCGCCCCGAAAACTGCTGCGCGCTTTTCGGATGGCTGATTATTAGCGTTAACTAGCTGTAGATCTAGCAACATCTTTTCGTTGCCGGACATTTAAAGTTACTTAACCCACAGTCTCATGCAACGTAACAAATTCCTCGGCAGCCGTAGGATGTATGCCAATAGTAGAATCAAAGACCGCCTTAGTCGCACCGGCTCGAATGGCAACGGCCATACCCTGGATAATTTCAGGGGCGTCAGGCCCAACCATGTGCATGCCGACAACCCGGTCCGTGCTGCGTACCACGATCATCTTCATCAGGGTTCTTTCATCCATACCGGAGAGGGTGTTTTTCATGGGTGTGAAACTGGTAAGGTAAATGTCGATGTCCGGGTATTTTTCGCGCGCCTGTGCTTCGGTTAGACCGACCGTACCAATAGCGGGTTGACTGAAAACAGCTGTGGGAATATTGTCATAATCGACCGGTCTCGGTTGCTTGGCATACAACTTATTCACCAGAGCCATGCCCTCTGCGATGGCTACCGGCGTCAGGTTGACCCGGTTAGTCACATCACCCAACGCATAGATTGACGGCACATTGGTTTGATAGTCGTCATTAACCTTAACTGCACCCTCATCGTCCAATTCAATGCCAAGCGCTTCCAGTCCAAATCCGGTTGAATTCGGTGTTCTACCGGTGGCATACATAACCAGGTCTGTGCTCACTTTGCCGCCATCTATAAGCCGTGCTGCGAAGCAATCGCCTGCGCTTTCTATTGCCTCAATATCGGTATTGAAAAGAATATTAATACCTTTCGTGATCATTTCATGGGCCAAGAAATCACGTATATCCTCATCAAAACCACGAAGTAGTTTGTCTCCACGATAACAAATTGTGGTATTCACACCAAGGCCATGAAGAATGCAGGCAAATTCCACTGCGATGTAGCCGCCACCGACGATAATGATGCGTTTGGGCAATTGATCTAAGAAAAACATTTCATTCGATGTGACGGTGTGTTGCTTGCCGGGTATGTCGGGAACAGACGGCCTGCCCCCAGTGGCAATAAGTATGCGTTCGGCGCTGTATGCTGTACCGGCGACGACAACAGTATGAGCATCACGCAAATTTGCCCTGCCATTGATAATACTGACACCCGATTTTTGCAGCAGATTGTTGTAGACAGCATGTAACCGCTCAATCTCCTGATTCTTGTTTGCGATCAAGCTTGACCAGTTGAACGTTGACTGGCCCACCGTCCAGCCAAAACCCGCTGCCGCGTCGAATTGGTCTTGGAATTGGGAGGCATAGACAAACAGTTTTTTGGGCACACAGCCCACATTGACACAGGTGCCGCCCAAATAACGCTCTTCAGCAATGGCTACCCTTACACCATGACCCGATGCCATGCGTGCTGCACGCACGCCTCCAGAACCTGCACCAATTACAAACAGGTCATAATCGTATTGAGTCATTGGAGTTTCCCCTTTATAAATGGGATTAAGGGCAATACAGGCTCATTTATTCTGTTTTAAATAATCCAGCAGGGTATCGGCATCGCTCACAGAAAATGGGTCATCAGGGCAATTATCAACCTGGCCGGGTTCGCTGAATAATTTGATAATCTTTTTATCCTCGACAACCATTGAATAGCGCCATGAACGACTGCCAAAACCAACGTTCTCTTTTTTCACCAGCTTACCCATTGCCTTGGTAAAATCGCCGTTTCCGTCGGGCAACATTTTTACCTGCTTGATGCCCAGATGCTTGCCCCATTGATACATGACAAAGGCATCATTAACACTCAGGCAGTAAACCTCATCAATACCCTGTTCAATGAGATCCTGATATTTGGCTTCAAATCCAGGCAAATGTTTGCTTGAACAGGTAGGTGTATAGGCGCCGGGAAGCGCCAAAACGACAATTTTTGTTCCTTTAAAGATGTCATCGGTGCTGACATCCTGCCAACGAAATGGGTTCTCGCCACCAATACTTTCGTCGCGAACACGTGTTTTAAAAATCACATCAGGTACAGTTGAAAGCATGCTGGAACTCCTTAATTTATCTGCTAACGTTTAGGTCAGATAGCGCAGTGAATAAAGACAGCGTGAACAATTGATGATCCACGCTGACAACATTTAAAAAATGCTAACCAAGACTGCAAAGCCTAAGCAGCCGCATCCAAAAGCCGATCCAAAGTGCGTATATGCGATTGCTGGGCGGGCAGCAGCTTCGTTTCAATCAAAGAACGAATATCTGAGGGCAGCTCGGTATCTTGCAGCGCCTTGTTATAATCCTCTGCGCCACTTTTTTCTCCTTCCTGCAATGTCTTTAGTACCGCTGTTTTACCCAGCAAATTTGCACCTCCCAGGACGAGTTCTGCCCAAGCACCCCAAGCTCCCGAGCCCTCAGAGGGAGACTCTCCCAATTGACGGATTTCTGCCTGTAAACTGGAAACGGCATATTTATGCCCCTCATAAATTGGCATTAAATACTCCGATTCGCCCAATGCGGCATCTTCCCGAAGCTTATCCAAAGCCTGATGATAAGTTTCCATTGCCGATAGCTCATCTTTCAGTAATGTGTCGAGTGTTTTAATGTTATGCATAATAAAACTCCTATGTGATTATTTCTTGATTACATGTAATAGCATCATCAAGCTTAGGTTTTTACTGATGCTTCCTCAGTCGAGGAAATATCCGCTGCATGAGCCCGCTCGAAGATTAGCTTTGGCTTACATTCAAACATGCTGTCAAAAAACATAATGATGCAAGGCGATAAAAATCTTACTGAATAAATTTCTTAGAGTCGGTGCGGTGTCGCACACATAGAAAAGGTAATGATTGCGTGCTTAGCCTGAAAGGCAATCAGGGCAGCTATTTGACGATGTTAAAACATTTTTTACTGCTGAAGCGGAGTGGCTATTCGTCCCCTCCCTTGGACTTAACTTTTCGGATTAATCCGCTATTGCTGGATCACTTTCCCCCGCAACTTTATAACACCATTGAAATTCATGATTTGAAGGGGAAAAATATTACAAATCCTTTAATCGACTGCTTAACAATTCTCGTGCTCGATTATCCGCGCCCGACGGAAGTTTGTCAGGGCTGGTATTAATCCAGGCGGCGATGTCATTCCATGCGGTGGGCGCTTGCAAATCGCGCAGCAGCATATGGTAGCCCTGCGGATAAATCGCCACGGTTTTTTTGGCTGCATCCGCTGTAAGAAATTGCTGCAGGAACTCATAGGTCGGCTCTTTGGGGATAATTTCATCTTTTTCGCCGTACAGCATCAGGGTATTTCCGTGTAGCAAGGTTGCACTGTTAAATGCCGCATCCATCAAATCGGTCAATCCGTACACGGTTTCCACGCGGGTCGCCTTGATTACCCACGGATCACGGCCCAAAGCTCTGAGCATTTCGATGTTATCCGATGGCACGACGTGGACGCCCTTCCCTGTCAGGGTCAGCCACGGCAGGCTGTGCGCCAGTGTCCAAAGCAAGCTGGTTTGATACCATGGCATGGTTGATCTGGCCCACAACGCTGGGGCCGCGAGAATAATACCTGCGACTTCCGGCATATCCGCTTGGCTCATGGAAGTCATAACTATCGCGCCGCCCATGCTTTCGCCGAGCAAATAAATCGGCCGTTTCGGGTAGCGTTGTTTGACCAGTCGCACCAAGGCTTGCAAATCTTTAGTGTAGGCCTCGCCCCCCGCCCATAATCCGCGTTTTGGAGCCATGCCGAAACCGCGTTGATCGTAAGCGAAACAGGCTATACCTTGTTTACTGAAATATTCTCCCGGCTTATCGAAAAAACGGCTGTAATCGTTAAACCCGTGCAGCGCGATAATCACCGCGTGTGGTTCGGATTTCGGCAGCCAATGCCGTAACGGCAAATTTGCGCCGTCTTCGGTCAGGAAAATGTTCTCGCCAAGTTGCGGGGTATTGTTTTTTGCTCCGGGCGGATAAGTCATCGGCATACAGCCGCTTAAGGTCACCAGTAGTAAAATAGCAATCAGTGGGTATCGGAGTTTCATGTGTTGGATCAAATCTGTGCGGGGAAGTAATATTATATACTTTCACCTATCAAAGTTAGACAGTATTGTTCGCAGCTATTCAAACCCTGGCTAAAGCTTTATTATATACGCCAATGCACCAGCCTAAGCTAACAGCCACCCTTAACAATCTTTGTACCTTGGCAAGACCATCCCGTTATTCCAGCTACAACCGTTCCCGCTCATTATCCATCAAGGAAATACTGCGCAAGGCTGCGCTTTATTTGCTGTTCACCTTTCTCGCCTCATCGGTCGGCTTGTGCCTATTGTTGCGCTGGGTGCCTGCGCCAACCTCGGCGTTTATGGTGTATCGACATGTTGAAGACTTAATCGACGACGGCTCGTTCAAGTCCATTAAATACTCCTGGGTCGGCGCAAAAAAAATCTCGGTTCATGCCTCTTCGGCAGTTATTGCCGCCGAAGATCAACGATTTTTCATGCATTCCGGGTTTGATCTACATTCCATACAATCATCCATCGATGTGTACATGGACGGCGGTCGTCTTAGGGGGGCGAGCACTATTTCGCAGCAAGTGGCCAAGAATCTATTTTTAACACCGTCAAAAAGTTTTGTCCGCAAAGGTCTGGAAGTCTGGTTCACGGGACTGATCGAGTTACTGTGGAGCAAGGAGCGGATATTGACGGTTTACCTGAATATCGCTGAATTCGGCGACCATCTGTTCGGCATAGAAGCCGCAAGCCAACACTATTTTGGCGTCCACGCCAACCAAATCAGTCGATCTCAGGCGGCATTATTGGCGGCAACCTTGCCTAATCCAATACTGCTGCGGGCTGCGCAGCCATCAAATTATTTACTCAGACGGCAAAACTGGATACTCAGGCAGATGCAAAATCAATGAGGTTTTAAAAATATAATTTCTGATATAATCGCGCAAAACTATAATAACTGTCCGAGACAGACTTTCATTTCACCTCAACACCCTGTAAATAGAGATAAACCATGAGTATGCAAAAATCCACCGTCAACACTCGTTTATTAATGAGCAGTTTGGTTATATCAAGCCTACTTGCAGGTTGTGCGAGTACCGCGAAGACCAACGAGCTAGACCCATGGGAAGGCTGGAATCGCGGCACCCAAGAGTTTAATGACGATCTGGACAAGGCGATTTTAAAGCCCATGGCGAAAGGCTATAAGTGGATAACCCCTAAATTCGTTGATGACGGCATATCCAATTTCTTCAGTAACATGAACGACATCGGTGTAACCCTCAATGATTTTATGCAGCTTAAAATGGCGCAAGGCGGCATGGATGCCAGTCGTTTTCTGATTAACACCACAGCTGGCGTAGCGGGCTTTATCGATGTAGCAAAAATGATTGACCTGCCCAAACATAATGAAGATTTCGGGCAAACGCTAGGCTTCTGGGGCGTTCCAACGGGTAACTATCTGGTGGTACCGTTTCTGGGCGCCAGTTCACCTAGAGAAGTCGCCGGAGCTGTTGGCGATGCTTTAATGAATCCACTTACCTATACCTTTGCACTGGCAGGTGGCAGCGCTGTCGTTAGCGCAGTCAATGCTGGAGCTAAAACGGTTGACGTCACCGATACCCGCTCCGATTTGATGACGACTGAAAAGATCGTTGATGAAGCCTCTGTCGATCGTTATTCCTTTATCAAAAATTCTTACCAGCAGCGCCGCGAGTATCTGCTCCATGACGGCAATGTTCCTGAAGAAGATGAACTCCAACTGGAAGCGGATGCCACGACTGAAGGCACAGGCACAACAAAAACCAATCTTGCAGCACCTGCCACAACCAGCAGCAATAAGCCCGGCTCAGCCCCTGTTACTGATAATTCCAAGCACTTTCTGGACATATCAGCGCCGGTTAAGAAATAAACTATGCAGCACGGGCGACCATTCGGTCGCCCATCAACTTTAAAATGAAATTCTCAGTATTTATCTTGTTGTTGGGTGTTTTATTAGGATGCTCTTCAGCCCCTGCCGCAAATAACTGGGCAACGATCCATCAAGCTGTGCAAATCGGCGACAGCGCCCAAAGCATCGGCTCTTATACCGCCGGTTGTTTGAGCGGTGCGGTCTCGCTACCTCCCAACGGCACAGGTTATCAATTGATGCGCCCTTCCCGCAACCGGTCTTACGGTCATCCAGACTTGATACGTTTTATCGAAAGCCTGGCGCAGACCACGCATCTGCAAAACTGGGGTGTGTTGCTGATCGGCGATCTGGGGCAACCCCGCGGCGGCCCGACCCTAAGCGGGCATCGCAGCCATCAAACCGGGCTCGATGTCGATATTTGGTATTTGCTGTCACAACAAGCCGAAATCCGAAGCCTGGAATTTAATGAGCGCGAAACCTGGAGCGCACCCTCTGTTCTTGCCGCCCAGTCGGATGCTATTGATGACAGCCGGTGGTCACCGGCTCATGAGAAAATTCTTGAGGCCGCGGCGCGCAGACCCGATGTAGACCGCATCTTCGTCAACCCCAGCGTCAAGCGCCTGTTATGCACTCGCAAGTCGGGCCATGACTGGTTAAGAAAAATTCGTCCGTGGTGGGGACATGACGACCACTTCCATGTGCGCCTCAAGTGCCCGTTGAACAATAAAAACTGCGCAGGACAAGAACCACTACCTGTTAGCGATGGCTGCGATGCGTCGTTGGCCTGGTGGTTTTCAGAGGAAGCCAAAACGCCGGTTCCCGCAGCCAAAAAGCCGGAACCGCCTGTACTCCCTGCGTTATGCGATGTGGTTTTAAAAGCGGACAGCCAAACTAAATCAAACCCTTCTCATCCCTGATAGGGACGATAAAGCCCAGGCCGTCATCCGTCGCGATAAAATCGGACAACTCCAACCTCAGCTTATCCAGTGCTTCATCAAGCGCTTCCTTCTTGACCTGATGGAACGAAGGCAGCATCGTGGATGCGTTATGGTATTTCAAAATATCCAATAGTATTCTGGCTTGTTCAATGGTGTATCGATGTTTCACAACTTCTCCGTGGGTATACTTAATCTGTTTCATTTTTTCACACAAGTGTTAAGCAAATATAGCAGCTTCGCATAGCTCCATCCTGTTGCCTGCCAATAAAAAAGACCATTATAGCTTGAGACGCCCCTACTAAAAAATCCGCTTCCCCCTTAAATCCACAGTCAGTCCACTAAAAGCACGAAAGACACGAAACAAATAAGTTCCGTTGATTTAGCTATTCATCCTTTGATGGCGACCAATAGTCCGCTATCTATTTTGAATAGTTTTCGTGCTTTTTGTGTCGCCTAAAGCGCCTACTTTTGGTTTTCGTGGAAGAAATGACTCTTTAGGTTTACTGGCCGCTCAACCTCAAACCCACTCAATAAGTCTTCATCAACCCATCCAAAGTCAGTCCGCAACTGGGCGCAAACGCCTTCATGAAGAAAATAACTTCCGGCTGCTCCGATGCCGCTATCGCTATAGCCAATTGCGTGGCGGCGGTTTCAAACTCCAAATTCCCGGCCTTTAACTCAGCCTGACATTTCAGATAAGCCGATATTTTATCCGCCGCCTTGATTATCTGCACATGCTCGGGCGGCATCTGGTCGTGATGAATCAGCGCCTGAAAATCGGCCTGCAACTCTTCAGGCAACAGCGCCAGCAACTCTATTTCAGCCTGATGCTCAATCCGCTTGTAGGCGGCGCTGATTTCCGGGGAATGGTATTTGATCGGCGTCGGCAAATCGCCGGTAATCACCTCGGTAATGTCATGATACAAAGCCGCCGTGGCAATCGCATTGGCATCGACATTGCCGTCGTAATAGCGGTTTTTAATCAAGGCCAGGGTATGGGCAATCACCGACACTTCCCAGCTGTGCTCCATCACATTTTCATCATGCGCATTGCGCTTTAGCCCCCAGCGTTTGATCCATCTGAGTCTTGATAAATACGCGTAAAAACTACTTGTTACTTCTTTCATGTTTCAATCGATTGCCTGAATAAAGGTGTTTGCACATAATGCTTTTTATGATTCCATAAGTAATGAACCCTTGTCACTACTGGTCAACTTGCCGTTGCTAATTGTCCAGGTTTTTGACGTTGAACCGTTGGCATAAGTGGCCAGATAATTCCCGTCCAGCAGTTCCTGAACAGCTGATTTTGTTAGTCCTGCGTACAGCTAACCAGCATCGCTAATAGTTTGATTATTTTCATTGATTACCCCTTATCTGTATTTATAGCTGTTGCTTGAACGGCTATGATGCTTAAATATACCATTTTGACAGCAGCTAAACATCATGCTTATTCAGTGGTACCCCGGCCATATGCACAAGGCCAGCAAAGAGGTCAAAGAAATCCTCCCTCAGGTTGACCTGATTATCGAAATTCTGGACGCGCGTATTCCGTTCAGCAGCCAAAACCCGATGCTCGCCGAGCTGCGCGGCGACAAGCCCTGCATCAAAGTGCTCAGCAAAAGCGACCTTGCCGACCCCGAGATCACCCAACAATGGCAAACCTATCTGGAACGGGAACAAGGCGTAAAAACCCTGGCGCTGACTATCGAGCAGCCCGAAAAAATGCGCCAAATACCTGAGCTATGCCACAAGATGCTGCCGAACAAGGCCAGCAGCGACAAACCGATCCACACGCTGATCATGGGCATACCCAATGTCGGCAAATCCACGCTGATCAATATCCTGGCCGGGAGAATGATCGCCAAAACCGGCGACGAACCGGCCATCACCAAAACCCAGCAACGCATCGATATCGGCAACAACATTATCCTGCTGGACACGCCCGGCATGTTGTGGCCCAACGTCGAAAACAAAAACAGCGGCTACCGGCTGGCGACCACCGGCGCGATCAGGGATACCGCGATCAGTCACGACCAAATCGCCTACTTCGCCGCCGACTACCTGTTACAGCATTACCCGGAATTAGTACTAGCCCGCTACCAGCTGGAGCAACTCCCTAAAAGCGAAATGGAGCTGATGGAAATCATCGGCAAAAAGCGCGGCTGTTTACGCTCAGGCGGACGCATCGAGATGGATAAAGTGTCCAAAATCCTGCTGGCAGAATTACGCGCCGGAACCATCGGCAGAATCAGCCTTGAAACTCCGGCCATGATGGAAATAGAACTGGCTGAATTGGTGATTATCCGGGCTGAGAAAGAGGCTAAGAAACTGGCGCGTAAGAATAAATGGAAGGGGTCAAACTAGACTGGCTCGTGTAGATACTTATGTAGTCGCATCGGGGCTATTGTTTTTGACCAATCGTTGAATATAAACATCACTCTTCCCAAAGATATATCTCTTTGCATTCCTTGTTATATACGAGTTCAATTCTCTCAAAATTTTCTTGTCATTTTCAACTCTGAACTCTTTTCTATTGCCGTTGCCACACATGAACAAAAGCATATTTGAGGTTATTGGGAAATATATTTCCGTACCTTCAATAGATATTCCATCTCTATCATTTTTATTAAAACGTACAAACGGATAATCTGATGTCACAAACTGAGCCTCGGGAGAAGTTGTAAATACAATAACTTTATTTTTCTTTTGAAGTTCTTGAAAGAGGTCATATGAATCATCATATTGGCCTATATTTTTTACAACGCCTAACGCCATTTCCTTAGCTCGATCAGATTTTCTGCCCGATTTCTCAAGAAAACGCCTGCATTCACCAGTAATATCATTCACGATATCGGGATGTCTTCTAATTTGCCAGCACATAAACTCAACGATACTCTCCAGCAATGAATTGTGAATTTCAACTGATTTCGATTTTGTTTTGTTCAGGTGTTTATAAACATTATTTAGCTCTCTAATAGCTTTAGATGCTTTATCTTCAATCACTTTCAATTCGTCATCAAGCGAATGATCATAACTTCCGTCCTCTTTTTTAAATGACAACATATAAGGCTCAACTGCCAACTTTTCAATCGGCCGCTCTTTCATACTTCCTTGAGCGACATCAAAATGATGAATTTTAGTATCCCTTTTCTCTTTGCCTTTTGATTCTAGCTGTTGTTCATCACTTGTAAAGTTATACAAATAAAAGGCTGATACATAATGCTGATTCTTATTGATTCCCATAATTTTAAATATATTGTAAAAACATGGTTGTAAGATGTGCTAAACAAAGTGAAGCACATCATTCGCAACTTCACATTCCAGAATCTATAAAACCGCTTAACGCATGGCCGCCCGCGCCGCCTCAGCCAAAAACACCGAACGGGTTAGATGCTTGGCATGGGTATAGTCGTCAATACGTTTTAGTAAAAGTTTCGGCAAAACTATGTCGATTTTTTCAGCTTCGCCTTCAAAAGCCGTGGTGTCCACATCAACTAATGCCCACACACCACCGGCATAATCAGGATTATTTTGGTGCTGGCTAATAGGCGCAATATTTGGCATATCTTGCCCGTCTTCCAATAATCCTTCCAAATGCAATTCTATCGCTTCTTTAACTGACTCCAGCGCATCGTCTATACTGTCTCCAGCCGAGAAGCAGCCAGCTAAATCGGGCACAGTCACGCCATAGCGTTGACCGTCGTCTGAGTGTAATACTACGGCAATCTTCATTTCCAACCCGCCTGTTTATAAATGTTAATGAGAGTTCCTTTTGGAATGTCTCCGTCTGGATGTTTAACGGTAACCAGCCCTTTTTTGCTGTTGTGTTTAAATTGATGGTGAGAGCCTTTGACTCTTACAAGCATCCAGCCGTCTTTTTCCAGGTGCTTGATAAGAGTTTTACTATTCATAAATAATTTTTCAACGGTTTATCTGTTTTTGACAGTTGTTCCAATCTTACCAGCGTATTTGTTTGTTTTACCAGTAAGTAATTAAAGCTCGTTATTACAAACTCATCTGCTTGTACGCTCTATCACATCCCTGTGCTCTGGATTCCGGCAATCCCTGCCGGAATGACGGTGGTTTTTAAGTTATGTTCAAGAACTACAAGACAACATCGAACACCCCGCCCGTTGCCTTGCCCAGTCGGGGCGTTTTAAGGCATATTCTTCCTTGCCGGGTTGTTCGTCGTAGGGGTGGCGCAACAATTCCAACAACTCATTAACCATCGAAAAATCGCCCTGCTCTGCCTTGTCTATCGCCAGTTGTGCGAGGTAATTTCGTAACACGTATTTGGGATTGGCGACATTCATAGTCTTAACTCGCTCGGCATCGGCTATACCGGAATTTTGTACCCGCTTGATATAAGACTTAAGCCAGTTGCCAAGACGGGCTTTGTAATCATCGGTTAATTGCTCCGGCACATAATAGGCTTCCATCAGCGGCATCATCAAAGCCTCATCACTCAGATCAACATCCATGACCAACATCGCCAGCTTGCGATAAAAAATGGTCATGTCCGTTTCAACCATTTGCAACAGGATTAACAATTCGGTGTTTAGCTCGTTATCAATGGCCGGATCATAGGCACCCAGCCCCAGCTTGGCGGCGACCATGTTTTGCCAACCTTGCTCAAAGGTGTTTTTATAGGCATTGATGGCCTGTTGCAAAGGTTCGACCTGATCTATCAGCGGATAAATGGCATTGGCCAATTGCCCCAGGTTCCAGAAAGCGATTTGCGGCTGGTTGCCGAAACGGTACCGACGATCCGCCGCATCGGTGGTGTTCGGCGTCCAGTTGGGATCGTAATTTTCCAGCCAGCCGTAGGGGCCGTAGTCTATGGTAAGTCCGAGTATCGACATGTTATCGGTGTTCATCACACCATGAACAAAACCGACACGCTGCCAGTGCACGATCATCTCCGCCGTTCTGCGGCAGACTTCTTCAAACCAGGCCAGATACACGTCAAATGACGGCTCGCCCAAATGCGGAAAATCAGTGCGAATCGTGTAGTCCAGCAGTTTTTTTATCAGGTCGATCTCGCCCCTGGCGGCAAAAATCTGGAAATTACCAAAACGGGTAAACGACGGCGCAACCCGGCAAACCACCGCGCCCGGCTCAGGTTTTGGATTGCCGTTGTAAAACATATCCCGGATAACCTCTTCGCCGGTCAGAATCAGGCTCAAGGCCCGCGTGGTCGGCACACCCAAATGATACATGGCTTCACTGCACAAAAACTCGCGCACCGAGGAACGCAACACCGCCAAGCCGTCAGCACTCCTTGAATAAGGTGTTTCGCCTGCGCCTTTCAGCTGCACTGTCCAATGCTCACCCCGGCGGTTGATCACTTCGCCCAGATTGATGGCACGGCCGTCACCGAGCTGCCCCGCCCAATTGCCGAACTGGTGGCCGCCGTAGCAGGTCGCATAGGGCTCCATGCCGGGCAACAGACGATTGCCGACAAACACTTGGGTGAAATCGTCAGTCTCGCAATCGGCCGAATCCAAATCCAGCAGCTCGGCAACTTCCCCGGAATAAGCGACCATAAGCGGATCGGAAACCTGAGTCGGCAACACCCGCGAATAACAGGCGCCAAGAACCTGACGGCGATGGTTGGCGGTTTCGGGGTCTGCGGGCAGCTCGCGGATAAAACGGTTATCGAAAACCAAGTCATCGAGTTGTGAAGCTTTTGTTTGTGAATTCATCATAATAAAATCATACGCCGATTCGGCGGGGCGTTAAACTGAGTTTTTGGGCGTATTCTTGCGGGTGTAATTATAAACTCAAGGTAAACGATATTGCGCTTATGTAGCATCGTCATTCCGGCAGGGATTGCCGGAATCCAGAGCACAGGGATGTGAACGGTTGCGAACTGCGTAATTCCCTATACAAACTTGTGCTCCTCTTTGATATTGCCATCCATGGCCCCTGGATCCCGGCAATCCCTGCCGGGATGACGTGTTGTATAGATACCTATGCGCTCAAAAAACAGGTGCGGGAAATAATCTTCCAAAACCGCACTTTTAATCACACCTTATATTCTAGCGTTAAACATGAATTCTCCCTGAGATTCGGTTAATATATCCGCTTTAAAAGCCTCCGCTTTTGGATGGCGGCGTGTCGTTTTATTTAATGAATTTTCTGAGGTCGTCGTATGCGTAAAAATCTTCTTACCTTCATTTGGGGCGCTACATTGCTCCTTATGCATCCTTGGAGTCAAGCGGCCAGTGATTTACCTCCTACGGCCAAGGTGGACATGGGCCCGGTAGAAGAAGTCTGTTCCGACTTTACTGATCCCGCATGGCGCAAAGAGCAAGTCATTGATGGCGTACAAATACAGGCTTCACGGTTGTGTAATCCGGACAATCCTGCCGACATCGCCGCCTTCGTCAAGGGCACCAACGGCATTTCCATGGCAACACTGATGGAGACTCAGCTCGCTGCCGACGCGATTACCCTATCTGACGATGTCGACGGCGACGGCGACCCGGATAAAATCATTATCAAGCTTGAAGTTGCCGAACTCAACGGTCATTCACCCGACATGAAAGACCCGACCACTACTTTCGACATTGCGCCGGGCATACAGCCGACTTTTTGGGTTTTCGCTCCAAAAACCCGCGATATGTCCACCTTAAGTATTTACGAGCCGATCGCCAATCCATTGCTGCGCGCGCCGTCGCCGGTGATTCGCGTCGAACAGAATGACGTGGTCTGGCTGGTTCTGCAAAACACCCATTATTTGCCGCATTCCATACATTTGCACGGTATCGACCATCCGTTTATGGATCATGTCGGCGCAGGTAATGATGGGGTAGGACAAACCAGCAACATGGACACGATGCCGGGGGAAAGCAAAACCTACGTAATCAAGCCGCGTCAACCGGGCACCATGTATTACCATTGCCATGTTCAGCCGCACACCCACATTCCGATGGGCTTGCAGGGTATTTTTATCGTCGAGGAAAACCGCCCCAACAACTGGCCGCAAACCCTTAATGTCGGCGCAGGCCAAGTGCGTCATCCTTCTGTCGCTGTGCTGGAAAAATATGCGCGCGAATATGACCTGCATTACCAATCGGCGGATAAGGAATTGCATGATCTGATTGCCCGCTCAGCCAACGATCCCCGGCTGATTGCCAAGCATATCAACATGGAATACGACACCACCGACGCCACCGACGATTACTTCATGCTCAACGGCCGCTCTTTCCCTTACACCTTGAGGGAATCGCTGATTGAAATGAAACAGGATGAAAAAGTTAAACTGCGGGTTCTGAACGGTCACACCGAATCCTTGGCTTTGCATATCCACGGCCACAAGCCGACCGTAACCCATTATGACGGCGTCGATAACGGCCCCAGCTCATATATCCAGCGTGACGTACATGCGATGGTGCCTGCACAGCGATTGGATCTGGAATTAAGCGGCGTTGATGACGGCTTGAACAGCTTTGGACAAGGTATCTGGATGTTCCATGACCATGTCGAGAAATCGTTCACCACTAACGGCGTTGGTGAAGGCGGCGACATCAGTCTGGTCGTCTATGACGGCTTCCTTGACGAAAAAGGCATTCCCAAATCGCACGGCATGAGCCTTGCGCCCTATTTCACCAAGGGTCTCTGGAAACGCAATTATCCGATCTGGCAGGATTATGATAAATGGCGCAGCTTAGGTCTACCAGACCTGACAGCCGAATACCAACCTTCCAAAGTTGCGGTGCAAAACGTGCAAGCACAATGGGCGCCGCCAGCGACTCCGGCAGATGAAGAAAGTTCAGTGTTTGGGAAACTTTTGTTCGGCCTAATACTCGGATTATTAAGCTATGTGCTGATCATTAATCGGCAAATGATTATTGACCAAGTTCGAAAACTGCTTAAAAAATAAGCCCGGAGGGTGAGTAAACAACCCAGCTGTTTGCTCACCCTTCACCCGGCTATCAGGAAATAATCCGTAACCACAAACAGTTTTCGATGCAGTTGGTACACCGCTACATCAGAAAAGGGCTGCCTTGAAAAAAAATCTTCTCCCACTGCTACAGCGCATGAAAATATGGCAGCTGTCGCTGTCCTCTGTGATCTTCTCAGTACTGTTGACTGAGGCGATTGTCTCAGCCATGGGACTATTATTGAAGGGAGAGATACCTCCCGATTATCTACTTACCGGCTTGGTTGCATCCTGCTTTGTAGCCACTCTGGTTGTGACCTTGTTGAGCTACTTTATTGAAAAGCTCACTGAAAGCCAGCGGCAATTGCATGCCATCATTGAGGCCGAACCTGAGTGCGTGAAGCTGCTGGCCGCAGACGGAACGCTGTTACAGATGAACCGTGCCGGACTGAACATGATCGAAGCGGATTCCCTGGATCAGACCGTCGGCTTGCATATACTTGAACTTATATTGCCGGAATATCGGAATGCCTTTATTGCGCTGACAAAACGCGTATTCGCGGGCGAGTCCGGCAATCTGAAATTCGAGCTGTGCGGACTCAAAGAATCGCATCGTTGGTTGGATACGCATGCAGTTCCGTTGCGCGATTCACACGGTCATATCACTGCATTGCTTGCTGTCACGCGCGACATTACCGAGCGCAAGCAAGCGGAAGCGGCGCTACGCGAAAGCGAGGACGCACTTCGGCACTTGTTTGAAGATTCCAAAGATCCCATTTTGCTTCTCAAAGAGGGGCGATTCATCGACTGCAACGCTGCCACTTTGGCCCAGTTGGGGTACCAGTCAAAATCAGAATTGATCAATTGCACGCCCGGTGAAATATCTCCCGTCCATCAACCCGATGGACGGCACTCTGAGGAGAAAGCGACTGAAATGATAGCCACCGCTGTGCGGCTGGGTTATCACCGTTTCGAATGGATGCACATCCGAGCAGATGGTTCGCCCCTTTCCGCCGAAGTGTCTCTGACCCCAATGTCCGTGAATGGCAAGCTGATTGTCCATGCCAGTTGGCGAGACATCACCGAACGCAAGGCCGCTGAAAACAAATTACGTAACCGCACCGATGAGTTGGCTTTACATAATCAGATTCTTCAACTCATTAATCAAGGGGTTGACCTCCCCACCGTGTTGAATGAGCTAGCGCGTCATCTTGAAACACTGCATCCCAAGATGCTGTGCTCAATTTTGCTGCTGGATGAAGACGGCAAACATCTACGCCATGGCGCGGCTCCCAGTTTGCCCGACTTTTACAATCAAGCCATTGATGGCGTGGCCATTGGCGATGGCGTGGGTTCTTGCGGCACGGCGGCGTATCTCGGTGACCAAGTCATCGTTAAAGATATACGGCAACACCCTTATTGGGAAACGTTTCATGATCTTGCCGAGCAAGCCGATCTGCAAGCCTGCTGGTCGCATCCGATTAAAAACAGCCAGGGCCATGTACTTGGAACTTTCGCCATCTATCACCGCTTGCCGACCCAACCGACGGCTACCGAAATCAGCTTGATTGCTCACTATGCCGATCTGGCGCAATTGGCGATTGAGCGAAACCGGACTATGCTGCAAATCGCTAAATCGCTATCCATACTCAAGGCTACCTTGGAATCTACCGGCGAGGCCATCCTGGCCGTGGATCTGGATAACAATTGGCTGCTGCATAACCAGAAGTTCATTGATTTGTGGCAAATTCCCGATGAAATCATTAGTTCCAAACTTGGCGCGAAAGATGGCAGTCCAGATTTGCTGTACGGCCCCGATCAAATCAAAAACGCCGAGGCTTTCGCGAAAAAAATAACCGAACTATACGCAACCCCGGAAGCCCACTCCTTCGATACCATTGAGTTCAAGGATGGAAAAATCGTTGAGCGTTACTCTACCCCCCAAATAATTAATAACAAAGTCGTCGGCAGGGTGTGGAGTTTTCGCGATGTTACCGCGCAAAAACTGGCCGAGGCGGAGCTCCGCATCGCCGCAACCGCCTTTGAATCGCAAGAAGGCATGTCCATTGCCGATGCCGATCAGATCATTCTTAAGGTCAACAAAGCGTTTACCCGCGTAACCGGCTATAGCCCGGAAGAAGCTATTGGACAAACGCATGCCATGCTTAAATCGGATCGTCAGGACGCCCGTTTCTACCAAGAGCTGCAACGCAGCCTGAAACAGGATGGCTACTGGGAAGGCGAAATATGGAACAAACGTAAAAACGGGGAAATCTATCCCGAATGGCTCAGCATTACCACGGTTCGCGATGCGAATAACCAGATCACCCACTATGTTGCCGCGTTCACCGACATCACCAAAGACAAGGCGGCGGAAGAAACCATTCACAACCTGGCTTATTACGATCCGCTCACGGAACTGCCCAATCGCCGCCTGCTGTGGGAGCGGCTGAAACACGGCATCGAAATGGGGCGGCGTGACGGTAAACAGCTGGCATTACTAATGCTTGACTTGGACCGCTTTAAAACGGTCAATGACAGCATGGGACACTTGGCGGGCGATGAGTTACTGCAACAAGTCGCTGCACGCATCAAAGCGAGATTGCGCGATGTCGATATGGTCGCCCGTTTGGGCGGCGATGAGTTTATCGTGCTGCTGGAAGACATTGCCCATCCTGAAGATGCGGCGCGGGTCGCAGAAGCTATCGTCGCCGACTTAAGCAAACCGTTTCAATTACTTAAAAGCAACAACATCCATCCCGAACTAAGCCGAAAGGTCAGAATCGGTGCCAGCATAGGTATCAGTTTATTTCCGCAACACGGTGATAGCCCTGAAACGCTGCTGGATAACGCCGACATTGCACTATACAAAGCCAAAGATGAAGGGCGAGGCTGTTTTGCCTATTTTTCCGAAGAGTTCACCCTTATCGCCCGCGAACGTATCGCACTGGAAACCCGCCTGCGTCATGCCATTGAACACGTACATTTGTGCGTCTATTATCAGGCGCAAATTGACATCGACAGCGGACGTATAATCGGTGCCGAAGCGTTGGTGCGCTGGCATGATCCCATCGAGGGGGTGATTTCGCCAAACAACTTTATTCCCATTGCCGAAGAAACCGGCCTGATCGTGGACATCGGCGCCTGGGTGCTGCGCGAGACCTGCCTGCAAGGGCGCCGTTGGATAGATGCAGGATTGCCGTCATTAACCTTAGCGGTCAATGTCTCCCCTCACCAATTCCGCCGTAGCGACATCAGCGCGCTGGTGGCAAAGATGCTGGACGAAACCGGTTTCCCCGCCGAACTGTTAGAGCTGGAATTAACCGAATCCGGCTTAATGGAAAACGAAGAAAAAGCTGTCGAGGTACTCAATAATTTACGCGCCCAGGGTGTTCGTCTGGCTATTGACGACTTCGGCACCGGTTATTCGTCGCTGGCTTATCTGAAGCGTTTTCCGCTGGATGTGCTGAAAATCGACAAGAGCTTCATCGATGATATTCCATCGCTGCAAGACGACATGGAAATCACCGCGACGATAGTTGCAATGGGCCATATTTTAGGCTTCAAGGTGCTGGCCGAAGGTGTTGAAACACTTGAGCAGCTGGCATTCCTGCGTGAGAAGGGCTGCGACACCTATCAGGGTTTTATCAAAAGCAAGCCTTTGCCGGCCGAAGAGTTCGCCCGGTTATTGCTAGATCAAGTCTAGCTGCTTGCTACACAATAGAAAACGGATTTTGTTAAAGATAAACGTAACTACTCACCCTACCGATACTCGCTCCTAATAATATTCAAAGCCAGCTTTGAACTCCAATAACAGGCATTCTGGAGTCCAAGCAGGCTTTAGTGGTTTGACGATTAAAAAAGGCCTGAGCTGTTACAGATAAACATTAGATTTTTAAGAAGACTCCGCGACTCATTCGAAGCCACCTTACCCTCTCACCCCAGACGCACTTTGCTCGGTTTGCTTGACTCGATCGTGTGTAAAACCCGGCAAATTGTAATTAATAGCAGCTCTCTTTGTAGTAAACTGTGCAAGTTTTGTAATGGCGGCCTCATAGCCGCCTGTTTAAATTATGCCACTTTTTCTTATCGCCACTATGTTGCGAACCTTTCTTAGTAAATGCCAACAAAATGCCCGTAGCCGCGTCCTATGGATTTTTTTGATTCTTCTGATTGTTGCGGGGGCTATCGGTTACGGTTTACTGCAACCCAAGCAGTCGAAAGACGAAACCAAAAATGAAGTCGTCGTAACCCTGGGCGATATTGAAGAAAATGTCACCGCTCAAGGCAAACTAGAACCAAAAGAGTATGTCGATGTCGGTGCTCAGGTCACCGGTCAGTTGCAGAAAATTTATGTAGAGATCGGTGATAATGTTACGGCCGGACAGTTGCTGGCGCAGATCGATCCCAGGATTTATGCGGCGCGGGTGCTGGCCGACGAAGCCAATATCAAGAACTTGCAGGCGCAGTTGATCGGGCAACAGGCGCAGGTGGTATTCTCCCAGCAGCAGTACGACCGTAATCGCGAATTGCTGAAAAGCAAGGGTGTCAGTCAGCAGGATTATCAGAATAGCGAGTTTAATCTCAAGAAAGCCGTGGCGACTGCGGTTTCGATTCAGGCGCAAATCGAGCAGGTGCAGTCGACGCTGACAGGCGATAGGACCAATCTCGGCTATACCAAAATCTATGCTTCGATGGACAGCACCATGGTCGATCAAAAAGCCCGCGAAGGCCAGACTCTAAACGCCAACCAATCGACACCGACGATCCTGCAACTGGCCAAACTCGATACCATGACGGTGCGCGCTCAAGTCGCCGAAGCCGATGTGATGCGTTTAAAGCCTGATTTGCCGGTGTATTTTTCGACCCTGGGATACAGCGAGCGGCGCTGGCAAGGCAAGGTGCGGCAAATATTGCCGACTCCGGAAGTGATCAACAATGTGGTGCTTTACGATGTGTTGGTCGATGTCGACAACCAGGATCGGCAGTTGATGACCGGCATGAGTACGCAGATGTTTTTCGTATTAGGCAAGGCCGAGCAGGTGCCGCAGATACCGGTTGCCGCCTTGGGAGCTAGGGTGCGCAATGAAGACAATCAGAACGGCGCAGCATTTCGAGTCAAGGAAATCACCGAACAGGGTGTGCAGGAAAAAACCGTGCACATCGGTCTTAGAACCCGGCGTTTTGCCGAAATACGCGACGGTGTGTCTGTTGGGGCAAAACTACAAACCATAGTTAAAGCGGGAGACAAGGACAAAAAGAAAGACAAAGGCTATCCGGCGGCGGGTGTGCCGCGTTTATGAGCGCTGCTCAGATTCCGGCTAATACGCCGTTACTGGCGCTTAAAAACATCCAGCGTTACTACCCTAACGGCGATACGGTGGTTCGTGCGCTTGACGACGTTTCACTGACCGTCTGGCCCGGCGAGTTCGTCGCGATTATCGGCCAATCCGGCTCCGGCAAGTCGACGCTGATGAATCTGATCGGTTGTCTCGACAAGGCTAATCTCGGCACTTACCATGTTCTGGACCAGGATGTGGCAGGGTTCGATGCAGACCAGCTGGCGGCCTTGCGCCGCGAGACCTTTGGCTTCGTATTCCAGCGCTACAACCTGCTCAATAATGCTTCAGCGGCGGAAAATGTCGAAATACCGGCGTTGTATGCCGGTTTGCCGAAAGCAGATCGCCACAACCGGGCGCTGCAATTGCTGGAACGGCTGGGATTGGGGAATCGCGGCGATCACAAGCCGATGCAGCTATCCGGCGGCCAGCAGCAACGGGTCGCCATCGCCCGCGCCTTGATGAACGATGCGCCGGTGATTTTGGCCGATGAACCGACCGGAGCATTGGACAGCCAAAGCGGCAAGGAAGTCATGGCGCTGCTGCGCGACTTGCACCGGGAAGGCCGCACTATTTTGCTGATTACCCACGACGAAAAAGTCGCTGCCCACGCCCAGCGCATCATTACCCTGCGCGACGGCAAAATCGTCAGCGACAGCGGCGAAAATAGCGGCGGCCGACTGCTGTCGCCGCCGCAGCATCGCGGCATCGGCGCGGCAGGCGTGGCGGCCGAACTGCTGGAAGCGGCCAAAACCGCGATGCGTTCGCTGCATGCCAATCTGTTCCGCACCGCGTTGACGCTGCTCGGCATCGTCATCGGCGTCGCCGCCGTGGTGACGATGCTGGCGGTGGGGCAAGGCAGCCAGGAAAAAGTGCTGGATCAGATGCGGGCCATGGGCACCAATATCCTGTCGATTCGCCCCGGCGCGCCGGGTCTGCGCGGCAGTTCAGACGTCGCCACCCTGATTCAGCCCGATGTCGATGCCATCTCCGAGCTGGATAATATCGAATGGGCCTCGCCCGAACGTAATATGCGCCAGACGGTGCGTTACGGCAATATCGATTACGCCACCAGCGTTCAGGGGGTTGCGCCCAGCATGACCGAGGTTCGCGAATGGCAGGTTGCCGACGGCGATTTTTTCGACGAGCGCGATATGCGCCGTTATGCGCCGGTAATTGTACTGGGGCAAACGGTCAGGCAAATCCTGTTTCCCGACGGCGGCGATCCCCTGGGCCGTTATGTAATGGTCGGCAATATTCCGTTTGAAGTGGTTGGCGTGATGACCGCCAAAGGTGCCAGTTCTATGGGTACCGACCAGGACGATGCGGTTTTTGTGCCGCTGACCACCGGCCTGATCCGGCTGTTCGGACAAAATTATCTGGGCGGCATCACCGTGAAGGTGCGCGATGTCGAGCAAATCGACAACACCCAGCAGGCGATTTCCGATTTATTACTGGCCCGGCATCAGGTTGAGGATTTTCGGATACGCAACATGGCGTCAATTCTGGCAACCGCCGAAGAAACCCAAAATACCTTTACCCTGATGCTGGGCATAGTCGCCGCTATTTCCCTGCTGGTCGGCGGCATCGGCGTAATGAACATCATGCTGGTCAGCGTCACCGAGCGGACCCGCGAAATAGGCATCCGTATCGCCACCGGCGCCCGTCGGCGCGACATCCTGCTGCAATTCAATACTGAAGCGGCGGTGGTCTGTACTTTAGGCGGCTTGATCGGAGTGTTGCTGGGTTTTGCGGCGGGAGCCGGGTTGCGCTATTTAGATATGGCGGTGATTTTTTCGCCGCTACCGGCGATATTGGCTTTTTCCTGTGCGTTCGGCACCGGTTTATTGTTCGGCTATCTGCCTGCCCGCAAGGCCGCCGGGCTGGATCCGGTGGTGGCGTTGGCGGCGGAGTAATGATCACCACAAATACCCCCTATCAAATGCAATGGAACGCAGATGACGCTGATAATTATGATTTAATAAGATTTTTATTGAGTTACTCCCATCTTACTTTGAAAACGTATACCTTTAAAAGGGTGCAACTCCCTCCAAATAAAGAGCTACAAGGAGTTACAAAAGTAGGCCGTTTTTTCAATCAGATGGGGTTATCTGTGCTCATCATATTCATCTGCGTCATCTGCGTTCCATTTTTCTAACTGCTGAGTAATGACTCTTGATGAAAAATAAACTATCAATAATTTCAGCATTGCTGTTTTTGACCGCCTGCAATCTGGTACCGGACTTCCAGCGCCCGGACGTGGAAACGCCGAAGCAATGGCACGATGCCAGCCTGACACAACAAAAATCCGCTGTCGATCCGCAGTGGTGGCGGGCTTTCGGTAGTGCGCAACTCAATCACCTGATAACGGAGTCGCTGCTTTACAATACCGACTTAGCAGCGGCTCGGCAACGTGTCGAACAGGCCCGTGCTCAAGCCAAGATTGCCGGAGCCAATTTGTGGCCGTCGGTTGGGCTTCAAGGCGACTTCACCAATACCCATACCAACCTCGGCGACACTCAGAAAGAATCCGGGCAATTTACCGTCGCCTACGAAGTCGATTTGTGGGGCGCCAATCGCGCCCGCCGCGATGCCGGTTCGGCACGCTTGCTAAGCTCGGTTTTTACTCGCGATGCCTTGCAGCTGGTGGTGATGTCCAATGTCGGCCAGGCTTATTTCAACCTGCTGGCCCTGGCCGAGCGCAAGCGCATTGCGACCGAGTTTCTGGAAAACGTCGCTAGTGTATTGGCGATAGTCGAAGCCCGTTATCAAGCCGGTGCGGTATCGGCGCTGGATGTAGCGCAGCAGCAAACCGAGCTGGCAACGGCCCGCGCCAGCCTGGATTTAGCGATCCAACAATACACCTTGGCGGAGAATGCATTGGCGATATTGCTGGGTCATCCGGCTCAGTCGGTATCTTTCAATGCCGAGCGTTTTTTCGATATGGTTGTGCCGGTAATCAACGCCCTGCAACCGTCCAGTCTGCTGGAGCGCAGGCCCGATGTCCGGCAAGCTGAAATGGAATTGATCGCCGCCAATGCCGACATCGGCGTGGCGCGGGCCGCTTTTTATCCGAAGCTGCAATTGAATCTGGATGCGCTGCTCGCTTCGCCGCAACCGGCAGGACTGGCGCTGGCGATGGCTTCCAGCCTGACGCAACCCTTGTTTCAGGGCGGACGTCTGGAAGGCGGACTGGAGAATGCAGAGGCCCGCAATGCTGAATTAGTTGAGACCTATCGGAAAACGATTTTGACGGCATTTAAAGAGGTGGAGGATGCGGCGGCAGTGCGCAGCAACTCGACTCGCCGTCTGCAAGCATTGGCCGATGCAGTAAACAAGGCCCGGCAGGCGTATCAGCTGTCCTTGGATCGCTACCGGCTCGGCTTGATCGATTATCAAACCCTGCTTTCAACCCAACGTAGCCTGTTAACTGCTGAGAACAGCCAGGTTCAAGCCCGGCAGGATGTTTTGGTCGCGATGGTGCAGCTCTATCAGGCTTTGGGCGGCGGCTGGTCGAGCAATCAACCGTAAAACAGCTAAAGACAAGCTCTAATCTTAATTGGTCAGAGTGACGTCGGAATTTATTGGGCACCGTCCGACATCCCCGGAAAAATCATGAGCACGGATCAATCGGCATCTCCATCGGCTTGGGTAGTCTCTTTGCGACCATGATTACCTTGATTTTGATTCCGTCTTTATACCTTGTGATCGATGATATACGCCACGATATCCGCCAGAAAAAAAACAACGGTGAAAGATTAGCCCCTAAGTTTCAAATTCAAGCTAAAATAAAGACCAATACTATTGAATCGGAAACACCAAAATCAGATTTAAAAATCAGTTTTTTTGTGCTTCCCCCTATATAATCGTGTCGTGATTATTGCTTAAGCATCAGCAATTACTGCATTCCATTTTGTTATTTCAATATAAACCAACCACAAAAGAGAATACATGTTAGTTATTGTCGGATATTTGGTCCTCAGTATATCAATCATGGGCGGATTCATGGGGGGCGGCGGACACCCCGGCGTTCTTTTTCAGCCCTTTGAATTTGTTATCATCATTGGCGCGGCTTTGGGGGCTTTCATCACCGGAAACTCCATGCCTGTGATAAAAGCAGCCGTCAGTCAGGGTACTGCCACCTTAAAAAGCACCCCTTACAATAAAGAATATTACCTTGAGCT
This sequence comes from Methylobacter sp., assembly GCA_030679035.1. GTDB lineage: Bacteria > Pseudomonadota > Gammaproteobacteria > Methylococcales > Methylomonadaceae > Methylobacter_A. The sequence goes on along the minus strand of JAUXTH010000122.1, from coordinate 16,503 downwards.
GCTGATGTGTTTTTATGCCATTACCACCAAAACACGCAAAGAAGGCTTATTGTCGTTGGAAAGTATTATCGACGAACCTGCAAGCAGCCCAGTGTTTTCGCCCAAAATTCTCGCCGACCACCACTTATTGGAATTTATCTGTGACAACCTTCGTTTGATCGTTACCGGGGTTGAGGTCTATGCGCTGGAAGAACTGATGGATCAGGAGCTCGAAGTCCATCATGAAGAAGCCCATGCGCCAGTCAAAGCTGTCCAGAATATCGCTGACGGTTTGCCGGCCTTTGGGATTGTAGCGGCGGTAATGGGTGTCGTGCATACCATGGAATCAGTTGGCATTCCGCCCTCAGAGCTGGGCAAATTAATCGCGGCCGCTCTGGTCGGAACATTTCTGGGTATTCTACTGGCTTATGGTTTTATCGGCCCTGTCGCAGCCGTGATGTCAGAGCGCTATGAAGCATCAGGAAACGTCTTTAAATGCGCCCAAAAAGGCCTGTTGTGTTGCGCCAAAGGCGTTTCACCCGCCATGACTGCGGAATATATTCGCACCATGATCGCTTCCCCGATGCGCCCCGGCTTTCTGGAATTGGAACAACAATTGAGAGCCAATAAAGGTTGATCTAAAAAATGGCCGACCAGCAACCGATCATCATAAAAAAAATAAAAAAGGGCGGCCATGCTCATCATGGAGGCGCCTGGAAACTGGCTTACGCCGATTTCGTTACCGCCATGATGGCGTTTTTTTTACTGATGTGGCTATTGGGAACAACTACTGAACCGGAACGCAAAGGCATTGCCGAATACTTTCAAGATCCTTTTAAAGCATCTACGGAAGAAAAAGGAGCCGATACCGGTGATCGAACCAGTATTATTCAAGCGGGCGGCGCAGATATCGCCTCACAAGATCAAGGTCAGGTCGACAAAGGCATGACATCGGAAAAAAAAGAGATTACGCCCGAAGAGATTGAGGAAAAAGCCGAAGAAATCGAGAAAGAAAAACTTGAAAATCTAAAGAAAAAAATCCAAGATAAAATAGATTCAACCCCGGAATTAACCGAGTTCAAGGATCAAATCAAACTGGAAATAACCTCAGAAGGCTTGCGCATTCTAATCGTCGATGACCAAAACCGCCCCATGTATAAACTGGCCAGCGCGGAAACAGAGCCGCAAATCAAGTTGATTTTGAAAGCGTTAGCTCCGGTTATTAACGAACTGCCCAATAGAGTCAGCCTCAATGGACACACTGATGCTCGGCCTTTTCCGCCCAATCAAAAGAAATATACCAATTGGGAACTCTCCAGTGACCGAGCCAACGCCGCACGATACGAATTGACCCAAGGCGGACTTGCCGAACAAAAAGTTTTACGGGTTATCGGCTTGTCGTCCAGTGTTCCGTACAGCCCCACCACCGAACCACTGGATCCGATTAACAGACGGATTTCCATTATCGTTATGAATAAAAAAACCGAACAAGAGATTTTGCAAAGCGTAGGTGATGAAGCAAGTACAGAAGCCGCACCGCCGCCTTAGGAATAAAAGCCCTTAACAATCGAGATCTGTATCTTAGTTTTACTTGCTCCGCCGTTGTCTTTTTGAATCTGACATTACAGCTAACAGCCTCAGCACGGGGCATAGCTACCACCACGCCCTCCCCGCGGACCACACGGACAAATCGTCTTTCAAGTTTTTAACTGAACTTGCCCGTTATTAGTGAGCAGTTACTAAACTTTAAACTGCATTTTCCTTAAGTAGCATCAAATCTAAAAACCATTGTCTATATATAGGAAACTATTAATCAATAATTGCTGCCATTGTCAACCAATAAGTACGCATGTATAGTATACCCAACATTGATTAATTCTTATCTTCAAAATAGCAAAGGGGCTTTAAAATGACTGACTTTCAAAGAGATATTTTAATAGGACTGGTGTTTATCGTTGGTATTTTGGGTTTCCTTTCCGGCGAATTCATTGTTTCAACCATCATGTTCGGAACGGCTGCAATATTCAGCAATATGATTTTAAGCCGCAGATTACACGGCTAAGTTTTTACCACCTCTTGGTATCCTACCTCAAACAGACTCTCTCCTGTTTGATCTCTCACTCCCGTCGCTCACGCACCGGGAGTTTTTTTTGCCTTAATTTTCTGCACCTTAACTCGCCAACACGGCCTTCACGATAACAAATTCGAGTTGGCTGCGACGACCGAATATCCCCCAAAAAGACGGTCCAGGTAGCTGTGATAATCCAGGTGCCGGTTGCCGATCACCCATAATTCGCCGCCTTTGCGCAAGACTCTGCGTGACTGTTTAAACAAGCTGACGGCAATCTGGTCGCCTACCGTGTTTTGTTGGTGGAACGGCGGATTGCAAAGTATCAGGTCGGCCGATTCCGATTCAACCTCCATCAAGCCGTCGCCGACGCGAAAAGTCGCCTCGCGCCTCCCACCGAAAGCGCGCTGGAAGTTGTCTCTCGCCGATGCTACAGCCATAAAGGACTCATCGACAAAATGCACGGTCGCCGCAGGACTGCGTTCGGCGGCGATTAAACCGACTACCCCGTTGCCGCAACCCAAATCGATGATGTCGCAAGCATCCTGCCGCGACGGGATATGCTGGAGAAAAAAGCGCGTGCCTATATCAAGGCTGTCGCGCGAAAATACATTGGCGTGGTTGCTGATCAGGTACTCGGTATTTTCGAGCCGGTAACTGACCGGATAAGGACTGGACGGCACAGTCAGCGCGGCATCAGGCCTTGCAAAAATCAGCCTTGCCTTTTTTCTGGCCAGCGAGGTTGTAGTCGGCCCAATCAAGCGCTCCAGCAGCTTCCAAACCGATGACGGCAGGGTTTTGATCATACCCGCGACAATGACCTGGGTTGACGGCGTCAAATGCGGATGCAAGCGTATCAGCTCGTCTTCCAGTAAAGTCAAGGTCTTCGGCGCCTTAATCAGCACCCAATCGAATACATCCTCCAGAGGGTCAAGACTGCTTAGCAAGCTGACGCCGTGTTCGGGCAATCCATTTGCGGCAAGATTGAGTCGGGTCGCCTGCTGCGACAGATAGGAATCCGATATGGCATAAGGCCTGAAAGCACTCAACGCCACAGCCAGCGCGCCGAAGCTGTCATTCGCTAGCAAAACCCGCGCAGCACTAGGCGGCTTTAGCTGTTCAGCAACGGTATCAAGCAGGTATTCATCCGCCGCGTCCCAGGCGCGCAGCAACTCTCGCGGCCGTTTCGGCAAGCGGTTAAGTTCGAATTCGCCTTGAGCAACGGTTAAACGGTTAGTCATAGCTCAAGCGCGTGACATGAATTTCCCTGTCTCGGTATTAATCTTGATCAACTCCTCAGGTTCCAGATATTCGGGCACCTGAACCTCCAAGCCGGTGGTCACTCTGGCGGTTTTGGTGCGCCCTGATGCCGTCGCCCCCTTGATGGCCGGCGCAGTCTCCACTATGGGCAGCACCACTGAACTTGGCAGTTCAATGCCCAGCACCGCATCATCCACCAACAAGGCCACGATGCCTTCCAAGCCTTCGGTCAAATAGTCGATTTGGTCTTCCAAATCCTCGCGACTCAGGCTGTACTGGGTGTAATCTTCCATATTCATGAAGATGTAATTATCCCCGTCGACATAGGAAAACTGCACCTTGGCCCGCACCAGATCGGCATCCTTAAAAAAATCATCCCCTTTTAAAGACTCATCCAGTTTTTGGCCGGTTTTAAGATTGGTAAAACGGATTTTATACAAGGTTGACGCGCCGCGGGATGATGGACTTTTCGCATCGACCTGCTTAACCGCATGCGGTATGCCGTTTATTTCAACCACCATACCCCTTTTCAAATCACTAGCTTTTGCCACGCAAACCTCCTCTCGATTAAACTTGCAGGCAACAGCGCAGCAAGAAGTTATATTAGATGACCTGAACCAAGCCACATTAAGGCTCATTATATCGTAGAATTTATAGTTAAAGCCGCCATTTGGTTGCCCTATAGCGCCTGCGCGACATTACATTTTGAATATTAACCAATGATAAATAAAATCATGTCAGATAAAAAACCCACCCTCGGTTTCATCGGCATCGGCCTGATGGGCAAGCCGATGACCTTACGTTTGCTGGATGCGGGCTTTAGCGTCAATGTCTGGAACCGTAATCCTGAAAAGCTCCAGCCGGTCACTGATGCTGGAGCCAAGGCCTGCTCATCCGTTGCCGAATTAGTCAGAGCCTCCGAGGTGATTATCCTGTGCTTGGCCGATACAGCGGTCGTCGAATCGATTGTCCGCAATGATATTTTAACGAGTGGTACAGAGGGCAAGTTGCTGATCGACTTATCCAGCATCCACCCGGACGCCACCCGGCAATTAGCCGCGCTGTTGCATGAAAAATGCGCCATGGGCTGGGTCGATGCGCCGGTTTCCGGCGGCGTTGCCGGTGCAGAACTAGGCAATCTGGCAATTATGGCGGGCGGCAGTGCAGAAAATATCGAAATGGCCCGGATCGTTCTGGCTCCGCTGTACAAACAATTGACCCACATGGGCGAAGTGGGCAGCGGCCAGATCACCAAGATCTGCAACCAGATGATAGTCAGTTGTAATGTGCTGGTTATCGCCGAAATGATGGCGCTGGCCAAACAGGCCGGTGTTGATGCGGGGCAAATACCCGTAGCGCTGGCAGGCGGCTTTGCCGACTCCAAGCCCTTGCAAATCGTCGGTACCGAAATGGCGGCCGGTACTTTTGAACCGGTCAAATGGCGGGTTAAAACCCTGCTGAAGGATTTGAACATGGCGGTTGATTTGTCGGTCAAACAAGGCAACGCCGTACCCATGTCCGCACTGGCCTCGCAGTTGATGCAACTGCACGGTAGCCACGGTTACCTTGAACAAGACCCCGCCACCTTAATCAAACTGTACGCTAAAACCGATGCTTAACTTTACCGCCAACTTGAGCCTGTTGTTTACCGAAGTCGCGCTTATCGATCGCTTCAAGGCCGCCAAACAAGCCGGCTTTAATGCCGTTGAAATCCAATTTCCCTACGAGCTAAGCGCAGCCGCGATAAAAGACAAACTGGACGAATACGACTTAAAACTGGTTTTGTTTAATGTAGACGCTGCCGATTTATTGCAAGGTGGCGAGGGGCTTGCCTGCGTACCTGAAAAACGCGATCAATTCAAGCAGGCCGTCGCTCAAACCGTCAGCTACGCCGAACAGTTAAAACCGGAAGCAATCAATGTGCTGCCGGGGCGTTGTTTGGATAACACCCGCTTGGCGCAATATCTGGAAACCTTTAAGGAGAATTTATGTTTCGCCGCCGAGAGCTTTGCGCCGTTGAGCATTAAAACCGTGTTTGAGGCGATCAACACCCACGATATGCCGGGGTTTATCATCAATAGCGGCGCACAAATGCTCGGTGTATTAGAAGAGCTTAACCGCCCTGGGCTGTTGATGCAGTACGATATTTATCATATGCAAATGATGGGCGAAAATCCCGAAAAGTTTATTGCTGAACATGCCGATAAAATCGGTCACATCCAGTTTGCCGATTGCCCCGGGCGCGGGCAGCCCGGTACCGGCCGGATAGATTTCGAGAGGTTGTTTTCAACCATTGAGGGCTCGGCTTATTCGGGATGGGTCGGGGCTGAATATAAGCCGGTTGGAACTACGGCTGAAAGTTTAGGTTGGTTAACGCTCTAAGCATCAACTTAAAGAACGGTATTTAATGGCACACGGATAACACTGATTAGACGGATTTAAACGGATTTTTTTATTTTATCCGCGTTTATCGGCCAAATCCGTGCCATCCGTGTTCTATTTTTTATCTGAGTGAAAACCGGCCTAGCCTATCAATTTCAAATACTTCTGATACAAGCCTTCCTTGTCCTCAACATGCTTGGGGTCCTTATCGATACAATCGACCGGACAAACCTCCATACATTGCGGCACATCATGATGCCCTACACACTCGGTGCACAATTCAGGATCGATCACATAAATGTCCGCGCCTTGGGAAATCGCGCCATTCGGGCATTCCGGCTCGCAAACATCACAATTGATACAATCTTCATTAATAATAAGGGCCATACTTACTCCTAAACACTACAACACAACATTGATAGACAATAAATCCTGCTCAACCAAATAAACCCATGCACGTCTTTAACAAACTTTCTTTAGCTTTGTGGACACCGTCGCTAGGGCAAACCGCTACGCATTTGGGGTCGCCAAAACGTACGCATTCGCTACACAACTCCGGGTCAATAACATAAGCATCCTCAGTCTGAAAAATAGCTTCATTCGGGCACTCTGGCTCACAGACTCCACATCGGGCGCATTTATCCTCATCGATAACCAGAGACATGCTTTACTCGCGCCTAAACTTGTTAATTAAACTTTGGTGAACAAGATCAGAGACAAAGCAGGACACATCCCCGTTCAGCTGTGCAATCTCCCTGATCATGCTCGAAGAAATAAACTCATATTGTTCGGCCGGGGTTAGGAATACCGTTTCCAGTTCCGGTGCCAGACGCCGGTTCATCCCGGCCAGCTGAAACTCATATTCAAAATCGGATACCGCGCGCAAGCCCCGCAAAATCACATTAGCACCCTGCTGTTTGGCGCACTCTACCAGCAAATTATCAAAGCCGATCACCAGCACGTTGGGGAACTCCGAGACCACTGATTTAGCCAAATCCACCCGCTCATCCAGTGAAAATAACGGGGTTTTTCCCCTGTTAACCGCCACCGCGACAACCACTTTGTGATAAAGCCTGGACGCTCTGGCAATCAGATCTACATGTCCATTAGTAATGGGATCGAAAGTACCCGGATAAATTGCGGTGATTTGCATGGCGTATGATTTCAAAAAAGCGGCAATTCTATACTACTAGGCTGGTTTTAAATACTCATTTAGGAATAAACAAACTTAATCAAGAAGAAATAACCACGCAGTTACGCCCGGACTGCTTAGCGTTGTACAGTGACTCATCCGCTTTCGAGATCATCTCATCCAGGCTGTCACATAATACAGTGGTAACGCCGATACTCACAGTAACGGCTAAAGTATGACCCTCAACCTCTATCTTTTGCATAGCCAGCGTGTAGCGAAACTCATCAAACAATTCAAACGCCTGCTCGGGATCGAGTTGCGGGGCAAGTATGCAAAATTCCTCGCCACCGTAACGAGCGACGATGTCACTAAGGCGAAAACGTTCTTTCAATAAAGCCCCGATGTGTTTAAGCACCACATCGCCCGCATCATGTCCGTAAGCATCGTTGACCTGTTTGAAGTGGTCGATGTCCAGCATTGCCACCGCCATTGGTGTAGCGCTACGCTGTGCGCCCGCCAACAACGGAATACCAAGCCTAAGCAATTGACGTCGGTTATTTAAGCCGGTTAAAAAATCGGTGGTTGCGGCCTCTTCTAATGAAATCATTTTTTGATAATAGATGACATTCGCCAGCGCGATGGCAATTTTGGACGCAAATAACGTCAATAAGCGCTGGTCATGCTCATCGACAACTTGATTGCTATGCACCAACGCTATAGTGGCTTTGTGTTCGCCGGTTTCCAAATAGAGCACCGTGTAATTATCGTCGAATTGATTTTTATGCTCACGCAATGCCTTCCGAACATGAGCCACCATATCCTTATGGTGACAAGACGACTCGTCCAGTGGATGCAGACAAGTCAAACAGTCATCGTATCTGCCCGCTGCGGCGACAACTTCCAGGCCATTGCATAAATGATCTGCATCATACGATGCTTCTGTATCCAAGTATCCTTCGATACAAAGAATGCCTTCCGGTTTACAGTCAAGAAATGAACTTACACACGTCAACATGCCGGAAGCAAAATCACGTATTGAATTAACCTTGAACAGGGAATCCGAACAGTCGATAATTTTTTCCAGACCCAAGCGGGTTTTTTCCAGCGAGATAATGGTTTCGTAAGCGCGCAATGAGGCAATCACGGTGGTAAACAGCTTTTGCGAGGTCAGCTCGCTTTTTGCCTTGTAATCGTTGATGTCATAGTCAATGATCACCTGTTCTTCCGGCGCCTGACCGGGCTGACCGGTGCGCAGGATAATCCGCACCGCCTTGTTATCCAGATCGTGACGGATGAAGTGTACCAGCAGCAAGCCGGCATCTTCGGTTTCCATCACTACGTCGAGCAATATCACTGCAATGTTGGATTCTGTCTGCAACATTTTCTTGGCTTCCGCCGCAGAAAAAGCACTCAATAACTCAACCTTTCGTTGTTTGAACACGGTTTTAGCCAGAATGAGCCGTGTCACCGTGTGAACTTCTATGTCATCATCGACAATCAAAACCCTCCAAGGAGCCAACTGACGAGAGTTTTCCTGCTTAGCTGACGCAAGAGAAGTTTTGAGGTTAAGCGGCTTTGATAGGGGCATGAATTCTAACTAATGTTTTAAAGGTTTGAGTTTATCGGCATTGAAGAAGGACAAACACGCGGAAAATGCAGCGTAAACATAGTGCCTTGGGCAAACGCGCTGTGCATTTGCAACCTGCCTTTAAGGGTTTGCCGGACGGCATTATAAACGATATGCAGCCCCAAGCCACTACCTCCGTTGCCGCGCTGGGTAGTAAAAAAGGGATCGAATACCTTGGATTGCAATTCCGGCGGAATGCCCTGCCCGTCATCACTGTAAACCAGCCTGATAGTATCATCCGGCAATAAAGTAACACGAATACTCAGCCTGCCTGCTTGATCCGGCTGATAGGCATGCCGCAATGAGTTAATGATGAAGTTAGTTAAAATCTGTGACAACGCGCCCGGATAACTGTTGACAATCAAGCCGTCAGGGCATTCCAGCATCGTCGTGATAGCCGTTCTTTTGAGTTTAGGACGCAGACTTAATAAAATCTCCTCGATATAACTTTTAAGATCAAATTCGCGGCGCTCACCGCCGGTTTGATCGACGGCCACCTGTTTAAAGCTGTAGATTAAGTCGGCCGCGCGTTGGCTGTTAATAGTCATCAGTCGGGCGGACTGACGGGCGGTATCAAAATAGCCTTCCAGTTCGTCGCCGCTTAGTTCGCCTTGGCTGTAACGTCTGGATGCCTTGTCCGTTTCCGTCTCCAAATGCGTCGAAGACATCAGGATAACGCCTACCGGCGTGTTGATTTCGTGCGCAATACCCGCCACCAGTCCGCCCAGCGACGCCATTTTTTCAGACTGCACCAGATTGTCCTGCGTTTGTTTTAAGCTGTTAAATGCGGTTTCCGCATCGGTTTTTGCAATCGTCAGTTCTGCCGTGCGGGCTACAACCGTCTGTTCCAACATATCTCGCCCGTTTTGTACTTCATCGGCCATCTTGTTAAACGCCGCAGCCAACTGCCCCAATTCGTCCTGACGGCTAAACACCAGCCGTTGCTTCAAATCGCCACGCGCAATTTCATTGATGACCTTTATAAAGTGACGTAACGGGGTGATAATCGAAAAGCCAAGGAAAAATGCCGCCGCGCCCGCCATTAGCACTAAAGCGCCCAGCACCAGCGCGGTATTAAGCCGTAATCTAATCAACGGCGCAAAAACCTCCTTGGCATCTATTTTAACCACCATCCCCCAATGCAAACCGGGCAGATAGCGCCAGGCGGCAACGACATCATGACCGGCGTAATCCACGGTCAAGTCTTGCCCCCGCTCACCGCGTAACGCATGTCGCATCGGCGGAGCAGCTTTCTCAATCGGAATTTGAGTTAAAGATTCAGTATTGGCAAGATGGCGTAAATGGCTGGTATAGGTCGCTCTATCCTGCGTTTGTAGCGCCAATATGGCTTCGCCGGTTTCACCCAGGCCGGTACGATCCTCTATGACAGGTTGCAGAATTTCCAGATTAATCTGGGCCGCCAGCACGCCTATCGGCACGCCGTTGCTGAGTAAAGGAGTGGTTATGAACGCGGCGGTTTTACTGCCGGAAGGCGCATAAACGTCAAAGGCAGAAAATTCGGTACTCAAAAGCGCCATTGATTGCTGAAAACCTTGTCCCAACACCGTGTCACGGTAAGGACCGACACGTAAATTGGTATTAAAATCGGCCTCTTTTTTCAAGGAAAATATCACCTCACCAGCCGGATTGATAAATAACAAATCATGGTAATCATAGCTGGCAGCAAGCTCAGCCAATAACGCCTCCGCGTGTGCCGCCGCTTGTCGGTAGGCGACAGAATCAATACCGGCGGCATAACCGGATTGCAATGCCGCAAAAATCCTCCATATATCCGGGAAATGGCTAAAAAGACGCATATCTACCCGGCGCTCATTGAGATAAGTATCAATTTGATAGGCTTTTTTATCGGCAATCGATGCCACCTCGGCAATAACCGTGCGGGTCAGCGCGGCTTCAAAATTGCGTAAATTAAGCAGCGAAAGTCCTGCCAACGGGATAACCGAAATCAGCAAAAGCCCCAGCATTAAACGAACAGCCAGTGAATGACGATCCAGCAATGACTTAATCATTTCAATTCCTCGCTGATCTCGCCTACGACCTGCTGCCACTCGGCATAGGAGCGGTAACTTGGAAACGGTTCCGGACGTAATGGATAGGGCGAAGCTTGAAGCTCCTTGAACTGGCCGTCAGGCTCCGTCTTGCCGATACGCACCCTTTTCCAGGTGTGACGTGTCGCCCTGTCCACCGATATGATGCTGGACGGCGCATCAAAACTTTGCAGCAACACGGCATTGTTAACCCGTTCAGGATCAACAATACCTATATCCTGCGCCGCTTGCGCCCAAAGATACACACCGACATAGGCCGCTTCAATCGTGTCGCTGGTGGCCCGGTGTTCGCCGAAAAGGCGCTTAAAGTCGGCAACAAAGCGGCGGTTATTAGCGGTAGCTATCGATTGAAAGTAACTCCAGGCAGCATAATGGGCGTTAAACGATAGCTCAGGATGATTCGTCAATTCGGATTCCGAAACACTGAACGATAGAATCGGGATGTTTTTCGCTTCCGTCGTTTGCAACGCCTGAAAAAAATCGAAATTATTATCGCCGTTAATGGTGTTGATGATGACATCCGGTTTTAGCCGCCGAATTTCCGCCACGCCGGTCGCCAAGTCGATGCTGCTATCAAAAGGCAGGTAGCGTTCGCCAAGGACTTGGCCGCCCGCAGCCTGCACTATATCGCGGATAATACGGTTGGCGGTACGCGGAAAAACATAATCCGAACCTAGCAAGTAAACCCGCTTCCCCAGATTTTCCAGCGCCCAATGTGTGCCGGGGATGATTTGCTGATTGGGTGCCGATCCTGTGTAAATAATATTCGGCGATTGTTCCAACCCCTCATACTGCACAGGATAAAAGAGTAAATGCCGGTGTGTCTCGACAACAGGTTTGACGGTTTTGCGCGAGGCCGATGTCCAGCAGCCAAAAAGCACACTGACCTTTTCCTGAGTGATGAGCCGCTCCGCTTCACGCGCAAAAACCGCTGGATCCGACTGCCCATCAGCCACCACCATTTCCAGCGGACGGCCCAGCACGCCGCCACGCGCGTTAATTTCAGTCACCGCCATTTGCACTGCGTCCACCAATGGCCGCTCGCTGACCGCCAACGTGCCGGTCAGTGAATGCAAAACGCCAATGCGTATGGGCTGAGGTGGTTTATAGCTTTGGAAGAACGCCCACCCCGCCGTCCCGACAAGCAACGCCAGTCCCGCAAAGATAGCCAGCGTTTTTACGCGGGAAGTTAAAAGAATCATCAGTTTCCGGTTGTAATTTAAGCCAAGAGCGAATGGGCATGCATCGCGTACCTTTATGAACTTGGAATGGTGTTTGCCGAATAGTATTTAATGCCCACTCTACAAAATTTCGTCAGCGCATATCACGTATATGGACGCCTCCATTTTACAGGCTAGTCAACACTGTATCATCCTCCCAGCCTCGAAAGTTTGAAAATTTTTTGTGCTTTTTGTGTCGCCTGGAGGCGCCTACTTTTGGTTTTCGTGGACGAAATAATTTTTCCAGGATCAAGCTACCCGATAAAAATCCTTATACCACTCAACAAAATTCCTAACCCCGTCTTCCAGCAGCGTGGTGGGTTTATAGCCCAATTCGTGTTCCAAATCCGAAACATCGGCATAAGTATCAGGCACATCTCCGGGCTGCATCGGCAAGAAATTTTTTATCGCCTCTTTACCCAAACATTTCTCCAACGTTTCAATGAACATTAACAAATGCACGGGATTGTTGTTACCTATATTATATAAACGGTAAGGGGCAAAGCTGGTCGCAGGATCGGGAGTTTCCCCTCCCCAGGCGGCATTGGCTTGGGCCGGCCGATCAATGACCCTGATCACGCCTTCAACGATGTCGTCTATATAAGTAAAATCGCGACGGTGATTACCGTAATTAAACACGTCGATTGGTTTGCCCTCAAGGATATTACGGGTAAACATGAACAGCGACATATCCGGCCTTCCCCAGGGGCCGTAAACGGTAAAGAGCCGCAAGCCGGTAGTCGGCAAGTTAAAAAGATGGCTATAGGTATGCGCCATTAATTCGTTGGCTTTTTTGCTGGCCGCATAAAAGGAAACCGGATGATCGACATTGTCATGGACGGAAAACGGCATTTTGGTATTCGCCCCATAGACAGAGCTGGTTGACGCATAGGCCAAATGCTCGACAGCATTGTGCCTGCACCCTTCCAGTATGTTCATGAAGCCGACTATGTTGGAATCGATATAGGCATGAGGATTGTTTATCGAATAACGTACTCCGGCTTGAGCCGCGAGATGCATGACTCTTTGAAATTGCTCCCGTGCGAAAAGCTCTTCTACCGCAGCTCTGTCCGCAATTTCAAGCTTGATAAATTTAAAGCGGTCATATCCTTGCAGCCGTTCTAACCGCGCCAGCTTCAAGTTAACATCGTAATAATCGTTAAGGTTGTCTATGCCGACAACCTCATCGCCCCGCTCCAGCAATTTCAGGCTAAGGGCTGAGCCTATAAATCCAGCGGCTCCTGTCACTAATATCTTCAAAGTTCCCTCTCCATAATCCTAAAAACACACAACAGCGGACACTACCCACCTCTATACTGGCCTTGAATGGTGGCTACGATGCGTCTGTTGCCGCCCCGATTGCGATGCTCGCACAGGTAAATGCCTTGCCAGATCCCCAAGTTAAGCGCGCCTTTAGTGATGGGGATGCTGCAACTGGAGCCCAGCAGGCAGTTTTTTATATGGGCGGGCATGTCGTCGTCGCCCTCATAGGCATGCTTGTAATAAGGCGCGCCTTCCGGAACAAATCGATTGAAGTGGCTTTCCATGTCCTGGCGCACAGTCGGATCTGCGTTCTCGTTCACCGTCAACGAGGCCGAGGTATGCTTGATAAAAAGATGTAGCAGTCCGCAGTCTACGGTAGCCAATTCTGGAATAACATTCAGGATTTCACCGGTAATCAGGTGAAATCCCCTGCTTTTTTCTGATAATGAAAACTCTTTTTGTATCCACATTAACAAAACCTGCTGTATGACTTGAAATGCCGCTCTAAACGGCGACTTTGGGTGCTCACACCTAACCTAGTGATTCAATGATCTTGCCAAACGATGCAAAGCTTCACTGCCGTGACTGAACAGCGGCCAGCCGTCGCCGGTTAAAACGGCTTTAATGTCAGGCAAATCGGCAATGCGTTTGACCGATTGAATGGCCTTGCCTTTATCAGTCAGCTTGTCATCCGGCAACATGCACAACTCACCGCCGATATGGCAGCGGATTAAATCGCCGGTTATCAGAGTGCCGTGTTCCAAAAGCAGCGCTAACTCTCCCGGCGTTTTAGAGCCGTTAAGCTGATAGGCAGTCAGTCCGGGCACGATTTCTTCATGATCGTGAATCCAGCGGGCGCATACCAGTGGAAACGTTTCTTCCTCGGCTGCCGGGCCATAAATCTCCGCACCGGTAACTTCGGCTATATGCTCGGCATCACGGCAGTGGTCGCTATTGGTGATGACGATAAAGCCGACTCCGCCCAGGCATTGCAAGTGGCTGTGATCATGTTCGGACATCGGCAAGGGGTCGATTAAGACATTACCGCCGTCACGCACCCACAGCACACTGTGAAAATCCAGGTTGCGCTCCCGATTAAATTCCGACCAGCCGAACAGGTCTTTTCTGTGTAATAGTTTCATTGCGAATCTCCCGAATTACAATTTTATACCCGGTCATAGTCGCACATCATACATCAAAATTCGACAGTAATGCCTAAAGCTAAAATCTGGATTTTAACACCGAAAAATAACTGTCATCAGCACCCGATAATTTCCCGCAACAACGACGTGGCGTAGCTCCCCGCCGGCAAGGTAAAACCAAGTTCCAACGTCGTGTCATCGACAAACTGCCAGTGCAAATCCTGCACGTTAACCCTTAATGCGCGCCTATCCCGGTCAACGTCGCTCGCTATCAAACCCTGCGCTAACTGTTCATGCTCATCGATCACAGCTTGCTCGATAGCTAACGCATCGGCCGACACATCGGCATTCCCCCTGCCCCATAATGCGCCGGTAGGATGAATTTCTTTAAGCTCCATCCGCCGGATGATTTCCGCGTCCGGCTGCTTCGACTGGAAACAGCTGTGCGACAGGTCGAATTGGTAGGTATCGCCTGCGAGCGGCTGGTTCCAGTTATTTTGCCTTACCCGCTCAGCCAAAATCAGGTTGAACAGGTACGATCTGGCCGCCGACAAATAAATGCTGCGCTGCTCCCGGCCCACTTTCGCGCCATCGAACATCGCCATAGCTTTGCTGACATTTTGCCCTTCGTTGCCAAAGCGTTGCGAGCCGAAATAATTGGCGATGCCGTTGGCTTTAATCAGTTCCAGTTGCCGAATGGTTGTTGCCTGATCACCCTGCCAGTCGCGGATAATCAGCTTAAAGCTGTTTCCCGACAACACGCCGCGCTTGAGTTTCCTGGCATGACGCACGGAATGCAGCACCTTCCTGCTGTCCGATTCAAACTGCGTCCAGTCAGGATCGGCTTTGCCAGGCAACCAGACGCTGAACCATTGAGTGGTGACGGCGTAGCGGTCTTTTAAGCCCGCGTAACTGACATCGCGCTGCCTGACATTGGCGAATCGGGACAGTTGTCTGGCGACATATTCGGTATTTTCGCCTTTCTTTTCTATTTGCAAAAAGGCATGTTCGCCAGCGCCTGACGGCTCGAAGGACAGATTTTCTTTAACGATAAAGTCTTCGGGCAAGCTGCGGATTTTGCCGGAGCCGGAAGATCCGCCGTAAACGTAAGGCCAGATGGGGATTTCAATGTTTTGCATTAGGGAAAGCGGCTCAGCTGTTATTTAACTTAGTAACTACGCAGTGTCATCTAAATACAATGGAACGCAGATGACGCAGATAATTATGATCTGCATGATTTTTTCTTGAATTATCTGTGTTCATCATAACTATCAGCGTCATCAGCGTTCTATTTTTAGCTGCTGAGTAGTAACCGCTCGTTCCCAAGCTCTGGCTTGGGAATGCAGTCTTGGAAGAAGCTCCAGCTTCCCGACTCGCGAAGCTGGAGCTTCGCTAACTGGGTTCCCAAGCCAGAGCTTGGGAACCAGCGCAGAGTTTATTTTTCGATCAGGACTATCGCCTGCACGGCTATGCCCTCTTTGCGCCCTTCAAAGCCCAGCTTTTCGGTGGTAGTCGCTTTGACGTTAATGCAATCGACATCCACATGCAAATCATCGGCGATGTTGCGGCACATCGCATCGGTGTGCGGCGACATTTTCGGCGCCTGGGCGATGATAGTAATGTCGGCATTGACCAGCTTATAACCCTTGTCCTGCACGATACCGTAAACATGACGCAATAAAACACGGCTGTCAGCGCCTTTAAATGCCGGATCGGTATCGGGAAAATGCTTGCCGATGTCGCCCAAGGCTGCGGCGCCCAAGATGGCGTCGCACAATGCATGCAACACCACGTCGCCATCGGAATGCGCTTCCAGGCCTTGCTCGTAAGGTACTTTTACGCCGCCTAAAATAACGTCGCCGCCGTCTTTGAAGCGGTGTACATCGTAACCTTGACCTACTCTAATCATTGTTGCTCCATATAAAATTGCGCTAATGCCAGGTCTTCCGGGCGGGTAATTTTGATGTTGTCGGGACGGCCCTCGACGATTTTCGGCTGCAAGCCTTGTAATTCCAGCGCGCTGGCATCGTCGGTAATGGCCGGGTTGCCTTGGCTTTGCTCCAATGCGGTTTTCAACATGCCGTAACGGAACATTTGCGGCGTCAATGCCCGCCAGATATGGCTTCTATCCAAGGTTCCGGTGATGCTGTTACCTTGCACCTGTTTTAAGGTATCGGGCGAAGCCAAAGCCAGAATCCCGCCCACATCGTCGTTATCCAGAGAATCAATCAGGTGGTGAATATCGGTCGCTGTAATGCAGGGTCTAGCCGCATCATGCACCAATACCCAGTCGTCATCGGACGCTTGTTCCCTGATGGTCTTTAACCCGGACAGTACGGAATCGGCCCGCTCTTTTCCGCC
>JAUXTH010000008.1 GCA_030679035.1 Methylobacter sp. | reverse complement strand
AGCCGAAGAGCAGGCGTTTTGGGAAACGCATGACTCCACAGACTATATGGATTGGACGAAAGCCCAGCGGATAGTGCTCCCTAACTTAAAGCCAACGACAAAAACCATTTCACTGAGACTTCCTCAGCACCTTCTTGATTCGATCAAAGCCGCCGCTAATTCGCGGGATGTACCCTACCAGTCACTTATAAAAGTATGGTTGCAGGAAAAGTTGCATAGCCAGTGATATAGTGAGACCGTCGCTTTCAACCAGAAATGGTCATTGGTGAGCCGTTTTTAAGCTTCCGGGCGATGGCAGGCCGATGGCAATGATGGCCGTCGGCTATCAAGCCGATGCGGATGTGCTTTATGACGATTTTAAGGAAGCCGAATTAGCCCCTCGTTCCAGGGCTGTGCACTAAATGAACGCTTTTATGCGGGGCAATGGGGCAGGGGAGTTGAATGATAATGAAACCCAGCGTCGAAGCCGATAACCTTTGTAATCTGGATAGATTGAATGCAAAGAAACTCGGTTATTTCAAAGCATTTGCTGGGTTTCACGTTGTTCAACTCAGCCGCATTAACAAAACTTGCTAAAAAACCTGCTTAAAGATATGGTAGAAGTCCCTCTCAGCTGCTAAATGGCCTGAGCTAATAACATCGAATAAAGGACAGTACATATGACAAAAATAATAAAAATAATTGCCTTACTATCTTTTGCTCTGTTTAGCGTGGCTGGTCACGCTAAACAAAAACCAATGTCCGGCAGTATGGATATGAAGCAATGTATGAAAATGGAACAATGCAAGGGGATGATGGATCATTCAAAAATGGTCGGCGGCATGGACATGAAACAATGCATGAAAATGCCGCAATGTAAGGGGATGAAGGATCATTCAAAAATGTCCTCCGACACCGCCCCTACAAGACAAAAATCTAAAACAAATAACGTTTTTGAATAAAAAAAAGCCTTATGGTCATGCCTTACATTTGACATTAATGTAAATCGTAAGGCCTGACCCTGCCTTGTGCTCGATTTATAAAACCGGATGTGTGCATTCTTAAATTTTAAAGATATGTCTTTGGGTAATCCTGGTAATTTTTTTACATCTTTTAGTAATTTTGATGAATTTTTTTCAATCTATATTCATATCTCATTATTTTTACACTTTTTAAAATGTTATCGTCTTTAATTTCAAGGTTTTGCTTGTTAATTTTAAGGTCTATTTAATATCGCTTGAAGATGTGCATTCGGGGTGAATCCCGGAAATTACAGGGTATTCGCAAACCTCATCAATTCTTTTTTTGTACGAATCAATTAAACACTGACTGTCTTTGCATTTATTACGATCAGATAACCAGGTTTTTTGTGTTGATTTTAGCTCACTTCTCGCTCCATCCCCAATGTCTGAGCCAAGCATGTATTTGTAATTTTCTGATAGTGCGCCATCTAATTTTCCAAGCAATGGGTCGCTGCAAATCGTTTTTTCGGAAAAAGTAGATGCTTTTTTGCAGTCAAAGCTGGGTGTCCATGTTACTTGCTGTAAATCCTGGGCTTTTTCGGTACTTGGTTCTGTTGCCGGTTCAGTGGCAGAAGTTGGAGGAGCAATAATTTGTTTTTCAGTTGGTTCCGTTGTTGAGGCTATGATAGGTTGTTCTTTTGGCTCTGGTGTAGGTTGGATTTCGGTCGGTTTGGTAGATGTGTCCTTTTCAGCCCTGCCTTTTTCTATGCTTTGTGCAATCCATGAACTTACATTAAATAAATCAGCACGATTAATTCCGCCAACAGCAACTATGTGTTGGTTTGCATCATCAAGTTGAGACTCGTATGTTATAGGTAGTACGTAACTGTTTCCTGCTTTTAGTTTTGCTTCGCAGCTATATTTTTTGATTTTCTCATCGAATGCAGTAGCTCTAGGCAATTCGATTTTCATGTTTTCTTTGATTTCTTCTTCGCTTAATTTTTCGCTGCCGCCGATCTGATCTAAGATTATTTTTCTTACGAGTGAGACGGTTTCATCATCTGAACATTTGGGCGTTTCTTTTGCACATGCCGTAAGGAAAACTGTTATTACAGTTGCTATGAATACTGCTGAAACTTTGTCTATCATGTTCTATTCCTTTGGGTGATGATGAAAAATTTGATTACTTAATAATTTATTATTTTGATTTGCTTACCATCGCAAACCCAATTGCTTGGTAATTCAACTTTATTTGTAATATATATTCCTTTCAGTAATTAAAAAGTGGGCTTTAACTTATCAAGTCGGCTTTATTTATCACATCTAACTCTGATTTGTACTCAATATAGATTTCAACTCGTCAATAGAGAAGCCGTATTGTGAAACTGTCAATGGACTGTATTTATTTAGCTTTGAGTATCGCTCATCTTTTTTCGGTATTACATAAAGCCACTCAACTTTATGCAAGTGAAGATAAACTTCATCAATAGTCTTGTGAAACCCTAAGTCATCGTTATGAAAGTTAGGAATGTAACCACTAATAATCTTTCCAATCAACAAATAACCAGTTGCCGCAGACGGACTTATAACCCAGTCATTTTCTTTAATTTCAAAAGCGAAATTCCAAAGAGCGTTAGCTTGTTGAGTATTATGATCTTTATAAACCTTAAAAAATTTTGAAATATAATCAGCATAGCAGTTTTCATATAGATTCATGTCACCTACTGCTGGCCAACCAATCGCTATATAACCTTCGGTGCTTGGTTCAGGAGGAAACGGCCCCTTTTGTGAATTAATGCTTGGTAGTTGATAGCCTTTTTCGCCAACATGAACCACCCAAACCTTACCTTGTTGTTCTGACATATCATTCTCCATACCATCATTTTTGAAGTAGTAATGTTAAAGCATTATAAATATGCAGTCAATATGATTTTAATATAATTTAGTTATGATTGTAATATGATTTTATCCATCGTAGAAATCGGACAGAGTCACGTCGGTCGGGCAAGCTGTTTATGTCCGACATTTTTGCGCTGGTTCCCAAGCTCCAGCTTGGGAACCCAGTCTCGGAAGCTCCAGCTTCCCGAGCAACTCACCACGACCGAATCACCTCAATCAAACCGTCTTGACCGGCATAATTACGCGCACTGGAATAACGCCAATGTTCCGACTGGTCCACGTAGCCCCGCTTGACAGGATTGTGATGAATGTAATCCAGCTTTTGACGCATAATCACCTCAGATTCGATGATTTGCGGATGATTGCCTTCTTCCCAAACCTGATAAGTGGTCTCCTGCTTATGGGCGCGTTTAAAAAACGCCAGCAACTCCAACAGCTTGACCGAGCGGCGTTTTTCCAGATGCGCGACGATTTGTTTTGCCGTGTAGGATTTAAAGCGCTGCATGTCATGGCTCAAATTATCAGACGCGGCGATAAGATGTAGATGATTTTCAAGGATGACGTAACCGTAGAGTCGAAAGCCTGCGTCCCGCTGTAAAAAACGCCAAGAATCCAGAATGATGTTCACGGTTTCAGGGCGGGTAAACAACGGCAGCCAGTGGTTTATCGTTGTAGTCAGGAAGTGTGGGCACGGGTCGCATTGGACGCGGTAGCGGCTTCTGGGCACGGTTGCGCTCCTTTGTGGTGAGAGTAGACGGGAAGCTGCGACTGCATGGATGCAGGAGGTAGAGCACCAACAGTAGGCGCTTTAGGCGACGCAGGAGCAGTTGCCGAGAGCTTCCACGACTGTGTTCCCAAGCTGGAGCTTGGGAACCAGCGGGACATGAAAATCACCGGCTCATCCGGTGATTTATTGGTTAAATTTCAGGTTTTATGTATTTTTCCATGAAAACATATTGCCGGACTTGGTCCGGCTCCATTCACTGGCACTTGATAGCTATTTAATTTTTAGAATTGAGTTGACCACATGCTGCTAATACATCATCGCCTTTAGCACTTCTTATTAAAGTCGGAATTTTAAAAGTATCTAAAACTTCTTTAAACTTTTCAATTTTATCCAAATCCGGACGATTGTAATGTGATCCTGGGAATGAGTTAAAAGGAATTAAGTTTATATAAGCACTTTTACCAGCCAGTATCGTTCCCAATTTTTTAGCATCATCTGGAGAATCATTAAAATCTTTTATCAGAATATATTCATAAGTAATAAATTGCTTTTTATTTAAAGGTATCTTGTCAATAGTTGCCAACACTTCATCTAGAGGATATTTTTTATTAATGGGAATAAGTTCATTCCTCTTTTCTTCAAAAGGTGAATGAAGAGATAATGCAAGGTTTACTCCAGGAATTTCCTGGTTCCATTTTTTAAGTCCAGGAATATAACCAGCCGTTGAAATAGTAATTTTTTGAACACCAATTGAAGTTCCGTGTTTTGATAAAAATATTTCGCACGCTTTTTTGACGGCATCAAAATTATGTAAAGGTTCGCCTTGTCCCATAAAAACAATATTTAAAATTCTCTCTTCTCCAGGCCTGTTTTCCGCTAACCAACGCCAGGCCTGTAGAAACTGGCCAACAATTTCACTTGTAGTCAAATTTCTTTTAAGCCCTTGTTTTCCGGTAAAACAAAAAGAACAATTCATTGCGCAGCCAACCTGCGATGAAAGGCAGATAGAATATTTATTATGAAACGGAATAAGGACGGTTTCAATTTTATGATTGTCTTTAAGCGTAAAAAGAAATTTTACTGTTCGATCTTTTTTTGACTCATGAACCGTATCGATTTCGGGTAGAGAAAAGTCGAAATTGTTTTGAAAAAAGGTCAATGAACATTTGGCGATTTTATCATGGCATTGAGTATTTTCTTTTTTCTTATAATGCCAATTAAAAAGAACTGCCGCTGCTGAGTGGTTTAAATTATTCTGATTTATAACTGTTTCTAAATCAGAATAATTTAGGTCATAAAAGGATTGTTTCAGAAAATGTCTCCTAGTAATGTCAATATCTTACCAATACCAATGGTTTGAAATATTGGATTTGATATTGCAATTATATTGTACCTGTTTATAAGGTTTGATTTTTGTCATGTACAGAGGATAATGTTTTTTATCATATATAGGCATCCGGACTTTCGCCTATCCTCCGAAAGGAAAGGTTTTCGCCCAAGCTTTACCGTACTTCATTCTGCCATTATTCATCGTTATAAAGCTGCCAGTCACTACAGGCAGTTTATGGCCGAACTGAGACCGTCAGTGTCAGGTTCAATCTAAACAAATGTTTTGAAACTGTCAGATCAAGTTCAGGGCTTTACAAATGATTTTTCTCTACGGTCTACTCATCGGTTTGATCGGCAAGCGTTCCGCTCCCGTTGCTGCGCAATGTGGTTACAGTTTGATGTAACCGCAGCAGAGCGGCTTCAAGGTTCTCTACGTCCTCAGGGGAATAATCATTAAATATCCGGTTAATGAATACCAGATGCTCGGGAAAAGTGCTTTCGTACAGAGCTTCGCCCACCGCCGTCAATCGCACAATCTGGCTGCGGCCGTCCGTTTCCGAAGCCACCCGTTGCACCAGTCCTTTATCCTCCAAGCGGCCGATTACGCCGGTTAACGTCCCTTTAGTAATTAATGTTTTCTCGCCCAGTTTCTTGAAGGTCATACCGGGCGTATCGCCTAAGGTGATAATAATATCGTATTGCGGCAGCGTCAGATCCAGCGTGGAAACATGAGTAGCGGCATAGGCTAAAAAAGCTTGATGCGTCCGTAATAGCTCGCGCAGCACCGGTGGAAATGTTGAGGTAGAAGTCATATTTTTGAAGGTAATAGTTTTAATTAGTACCAAAGGATAACGCCAACTAAATTTTACCTCAAGATTTTTAATGATTAGCTGATGTTATGCACAGATAGTTTTTGTCCTGTCTGTCGCGTTGCGTGGATGTCGTGCGTAGGATGCACTCAACTCGCGGCGCAGCGCGCTCATCGTTATACACAAGTATTTTAAAGCACGTCATCCCGGCAGGGATTGCCGGGATCCAGAAGCCACGGATGGCTATACCGAAACCAACAGCAAGATCACCTTGGATTACTCAATAAAATCAAGCATTCACATCCCTGTGCTCTGGATTCCGGCAATCCCTGCCGGAATGACGGTGTAGCATAAACACTTGTGTATAACGATGAGCGCAGCGCGTGGGAACGAGAAAAAACGAAGAAAACCGGCCGCTGGTAGGAACCCAATCCCGTATGCCGCGCCGAGTACCGGAGCTTTCACCGGAAACAGCCCGTAGGGGCGCTGCAAGGATGCAGCGCGTTGCCATAGGGCCAGGGATGGCTCTTCTGGCAACCCCCGGTGAAAGCGAGGAACGGAGGAAGCAAGCGGCAACCGGGTCGCCTTTTCTTTGGTTACTTTCTTTTGGCGACGCAAAAGAAAGTAACTCGCTTTCGGGTGCGAGAACCCGATTCAAGTAACCGTCGCGCTAGCGACACCTTAACGTTAGATCAGTATAAATTCGACTAACTGCGTAACATCAGTGATTAAAAACAATTCCATTGTATGGACAGTATTCGCCTCTCGGTAATTGCTCCCACATTGCTTTACTACACGCCATCTATGGAGTTATGCACCTCATCCCGGTGGGGGATGCCGGGGAGTCGCTATTTTTGCGAAAGCTTTTATGGGCATCCCTGCCCAACAAGCAGCAAAAGCTACGCGACCGCTAATGCCTGCGGCTGCCCCAGCCGTCCTGCTACTTTCGTTGGATACCCAGCAAGGGGTATCCAACATCATTCTCGCAATGACTCGACGCGATTTCGGAAAGCCTGCATTTTCACTACGCAAAAAGCGCTTCGTGAAAACACATGCCCTATCGCTTCTGGGGACTACTCGACTCCTGTCTCGCAGCGCAGGAGGTAGAGCAATACATGGAGCGGCGTAGCGGTGCGCCGAAAATCATTACCCAAAGACTGAAAGACTTGTACCTACAACAGGCTGGTTTTTTCGTGTCTTTCGTGGACAAACTGCGGTTTTTAGGATTAATTGCAAGCACGCAATTTTATCTATTTCTATTTCTTGCAAAAGGATTAGTATAGCGGTTCAGATCATCGATATTGAAATGAGTCGTTTGATGTAGCCCGTCAAAAAGGATACCTATGGAAATTCTTCAGGATCCGATATTTTTATCGCGTTTACAATTTTCTGTAACCGCGATGTTCCACATCTTGTGGCCGCTCACCTCAGTCGGTATGTCCCTGGTTCTGGTTGTCTTTGAAGCGCTATGGTTAAAAACCAGGGATGCTGATTACTATCGGCATGCGCATTTTTGGTCAAAACTGTTTTTGCTTAATTTCTCGCTCGGCGTGGTCACCGGCATTCCTTTGGAATTTGAGTTCGGGACTAATTGGTCACGCTTTTCGATGATGACGGGCGAGTTTTTTGGAAATATTCTGGGCTTCGAAGGCGCCATGGCTTTCATGCTGGAAGCCGGTTTTCTGGGGATCATGCTTTTTGGATGGATGCGCGTACCCCCTGTTATCCATCTGTTCGCCACCTGTATGGTGGCCTTGGGCGCATCACTTTCTGTATTCTGGATTCTGGTTGCCAATGCCTGGATGCAGGCACCGGCAGGCGGCCATATGGAGAAAGACAGGTTTGTGGTGGACAGCTATTCCCAAGCAATTTTTAATCCGGACACATTTTGGGCCGTGTCCCATATGTGGGTTGCCTGCCTGGAAACAACCCTCTTTGTGATGGGCGGATTGTCTGCATGGTACCTGCTAAAAGGAAGACATACGGATTTCTTTTTAAAGTCTTTTAAGCTGATTGTAATCCTTGCGGCTGTTGCGGCGCCTGTGCAAATATTTCTGGGTCATGGCAATGGTCATCAAGTGTTTAGACATCAACCGGCAAAAGGGGCTGCCATTGAAGCGCACTGGGAAACCAATCAAGCTGGATCGGGAGCGAACTGGAACATTTTGGCGTGGCCCAATAAGTCGGCCCAAAAAAACGACTGGTCTATTTCTGTCCCAAAGGTATTGAGTGTTCTGGCTACCGGGAATTTGGATGGGCGGGTCATTGGCTTAAAATCGTTTCCGCCGGCTGATCAGCCTCCAGCAATACCGCTGATTTTTTATTGTTTCCGTATCATGGCGGCCATCGGTTTTAGTTTGTTTGCGCTGATAATATGGACATTGGTGTGCTGGCTGAAAGGTCAATTAACGTCCGAGCATATTGTAAAAAACCGGATGTTGCTTTATGCATGGTTGGCTTCTCTGCCTCTTGGCTATCTGGCCACTGAATGCGGCTGGATAGTCAGGGAGGTTGGCCGCCAGCCCTGGATAATCTATGGCGTGTTGCGCACCCGTGATGTTGCATCTGCATTGCCCGCTTCCGTAGTGCTCACTAGTCTTGTTAGTTTCGTTATTGTTTATGTAACTGATGTTACGCAGCCCGTAATTTCTGCAATTCTTCATAAGCCATCTGGTTCGCCTTTATGAACAGCTTAGCCCGTAACGCGAAATGATTGGTCTTGTGCTTAATCTTCAGACACTCCAGTTTGAACACCGCGTAAAT
>JAUXTH010000196.1 GCA_030679035.1 Methylobacter sp. | reverse complement strand
CAGACGGGCACGATGTGGACTGCCGCATGGACGCGGGCAGCTTCACCCTGAAATCTATTTACTTGAAAAAAGCCTGATGAACCAAGAACTTACGCCGTCATTTGACTCACTTGGCCTCAGTCCGGCTATTCTCAATGCGGTCAAGCTGCAAGGCTATGAAACGCCCACAGCGATTCAAACCGAGGCGATTCCTGCCGTTTTAGCAGGTAAAGACGTTTTAGGCTCGGCGCAAACCGGTTCTGGAAAAACGGCGGCGTTTTGCTTGCCGCTGTTGCAGCAGTTGTTGACGCAGCAGCAGGGCACGGCTCGTAGCGTTCGCCATGCAGGGCGCTATACCAGCGCCTTGATTTTGGTGCCGACCCGTGAACTTGCGGCGCAAACGGGTGAGTCGATTCGCAGTTTGGCGCAGCATTTGCCGATGCAACTCAAAGTCGCCGTGTTGTTTGGTGGTGTGTCCATCAACCCGCAGATGATGAATTTGCGTGGTGGGGCAGACATTGTGGTTGCCACACCGGGGCGTTTGCTGGACTTGGTGGCGCACAACGCGCTCAAACTCGGCTCCGTGTCGATGCTGGTTTTAGATGAAGCTGACCGATTACTTGACATCGGCGGCTCCCCGAGCGCGGGCGGTGTGATCCGCACCGGCGGATTTGCTGAAGAACTGGCGAATATCCTGGCTTTGCTGCCCGAAAAGCGCCAAAGTCTGTTCTTTTCAGCCACCTTCCCCAAGGATGTGCAAGTTTTGGCAGACACTTTGTTGCGTGACCCCGTTCGTATTGAGGTGGCATCTACGCCGTCTACCGAGCCGAGCATTTTGCAGCGGGCTATTCAGGTTGACCCCAAACGCCGCACACAACTCTTACGCCATTTGGTGCTTGAGAATGACTGGGAACAGGTGCTGGTCTTTGTGGCCACCAAATACGCCGCTGAGCTGGTGGCTACCAAACTTTATAACGCCGGCATGAATGCCGTGCCCTTCCACGGCGAGCTGAGCCAGGGCAACCGTACCCAGACTTTGGCCGACTTCAAAGCCAAGAAGTGGCAAGTCGTTATTGCTACCGATGTAGCTGCGCGTGGCATTGACATTGCCAATTTGGCAGCGGTGGTGAACTACGACTTGCCGCGCTCCAGCGTGGACTACATTCATCGCATTGGCCGCACTGGCCGGGCGGGGGAGAGCGGAGTGGCAATCAGCTTTGTCAGTTTTGAGACCGAGGCACATTTCCGCTTGATTGAAAAACGCCAAGGTTTGAACCTGACGCGCGAACAGATTGCGGGGTTTGAGCCTGAGATTGCCTTGGCAGCTGTCAAAACAGTTGCGAATGCTGCTGCCAAGGCTGTTGATACAGCTGCTGTAGACGCGTCAACCGCCCCCAATCATCCTAAAAATGGTGGCATCAAGGGCAAACGCCCCAGCAAAAAAGACAAGCTGCGCGCTGCAGCAGCGCGCGGGCATGGTCAGGGGTAATCAAATTAGTCGTTTTTGATGCCACGCATCTGAATGATGCCGCCGAGCAAGGCGGTGTCGGACTTGATGCGGCTGGCGAGTCCCTCCGAAGAGGTACCAGCCACTTGCCATCCCTGCGCAAAGAGTTTTTTCCTGATATCGGGTGAGCGTGCAATCTCGCTGAACAAAGCTGAGAGCTTGGCGATGACGGGTTTGGGCAGCGAGCTGGGCCCGGCAACGGCATTCCAGATTTCAAGGTTGAAGCCACGTATTTCGGCCTCACTCATGCTGGGTAATTCAGGCACCAGGGGGCTGCGTCCGCTGGAGGTGATGCCGATCGCGCGTAGTTTGCCGGTTTTGATCTGTGCATTAGCCAGTGCGGGTGGCAGCATGGACATTTGAAGTTGGCCGCCCAGCAACGCCGTGGCCACTTGCGGGTACCCAGGGTAGGGTACATGCACGGGGTCAATGCCCGCCTTGCCCTTGAGCAATTCCATGCCAATGTGACCCACGGTACCAACGCCAGGCGAGCCGTAGCTCCACTTGTTGCCTGCATTGCGAGCTGCTACAAAAAATTCTTGCGCATTGGCACCAGGGGCATTCAACGGTGCAACCAGTACCAGGGGCGAAAAACCGATCAGACTGATGGGGGCAAGGTCTTTGAGCGGGTCGTAGCTGAGTTTGGGATTGAGTAATTTGGCAATGGTCATGTTGCCGTTGATCATCAAGCCAATGGTGTGATTGTCAGTGGCTTTGGCTACATAGTCAGCGGCGATGTTGCCACCCGCACCCACTTTGTTCTCTACCACGACGGGTTGCCCCAAGGCCCTGGACAGCGGCTCGGCCAGGGTGCGTGCGGTCAAATCAGGCGATGAGCCAGCCGGGAAACCAACGATGATTCTGACCGTTTTGGTCGGCCAGGCCGAGTCGCCGAGTTTTTTCGTTTGGGCCAAAGCAAACACAGGTGCGCTGCTCAAGGCAACAGCCAGGGCAAGGGTCGTCAAGCGGCGTTGTGAAAAGTAGGGACGTGTCAAGAGGGACTCCGAAAAAATTAATTTATCCTCTCAGTCTAGCTTAGCTTTCATGGCTTTCCTGTGACCTGGGTCTAAAATTCAATTGAAACAACACAAGAAGCAAAGCATTTATATGGATATTCGTATTGGTGAGGGCTGGGATGTGCATGCCCTGGTAGCGGGGCGTAAACTCATCATCGGCGGCGTGGAGATTCCACACATCACCGGTTTGCTGGGGCATTCCGACGCCGATGTGCTGTTGCACGCCATCACCGATGCGCTCTTGGGCGCGGCGGGTTTGGGCGAT
>JAUXTH010000119.1 GCA_030679035.1 Methylobacter sp. | reverse complement strand
TTCCAGCTGGAGTGATAGGCCTTGGCGTTGACGGACAAGCCCCAATCTTTGTTGTCCAGCGTGTAGCGCAACATGCCGTTGTACTTGCCCAAGTCTTCCGGCTGTTGCCATACGCCGTTATAAGCATTGAATTCGCCAGCAGCCAGCAAATTGCCTGAACCGATCTTTTTGGAATCCGCCAATAGCGCACGGTAATAGCCGAACTCGCCGCCGGTAAATTTAAGCAACCCTTTGGGTAACACTGACATAGTGCGCATGCGAGAATAACCTGCGGAAGAAAAGTCACCGGCATCGGCGTAATAAGGCCCTTTCCCGTATTCGATGTTATCAACCAGTTCAGGGATAACGGTGTTCAAGTCCAGGTAGCCTTGCCCGTGCGCATGACTGGGCATGTTCATCGGCACGCCGTCCACCATCACCGAAAAATCGGTGCCGTGATCCAGGTTAAAGCCGCGTAAATAAAACTGATTGGCTTTGCCCGAACCGCTGTGCTGGGTTGCCAGCGCACCGGGTACCACTTCGACCAACTCACCGGCTCGCGCCAAGGGCCGATAAGCAAACTCGGCTTGTCCGACTACGCCTTGCGATGCCGATGCGGCCACGCCTAATAAATCGGTTGCCCGACCTTTGACCTCCATCGTGTCTAGGGTAATGGCTTTTGCGTCATCTGTGGATGATGCTTGTGAGGGTTGTGTCTGGATAAATCCGGCGATGATTAATGAACTGAAGATAAATTTTTGCATGTGTGTCCTCGTGCGCCGCCCGCGCATGGAAAGTTGTTTTACACAACAGAGGACAAAGAAAACGAGAGATGACGAGAGCTGAACTGTCACTTTCGCAGACAGCCCTCCGCTGTACCGAATTACACTTTCGGGCCGGTCTCCGGGCTTATAAGTGGCGTTAACCTGAATCATCACCTTCCCATGCGTGAACACAGTGGCATCTCGATGAAACTTTTACTTATATACCGTTGCGGGGGCAGCGTCGGATTTGGCGTAAACCTTACCGACTTCCCGTTTAACCATTGGGTCTGAAAAACCCTCTGGAACCTGAAAGCAGGGTGAAATTATAGGGTGTTAAATCGATAAAGCAAATTTACGGCCTCCGGAAACAAGATTAAAACCTCACCGAAGCCGTCAGCCTTAACATACGCGGCTCCACCGGATGCCTGAGTATGCCATCCACCCCCTCGGGGGCTTCTCCCGGTAACCGGGATGTATAGGCATAAGCAGTGTCATTGCTTTTGGATCCCAGCAAATTGAACAGGTCGAGTTCTAGCTTCAAGTCCTTGTGCTCATAGCCAAGACCCCAATTAACCAACGTCGTGTTGCCGGCGGTCAGGTTGCCTGTGTCATTAAGCGGAATGTCGCCAAAGTGGCGCAAGCGTAATGATGTAAAGGCGTGAAAGGGCAGTTTCACCACCGCTCCGGCGCTGATTATCCGGCCTACAGAATTGGAGATATGGTTAAGCTCCCGAGGAACGCCGACATAACGCGCTTTTGAAAAAGACAGGTCCGCATCCAGGGTCAGGCTGTCGTTGACTTGGTAATAGTTGCTCCATTCCACGCCGTGACGTTCGCTGCGTCCGCTGGGTTCGGTGCTGCTTGCATCGCCGACGAAAATCAGTTCGGAATTGACCTGCATCCACCACAGCGCCACAGTGGAATTCAAGCCCGGAATAAACTGATTGCGTAGCCCGATTTCACCGCCGCGTGACCGCACCAACGGCGAAACCGAATCGGCCGGATCGCCGCTGACCGGGTTAACGCGCAAGGTCGCACCGCGAGCGTCATTGGAGTGATGGCCGTAGCCCACATTAACAAACACTTCGTTATCAACCCAGGGGCCGAAAATCAGGCTGAGTTTGGGGCTGAGCAGCGACGCGTTGCGTTGACCTGAATTGACCGCGAGTGTCCGGCTGTTGACATTAAGGTTCAAAAAATCTGCGCGTAACCCGGAAATGCTGCGAAATTTTTCCAGCCACTGAACCTGGTTTTTCATGTACACCGCCACGCTGGTTTCGCTAATATCATCCTGGCGCACCGTTTGGAAAATTCGGCGTTGTTCGGTGCGGTTTAACGCGGCTCCAATAACCTCGTCATGGCGGATTTGCAGGCCCAAACTGTTGTCGACGTCCACCCCAAACCATTTAGAAAACCAGGTTTGTTCACCGCTGCCGCCGGTTACCACTCGTCGCTCGGTTTGATGTACCTGGTCGCCTTGCACCGGGTTGTCAAGGAAGCCGGTAGGGTTGGAATACAGGTTGAGGTCGTAATAAACCAGATAGGCATTAACGTCGTTTTTGTAGCCGTCGCCCCGGCTCCAGAGGTTGCTCGACAGGCTGTAACGGCTGCTGTCGCCGCCATCGGATCGATCCATGCTACCGTACAGATCAAGCGTGCCGCTATCGATAGCCCGCTGGGGAATCTGGTTGGTCGCATTCCAGCTGGAGTGATAGGCCTTGGCGTTGACGGACA
The DNA here is from genome assembly GCA_030679035.1 of Methylobacter sp. Classification (GTDB taxonomy): domain Bacteria; phylum Pseudomonadota; class Gammaproteobacteria; order Methylococcales; family Methylomonadaceae; genus Methylobacter_A. The sequence continues at coordinate 104 of JAUXTH010000119.1, read as the reverse complement.
AGCCCCAATCTTTGTTGTCCAGCGTGTAGCGCAACATGCCGTTGTACTTGCCCAAGTCTTCCGGCTGTTGCCATACGCCGTTATAAGCATTGAATTCGCCAGCA
>JAUXTH010000181.1 GCA_030679035.1 Methylobacter sp. | reverse complement strand
CACCCGATGGGCAAGCAAGCAAACGGGATTGGAGAATTCCGGTGCGGCATACATTGGTTACGACTTCGGCAACGGCGTTAAAAAACATATCCGGCAACTTCATCTCAGACAAGGCGGAGCCATTACCAGCGTCAAAGTACAGCAAAGTGATGGCGGCAGTCTGTGGCGGGAGGTCGCAACGCTTACCCTACAAGCGGATAACAACACCTACCTTCATGACCTCCCGCCATCCCAAACTGCACGGTTTTGGCGGCTTCTTGCCAATGGCAATACCGGGGCAGGGCCCTCTGCATGGTCGGTCTATGAAATTGAAATGATGGAACTCGTGCAGTAGTCTGAAAAAGGCGATGGAGATATCAATTTACCTGTCTTATAAAGGTGGCCATGTCGTTCCTTATCAAAACTTCCTCAGCGAAACTCCTTGAGCAAAGACAAGACAGTTGCCAACACCGCATCGTCCAATTGATGCGGAACCGCTACCCGATGTATTTGCGCCTGCCCCCCTGCTTTGACATTTAGCCGGAATCGCCAACCCCAACGCAGCCAATTAACGGAGATGTCTTTAAGGGAACGGAGAATCGAACTGAGCCTTGTTCCCTTGGCCTCGCCGGATTGCCGCCGCATAAATTGAATGGGGACTTCAATGAAGCGCGCACCGGTCATATGAGTCTTTATCAGCAATTCCGGATTAATGAACGAACTGACACCTACAAGATCAAGCGATTGGACCGTTTTGGTTGGATAGAAAGTTGTATTTTGGAAATCATGGAAATTAATGCCGAATAATATGCGCAAAATATAATAATTACACAGGGACACAATGGCTTTTTTGATGTTGTCCGAGCGCGAATTGACACGGTACAGCGACCTTATAACCGGGATACTGCTGAATATCCTGATCGGTGTCGGACGTATCCCCTGAACCACGTCATAGTGCTTCAGCAGTTCGAGGAATACCCTGATGTTTTTTAGGTCGTACGACCAGTCGACGCATTGCCAGAACAGATAGTCCTTACTGGCTGCCGCAATGGCTCGTCGGCACGAAATCCCCACGTTGAGGTTGCGTTCGTTGTGAATGACCCGAAGGCGCGGTTCGCGAAGAGCGTAGGCATCGACAATCTCGCCGGTACGATCCGAACTGCCGTCGTTGACGAAGATGATCTCGAAGTCTTCGACGACCTCATTCATCAGGGCAATGGCTTGGTC
>JAUXTH010000178.1 GCA_030679035.1 Methylobacter sp. | reverse complement strand
ATCGCGATAGATGCCGAATTTCTGGTAGCCCAAAGATTCGTAAAGCTTGATCGCCGCAGTGTTATCGACGCTGACTTCAAGACGCAAATACAGTCTGCCCGCATCAGTGGCGGCTTGTTCGCCTGCCGACATCAGCAATTTGGCGACGCCCGTGCCTCTTTGCGAGGGGGCGACGGCCAGAGAATAGACTCTGGCCAGCCGGGTGCCGGGGTGATAAATAATAAGCACATAGCCGCTGATTACGTTTGCCTGCTCCGCAACCAGCAAGGCGCGATGTTCCGTAGTTATCCAGTGTTTGAAGCTGCGCCGGCTTAACTGGTCGGTATCGAAACAGGTTTTTTCAAGCGCCACCAGCTGATCGAGATCTGCTAACAGGGCGGGGCGGATTAAAATGCTCAAGACGATACCCCCGAGAGGCCTTGTGCAATTACTTGTCTGGCGCGGAACAACACCATTTCCTGCCATGCCTGATCGTTTGGGTAAAAATGACGGCGCATGATTTTGCTGTGTTCCAGACGGGTTTGTTCGTTACCGGATTGTGCCCACAGCTGATGATCGCGCAGCAAGATTTCAAACAGTTGATCGGTACTGAACGTGCCGAATTCCAGGGTAACGTAACAGCTGCGTTCATTCATGATCGCATGCCATGCATAATCCAGCAGCCCGGTTTTGGGTACCGAGCTGGATGTGCCCAGCAACGGCAAAGCCACCGAATCGCCGTACCAATGACGGGCTGCGCGTGTTCCCGGGCTGTCCGGCTGATGGTCGCAAATGATTTCGCCATAGCCGTAAGACCCGAGGCCTGTATGCAGATCGACGACGGCCAAATCCCGCTGGTGCAAGGCGTATTTGCGCATCAGGTTTTCGCAGACCAGCCTGCCGTGCGTGGGTGCTTTTCCGCCATAAAACGGTCCGGACGGATCGCTGTATTGTCCGGCGCTGACTGCCTTTTCCAGCGCCACGCGGCCATGTTGCTGCTCAAACTCGGCCAGGGCGATTTTCCGTTGGGCGGCATCCGCTAGATAAAACACATCTTTGAGTTGCTCATAGTCTTTATTCTTAGGCAACGGCCGGGAAAAATCGACGATATTGCGATTAAGGTCAACGCCGTCCGCATCGCAACGCCGTTGCCAGGCATAACCCCAAGGCGTCAGGGCATGAACCATCAACACCGCCGTATCGGTAGGAATATCGATCAGACCTTCGGCAATCAAAGCCAGTTGATCGATTTGTATCGCGCTG
>JAUXTH010000177.1 GCA_030679035.1 Methylobacter sp. | reverse complement strand
ATCGCGATAGATGCCGAATTTCTGGTAGCCCAAAGATTCGTAAAGCTTGATCGCCGCAGTGTTATCGACGCTGACTTCAAGACGCAAATACAGTCTGCCCGCATCAGTGGCGGCTTGTTCGCCTGCCGACATCAGCAATTTTGCGACGCCCGTGCCTCTCTGTGTAGGCGCAACGGCCAGCGAGTAGACTCGGGCCAGCCGGGTGCCGGGATGATAAATAATCAGCACATAACCGACCGCCATGGATGGCGGAAGTGTCGCAACCGGTAGGGAACCGGTGCGACCGCTCTCGATTGTCTGTTCTGCAACCAGCAAGGCGCGATGTTCGGCGCTTATCCAGTGTTTGAAGCTGCGCCGACTTAATTGGTCGGTGTCGAAACAGGTTTTTTCAAGCGCTACCAGCTGGTCGAGATCGGCTAACAGGGCGGGGCGGATTAAAATGTTCAAGACGATACCCCCGAGAGGCCTTGTGCAATGACCTGTCTGGCGCGGAATAACACCATTTCCCTCCAGGCCTGATCGCCGGGGCAAAAATGGCGGCGCATGACTTTGCTGTGCTCCAGGCGCGCTTGTTGGTTACCGGGTTGCGCCCACAGTTGATGGTCGCGCAGTAAGATTTCAAACAGTTGATCGGTGCTGAAGGAGCCGAATTCCAGGGTGACGTAACAGCTGCGTTCATTCATGATCGCGTGCCAGGCATAATCCAGCAACCCTGTTTTTGGCACTGAGCTGGATGTGCCCAGCAACGGCAATGCCACCGAATCGCCGTACCTGTTTTGGGCGGCGCGCGTTCCCGGACTGTCCGGCTGATGGTCGCAAATGATTTCGCCATAGCCGTAAGACCCGAGGCCGGTGTGCAGATCGATGACCGCCAAATCCCGCTGTTGCAGCGCGTATTGGCGTATCAGGTCTTCGCAGACCAGCCTGCCGTGCGCGGGCGCTTTTCCGCCGTAAAAAGGCCCGGACGGATCGCTGTATTGTCCGGCGCTGACCGCCTTTTCCAGTGCCACGCGGCCATGCTGCTGCTCAAACTCGGCCAGGGCGATTTTCCGTTGGGTGGCATCCGCTAGATAAAACACATCTTTGAGTTGCTCATAGTCTTTGTTCTTAGGCAACGGCCGGGAAAAATCGACGATATTGCGATTAAGATCAACGCCGTCCGCATCGCAACGCCGTTGCCAGGCATAACCCCAAGGCGTCAGGGCATGAACCATCAACACCGCCGTATCGGTAGGAATATCGATCAGACCTTCGGCAATCAAAGCCAGTTGATCGATTTGTATCGCGCTG
>JAUXTH010000118.1 GCA_030679035.1 Methylobacter sp. | reverse complement strand
GCTACATGACTTACAGCAGCTTGACCCCCAGCAAGAGATAACAAGCTTACGACTATTATTATCCATGGCCAGTTGGCCAAGGTAAAAAACTCATTCATTATAAGAACCCCAATTGGTTTACTGACTATTTGCCGCTTAACGTAGAGCTAACCGGGCGCGGCACGGAAAGCCGAAAAAACAAAACCGCATTGTAACCGCGCTCCGGTTGAGCGCCATGTTATATTTCACCTGTTTTGCTCCTTCTCGGATGGCGCAGATTCGCTATTTTTTACGTGTTCAACCCCCGAATAAACCAACTGCCAGATAGTGAACAAAACAGCGACTAAGCCAAGAATTTTTGCTGGAAGTGATTCAACGATACGATTTGCTTTTTCTTTCCAGTTACTGCGTTGAGTCTTTACCTTATTCTCCAATAACCGCAAATACATCTTTTGGAACCAGTAGGTCTTGGACATAGTGGATTTGTGTAACTTAATAAACTCCTTGGCTTGGAAGGCGTTAACCTCTTCTTGTCCATTCAGAAAATCACGGTGTTTTCCGCCATTCAAATTCATTAAATTAGCCATTTTTGGATCATCAACGCAATCACTCCCATACTTGCTCATGATCAACGTAGATAGATTGTAACGCCTGGTATCCGCTATTCTCGGAGCATCCGTTCCTGTTAGCACACGATATCTATGACTAAGCGTTTCAAAGCCATAGTTGATATTGCTCATGTTCCAATGAAGCCACCGTGCGTCCGGGTTGTCCGCAACAAAAGCATAAAACCGAGAGACCCCCTGCGTCAGAATAGTTGTCGCCTCAAATTTTAAGAAAAAATAAAATTTGAGATTAGAAATGAAAAAATATAAAAGGTATTCCGCAGGCTTCAAAGAGCAGGCATTGGTAAAAGTTTACAGTCGTGGCAATGACCAATCGATACAGTCCGTCGCAGACGAATTGAACATCAATTTAACTACCTTGAAGACTTGGATGAAACAAAGCGAACAGGACGTCAATAAACCTGCACAACCGAAATCAAAACGCCCCGAGGATTGGAGCCCAGAAGAACGTCTTGCCGCTTTGCAGCAAACCTATAGTTTACTCGGCGAGGACTTAAATACCTGGTGCCGTGAACGAGGCGTTTTTGTTCATCAACTGGAACAGTGGAAAACTGATTTCTGTAGTCAGGGTGACTCAGGAGACCCGCGTGAAGAAGCACGGGTCTTACGTGCATTGAAAGTGGAAAAGCAAAGCCTTGAGCGTGAACTATTGCGCAAAGACAAGGCCTTAGCAGAAGCCGCAGCGCTGTTGATTCTGCAAAAAAAGTTCCGCGCGCTCTTGGGGGGCGAGGTCGAATGACTAGCCACGAAGAGCGCAAGCAAGTGATTGTTTTACTGAATGAATCGGTAACAGCGGGGGCACGCCGTGCTAAAGCCTGTGACGTGCTAGGCCTTAGCGAACGCACCTTGCAACGCTGGCAGACGGGTGAGGTTGTTCGCTGTGATCAACGCCCCTTGCGAGACTATCAACCGTCTCACAAGCTAACAGCAATCGAGCGTGCCGAGGTGTTAGCAGTCGCCAATTCCGATGAATTCGGCCATCTGCCACCGAGTCAGATCGTGCCACGGCTAGCCGATCAAGGCAGCTATCTGGCTTCTGAGTCAACTTTCTATCGCCTACTGCGAGAGGAAAAACAGCTGGCCCATCGACGTAGCGAACGTCCTGCTCAAACGCGTACCAAACCGCGTGCGATCTGTGCCACAGCGCCTAACCAGCTCTACAGTTGGGACATTACTTACCTGCCATCACTTATCCGAGGACAGTTTTTCTATCTCTATCTATTTGTTGATATTTTCAGCCGAAAAATCGTGGGCTGGCAGGTGTATGAAGAAGAAAACAGCGTCTTGGCTGGCGAACTGTTACGCGATCTATGCCATCGTGAAGGAATACAGTTAAAGCAGCTTACCTTACATTCTGATAACGGCAGTCCAATGAAGGGATCGTCTATGCTGGCTACCTTGCAGCAGCTTGGTGTCATGCCTTCCTTTAGTCGGCCGTCGGTTAGCAACGATAATCCTTACTCAGAATCGTTGTTTAAGACATTGAAATATCGCCCTAAATATCCACTAAAGCCATTCGCCGATGTAACAGAAGCACGTCAATGGGTCACCGGACTCGCGGAATGGTACAACCATGAACATCGGCACAGCGCTATCCGCTTTGTTACGCCGGCGCAAAGGCATGAAGGTCTAGACGAAAATCTTTTGGCTAACCGTAAAGTCGTCTACGAGGCCGCTCGTGCTCGACACCCCCATCGCTGGAGCGGAAGCACTCGGAATTGGCAAAGAATCCAAGCGGTTCATCTTAATCCTGATAAGGCCAAAGCAAAAGAAGGCGATACAAAGGAGGTGATTATCCATGCCAAAAAAGTAGCGTAAGTTTTAACCCTCGAGGCGACAACTACATTGACAATTTCCGTTGCCAGCGATAGACACTAATGGTGAAATCCGTTCCGTGCAATCCACACAAGGGAACGGGTTGAAAAGATTTGCAGCGGGAGGCGCAAAACAAGATGCCTTTCATGTCGTTGGCGGTGAAGGGCTTGAGGCTCTTGGGAAGTCACCGGCAATTGTCATCGGAGAGGGCTACGCAACAGTGGATACCTTATCGCAAGCATTAGGTTTTCCAGCCGTTGCCGCATTTGATTCCGGTAATCTCCCAAGCGTTGCAAGATTATTGCGCGAAAAATTCCCCGACAAACCCTTTATCATCGCTGGCGATAATGATCTGCATCAGGAATTAACTGATGGCCGTAACCCAGGCAATGAAAAAGCACAGGAGGCAGCAAAATTGGTGAATGGTACAGCTGTTTTTCCGATATTCGCACCGGGTGAGCAGACCTACCCGGTTACCTTAGATCCGGTGACTCCATTAAAAGCACGAAGCGGAAATTTGTCCGATGATCAGAAAGCAGCAATAGCTCAAATGAAAAATTTCACCGATTTCAATGACCTCGCAACCAAGAGCGCTTACGGTATGGGTGGAGTTGAACGTCAATTAATTAATGTTGTGAATCGCATTATTGAGCAGTGCGAGATTAAGCAGCAGCAAGTTTATGACGAAAAGATCGAACAATCACAGTTGCAGCGGAAAGCCATGAAAATATGAGTATTCGATGTTGAATAATTGATCATGATGTCGTGCTGCATGAAGCAGCCGAAAGGCTGATCAGTTACGGTTAATCGATATGCCAACTTTATTCAATCCGGCACTGTCGCTGGCATTATGGTTTCTGATTTATCACATTATGAACAGGGCACCGCCATGTTAATTAATCCTAAATTACCTAAACATTTTTTTGACTGTGATCATTCATTGAGATCAGTGAGAGAAATGAATAAATTTTGGGAGGTTCCGATCATAATAACTGAAGAATATAGTCCAGATACCTATATAAAATATACGGAACGCATGGCGATGAATTCCTGTTCATCAAAAATGAGTGTAGCCGAATTTAATGCATTCGAGGAGAACTGCAAGGAATCATGGTTTACCCATTTCCCGACCGGCACAGCCTACCGTGTTTACTTCCTTTGTGATGGTGCGTGGGATCGTCCTTTGGAGTGGGGCTCTTTTGGTACCCTGGACCAAGCAAAATCCTGTTGTGAGTCGGGTCCATACTGGCTACAAAGTCAAAGTGAGCCTAAACCAGAATGGTAATAATGCCTGTGTAAATATTACCATTTAGACATTCCAGAAAATATACAAACCATAGATATGCTGCCTTCACCAACGCTGGGTTTAGCGTTGATTTATGGCCGCGTATCAGCGGATAGGGTGCCAGAATAGCCGTTTTGATCAGTAAAACGGCCACACAAGTGAATATCTCGAATGGCAAGTTATAGCCGATCTGAAGCGATCAGAATACTCCCAATGGAGATTGAACTAGAGCTGTTGAAAAGCCTTTTCATAAGGCTCGATACCCTTAAATCAACTTCTCATTACATGTCGGGCATTAAACAGCTAGATCGTAATGGTCAACAACTCCCGCCAGTTCGTCGTGTAAGACTGTGATTTGAACTGTTGGCGCATGTGCCAGCGGTTACTGAGAATTTCACTGGCATATTGAATCGATTTTTTGCCATGAAGTCGGTTGATGTTATCCAGCGTGGCCATCAATTGTTCTGAGCGAGCCGAAGGTTCACCGGTATCAAATAATGACATTTGCGCGACACCTGCCGGTAATAAATCCGGCAATAAAATGCCTGCCCGTTGATAACTATAACCTTGTCTAAAAATACGCTCCAGGCCTTGGTGTGCCGCTTGAATAAGGATTGCTGAATCATGGGTTGGTAACTCAAATTCTGTGGTGGCACTGTTGCCGTATTGCGGATGTTGGGAATCAAATGGACTGGTTTGAATAAACACTGTCAGCGCTTGCGCGGCTAGTTTTTGACGACGACACTTTTCTCCGGCACGAGCGGCAAAATAGGTAACCGCTGCCCGCAGGTCGGCAAACTCAGTTAATTTTTCACCGAAACTGCGCGAGGTCATTATTTGTTTTTTGGCCGGTGGCATTGCCTCTAGCGGAATACAAGATGCGCCGCGTAATTCAAACACAATGCGTTCCATGACCACACCAAAGTACTGACGCATGCGCTTGGGTTCGGTTTTCTTCAGTGCCAGGGCGTTATGAATATCTAATGCTTTTAATTTTTCCGACCAGCGTCTGGAAATCCCCCAAATATCATCCAAGGCAATGGTGGCTAATGCCTCATCAGGTGCATCCAGTGTCCGCCAATCCAATACCGCACCGTGTGCTGAAAGGCCTTTTTTGACTAAACGATTGGCCAGCTTTGCCAGTGTTTTGGTGGGAGCAATACCAATGGAAATCGGGATACCGGTCCATTGTTTAACCGTGCTGCATATCCCTTGGCAATAAGTGGTTAAGTCCCAAGGCATGCCGGACAAGTCCAAAAAGATTTCATCGATCGAATATATTTCAGATCTCTGCGCGTAACCGGATATGATTTGCATTACTCTCTGAGAAAGGTCACCGTATAAGGAAAAATTCGAGGAAAATACGGCGATGCCTTCCTGCTTGCAATATTGCTCAATCTTGAAATAGGGGGCACCCATGGCCACCTGCAATAATTTAGCTTCGGCACTTCTTGCGATTACGCAGCCATCATTATTGGACAGCACTACAATCGGTTTCCCCTCTAGTTTGGGCTGAAAGACCCGCTCACAAGAGGCGTAAAAATTATTTGCGTCCGCAATCGCAAACATGGCTTACAGAGAGTGAATAACATGCGCGACCACGCCCCAAACTTGCAGCTCCATGCCTTCGGTAATTTGCAAGGGCTGGAACTCTTGGTTTTCCGGCATCAACCACACCTCATCCCCCTTAATCACTAACCGCTTAACGGTTAATTCGCCATTGATGACCGCAATGACAACCGAACCGGATTGGGCTTCCAATGACCGATCTACCACCAGCATATCGCCATTGTGAATACCGGCTCCTATCATTGAAGTACCTTGTACCCGCACAAAAAAAGTGGCTGCCGGATGACGAACATACTGCCGGTTTAGGTCGATGGTGGCTTCCAAATGGTCGTCGGCTGGAGACGGAAAACCGGCTGGTATTTTTGATCCAAACAGCGGCAAGTCAAGCAGCGTCGATAACTGACTTAATTCCAAAATCGGCAATTGCAAATTGTCAACGATCAGCCATTCGCTGTGGTGACGATTAATAGACTGTTGCCGGCTTAACGGAAGAGAAGTATTTTTCATGGGGTTCATTGGGTGTCTGGGGTGGGTTCAAGATAGTACACCAAAAACGGCATTTGTTCTCTATTTGTTCTTGTTATAAGTCGCTTTTAAAAAAGTCACTCTTTGAAAATGTACCGTTAGCAAGGCAGCAGTGTTATTCTTTTAATATAGAAGCTGAGTGATGATCCTTAGTAGTTGCGGTTACCCGTCACACCTAGAGATTACCACTTGCAACAATAAAATCCCTGGAGGCAGTCTATGTGCGGCCGCTTTAATCTCACAGCAACACCGGAAATAATAGCCGAGCATTTTCAATTGCAGCGACTGCCACGCTTCCAACCCAGCTACAACATCACCCCGGCGCAAAAGATTCTCAGTATTGTTGAGCTGGAAGATAAATCGCTAAAAGCAGTGAATTTATTCTGGGGTCTTGTGCCCTCGTGGACTAAAGATAGTAAGAACAGTCATCATCTGGTCAATGCACGGGCTGAAACCATTCGCGAAAAACCATCATTTCGCGCGGCATTTCATAAACGCCGCTGTTTGATCGTGGCCGAAGGTTTTTATGAGTGGCAGCAACTAGAATCGGGTAAACAAGCTTTCAATATCCACCGGCAAGACAATCATCTCTTTGCTTTTGCCGGTCTTTGGGAGCATTGGCAACAGGAACAAGAAACGCTTTATTCATGCGCAATTATCACCACCCGTGCAACTGACTTTATGCAGCCTATTCATCAGCGCATGCCGGTGATTATGACTTCCGATCACTATTTGCATTGGTTAGATAAAACGGTTAATGAAAACGAGGCATTTGAATTGCTGGACAACCAAGCTTACATAGAAATGACGGCAACCCCCGTCAGCGATTGGGTCAATAATCCCAGGCATGATGATGAGCGGTGTTTACGCTAGCACTGATTCTTTGACTAAATGTAGCGCTTCAATCGTTTACAGGTGTGCCAATGAAGATGTAAATACACCACCCAATGATCTATGTTGCTATAGGTTTTTACTTAAGTTCTGGATTTACCACCCCAGCAGTAGGTCAATTTTTAAATGAATGAGTGTATTTTCAATTGAGATCAGAGTATTTCTAACAGGCATAAAAAAACCCATACAGTTGTATGGGCTATGTCCGAATATATTTATTATTGTTTTGGACTACTGCAAGGTGCAGTTTCAATTTTTTAGCTATTAATTATTGTTTTTTTGCCAGAGTAATTCTATATACCCTTGGTTACTTCCTCCTCAAACTCCTCACTACGACACCATGAATTCTTTGTTATTGTTCTTTTTCAGTACAGTTCATTGTGAGTGGTGCGCATTCTATAGAAGCAGAAAGCCATTGTACAGAAAAACTGCGACAAATTGTCGCACCTAATATTAATCAAGACTCTGTAGTTATTTATTACCGTTGCTATTCTTAGAATTTTCTTCCTCATCACCAATGGCAATGGGGAGCCACTCAATACCCATCTTTGGGAGAATTGTCGATTTAAATGAAGCCTGGACTGACAGCCAACGACCCTAAGCTGACGGATATGTTATTTTAATGAATGACGGCAATAGGTCCTTTACCAGTCGCTAATCAATGGAGTATCTTGATGAAATACAAATTTAGTGAATTCCTTGTAATGTTTCAATTGGATTTTGCACGCACCTGATCCAGCAATTTCGTTGAACTTTCTGCTAATTGGGCGGACGTATTTTGCGTTTTTTTTAGGAAAGACTAATTTTTGATAATATACTAAAAACATTATGATTTACTTTTTTCAAACCGAATTAGGCAACCAGATGACGCAATGTTTTGCGGTATTATGTAGCAGCCGCACAAAGCTAATTACCGAGCAACCCATTAAAATCACTGCCATTGTAAACCATAAAAGGATAACTAATGGCAGAAACCCATGTCATCAGCGCACTGACGGAAAAGCGAGCCGAGCTTTCCGGACTGGTGGCGCACCACCGCAAAGAAATGGTGCGGCTTTCCGAAGAAGTGAAGATGCTTGATGCTACGATCAAGCTCTTTGAGCCGGATTACCGCATCCGTTCCATTAAGCCCAAGCGTTACCAAAAGAAAAACGATTTTTTCAAGCACGGCGAAGCCCCGCGCACGATCCTTGATATTCTCAGGAAAGCAGATAGACCGCTAAGCACCAACGACATCGCCAAGGCTGTAATGTCCAGTAAGGGGATTAGTGGAGAAAACGAAAAAGCCTTGCAAGCCTCCATCCTGACCACTCTTCACAAACAAATGAAAAATGGCCTTGTCGAAATAACAGGGAAAGACCGACGAGGACAGTGTATTTGGGTGTTGGTTGCTGAGTAATAATGTTAGGATTGCCGCATACAAAATATTAATTCGTTTATCGGTGTCATAAATAATATGAAACAAGCAATCTTACAAATATTCAGACCAGAAAAGGACTCCCAAGGAAGCATTCCTCATGAGGCTAGTCAGGCTTTAACCGAAATTTCACATATTTATAAAGACCGATACAGAAATCTCGGGAATACTGACGCAAATCTTGAAGCGCTCGGTGAAAACTGCTGGCTATTAGACCTGGACACCGAAGTGCATACTCTAAGTCTCTTTGTGACCGCCGCTGAGCGTGGATGTCTTTCATATAGGGTCGCCTTTTTAGATGAAAAGCCGGACTGGATACCATGCGGTAAAAAATAAGTTAGCTCATAATATGCTGTTATAAATCCAAGAAAAGTTAACTTTTCCGATTAAGCGGCCAATCTTTCTTCTTTTCTCTTGTTACCTTGCCAATAGCCGCACCAGTCACGGTTCGTTCTTGTCATGGCGCATTTCTTCGTAATATCTATAAAGATTTCACCGTTTGGCAAGCGCCGGGTATCTTCCCGGTAAGTTGCTTCATTGGCATAGTTCGCAAGATACAGATTGCCGAATTTATGATTTTGTCCGTACTGCATCCGGCGGAACCGTGAAAAGTAGGATTCGGCTAAGTTGTTGGTGATTCCAACATCGCTACGGTATTCCTGTGAGTGGTTCACGCGACGGGTATCAAACTTGGCGTGTAGCACATCATAGGCGCTGGATTCGTCGGCGCAAATCACTGAGCCTTTTTTAACAAATGCCTTTGCCAGTTTGCTTACATCTGATTGGTTCTCGCTCTTGATAACAAAAGTCAACGTTTTGTCGGCTCCTTGGATCTCGCTTCCCTCCGTTTCAACCCGCTGACGCATCACGAACACGCAGCGCTTATCAGGGCGTTGGTTTTCGGCTAAACGACGATCTATTCGGTCTTCTTTCTTGTTCTTAGGGCGGATATATCCATTTACATAAGCGCCGTCCATGTGGATTTCACTGGATAGTTGACGATCATCACGTTGCTCCATTAATGACTCACGAATCTTGTGGGCCAGAACGAAAGCGGTTTTGTATTGAACGCCCAGGTCACGGCCCAGTTGCAATGCTGAAATGCCTTTTACCGCATTGGAGTAAATGGCGATAGCACCCAGATAAACACGAAGCGGCAGTTTATGGAAAGCGAATATCGTGCCGGAAGTCACCGAGAAAGTATGAAAGCAATCCTTGCAGCGCCACTGCTTGCGAGTGCTTATAAAGTAGTGCTTACGGATAGTTCCGCAATCAGGACAGGCTACCTCGTCGCCTTCACCCCAACGAACCTCCTTAAATAACTGGAACGCTTGATCGTCTGTCATTTCCATAACTTTGCGAACAGACAGAGTGCGAGCTTTAGCGGAAAGTAAGAAGTGTTGAGCCATTTGGATAATCCTGATAATGTCATATTTGAAACAAATATATCATATATAGAATTACATTCAACACTTATATTTCATTTATGAAACATTTATTACTTTATGTTATCTTGTCGGTACGCATTAACGAACATGAGATTTAAGCCATGCAAACACAAAACTGGAAAGCATCAGCAAAGAATATCCTTAAAGCGGAACTGACGCGCAAAGGCATTGACTACGAAACCCTTGCCACAAAGCTTAATGAATTAGGGGTAGAAGAAAACTACAACAGCATTAACACCAAGATCAATCGAGGGGCATTCACCTTTCAATTTTTCTTACAGTGCATGAAGGCTATCGGTGTTGATGATATTCGATTATCTTAAATAAAAGCCATAACCTATCAGTTTGCGAAATTTCGCAAACTGATATATAGTTAGCCCATGAAAAATGAATTTAAGTCCCCAGGCCAGTTAATAACCCATCTAGTAGAGCAGCGTGGGTGGTCAAAACGTGTTTTGTCCACAGTGCTTGATATGAGTGAAACAGTAGTCAATAAAATGACCACTGATGTTCGTCCTATATCTGCAACTGATGCAATTTTGCTTGAAGATGTTTTCGGTGTTCCAGCTTCGACTTTTTTAGATTTGCAAAGTCGCTATGATCTAGCTAAAGCAAGAATTAAATCTGCACCAGACCCAAGAAGATCGGAGCGTGCACTTTTATTTAGCGCCTTACCTATAGCATCTATGGTAAAAAGAGGGTGGATCGATGTTCAAGACATAAAAGACTATAAGACAATAGAGTCTGAGCTTTCGAAATTTTTTAAAGTTGAATCCACCTCTGAAATCCCGGTGCTTCCACACGCTGCAAAAAAAACTAATGTGGCTAGTAATACGACGTCCGAGCAGTTAGCTTGGTTATACCGTGTCAAACAAATAGCTGTGGAAATGATTGTTCCACCTGCATCAAAAAATAGCATAGAAAATGCTATTGAATCCTTAATTCCTTTGCGTATATCAGAAGCGGCTATACGGAAGGTTCCAGAAATATTAGCAAAGGCTGGAGTACGTTTCGTAATTGTTGAAAGCCTTCCTTCAGCTAAAATTGATGGAGTATGTTTTTGGTTAGCAGATAATGCTCCGGTTATAGCACTTACTCTACGATTTAATAGGATTGATAATTTTTGGTTTGTGCTTAGACATGAGCTTGAACATGCACTACTCGGGCATGGTAAAAGTATTATACAAATTGATGCTGAGCTAGAAAAAGACAATTCCCTTTATCAAAATATTGCTGAAGAGGAAAAGTTAGCAAACGAAGCAGCTTCAAATTTTTGTGCCCCTAGTAAAAAAATAGATTCTTTTATTGCTCGTAAATCCCCATTTTTTTCAGAGCGAGATCTTCTTGGCTTTGCAAATATTCACCAAATTCATCCAGGATTAGTAGTAGGACAGCTACACAGACGCACGGGTCGATATGAGCTATTCCGAAAACACTTAATCAGCATAAGTTCATATATCACCCCAGCTTCGGTAGTAGATGGCTGGGGAACAGTAGCCTCAACAGGATTTTAATATGCAAAATAAAACTAGATCGACTAAAAAGCAGCAAATGCAACGGATAATCCAATGGTATCGAGACGAAACTGGGAGTGATTCTGTTGATATGCGCGAAGTTGCAAAATTTGCGGTTGGGAAAGGATTTCAATTACCAAAACCTAAAGACCCGATAACACATCTCGCTGAAAAATTCGCTGATGCAGCACGTGAAGAAACTAGAAAAGATGAGAAAACAGGGAGGACATATCGTGCGAATTTAGCTGTTGTAAATCATACAGCCTCTGGGCAATACACATTGTGGGGAGATATTGATACCGCTCCGAGAAAATTTGCCCAAAAAGCATTTGTTCAAAGAAGGGAGCATATGGTTGGAGAAGCTGTTCAACTAACGCTTGATGTTGACCATTGGAATATCGTTAATCCACTTGAAGAACCGATATTAATGCCAATTGATTTCACAGATGATGTAGAAGAGCGTCTGAATGCACCCGATGAAATAAATATAGCCGCATAATCGAAGTCGCTGACGTTAGCGCGTCAACGACTTCATGACATGGAAGTCGAGCATCCCTCTGTCACCTACAACTTGTCATAGCAGACACTATGAATAATAGTCTATTCATGGGTTGTAGGCAAATATTGCTCTCCATATTGCTTGGAGATAAACATGAGAAATGTTTACAACAGAGTAAAAGATGTATTTGTTAATAAATATACTCGATTCCGTTTCGGACGTATCGAGCATGTTTGCCAACATTGGCGGTCGCATCCTGGACAATTAGATTTGTTTAACTAGGGACGCTTTTTATATCGCGTCATTTACTATAAATGACGCGACGTTTTCACTTACGAGCTTTGTGCGGCTGCTACATAATACCGATGTTTTGCGTCTATTAGGATGTCTAATTATAGTTATGTCGCTCCATGAGCAAGTGTAGAAAATTATTAATGTGGCTTGGATTGGTACTTTCATTGCCCGCCAGCGGCTACGCTAGCGTGAGCTTCATTTTTTACTCTTGGCTTAATGCTGCCGAGCCAGAACGCTGGCCCTCAGAACGTGCTGGGGAATGGGCGTTTAGTGCATTGGCCCTTGCAATCCTTTTTTTCAGCTTATTTGTTTACTGTTTAATGAGCCTCATTCGGGATGTAAACAGAAAGTATCGTGAAAAGCAAAATGCAACATAACCTGGCGCTCAACCGGAGCGCGGTTATAATACGGTTTTGTTTATTCAACTTTCCGTGCCGCGCCCGGTTAGCTCTACGTTATACGTACTGAACGTCTGCCCGCCATGAAGATATTCACCATGTGCATGGAGTGCCAGAAAGAGCTAGGGCATCCTTCATTTGAACCAATCGTTACAGACTACTACGAAGAGGCATTGGCTTTTATCGAGTGTTCGCGAGGCCATAAATCTGCCCTCCTGCTTCAGAGCCAGAAATTTGAAATTCTTCTTGAATCAGCAGCAAATGCTCTAATTGAAGGCTACACACTGGAAGCAGCCTCCAGTCTTTCTTCTGCATACGAGCGCTTCTTCGAGTTTGCCATCAACGTATTTTGCAAGAAGAGCAAAGTATCCAAAGAATCCATTGACGAAACATTTAAGCAAGTCTCAAAGCAGTCAGAACGCCAAGTGGGGGCTTTTTTATTTCTACACCTTCTGATTTTTGGCAAACACTACACGCTAAGCAAGAAGATTCCAGAACTCAGAAATAGAATTATCCATCAGGGCTACATTCCGACGCCAGACGAGGTCATTAGGCTCGGAGAACTCATCTACCAAGAGATATTGGCAATTACCAACCTGCTTAGTAGCGAGCTATCGAGTGAAATTCAGCAAGTTGTTATGGAGACCGTACAAGTACGTAACGAAAAAATCCCCAATGAGGTACCGCGTGCGACGACAACGGGAACGATGTTTTTTTCGTTAGCCATTGCCAATCAAAAAGAGACGTTTCATGAAGCCTTATCTAGCTATACAGAATCACGTGAGAAGCTGTTTGGTTCTGTACCGTATCTACGATTTTTCAGCAAAGCGGTTGCGATTTATACAAAGCTCAAGGGTAACGTATAACAGGGCGCTCAATCGGAGCGCGGTTATAATACGGTTTTATTTTTCAACTTTCCGGGCCGCGCCCGGTTAGCTCTACGTTAGACGGCGCTCCCTCATGACAACACCAATAATTTTCTTCGATGAGTCACATAATACGGGAGCGCATTTATTAGACGCTAAGCAACCGATCTTTACGCTTGCATCGGTAGATTACAATCCAGATGAATGTTCAGAGCTTTTACTCCTTGTTTCATCCCATCAAGCTTCCGAAGCAAAATTCAGTAGTCTTCAAGGCAGCGAAGCAGGGCGGAGAAAAATATTAGATTTTATCAGCTCGCCAATACACTCTGAAAAACGTGTAAAAACGATGATTGTACATAAGCGTTTCAATGTAATTACTCAACTTGTTGACATCATAGAAGAAACGCTTATGCGTAGGGATGGAATCGATATTTATAAAAATAGCCGCAATATTGTATTAGCGAATTTGCATTGGTATTTAGCGCCGCATTTTTGTGCTGAACAACAATTTAATGACTTTCTGGCCAGTTTTGTTGAAATGGTCAGAAATCAATCCAGCGAATCCAAAAGTAAGTTTTTCAATAGCGCTAAAGTGCTATACGATAACTGCACAGATGAAAAACATAAGTCCATGCTTGCTCCTTACATTTATGCGGAGCGTTTTATAGATGATATTCTCAACGGCATTGACAAAAAATACGCTATAGACCCAGCCATTAGTTCGTTCTTTTGTCATTTAACTGAATGGACAAAACAGTTAGATGAAGCGCCTATCGTTATCTATGACGAATCAAAACCCATTACAGCGTCGCAACCCATTTTTATGAAAATGATGGATAGTTCGATTTCACCGATGGAAATAGGCTATGGCCAAAGAAAATTTAAATTCCCTTTAAAAGTTAAAGAATTGCGCTCTGGAAACTCAAAACAACATCCAGCCCTTCAAATTTCCGACCTAATAGCAGGGGCAACACGATATTATTATTCGGCATTCTTTCGTAATGAAAGTGATCAGTTTGCGAACAAGCTGAAAGACGCCGGAATTGAGCGCTTCGTATTTGGAGCTATTGGGCCGCAAGATTTAGAGCACTTAATGTCAGACGATTTGAAAACTAGCGATAATGATATAAATTCGGCTGATTACATGACGAAATTCTGTTCATAAAATTCGAGCGAAACACGGGGTCAAGTCTTGCAATCACCCATCGTGTCTAACAGGGCGCTCAACCGGAGCGCGGTTATAATACGGCTTTGTTTTTTCAGCTTCCCGGGCCCCGCCCGGTTAGCTCTATGTTAGACCATCATTGAAATGGAGTCGCTATGAATACCAACAACCTGGAGTCCGAGTTCTCTTCACGCTTGAGAGACTCCATTCGTCAATCACATGATTTGGGTTACCACCCTACTCGGTTTGAACAGATGCTTAATGATCAAGGCGCCCTTGGGTTGGCTCGAAAGCTGATTAAGTCTGGTGAGATTCAAGACGGGTTTAAAACAGTAGTCAAGCTCGGGCGAAAGGATCTAACCATGGAATCAATCATGCTAGAACCGCAGTTCAAGTCACTCTTCTCTGCTGGTGAACTTGAGGCAGCCACATGGCGGCTGAGTCAGGCATAGTAAGCCCCATGAAATGGTCTAAC
Source organism: Methylobacter sp. (assembly GCA_030679035.1). Taxonomy (GTDB): domain Bacteria; phylum Pseudomonadota; class Gammaproteobacteria; order Methylococcales; family Methylomonadaceae; genus Methylobacter_A. The sequence continues at coordinate 34,461 of JAUXTH010000118.1, read as the reverse complement.
ATGGCGCTCAACCGGAGCGCGGTTATAATACGGCTTCGTTTTTCAGCTTTCCAGGCCCGCGCCTGGTTAGCTCTACATTAGGCATCAAGTGGATTACCATGCTTACTTATTCCTTTGAAGATTTAGCACAAACATATAGGGTTCTTCTTGAATCCAACTTTAAACTTCATCAACTCATGGCTGTAGATCGCGCAGAAGCCATAGGTACGCTAGAAACAGCTATAAACGCGAAGTTGAACGCATTTCATAACTTGTATGATTTGATGTTTCAAAATCAAATTAACACAGTGAATTGGTATGAAACACCAGAGTTATGCACAATCTTAGCAATCCGCAATGCTCGACATCACAACAAAGCAAATCGGATTCGCAGTTTGTATAATTTTCATCGCTACACGACGAATGACCCAGAAAAAGTAAGCCAGTACTTTTATGTAGATTTCCCTGCGCCTCCAGAGGAAGAAGGCGGAGATTGTTTTGATGTTCCACTATCATGGTCTGATCTTGATACGTTTCTGTCGCTTCCACGTGATGAGTCAAGGCTGCGTCCAGAAGCGCGGCCACTTGTGCGTGAATATCTAAATGCAGATGCTTTTGAAGCAAAAGCTGTTTGTGCTGGCATACCCAAAGAATCTATATTTTTCAATTTTGTTCCGCTCACGCTAAATGCTGGAATCGCGCTTCACGACCACATCAAAGCGTATATTGAAGCTGATTCAATTGAAGCAACATATTTTTTACATCACTTCCAGACTGTCTGCCCAGCATTAACAAGGAAACATGAGAGCGATGTAATATCCTTCAAATTGCCAGCCTAGAAAATGTAATCCGTATGGTACTGTTTGGTTTTGGCGGCGTTGATTGGCCTAACAAGTCGGTCAATGGGACGCGCCGCCCGTTGGCGGCTTTGAAGTTTTATTTTTATCAAGGTGCAGCGGCTTCGCTCAAGTTCTGTAGGCGGCACACCCCTTAACGTAATGTTAGCCATTAAATTATGCGCGATCCAAATTTTTCAGAGTCACAGTTACAGCAAGCGGTAAATACTGCGTACATACGCAAAATTTTTGAAGTGAGCGGGCAATGGGTATTTGCAAACGTACCTTCACTCTTTGATGAGTTCGATCTTGGATGGGACAGTGCCTTTCATTTTCCATGGCTTCACTATCCCCCAGCTGACAACCATGAAGGCTGCAATTTCTTTCTCCAATACAAGCTATCTGGACAACTAACTAGCGCAGGAGCGAAGGAATGGCAATTTTGGAACTTGGAATACTTCCGTTTCAAAATTCCACATAGCACCAGGAATGCAAGTGGTGCATTTGTTGATGACTTCCATCAATGGGAGCGCTTAAAAGAACTTGCGAATTTAAACTATCCAACTTTCTATGCAACCAATTCCACGCTCAGCAAAGATGATTTAAAGAATGAATCAAATGCAAGCACATTGCTTAACACAATTCCAATGCTTGATGTAAGAACAGTTGTGAATCTCCACAAGCATGTAACATTTACCCCTCATTCGCCGCACTTTTTAATGCACAGCGAAAAAGAAGAAATTATGAAGACATCATTCGCTGAAGCTATAGAATTGCTTTACGAACTTCCGACAGAAACCCTAGACGAATCAAACAAAAGGCTTTTGCATACATTGGGCGAAATTGGTGGGAAAGATGAAAATTGGATAGCCGATTTTTCTAAAATACGCCAACTTAGAGATGGCCCATTTCCAGATAGATTTAGGCCATGGATAATGCAGTCAGTGCTTTCTAGTTTCATTCGCAAGCATGTTGGAGCAAATATGCTTTGGGTGCCAAAAAATGGCTAACCCAACACTCAACCGGAGCGCGGTTATAATGCGGTTTTATTTTTTCAGCTTCCCTGACCGCGCCCGGTTAGCTCTACGTTGATCGGCAGCTTTCTGTTTTGCAGCCGCCATACGCTGAAAATCTTTGGATGTCTCCAAGTGGCCGTTACATAACGTTCAAATCACTTGTGTAAAGATGAATGCAGTAAATAAATGTCAGTCCGGTAACGACATTGCTATCATTAATTAATGTCGGGATAAGACTTCGCTGCCCAGTCGATCGCAATTGCTCTTGCTTGTCTTATATTTTCCATATTTTCAGTTTCGTTAAGTTTCTTCATGAATAGATGCGTTTTTAACCTGTCTTTTGAAAATCTATAGGTATTTGAAAAACAGGCTACCACATGACTGAGATCACCTCTTGCTCCGAAAACTTCGCCTAAATTTGCCCATGCTGTTGCGCGGCCAGGTGACATGGTTAAAGTCGTAATGATCGCTTGTTGAGCTAAATCCAAATTACCTTGTTTTAAATATGAAAAGCCTAGATTGCTGATAATTTCAATATCAGACTTATCTAAGCTGTTGGCTTCTTCAAAAAACTTCACCGCATTATTAAAGTCATATTCTTTAGATGACGCCAAACCTTTATCATTAATCGCTCTTGCGGCCTTTTTATTACCTTTTTCTGGTATAGGCAATCCTTCTAATTGAAGTTTTATTTGTTGTATTTCAGATTCATGGCTTAATCCGCCATCATTCAAAGCAAATTCAAGCATACGATTAACCATGGCGCTTGAGGAACTTTCTGATAAAGCACTTTGGTTCGAATGATTCTGATTGTCCACTGCTGAGTTTTGGGTTTGAATAGCCTGGACATTTTGTTGAGGAGCCGAACTTGAGTCGACCATTTTTGCCGTCTGCACTAATGATTGAGGTTGGCTATTTAGGTCGGCTTTCACCATTGATTCATCAGGTGAATGCAACAAATACTGTGATCCATTAAATATGAATTTCTTCTCTTTGATAGTTTTCGCACCTTCAGATTCATTTTCAACTGTAATAAGTGCATCAGCGTAGGTCTGTTTTGAATTAACATTAGAGAATGTTAAGCGAATATCAGACAAAGACTCACCTTCCTCATTGAATTCCAAAAGAGGCTGCCAACCACTTATTCCTAGCTTGTAAATACCAATAAAACCTTCCACTACACCTTGATGCATATCTGTCATTTTGACAGTGATTACATGCTCATCTTTACCAATATTTGTCCAGGCCAGTACGGGAGGTTCACCATTGGCACCCACCACGTCCAAATATCTATTTTCTGATTCAATTCGCCATTTATCTCCGACATGAACAAAAATAGTTGCTCCCAATAGAACCCCACAAGCATGACAGTCATTACCACCTTCAGCGGGATTGGTTTGAGTCAATAAAATTCGTTTAGTGTCATTGCCTTCTCTATACTCTTGAGAAAAATTGATCTTCACTAATCCATCTGTTTTCGTAAAGCTTGACGCTGATTGAGATAGCGTGGCGGGAGGATTGATGCCAGTCCAATAAGCAGCTTTTGCCTCTGGATGATAAGGGCCGTACACTAATTCCAATGCTTTAATATCATCAAATGCACCTGTGATCATTCGGCTTTCATCGGCTTTCTCACAGACCTTATTAACCATTGCCAAAAATGCTGGATTACTTTTATAAAGCAGTGGATGAACATCCCCAGGATACTCGGAATCGCTTTCCGCTTCATTTGTAAATTTTGTGCCTATTAATCCCTGGAAGTTATCTCGACAATTGGTGACAGCATCCTGGATGGCGTAACCGGAATCGATAACCCGCAGTAGCTTGAAAGAGATAACTCCGTCATTGTTTCTTGTAACAGAGTCAAGATCAACGAATAAACGTGATGTTTCTTTATCGGTTCCAATTTGGACAAAACCTGGGAATTTGTCAGCTTTGGGAATGTCAGATTGTTGACCACATGATGCTAATACGCTCAATGCGAGTATTGGCGCTATTTCTTTAATATATTTCACTCGTCAATTCTCCGTGTATTACGCTCAATTGCTAACAAAACAAGAATCAAACTGAACAACGCAATAATAATAATGCCTGCGCCCAGTGCCCCTGCATACCAAAGCCATGTTTGGACATTACCAGCTTCCGTCTGTCGCTGAGCAGTCAACTTTTCCATCTTTAGTTTATGATAGGCGTTGATGGCACTAAAGGGCTCTATATGTTCTTTTTCGGCTTGGGTTACTACTGTGGCCATTTCGTCCAAGAATACTTGTTGTTGGTTATCGGGCACCTCATCTAACCAATTAGCTAGCCTGCGTATGTCATCAGGATCACTGAAATGCTTTTGCAACACAAAAGGCATTTTTAATCCTGGCGGAAGGAGCTGGGTTTGGGTTGTTGGCTGACTTGTCTGCTGTTGGTTATTAGGTTGCATAGTTTCAACAGGGAGAGCTGGCTTTAGGCTATCGATAACTTCTTGCGGAGCTATATTACTATCGCTGTTAGATAACTGAGATATCCCAACCACTAAACCACCTACTATCAGCGTTGCGAGCGTTGCGAAAATAAAAAACATCGCTAAAGATCTGGTTAAACCAAACAAAAAATTACGCTCAAATTTGGCCAGGAATATCATTATATTTTGCTCCGATGTTGGGTTCTAAATTGTGATTACGAGTATTGGCTACGTTAATAATATCTGTAACATCCGCATACAAGCATGAGTTTCCATGTTGTTAGCAATGTCAATTCAACATCAAATTTATCAATATAAAAGCGTAGCATAATATCCAGATGCTAAGGTTGGTTTATCTCGATTAAATTCCATTTCTTCTATTTAAATTAGTAGAAATATCTGCCTGTCTTCCAAATACTTTTTTGAAGGCATTAAAATTGTTGCTCACATGGTATTCCATCACTATCACCATCCATTTTAGTTCCGGGGCAATTGTGAAGATAAAAAATAGCTTCTTCATAAGAGGACATCTGTGAACACCATACTTTACCTTGGCATTGAAACTGCCCTGATTTTTCTACTGCTGGTGTTTTGACTGTTAGCAGCTTAACTTGATCAATGAATTTTTGTTCTTTTGAAACCTTGCTGTAAATAAAAACCGCTGTAACAATAAAGCAAAGAACAGGCAGTAACTTAAGTTTGTGCCGAGGCTTGCTGGGTCTCGCCGTTAACTTTCGAGTTGTGGGGACAGGGGTCCGTACTTTAGGTTCTAAAGGAGCTATAGTTAGAACTTGGTGAACGCCTTCAATTTTGGCATTGATAGCACGGGTCTTACCTTGGGTGTCAAAACCAATTTGATAAAGGATAACATCACCAATAATAGGCTTTCGACTCATCCCTGTTAATGCCGAAATATGGATAAAAATATCTTTCCCGGCTTCCGGTTTAATGAAGCCGAAACCTTTATCATCAAGCCAGCGTACTAACGTCCCTTTCTCAATCACCATGATTTAATTTAATCCACAATTTTTTGATTATCAGCTCGGACGCATCATCGGGATGTGCAGCACCGCAAGAAGCCAGTAAGTTACTCCCGGATTCATGCAAACTAAAAGCATTTCTGATAGCGATGCCAAGGCTAAAGTGTAGAGTAAACAAGTTTTCTTCAGGCATGACGGTAATGGAATTCAGCTGTGCGTCGTCCAGAATCATCATTAATCTATCAACCGCCTCTTCAACGGTTTCCGGCACTCTCGAATCCAGCAAAACTAACGTCCAATTTATAGTCAATTTAACTAAACTCCTGAGTTTACTGTAACTTATCTTGCATTATGACAAATTAGTGACAAGGTTATCCACAGCTTTTGTGGATAATCAGAACTCAGTCATTCTTTATAGTGCCGGTTATCCTATAACAGTTGCTTTGCTTGACTGTAAGCGCCATTATTTATGGGGACAACATGTATAAAGATTTGTTTCCAAGGAGAAAATGAATATGAATAATTATCAAGATTATAATAAAGATTCCGAGACCGATAGACTGATTGTAGTCGCTACCCATCTTGGCGGTATTTTTTTTGGATTCATTCCTGCCTTATTGGTCTATCTAGTCAAAAATGACGGGTGGATAAAGGAGAGTGCAAGAAATGCCTTGAATTGGCAAATTACAACCTTGATCTATTTTGGAATTTGTTGGGCACTGGTGTTCATAATTATTGGACTGTTCCTTCCTTGGTTAATCGTTATTTTGAATATAGTTTTCAGTTTGGTTGCAGCAATCAGGTCAAGTAAAGGTAAGGCTTATAAATATCCGCTGTCCTTTGGATTTATAAAATCTTAAATACCAGCATGAACAAAATTATATTATTAATCCTATTGCTACTTCCTCTATCAACTTGGGCAGGAGCTCCCTGTTCCGGTAAAAAAGCGGGTATTGCTCACTGTAATGGCTCCCAGTTCGTCTGCAATGATGGTAGTACCAGCAAATCCGTTAAGGACTGTTCCAGTTTTTTTAAGACTGAACAGCTACCAACTAATCCCGTTTCCGCCCCGACACCCACAGTTGCTCAAAGCAACACTGAAATCACTCGATCCGGCAATATTTTAAAACTTGATTATCCTGGTTTCACCGTCTGGCTAGACTGCGCCCAACGAGGAGCCATTAAATTCCAGTACGTTGCACAGCGCGATAATGGTAATGCCAAGCGTTATGACAAGTTTATGCTTGATCAAAATGTGCCCGCTGAATGTCAACAAACAACGGCCAACGCTTACGGTCATGGTTACGATCGTGGACATCAAGTGCCAGCCAATCATTTAGATGCATCTAAAGAAGCAATAAAAGCTACAAACACAATGACCAATATTCTGCCCCAAGCAGCGAACATGAACCGTGGGGCTTGGCTGCAAACCGAGGAAATCATTGAGTGCTATCGAGACATATCAGAATTGCTGGTGATCGGTGGCGTGATATGGGGAAATAATCCAGCGGATGATTATTTTGTTCAATCACATGGGGTTAAAACACCGGATGCTTTTTGGAAAGTGGTTGTACGTGGAACCGGCCAAGATGAACGTGCAATCGCATGGATTGTGCCTAACTCTCAGGAAGCCACCAGAAAACACTTGGATGACTATTTGGTATCAGTCGATGAAATCGAACGTGTAACAACTGAAAAAATCCCCGTTGCTGATTACGCTAAACATGACAAACCTATCCAGTCCTGGATGATTCCACATGACTGCAATAAGGGTTAGTAACTACTCAGCATCCAACATGATATATTTATTATGTAGCGGTACGTTCTGTACTACAGCGAGTCCAATTATAACAAATGGGAACGCTCTCCAAAATACCTGATGAATTCTCAACCTGAATTACCTCATTCCGCTGACAACCCACTGGTTAAATTGCAGGGATCGATAGAGCGCGTAACTTTTCACAGTGAATCATCAGGTTTTTGTGTTTTACGAATCAATGTCAAAGGCTATCGAGAAGTTGTAACGGTAATTGGGTCAGCGGCTAGCGTTACTGCCGGTGAGTATGTTGAATGTCTAGGTTTCTGGATAAATGACCGTCAACATGGACAGCAGTTTAAAACGACCGTTTTAAAAATCGTAGCACCGACTACCTTGGACGGTATTGAGAAATATCTGGGCTCAGGGATGGTCAAAGGAATCGGCCCACATTTTGCCAAAAAATTAGTCAAAGCTTTCGGGGAACTTGTGTTTGACGTGATCGAGCAAACACCAGAACGATTACTGGAGTTGCCTGGCATTGGTAAAAAACGACAACAACGGGTGAGTAGCGCATGGTGTGAGCAAAAAGTAATTCGTGAGATTATGGTTTTTCTACAATCCCATGGTGTGGGCACGTCACGCTCAGTGCGAATTTATAAAACTTATGGCGAACAAGCCATTGAAAAAGTCAGAGAAAATCCCTATCGCTTAGCCCTGGATATTCACGGTATTGGCTTCAAAACTGCTGACGCACTGGCGCAGAATTTGGGTATTGCACCAGATTCGCTGATACGAGCACAAGCCGGTGTACGTCACGTTTTGCAAGAATGGTCAGGCGAAGGTCATTGCGCAGCGGTTCGGTCCAAGTTGTGTGACATGGCGGTTAAATTATTAGAAATACCGGCACCTATCATTGACGGTGCAATTACTGCGGAACTGAGTGAAGGTAATTTGATTGCTGAGATTAATGATCAACAAGAAGTCATCTTTCTAACGCCGCTTTACAGAGCCGAAGTCGGTTGCGCAACGCATCTACTCCGTCTTAATCAGGGTCATCCGCCATGGGGCTCTATTGATGTTCAGAAGGCTATCCCTTGGGTCGAAGGACAAACTGGATTAACCTTATCAGCTTCTCAGCGTACAGCCATTGAGTTGGTTCTAAAGCACAAAGTTGCGGTGATTACCGGGGGGCCAGGCGTCGGTAAAACCACTTTGGTTAATAGCATCCTGAAAATCCTCAGTGCCAAACATATCCATTTTGGACTTTGTGCGCCGACGGGGCGGGCGGCAAAGCGACTTTATGAATCCACCGGATTAGAAGCCAAAACAGTTCACCGGTTGTTGGAATTTGACCCTGCAGTATTTGCTTTTAAGCGTAATGAAGAATTTCAACTGGAGATCGATTGCCTGGTAATTGATGAAGCATCGATGATGGATGTGGTATTAATGAATCAATTACTAAAAGCCGTTCCCACGACAGCTGCATTGTTGATTATTGGCGATGTGGATCAATTACCCTCTGTCGGACCTGGTGCAGTATTGGCTGACATTATTGATTCGGGGCAGATTGCGACGGTCAGATTAACTGAGATTTTTAGGCAAGCCAGCACCTCGAAAATCATCACTAATGCACATCGAATCAATCAAGGTCAATTACCTCAATCAGATCACTCCCAAGAGTTGAGCGATTTTTATTGTATCTACGCTGAAACGCCAGAAGAAATTTTTGCAAAATTAATGCAAGTTGTCATTGAGCGGATACCGCAGCGTTTTAAGTTACATCCAGTAAATGACATTCAGGTTCTTACGCCTATGAATCGTGGAGGATTGGGTGCTCGTTCACTTAATATTGAACTACAGTCACGCTTGAATGGACAAAGCGAACCCAAGGTCACTCGTTATGGTTCAACCTATGCACCTGGAGATAAGGTTATTCAGCGCATCAACAATTATGACAAGGAAGTCTTTAATGGGGATATTGGCGTCATTCTCAACGTAGACCTTGATGAAAGCCTACTCCAGATCATTTTTGATGAACGAACCGTGGACTATGATTTTAACGAGCTGGATGAAATCGCTCTGGCCTATGCCACCAGTATTCACAAGGCTCAAGGGTCTGAATATCCTGTCGTGGTTATCCCTATGGCGATGCAACATTTCATGCTGCTGGAGAGAAATTTACTTTATACCGGCGTCACCCGTGGCAAACAGTTAGTAGTGGTTATTGCACAGACAAAAGCCTTGGCAATGGCGGTTAAAAATCAGCGCTCTCAACGTAGGATTACTAATTTGATTCCACGACTCAGCCAAGTATGAATAACCGTTAACGACCCAAAGCGGAAGTAGCAAGTGGGCAGTTAAATTTAAGATGTATAAGTCATTCTTGCCCAATCGACTGTCGCGCGTGCTGCCTCTTCCACTGCCACCGGACAAACATCAAAATGCGCACGGAATCGGCAATCGTCCACCACAAAGGATTCGTCCCATTGATACGCCATCTCCGCCAATTCGCCTATCATCGGCACGAATAATCCCAACGACTTCAAGAGCCAACGCGGCATGGCTTTCATCTGTATGGATTGCCCAAGATAAGGTTGGAACCGTGCCGCCAACTCACGGGTCGTCACGGCAGGCTGGCAAGGAAGCATCCAGACTTGCCCCAGTGCGCTTTCATCTGCGCAGCCAAGAGCGGCAAGGCCTTGCGCCACATCAGGGATGTAGTGGTAGGTGTGTATCACATTAGGGTTGACTGGTGATATTGCAGCCTTGCCGGACAGAACCGATTTCCAGAAGAAATCTCCGAAAAAAGTGAGCTTACCGCGCGGCCCGTAAAAATCGGCAGCCCTGCCACACACCGTGCGGACCGTACCTTGCCGATGCGCATCGAACAAACGCTCCGCCAAACGTGCGCGTATCTCGCCCTTCTTGCTGCAAGGATTGCTCGGGGTATTTTCGTTCATGGGCTTACCAGCGGTGCGTCCCAGCATATATAGATTATCCAGCACGACTAATCGAGCGCCGATACCACCCGCTGCTGCAATCAGGTTATCCGTATAGCGCGGTAGCGTTTCTGCCCAGGCCTTGGCGGAATATTCCGGGTTCATGCAGTGATAGACTGCCGTTGCATCCATGCACGCCCTATGGCAGAAGGTCGCATCGGTCGCATCTCCCAACATAAGTTCGATTCCCGCCGGGAAAATACCCTGGCTGCGTTTCACCATGCGCACACGTTTGCCTGATGAGAGTAAAATATCCGCCAAGATCGCACCAACTTGACCCGCGCCGAAAACAACGTGCAATTCTTTTTCCATTATTCTTCCTCAGTTATTTGCCGTATAGTCACACATCCGAATATCATTTAGCAATTAGCTAAATATTGATACTGACATCCATATTCAGATGGTTTTGATTTTTTTATTTCAGGGTTAAGCATGAATTTGAGATGGGATGATTTGAGACTGTTTTTGGCAGTGCATGAGCAAGGTAGCTTGAGTGGCGCTGCACGCGTGCTGAAGCTAGGCCACACTGAGCCGACGCACCGCTGAGCTTGAAGAATCGATAGGCGAAGCATTATTTGATCGACAAAGCCAAGGTTCCAGCCTGACTGCGATAGGCCAAAAGCTGTTGCCTGCAGCGCAGAGCATGGCCGAATGAGCCAACGAGGCAGAGCTATGCGTTGGGAAACAGACTTATTTGCCGGAAGGAAAAGTACGGATCGCCGCACCGCCTGGCATCGCCAATGAAGTTGTCGTGCCTTTAGCGGCAAAGATCCGTCAGCAACATCCACAGATACAGATCGAAGTCTTGTCCGGCATAGAAACCTTGAATTTAGGGCGTGGTGAAGCAGATCTATCGCTACGAACTTGGAAGCCAATTGACGCTGACTTGGCGTGTGTAGACGAAGTTTCTAGTGCCATGCGTGTCTACGCATCCAAAGCCTATGCGGCGCAACTGCCCTTGCATCCTGGCATCAAAGGTCTGGACTGGATATGTTGGGCCGCTCCTAATGGGGGGCAACGAGCCAATCAGGAATTGGGCACGTTCACACCTGACTTCAAACCTGTTTTTACTTCCGATGATTTTATCGTACAAATAGCCGCTTGCAAGGCGGGTATGGGCGCGATGGTGTTACCGCAAGTCCTACATCGTTATACGGGGTTGCAAGAGTTGCAAGAACTCGATATTGATTTGGGATCGGATGCTGTCGGCAGCTTATATCTGGTGTGCCATAAGCGTCATCGCTATCTCCCCAAGGTGCAATTGGTCATGGAGTTTATTACCAAAGAATTTGATAGCTTGCGTTGTTAAGGATGAGCTACTGACGGTTTAATATTGGATAGTAAAACCAGACTTTCTTGTCTATCTATGCACTCATTTGCGTAACCGGTTATGGCCGATCAAGGCCATTCCAGCATATTCGACTTATCCATAGATGTATAGTAGTCCGCACCACTAAACCAAGGATCAATTGTCAATCAGCAAAGATTGTCAGGTTACACTTGGTGCTAACATAGTGTGTTATATTTAAAAACTATTTAAATATGCCTTATATTTTTCTCAGCATTGTTTTGTTTCTTACTGGCTGCGCTCTGCATAAACAAGGGCAGACACCTGCCATTTTAGCTGCATCCAATGTCATGCCATCGTTTGTAATTCCTGACGTTAGAGAACGAATGCTGTACCTTGCTCGTCAGGAATGGGAATTGTTCGGTCGACCCGAAGTCAATTATGATATTGAGCCGCCAACAGTAACTTATCCGAGTAAAGCAACCCACGGTCATGAAACGCTACCGCCTTTTTTTAGCCGGATCTTCATGTATTGGTATACTGTGACAGACTTACCGATAATCGGGTATGAAGGAGAAATTAGACCCTGGTCGGGCGCTTTTATTGTCTGGCTTGCTCGAAGTGCAGGCGTACCAGAAAGTGATTTACCTTCTACAGTTTTGCATTGGGATTATATTCAGTATGTGATGGCAGCTGGTTCTGAAAACAGATTTGTAAGCCATGCCATCGACACCTATAACCCTAAGCCAGGAGATATCATTTGTGCGCCACGGGGTGAAGCCTTTATCCAGTCTATTCACAACTATAACGATCTAAGGCGCGGGACTTACCACTGTGATTTAGTGGTTGCACAACGGTCAAGGGAACTTGATGTGATAGGAGGCAATGTTTTGGATGCGGTCAGTTTGACTCATATCAAACTGGATGGAGCGGGAAAAGTGATACCCACAAAAGTCAGGCCATGGATGTTGGCGATAGAACAGCGAAATTAAAATATACGGGAAATCCACAACGCGGACATTCGCAATTAGACAATACTGGATGATTTACTGGCTCAATTCGACCCATTGCAGACAGTCAAAACTGTTTTTAAAACAAGATAACGTTTAGATGAATAACCAAACATTATACAGTCCCTGTCGTTTTATCGAATGTCCATGTTCAATCCAGAGGTAATTCACATTCGACGAAAGTTTTTATAAATTTATAATTACGCAACTTCACGTCGTACTTTTAACACACGCCCAAATTGGAACTTGGCCTAATTTACCAAGCTGTCGTCCGCGTTTTAGCAAAAATCTAGCTAACAAAAATAACATAAAAAGCCATATCATCATACTAAATAACATGAGTAGAAAAGGCACATCCATTGATCCAGTTAATCTTTGCCAACCTAGCAATCCTTGAATAGACATTGATAGCCCCAAAGCAGAACTATTGATAACATAAACCATGATCGCTGAAATAATAGCTAACCCAAACGGTCTGTGTTCCCCTTGGGTCCATGGCGCTATAAGGGGCACAATGAGAGGAAAATATATGGAGCTTATCAAAAAGAAAACCGGCACATAAATTAATTCATAGCTCAATCTAACTAAGTCTAGAGGTTCTGCCCTGCTTAAGCTCACTAAAATCTTTGGATTAATAAAATAGCCTATTACAACACCAAGAAAGCTATAGGCCAGAATGGGAAATGCTCCCATTATTTGTTGTGTGCTTGATCGGCCACTTAGCCAGCTACCAAAAGAATACCTAATCATAATCTGTGACCACGTAATGGCCACCACCGTATTAGTAACCAATAAAGGTAACACTCCAGCAACCCAAAGAGATAAAGGAATTCTACTAACTTGCTGCTCAAAATCGCTCAAATCTTTTGGATTAAAATGAAATCCAACCGCAGAGTTTAATTCTCCAGTCACATTTACACTATTTTGCAGTATGACCATAAGAGCGCCAATCAATAGAATGTCACCCATTGAAATTTGGCACCCTAGCGTTAACGGTTGCTGCAAAAAACTGGCTCGTTCACTTGGTGATGGGTGACTATGAATAAATCGCTTCCATACAGATGTTAAAATCTGCTGATATTGGGAAAACATATTTATCAACGTTTCATTAACACCATGCTGTCCAGCTCGCCAGTCAGCATAATGCTCTCGGATACGAATAAGCCGCGCATACTCTATAAAAAGCAAGCAAAGCAATGGTAAATACTTTCCGAAATCCAACAGAAGAGCACCTACAGTTTTCAGAATCCAAATAGCTGTGTCAGTTATCGGTACCCGCCGTATCCATTCATAGTTGATACTTAGCAGATAATGAAAATAATAATAATCTCGAGTGACAGCAACAGAGACTGTCAAGATTAATGTTGCCCAGATAAGTGCCATGGCCGCATAGGCATTAAATACATCCCCGTGTTGTATATGTGCGAGTTCATGCAAGATAACTGCGTCAAACCTGTCTGTCCGTCGGGCAAATAGGAGAGTAAGTCCTTTGTCAATCCGTAACTGGGGCTTCCATTCAAAACCAAATACTTGAGCATTTTGACGGCGAACTATTGGAGCAAAATAAACTGAAGGAAAAGGTACTCCTAGCTTACTTGCCAGTTCATTGATCCGAGTCAGAAGGTCGTGGAACTGATCATATGGTACCAAAGTGAGATGATAGCGCCGAATTAGAATCATAGGCATAAGCCAATAGATCACCGCCGATAAACATATCAACAAGATCATCATATAAAAACCTAAAACGGAATTTCCTCCAATATCTGGATTAAAGTTACTTATCACAGTCCTCAACTCATCGCCTAATTGATAAGCTGTAAATATGACAACAGTTGAGATCATATAAAACCGTAAGGTGGTGCTGCTTGAAAGTGAGTCCAAATTGAACTTGTCTTCCTCAATCCGTGGGTTCATTCGCGATTCCCTCTAGCCGTTCTATTAGCAACACCGAAAGTCGTGCCGATTGTTTCTCTGTAAGTCCACATTTAAGCGCATAGGAAATTACCATTGCATGCACTTCTGCCTCTAGTTCTAGTGAGAGAACGCCCTTGTAAGCATTTTCCTTGCCAAATTTCTTCTTGGCCCAAACCTTAGCCGGTTCCATGCCTACCTCCACTGTAGCGTCGAATAGCTTAGTGACACAATAAGTAAGGGCTGCACTAACTGCGCTCCATATCGCTGGCGTCAGAGGAGCAATAAGTTCCCCAACCCCGAAAGCCAATGTGTCATCAGTCTCGGGGAGCATATCATTCTCACGGATTAGTTCGTCTATGTAGTCAAATTCTTCAGGTACCAGTTCCGCAACTGCTTTACGTGTTACATCTAATGCAAGGCAGTTGATAAGCGAATCAGGAGAGATATTTTGATATTGAACTGTCATCTTATGCCCCAAGGATAGGAGTTGTAATTAATCAAAGTCAACCCTCAGCTCTACCGAGAGGTTCCCAGAGTGTGAGAATTCCAGGAATCATCGTGAATCTCCTAATCTAGGATCCGCCTAGAGCTTAATAGATAAGGAAATACACGACGAATATAGCAAAGAGTTTATATCATACGAAATAGGACATAAGTACTATGTTGATTGGAAAATTGCTAATCTATCTCCCCACCTTTGAACCAACAGTACGTATTTCGAACTGAATACACAATATGTAAAGATACTTAGAATGCACTAACTCGAAAAATAGGTGGATTTTATGTGCATGTAAGTAATTTGTAAAGTTTACGGGCCTTCATTGTCTGTCCGGTTTTGGCCGATTGTGACTATTCATTTCGTGCCGGAAATGATTCTGGGTAGCTGTCATTCAACTTAGCTATATATAAAGTAAGTTCATCGGCTCTACTGACCCGTTCCTGACGGCGGGCAATTTCAGTTCAGTGGCAGCTCAAGAACCTTTAGAATGGATATAAAACAGCGTTGAATTTTTACCGGATTTAGCGCCAATTATGGCATTGCGAAAATAATCTGGCTGAACTACAATTCGGCTAAGTTAAGTCCATAGGTGAAACAGCGTAGCCCGAGTTTCCTGGTAACAAATAATCCTACAAACCATATGCATTAAGGCCTATGTAGGGCTTTCTGGTAACATTGAAGGGTGTTAAGTCTATGAAATAAAACGAAAACATTTTGAATTGTGATTCCGGTTGTCGCGGGTTCGAGCCCCGTCGTTCACCCCATTAAAAACAACAGCATACAGCCTTATTAAGTCATTCTCAACATCTGATGGTGGGAAATGTGGTGGGAAATCATTCTCCGGCGGGCTTCACTAAACTTGGTTTTACATCATAAATATTGAGCATGCTGGCATTTCGATGACCACTAGCTTCTTGTTTATTTCCAGTCGTATCGGTCACCCCCTTTCGTTTCAAGTCATGAAAAGTGAAGTGGTTAAATTCTACGCCTAGTTCATTAGCTTTTTTTATTGCTTGCTGATCTATACGTGATTTTGCAGTTTTTAATGATGAAGCAACAATCCTTTCCCCGGTTCTTTCGCTAATGAAGAGGGGCCTTTCTTCGGGCTTGAAGTGAACTGGTGTACGCTTTTTTTTCAAGATTTTATTGCGTATTTCCTTTGCAGATTTCCAAGCTTGCTCAAGACGGGGACTCCATTCAGTAATATTGTCTTTTGAGCCTTTTCTTCTGCGGATATACAATCCTTCAGGACGTTCGTCTCCATCTCTCAAATCAACCACCTCAGCAAGCCGCATCCGACAAAGATAGGCAATTTCCATTGCAAATGGCATATACCAATAGTTGGATTCTTTCGCTACCTGTAACAAAAAATTATAATCATTGTCCTCTGCATAATGCTTACGTGCCGCTATTGTAAGTTTTTTTATCCCTTTAGCTGGATTACTCTTTACTTTTTCGTATTCGTACGCCCATGAAAATACGCGCTTGATGTAAGATAACTCTTTGTTTGCACGGCTTCTGGATTCTTCTGCTCTTAAGTCGCGATAGTTGCGCACAGTACCCACGGTCCATTTGTAGATAGGTTGATCGCCGAACAATCTTGTTGCTGTATTGCATTTGATAATTTTCTCATGACAACCCAGATAGTCATCCTGGGTTAATCGACTCAAATCCCGCCACGAAAGGGACTTTTGAAAATCAAGCGACAAGCTTTTGAAAGTTGTTTAATTTTTACTTCCTGAGCTTCACAAGCCGCCCATATTTCTGTCATGGAGGCTAAGGGGCCAGCAATACGTTTTGCCCGCCACTTTCCAGAAGCGGCATCGTAGTAGTCAAGCATCCATTTGCCAGCACCCGACTTGTTAAACCAAGTGTGACGAGGAAGCTTGGAAGGATCCTTGATGTGCGAAGGAAATTTGTCACTAAATCGTGTTCTGCCCTTTTTTTTCATCTCAAAAATTCTATTTTATCCAGATTTTCTTCTTTAGTGTTTAACCCAAGAGCACTATTAATAGCATCTAAGGTCGTGAAAACATGACCATTTTTCCCATAAAGCACAGCCACTTTCTGACTTCGCAAGCATTTTTCAAGTGCAGCGTTATTATCAAAGCCGGTTGCGATTTTTAATTCCTCGTGAGATACAAGTCGTGTCATTATCAAAAAAATTATTAACTACGATAAGCGCCGTAAGAAATCATGTTCAGTTCATTATGTGTAGCTTCGTGCTAACGCAAGGGCCACAACGCATTATTAATCCCATCGATTTTTAGCGATGTTGAAATCATCCAGGTATCAAGGGGAGTCAATCAGTGGATAGGTTGCCGTCGATGGATCACGTCTGTTCTAAAGTCCTATTGGACATCAAAAATTTAACGATACTTTGTCACAAAAAATGTAGCCAGTCAGATCGAAAGAGCGCGAAAAAACGCGTCTTTCCTCAAAGCCGCCCGCTTCCCTATGCATCGCGACTTGATGAGCTTTGGTTGGAAAGAAACGCCGTTACAGCAAGCGAGAATAGAACAGCTGGCAACGGCTGGCTTTATGGAGCAATCCTACAACTTAATCCTGGTGGGCGGCACAGGAACCGGCAAGACCCATCTGGCAACAGCTCTTGCGGTCGCGGCGATTCATCAAGGAAAACGGGTGCGATTTTATAACGCTGTCGATCTCGTCAATCAGCTGGATAAGGAAAAACAACAGGGCAAAGCCGGCAATCTGGCCAAGCAACTGTCAGTCATGGATGCCGTTATCATTGATGAACTCGGTTACTTGCCGTTCCCAGCTGGAAAACAGATTTCAGTTTTTTCCACTAATCGGCCTGGGTCGTTACCGGATGGTGGTGGCCGCGCTATTTTTAACACGTATTTAACACAGCCCCCAATTATATGAATAAAAAACGCTAGGGGTAAGCGGGGCATTGTTCGACCATCATTGGTTCGGGCTAGTTTTATATTGTACCGTCCGGACGTTGATGACCGAATGGGAACTCACGGTATATGGAGGAATAGGTCTCGAGTTAGTAACTGCACGGCCCGGAATTTAAAGCAGTCGAGACCGATACGGAATGCCTTCTCGGTCACGTAAGAAAACGAGGTGAACAAGATTCTGTATTAGGCAGAATCTGACGAGAACTCATACAATTATTTAATTTTAGCACATCAGTTTTTTGGTCATCAAACAGCAAAATCCGCATCAGAAAATGCTCTGTTATGTTGTATTTCAAACGGTTTAATTAGAGCTTAACAGATGTCTCTTTTGTATGATTTACGCTGTCTACTTCGTTTCTGACACGCAACAGTAGCGTATCCAGATCTTTTTCCTCTTCGCTATACAAATAGGTTAGGGCCATCAGACTCAGGCAATGAATGCCGATGGTTTGGGCTATGGTCTGGATTTTATCCAGAGTGGGGCTTTTTTTGCCTCTTTCCAGCATGCTCAGATAAGTACGGCTGGAAACGTCGGAGAAATCTTCCTGGGTTAGGCCGCGCGATTTTCTTGTGTTCTTCAATGCCTTGGCAAAAGCAACTCTCATTATTAGTGATCCTTTTTATTGTAAGTCGGCTGCACATCTAGCCAAAACGAACACTATAAAGCTACAATCTATAGTGTTCATTTCGTTTTGTTTCGTCTTTGGATTACAAGATTAAGGTCAGTCCATGCCGGACACAGCTTAAATTGCAATCCAGAAGGTGCGTCAATTGTGGAAGCAGAACTGCCGTAGACCTCGTGTAGAGACGACATAAAGCCGCTTCGGCATATTCGATATAGCTTTTTTGCAGGCATGATCCTTATAAAAGTGCTCACGTTGGCTGATAAAGTACTGCCGTCAGGTGGGAAACCCTTATTCACGTATATGTATACAAGACTGAAAAACTTATCGAGGCTTGGCGTTTGGTCTTTGATTGTCGCCAAGTCGGCGTCGTCATTTGCCCAGAGCGATAGTTCCGGTGTCGATACCGAAACTATCGCTCTTGAGGACATTCTGGTCGTCGGCAAGCGTGCCAGTCTTGCCTCCGCGCAAGAAATCAAGCGCGACAAGATGGAAATCGTCGATTCGGTGGTTGCCGACGACATTAACAAACTCCCCGATATTAACGTCACCGACGCACTTTCCCGGATCACCGGCGTACAGATTCTTCGCGACCGCGGCGAGGGCGCCGGAGTGGCGATTCGCGGCCTTACCCAGATGGAAACACTGTTGAACGGTCGGGAAATCTTCACTGCCGGTTCGGGTCGTACGCTCGATTTCGCCGACATTCCTTCCGAAATGCTGGCAGGTATCGATGTTTACAAAACCTCCTCGGCCAGCCACATCGAAGGCGGCGTCGGCGGCACCGTTGATTTACGGACGCACCGGCCGTTCGATTTTGAGGATAGGCAACTGCTCGGCACGGTGCGGGGAATATACGGCGATTTGGTGGATAAGCAGGAACCGCAGTTTTCGACGCTGCTGAGCGACCGCTGGCGAACAGAAAGCTTCGGCGAATTCGGCGCGCTGGTGAATTTCGCTTATCAGAAGCGTGCCTGGCGAGAGGACCAGAAAAGCGCCGGCAACCCCGTTGCCCGCAGCAATATTATTTCCGGAAAGACGGTAATCGTGCCTAACGGTACTTCGGAGACCACCAGTCTCGGCCATCGCGAACGAACCGCCGGTAATTTGGTTTTGCAGTGGCGGCCATCGGACGCGCTTGAACTCTATGCCGAAGGCAACTATGCGGAATTCAAGACTATTCAGGATTCTTACCAGATTAACGTGACGCCCTCGTCGACCTTTGTCACCGGTAGTCCAAGGCTGTTTCCAGGCACCAGCGATCTGCAAAGCATCAGCTGGACCAAGGCTCCTATCTCCATCCTCAGCTTTGCCCGCGACACGGTAGACAGAACCCAGCAGGCGGCGGTCGGCGGCCGCTGGAACAAAGATGCGCTGACGCTCAAGACAGACCTTAGCTACACCAAAAGCTTTAACAACCTGTTTTTCTCGGGGCCGGTGTTTAGCGGCACGGCGGCGACATTTAACCAGGATCTGTCCGGTTCGATTCCGACCACCAGCGTCGGCGGTACCGATTTGCTTAATCCCGCCAACTTTCAATACGCGAGCATGATGTATCGCACCCGGCCGTTTAATGGCGAATTGTCTACGGCCCAGCTCGATGGCGATTACGAATTGTCTAGCGGCTTCATCAAATCAGTTTCCGCCGGTTTTCGTTACGCCAAGCGGAGAGCGGGCAATGCTCCCGGCCTGATTTTTGCCGATACGGCCGTGACCGGTATTTCTGCTGCGGACAAGTCCGGTTATGTTATGACCAACCCCGCCGATGATTTTCTGGGTGGGGAAGGTAATAGTATCGGCAGCTACATGGTCGGCAACCTGGATTCGGCCCGCGACGCGGTAGGATTGCGCAATGCTTTCGGCATTACTGCGCCGATTCCCTCGGCCGGCAATCCGCTGGGCGTTTGGGGTATCAGCGAGGAAACCCAGGCCGGCTACCTGATGAGTAAATTCGAAGCCAAGAGTTTTCCGCTCGACGGTAACATCGGCCTACGCGCGGTGCGGACGCTGGAGTCGGTAACCGGCAGCCGGTCGGCGCCGAGCAGCGGCACGGTGCTGCCTATCAATATCGACAGCACCGACATCGACTATCTGCCCAGCCTGAATTTGCGCTATCAGCTCGTAAAGGACCTGTATCTGCGCGCCGGCGTTTCAAAAACAATAACGAGGCAGAATTTCGATCAGCTGTCGCCGTCGCTGACCTTGATCCGCAACACCGTCAATCCATCGCAGAATCAGGGCAGTGCCGGCAATCCGGAGCTCAAACCGATCCGCTCCGACAATTTCGATCTGGCGGTGGAAAAATACTTCAACCCAACCACCTCGGTTTACCTCACCGGCTTTCTAAAGCAGATCGATGGCTTTGTAACCACAGTCAGCAATCCTGAAGTTCACGACGGTCTGACCTATCAGGTCAGTCGGCCTCAAAACGGCTCTGCCGCGGCCATCAACGGCTTTGAGGCCAGCTATCAGCAGTTCTACGATTTTCTGCCGGATTGGTTGAAAGGTTTCGGCATGCAGGCCAATTACACCTATATCGACAGCGAAACGCCCAGCAGCATCCTGGGCCAAAACGCGCCGCTGCAAAATCTATCCAAACACAGCTACAACCTGATCGGCATGTACGAGAAAGGGCCGTTTTCGGCCCGAGTCGCTTACAATTGGCGCGACACTTTTCTGAGCGGCGTTACCAATATCGTCGGCGTCGGCGCATTGCCGATTTATACACGCGGCTACGGTTGGCTGGATGCCTCGGTGGGCTATCGCATTAACGATCATTTTTCATTCACGATTGAAGGTATGAATCTATTGAGTGCTTTGCGTAGCTCCTACTACGGCGTGGAAACCAGGCCGCAAAGTGTTTGGGTCAACGATACCCAGATTGGCGCAACGATGACGGTACGGTTCTGATGGCGACCATACGCATCAACTTAAGATTGGAGTGTAGGCTTTGCCTGCAAGCTATACGATGGGCAAGTAAAGCTTGCACTCCTATTCTGATTTTCCTGCTGTGCGGCGTGGCGTATGCCGATAATGCACTGGAGCAGTGGCGCAATAAAGCCGGCGAGACACGTTTGCTGGCGGAAAATGACACGACGCGGGCCTATGCCGAGGCCGAGCGATTGCAAACTGAATTCCCTGCCGACGCTACGCCCGCCGATCGGGCGCGGCTATTAAACCTGCTGGCGCGCATCGAAGTTTATCGGGCGCAAACCGAAAAAGCGGCAACGCATATCCAACAGGCGATGGAGCTTGCCAACCAACATAACGACCCGGCCGGCCAAGCCGAAGCGGACCTGAATACCGCCTTAAACGCGGTCAACCAAGCCCGGATCGACGATGCGATTGCCGCCGCGATTCACGGTGTAGCCGTGCTGGACGGCGTGGATCGGCCGGATCTGCTTGGCGAAGCGCTGTTAAGAATGGCGATGATGTATCGGCGTACCGACCAGCTCGACGAATCGATCACGATGTCGATGCAAGCGCTGGATATTGCCCGGCAAAGCAACAATCCGCTGGCGCTGGCCTACGCTTACTACGGCTTGGCAATTGCCTACGAACAGAGTGAGCACTATTCAGAAGCGCACGATTATTATCAGCGCATGCTGGAGCAAGCCAGGGTCGTCGGCTCCAGGATGTTGGAAGGCCATGCGCTGTTGGGGCTTGGTAATACCAATAACGGCTTCGGCGATTTCAAAAGCGCGGAGCGCTTGATTCGCGAGGCGATTGCGGTTTTCCGCGACATCGACGTTCCTTTCAGTCTCAATTTCAGTCAGTTCGCTCTTGCCGATAATTTGCGCAGACAAGGCCGTTATGCCGAAACCTTGCCGATATTCGAAGAAATCATCGAGCGTTATCGGCGCTATCCCAACAAAATCGGCCTGTGGTGGACGCTGAACGCCCGCAGCAGCAACTATATGGCGTTGAATGATATTGCAGCGGCGCGCCGGGATGTCGAACAGGCTTATGCCTTGGCCAAGGAAATCGGTGTTTCTCTGTACCTGACCGATAGTGCGAAACGGGTTGCGGAGATTGCCGCCGCCAAGGGCGATCATCGCCACGCCTACCGGCTTATGCTTGAAGCCAGCGATATGGCGGCCAAGGCTGCAAAAGACAACGCCGCCACGCGATTGTTGCAACTGACGCGACGCTACCAGACCGAAAGCAAGCAACGCGAAATCGATAAACTCAACCGCCGTAACCAGCAACAGGCTGCGGAACTTAAACATCGATCGCTTGAGCAGCGCTGGCTGTGGACCGTACTCAGCGGCAGCGTCGTCATGTTGGTCGGCACCGGCTTTTTCCTGATGCGCCAGCGGCGTTCCCACCGCTGGCTGGAAGTGCTCAACACCGAAGTATTGCAAGCCAAAAACAAACTGCAAGCGACGCTGGATACGATCCCCGACCTATTGTTCGAAGTGGGGCTGGACGGACGCTATTACGATTATCACTCGCCGCGTACCGAGCTGTTGCTGTACCCGTTCAAAGACCTGCGCGGTAAAACAATGGCGGACGTCATGCCCGCCGACGCGGCGAAAATCGTCATGTCGGCTTTGCTCGAAGCGTATGAGCACGGCATCTCAACCGGCAAACAGTTTCAATTACCGCTGCCGCACGGCGACTTCTGGTTTGAGCTTTCCGTAGCGAGCAAACCTGTCGCCGATGGGGAGGAACCGCGTCTTATCGTACTGTCCCGCAATATCACAGAGCGCAAGCACATGGAAACACAAGCGCTGCAACGGGAACAGGAATTTCGCGTCCTGGTCGAAAATTCGCCAGACTTAATCTTCCGTTACGACAAGAACTGCCACCGTATTTATACCAACCCGGCCGTGGCGCGGTTCGTTGGCAAGCAACGGGCTGACGCCCTCCTGAACAAGTCGCCGGCGGAAGCGAAAATTCTCAGCGCCGACGAAGCGCACAAGCTGATGCAGATGATCCGGCAAGTGCTGACGACAGGCCAGCCTGCCGAGAGTGAGGTGGAGTGCCTGGGCGCCGACGGGCAGTTGCATTATTTCCATAACCGTTATGCGCCCGAGTTCAACGCGCATGGCGAAGTGGTTGGCGTGATTTCTATTGCCCGCGACGTCACCGAACGCAAGCAGGCCGAGCGCCGCCTGTGGCTGATGGATTTTGCGCTAAACCAGGTCCGCGAAGCCGTGTATATCATCGAGCTGGCGAACCACAACTTTATCAGTGTCAACGATGAAGCCTGCAGGGCCTTGGGTTACAGCCGCGAGGAACTGTTACGGATGAACGTATTGGACATCGACCCCGACGGCGATCGCGCAGAAATGCAACAGCTGCAACGCGACATAGACGCCGCCGACCTGACCGTATTCGAGCGCCGCCATAAAACCAAGGACGGACACATCTTCCCGGTGGAAATCAATGCCCAAGTTTTCGAATACGAAGGCCGGCCGACCAGTATCGCGTTGGCGCGAGACATCACCGAACGCAAACGAACCCAACATGACATCGCGCTGATGAGCCAGGCCCTGAGCAAAGTGCGCGAAGCGGCCTATCTGATGGGCGATGATGCGCGTTTTCTTTACGTCAACGACGAATCTTGCCGGGCGCTAGGCTATACCCGCGGCGAATTGCTGACGATGGCCGTCATGGACATCAACCCAGGCAGTACGGTCGAAATGGTAAGAGAGCTCTGGCAACGACAGCGCGAGGAAAGAACAGTGCAACCCTTCGAAACCGCCCACCGCCGCAAGGATGGAAGTATATTCCCTGTCGAGATCAATGCCAGCCAGTTCGAATACGACGGCAAGACTTACGGCCTTTCGCTGGTGCGCGACATCACCGAACGCAAGCGCATTGAGGCTGAAATTCACGCACTTAATGCCGACCTGGAGCAGCGGGTGCTGGAGCGTACCGAAGAGTTGCGGCAGCAGACGCGCTATTTGCGCACTCTCATCGACACGCTGCCGATGTTGGCTTGGCTCAAAGACAAGGAAAGCAGGTTTCTGGTAGTCAATCAGGCTATGGCATTGGCCTGCGCTCATAGTGTGGACGATTTGGTCGGCAAGTCGGTCCTGGATTTTTGGCCGCGCGAGCATGCCGAGGCCTACGATGCCGATGACGCGGAGGTGATGGCTACCGGTCAGCGCAAGACTGTGGAAGAACCTTTTGTCGATGTGCGCGATGGCACCATCTGGATTGAAACTTTCAAGGCGCCGATTTTGGACGAGGACGGCAGCGTATTGGGAACGGTGGGTATAGCCCGCGACATCAGCGATCGTAAAGCCATGGAGATGGCGCGGGAAGCGGCTTTGGCCGAAGCGGAGCGGCTGGCGAAACTGCGTAGCGAATTTATGGCGAGGATGAGCCACGAACTGCGCACGCCGCTGAACAGCATTTTGGGGTACTCCCAGATATTGCGGGGGGAAAACAAGGGGAATGAACGTCAGAGCATGATGCTGAATGTCATACAACAAAGCGGCGACTATTTGCTGAACCTGATCAACGATATTCTGGATTTTGCCAAAATTGAGGCGGGCAAGCAGGAGCTGAGCTTGAGCGACGTTCATCTGCCGCGTTTTCTGCGTAATCTTGCCGACATCATCACTCTCAAGGCGGAACAGAAGGGGTTGGTTTTTGTTTGCGACATTGCAGCGGATGTGCCAGCAGGGATACGTGCTGACGAGACTCGGCTAAGACAGGTGCTGCTTAATTTGCTATCCAATGCAGTCAAATACAGTGAGCGAGGCCAAATCAGCCTGAGAGTAACAGTATTGGAACCGGGGCGTTTGCGCTTTGAAGTTCAGGATACCGGCATCGGTATTGATACCGGGCAACTGGAAACTATTTTTCAGGCTTTTGAGCAAGCGGGAGACCGGCAGAACCACACCGGCGGCACCGGCCTGGGATTGCCCATCAGCCGCGAGCTTGTCAAGCTGATGGGCAGCGATATTCATGTCACCAGCCGGGTCGGCGAGGGCAGCACCTTTTGGTTCGATCTTGACGCCCCGGTTGTGGAAGTCTGTGGGGACATCATGGCCGACGAACAGTATGCCGCCGGATACCAAGGCTTGCGCCGGCGTGTGCTGGTGGTGGATGACGTCAATGAAAACAGAGCGTTGCTGATTGATATACTCAGTCGACTGGGCTTCGAAACCTGCGAGGCGGCAAACGGCAGGGAGTGTCTGGATAGCGTCGAGACGCAAACGCCGGATCTTATTTTGCTGGATAGGGTCATGCCGGAAATGGATGGACTGGAAACCGCGCGCCGTTTGCGACGCTTGCCGGGATTCGGGCATACGCCGATTATCGCCGTTTCAGCCAGCGCTTCCGGTCGCGATGTTGCCGAAGCCATGAAAGCCGGGGTCAACGTTTTTCTATCCAAGCCTATCGATATAAAGAGGCTGATGGCGCATCTCGCCGTTCTATTAAAATTCGACTGGATTTACACGCTGCCTGAAACCGGAATGTCACCGCAACGCCAGCTCAACGAATCACTGGTTGCGCCGCCGCTGGAGGAAATGAATATTTTGCATCGTCTGGCGCAGGAAGGCAGTATGCGCGATATTATCCGGCAGGCCACGCATCTGGAGGAACTTGACCCACGCTATCGCCCGTTTGCCGCGCAGTTACGCGCTTTAGCACAAGGCTATCAATCCAGAGCTATTCTGGATTTGGTGGAACGCTATATCAACAGTACCGGCACAACACATGACCAATAACATCCTCTCCGCAACGCCAACGTCCACTGTCCTGATCGTGGACGACATCCCCGCTAATCTGGGCGTGGTGGTGGAAAGTCTGGAAAGCTGCGGTTACCGGGTGGTGGTGGCCCAGGATGGTATGGAGGGCCTGCAACGAGCTGCTTTCGTAAAGCCGGAACTGATTCTGTTGGATGTGATGATGCCGGGAATGGATGGTTTCGAGGTCTGTCGTCACTTAAAGAGCAATGCCGAGACAGCCGATATACCGGTGATTTTTATGACTGCATTTGCGGAGACCGAACATAAAATCACCGGCTTCAAGGTCGGCGGTGTCGATTACATTACCAAACCCCTGCAGATTGACGAAGTTATAGCGCGGGTTGGTACGCATCTGAACGTGAGAACCATACAGCGGCAACTGCAAGCACAGAACGCGCAATTGCAAGCCTATCAGGTAGAACTGGAACAGCGGGTTATGCACCGTACCGCTGAACTGAGTACCAGTAACCGCTTGCTGCGTGAGGAAATCGACGAGCGTAAGCGGGTTGAAGAGGCGCTGGCGTTGCGTGAGCGCGAATTCCGCACCCTGGCGGAAAACTCGCCGGACGCGATCGTGCGCTATGACCGGGAATGCCGACGGGTGTACTTCAATCGGGCTTACATGGGAGCGGTGGGCATAGAGGCGGCCAATACGCTGGGCAAGACCCCGCTGGAATGTTGGTGGTTGGCATCGCCTTCCGCCGAGGAATATACCGCGCGCCTGCAGCGGGCGATGGACGCAGGCGAGACGGACGAACTGCTGACGGAAATGGTGGATCAAGAGGGTAAACCTGCTTATCGCATCATGTTTCTGGTGCCAGAGTTCGACGAGGATAACCGGCCATTGAGCGTGCTTTCCATCAGTCACGACATTACCGGCATCAAACGCATGGAGGCCATGCTGCGCAAGAGCGAACTGGAATTCCGCACCCTGGCGGAAAATTCGCCGGAAATGATCGTGCGTTACGATCGGGATTGCCGTCGCATCTATATCAATCCAGCCTATGAGCATCAAACCGGAATTCCGCTGGAAACGGCATGGAACAAGACGCCGAACGAGGTTTGGAAACCGTTGATGCCGTGCGAGGAATACATGAGCCGTCTCAAGCGCGTGATGGAGAGCGGGGAGCCGGATCGTATCCTGCTTGAATGGCATGACCAGGACGGCAGCCTGGTCAGCCATGACATGCATGCGGTGGCGGAATACGACGAAGAGCGACAGGTCATTGGCGCGCTGGTCTTGGGACACAATATTACCGAACTCAAGGCGACCGAACGGCGCCTGGAAGAGTCGCGCGCCCAATTGCGCACCTTGACCGCCAAGCGTGAAGAGGCGCGCGAGGAAGAGCGCAAGCGCATTGCCCGTGAAATTCACGACGAGCTGGGCCAACTGCTCAATGTGCTTCGGCTCAATATCACAACCTTTGATTTCCGCTTTGGCGACGCTAACGCTGATTTGCGCGATAAGGCGCAAAAAATGGTCAGTACCGTGGATCGCGCCATCCTGATGGTACGCAACCTTGCTACCCGACTGCGACCTGCGGTGTTGGGCTCAGGAATCGGCTACGCTTTGGAATGGCTGGTGCAGGAATATGCCGAAAGCACCGGTATCACTTGTGAACTGCATTTGCCTGCCAATGAAATTCCGCTGGACGAAGACCGGGCGATGATGGTGTTCCGCATTGTTCAGGAAGCGCTCACCAATGTGCTGCGCCACTCCGGCGCGGATTGCGTTGACATTACATTACGCAATGAAGCAGGTAACTGCGAAGTGGAAGTGCGCGATAACGGCAAAGGTTTCGATATCCGCAATGCCGGCAGGCCCAAATCCTACGGTATTGTCGGCATGCAGGAACGCGCACTGATATTGAAGGGAACGCTGGATATTATGGCCGCCGAGGCAGGCGGTACGGCATTGAAATTGTGCATACCTATTGAGGAGCGGCACGAAGTGAGTATAGTGCCTGAACATGGGTAGATTACATTGACTCCCTAACTTTAGAATGGCTTCTAAGTGGCTTTCTTTGAGGGAAATAAATGGTTCGAGTGTACGGCTTAAAAATTAAAAACAAGGAAAAATAGATGGAGCAAGTAATATGATACGGTTATTAATCGTCGACGATCATGCGTTGATGCGCGAGGGACTGAAACAGCTTTTCGATGGTGAAAGAGACATTGTAGTTAGCGCGGAGGCAGGTAGCGGCGAAGAAGCACTAACAATCCTGCGGCATGAAACGGTTGACTTGGTTTTGCTCGACATCACCATTCCCGGTATTCACGGTGTGGAACTGATAGCGAAAATCAGGGATTGCTCAAATAGCCCGCCGATTCTGGTGCTGAGTATGCATAATGAACCGCAGATTGCCAAACGCAAACTCAAAGCGGGCGCTTCCGGCTATATCACTAAGGATAGTTCGCCAAAGGATCTGCTGGAGGCCATACGCAAGGTCGCATCCGGGGGGCGTTATATTGCGAGCGATATTGCCGAAAGAATCGCCTTTGAGGTCAGCGCCGCTGCACCGCTGGTGCCGCATGAACTATTGTCCGGTCGGGAACTTGTCGTCCTGCGCATGCTGGCCAAAGGCAAAAAGGTCAACGAAATTGCGTTGGAACTCGACATCAGCAGCAAGACTGTCAGTACCCACAAGGCGAGATTGATGCAAAAAATGCATATCGGCAGCGATGTCAAACTCATGCAATACACCATCGCCCATGGCATGACGGTATAAAGAAAGATCAAGCGCAAGACGAAAGGCTAAGTGGGAAATTCAAGGTTGGGCCATTTGCAATAAATGCAGATATTCTGTTTATATGCTTAAGCCCGGATAATGTCCCTTAGCCTTTATTTTTTAAGAGTTAAGTCTATTAACAGCTGTGGACGCTTGCTAGAGACCACTTCCTTGTAGTCCATTCCTGATAAGCATGGCGGCGTTTCAATGTAGGGCAATCCTTAGTCAAATTCGGTATTCGCCGATTTCGGCTGCCGACTATATCGTTCAAATTAAACACACCTAAATCGACCGGTTCAGCTGGGAAAGCTTTAGGCTTTTGGCGATAAGTGTCCGGGCAAACCGAATAGAGATTAATGGATATACACTGACTGCATATACTTAGTTCGTAATTCCATCCTGTTCTGTTTTTCCTGTCCGTGTCAGTGCATGACACGGACATCGTTTAGTTGATAATCCATCCTAATCAGGAATTACCATGTGCATTTGTCTATGTTTTGATGTTTCCAAGGCAGAAGTAAAAAAGGCCATTAGAGACGGTTACGATTCAATAGAAAAGCTGTCTGAGCATCTACAGGTTGGTAGCCATTGCGGTGGCTGTATTGGGCGTATCGAGGAAATTCTGGAGAAGAAAAAATCCAGCGGTTTTTTCTGGTCGTTGCAAACATTGTAAGCAGCGTTCATCCATCGAAGAAAATCTTTACAACCTATTTCAGCTAGCGACATAAAGTCCTTAACTCCGCCAGGAAAGCCAGGCACATTAGAGCGTGAAGCAAACTGTTCACCGGGAGTGAAAGCCCACAAACCTCCAGCTCATTCGAATCAATGCATTCACTGCAAGGCCCTGCTTGCGCATAAGTCCGGGCTCATTTCTCAACACTTCTACATCCGCATTTCTAGTCCATTCCCTACAAAACCTCGCCGCTCTGCGTGTAGGGCGATTCCTACTCAAATTCGGGATGCACCGATTGTGTGCGTTGCCTGATAAGTTCAGACTCCTCGATCATTGGATAGTCGTGCCGGATTATTGTGGTGTCGGCGGGCGACATCTTATCGTAAAAACTGGGAATTATCAGTATGCCGGAAACCCGTCAAAATCATAGCCAAAAGGTTGGGCGCGACCGGGATTTCGTTCGACTGTTCGTAAGTAAATATTGTTAATCATGGATCGTTGAGGGAATTGCAATATGAAAGAAGCGATTAAATTTTATCGAAATGAATATTGGCTGGTGTTTCCGTTATTGGCATCCGGCGGACTAGGAACGATAGGTGTTGCGGTGTCCAGCCGTTTTGTAATGAGCGGTTGGGTCATGGCGGCTGGCTTGGTCATTATGACTGGCGGATTGTGCTATTGGAGCCGTAACCGCTATCGGATGTCGTTGCAAGCTACCGAACAGAGTCTATTTGAAGGCTTGCAACAGAAAAACGAGGAAATTATCAAGGCTTTGCAGGATGCGCATCAGGAAGCCGTTGTGCAGGCTTGCGCCAAGCAAGCCGAGGTGGAGCGTAAGCATCTCAAGACATTAATTACCGACTTAGCGCACCGTTTCGATGTGCTGTCAAAACGTCTCGGTGAACAGGAAGAAGAAAAATTGGAGCAAAGCGAGGATGTGCATTCATCTGTCGAGGTACAGATTGCGGATTTAGCGCTGCGCTTCGATACCTTGAAAATTCATCTTGATCAGCAACCGGCAGACACCGAACGGCAAGAGCAAGGCATCGATGGGCTGGACTCGCTATGTCAAAAAGTATTGCCCATTTGGTCGAGTCAAGTCGAGATGGCCAGGGTGCATACCGAGGAGTCCATCGCTGATTTAGCGCAGCGTTTCGACGCCTTATCAAAGCGACTCGATGCGGCCGTTATGGCGTCTCAAAATGCCGTCGGTGGCGATAAGGATTCCGATGGCGGCATCGTTGAGTTATTGAAGGACAGCCAGCTGGAATTGGGCACCATTACCAAAGCGCTGGGAGCCTCGCTGGAAGAAAAGGAAAAGTTGCTGAGTTCAATCGAGGGCTTGTCCGGCTATACCGAGCAACTCAGCAAAATGGCCTGGGAAGTCAGCAGTATTGCCGCCCAGACTAATCTGCTGGCGCTGAACGCAGCCATTCAGTCGGCACGAGCCGGGGATGCCGGGCGCGGCTTTTCAGTGGTTGCGGATGAGGTGCGGAAATTGTCGCGCTCATCCGGCGATGTCGGCAAGAAGATTACCGAAACCATCGAATCGGTCAGCGAGGCGATTGAAGACACGTTAGCCATTTCCCGGAAATTCGCCAGACAAGACGAGGAGACCTTAGGTAATGCGGAGCATATTATTGCTTCGGTATTGAGGCGCTTCAGTCGGGCGGCTTCCGGATTGTCCGACTCCGAAGAGCTGCTGCGTACCGAAAATAACGCGATCAACTATGAAATCTCCGATGTCTTTGTCGCCTTGCAGTTTCAGGATCGGGTCAGCCAGATTTTAGCGCTTGTTTGTGACGATTTGAACAAACTTGAGCAGCATTTGAACGGTCTTAAAAATGAAGACAACAGTGAACGCTCGGTCAATGTGGAGCAATGGCTGGAAGAGTTGGCCAAGACTTACACCATGGAAGAGCAGCTGACGGCGCACGAAGGCGAGAAGACTGAGATCAAGACCAATCAAACCAACATTACATTTTTTTGAGGAATTAGACATGGCAAAAACAATACTGTTTGTAGAAGACTCGGCCTCGGTCAGACAAGTGATGAACAGCACCCTGACCCGCGAGGGCTACGATGTGATTCTGGCCTGCGACGGACAGGACGCCTTGACCAAACTGGACGGCACGAAAATACACCTGATCATCAGCGATGTGAATATGCCCAATATGGACGGCCTCACCTTTGTTAAGACGGCCAAACAGCTGCCTGCCTATAAATTCACCCCGATCATCATGCTGACCACCGAAACCCAAGAAGAGAAAATGAATGAAGGCAAAGCGGCCGGCGTAAAAGCCTGGATAGTCAAGCCCTTTCAGCCTGCGCAACTGCTGGCTGCGGTTTCGCAGCTAATCCAGGCATAAACCTAAAAACGGCGTAACGACTCAGCAGTCAGAAAAGTGGGAAAAATGGAACGCTGATGACGCTGATAATTAAGATTAAATAAGATTTTTTCTTTAATTATCTGTGTTCATCATATTCATCTGCGTCATCTGCGTTCCATTGTATTTGATGGCGCTGAGTAATTACGATTTTTCCAGCACAAACAACAGGAGCAACATATGGCGAATGTGAAAAACAAAAAACAGCAATTCGGCCGCATCGCCATAACCGGTGAATTGACCATTTATACCGCCCTGGAATTGAAAGATAAATTGCTGACCGGCCTATCGACGGCTGAAGAACTGGAGCTGGATTTATCCGAAGTAGGCGAAATCGATGCCGCCGGATTGCAACTGCTGGTGATGATAAAGCAGGAAGCGACAGCTGTAGGCAAGTCTGTGCGCTTTACCGGTCACAGTCCGGTGGTATTGGATCTTCTGGACTTATCCGGTTTAGCCGGTTTTTTCGGCGATCCGTTACTGTTTGTTTGCAAGCCCACACATGAAGGTAAATCGGCATGATTCCAGACGAATATCTACAAACCTTTGTTATCGAATGCAAAGAATTGCTCGAACAAATGGAAGAAGCCCTGTTAATCGTAGAGCAGGCTGCGGAAGAACCGGAAATTATTAACGCCATTTTTCGGGCGGCGCATACCATTAAAGGCTCGGCGGGCATGTTCGGTATCGACCATGTCGTGGTATTTACCCATGCGGCGGAAAGCGTTCTGGATCGGGTGCGTAGCGGCGACGTGCCGATGAATTCCGTGTTGGCGGCATTATTCATTGAAGCGCACGACCATCTGAAAGAATTGATCAGTCATGTTGCCGAAGGCAGTCACCCAGCCGATGAAACTGACAACCACGGCAAAAATCTGATAGCACAGCTGGAAGCTTACCTGAGTGAGATGGGCGGGACGGTGGCGGAGCAAGCCCCTAGCTCAGGCGAAATGCCCGTAGTCCATCAGGCCAAACTGGAACGGGAAGAAAGCGAAGCGGTCGAAACCGACCTTTGGCATTTATCGTTACGCTTTGGGCCGGAGGTATTCAGGAACGGCATGGATCCTTTTTCGTTCGTACGCTGTCTATCCTCCCTGGGCAGTATCGTCGAACTGGTGACCGTCATCGACGCGATTCCTTCAGGCGAACAAATGGATCCTGAAACCTGCTATTTGGGCTTTGAAATCAGCTTTAGCAGCGAAGCCGACAAACTCGCGATCGACAACATCTTCAATTTCGTCCGTAGCGACTGCTTCATCCGCATACTGCCGCCGCGCAGCAAAGCCTCCGAGTACCAGCGCCTGATTCAGGAATTGCCGGAGCAGGAAATGCGCCTCGGCGAAATCCTGGTCAAGTGCGGCACCTTAACCCCGGAAGAGCTGGACAGCATCCTGCGAATTCAGTCTCAGCATGGAGATGAGCCGCAACGGCCGATCGGTGAAGTGCTGGTCGAACAGCAGATGGTCAGTCCGCCGGTAGTTGAAGCCGCACTAGCAAAACAAAAACAGGTAAAAGAAAGCAAAAAAAGCGAAGCCCAACTGATTCGCGTCGATGCAGACAAACTTGACGAACTGATCAATCTGGTTGGCGAACTGATCATAGCCGGCGCCGGCACCAACCTGATTGCCCAGCGCGCCGGTATGGCCGACCTGATGGAATCCACCGCCACCCTGTCGCGGCTGGTCGAAGACGTCCGCGATTCGGCACTGGCCTTGCGCATGGTGCAAATCGGCGCCACCTTTAACCGCTTCACCCGCGTCGTGCGCGACGTCAGCAAGGAGCTGGGCAAAGACATCGACCTGATTATCAGCGGCGCAGAAACCGAACTCGACAAAACCGTGGTCGAAAACATCGGCGACCCGCTGACCCACTTGGTGCGCAATTCCATGGATCACGGCATTGAACCTGCCGAACTGCGCCTTGCCCGCAGCAAACCCGCCAAAGGAACGCTCAAACTCAATGCTTATCACGACGCCGGCAGCATCGTCATCGAAGTCAGCGACGACGGCGGCGGTTTGAACAAAGAAAAAATCCTGAATAAAGCCATCGAACGCGGCTTAGTCAGCGAAGGTGCAAACCTGACCGACAAAGAAATCTACAACCTGATTTTCGAAGCAGGCTTTTCGACCGCCGATGCCGTCAGTAACCTGTCCGGCCGCGGTGTCGGTATGGACGTGGTGCGCAGCAACATTCAGGCCTTGCGCGGCACCGTCGATCTGGACAGCGTGGAAGGCCAAGGCAGCACCATCCGTATCCGCCTGCCGCTGACCCTGGCCATCATCGACGGCTTTATGGTGGGGGTCGGCAATGCCGCCTACGTCATCCCGCTGGATATGGTGGTCGAATGCGTCGAATTAAGGGCCTGGGCCAGCGACGAGGGCGATGGGCAATACCTCAACCTGCGCGGCGAAGTGCTGCCGTATCGACGGCTGCGCGACCACTTCGACATGGACGGCGATATGGTGCAGCGCGAAAACGTTGTCGTAGTGCGCTATGGCGAACACAAAGCAGGATTGGTCGTGGACAAACTGATGGGCGAATTCCAGACCGTGATCAAACCGCTGGGCAGGCTGTTTAAAGGCGAAAAGAGCATCGGCGGCTTCACCATTCTGGGCAGCGGCGAGGTTGCGTTGATTGTTGATGTGCCGGGGCTGATGGGTCAGATAGAACACGAAAGG
>JAUXTH010000117.1 GCA_030679035.1 Methylobacter sp. | reverse complement strand
CCCGACCCTGCACATGCACCTACCATCCTTGCGTATACAGGCTCTAAGCCTCAGATACTCCACGGTATGGGTGAATAGGGCGGGGGCCAATCTACGGAGCAGGCTCTGGTTAACAAAAAAACCAGTCCTCAGGGCGTGACGGCCTCCCAATAAACGGTTAAAGCTTACTTGATCTTTTGGGTAATATTTATTAATTTTGATCATACAAGGTTGGGCATGCTTTTTATGCCCAACCTTACGATGTTTGAACATAGCGGCGGATTTCGGATTTACCCACCACAAGATACCAAAAATGTTGGGCAACGAAAAGCTCTCCCCCCCCATTAACGACTAACCTGCTGATAAAGCTCCGGCTGCGCCGCACCTTCTATAATCAACTCGGCCAGCGCCCCCTTATCAATAGCCCGTGTCAGGCTGTGATCTACCAACAGATATTTGCCGGGGACTTCGGCGGTAAACTCAATCATCACTGCGGAACCTGGGGCTATGACTGTGGTCTGGACGTTTTTCAGCGGCGGGTTCATGATCGCGCCGTCTTGATACAGGTTGTCGAAAATAGCGCCGATGATATGGAAGTTGGATGCAACATGCGATCCGACGCCGACAAACAGGCGGATTTTTTCACCCACTTTGGCTTTTAAAGCCCGCTCGCCGCTCAGCGAGTTGACCCTGCCATTGAACAGGAAATACTCCGGTTTTTCGGCCAGCATTTTGTCCTTGCTGAACGCTTGCAAGCCTTTATCGCCGTACTTGCCGCTGGTGTAAAAATCGCCCTGCATCACGTAAAACTCGCGGTCGACTTTTGCCAGGCCCTGTTCCGGTTCCACCAGTATCATGCCGTACATACCGTTGGCGATATGGGTCGGCACATGCGGACTGGCGCAGTGATAAACATAAACGCCCGGATGCGTGGCTTTAAAGCGGAAACTTTTTTGTTCGCCCTGCTCGACTTGCATTAACGGTGCGCCGCCACCGGGGCCGACCACCGCATGCAGATCGATGGAATGCGCCGAGTGACCGTCGGCGGCATGTTGGGCCGCGGTATGTTCGCTATGGGCCTCGCCCGCCGCACCGGGTTTACCGTGATTCAGGTGTATTTCCACTTGGTCGCCCGCTCTGGCGCGGATAAACGGCCCCGGCACCTTGCTGTTATAGGTCCAGTATTGATAGGTCACGCCGGGCATCATTTCGGCAACTAGTTCGTCGGTATAAAGATCGACGCTGACCAGTTTAGGCTGAGTTCTGTTCAGCGGAGCCGGTAAATCATCGGCACGGCGGCCGATTTCGTCGATACCGCTTTGCTGAGTGGTCGCCAGTTCGGTAGGCATCGGCATAGCATGTTGCATTTCGCCACCGGAATGTTCTGACATCGGCATGGAGTGCTGCATTTGGCCGCCTTCGTGTTCAGCCATGTCTCCACCAGCCATCGCTTTATGCCTGGCTTTTTCGGCCTGGATGGCAGCGGATTTTTCGGCACTCGCTTTGTTCATTGATTCGTCGGAGGAGCAGCCGGTGGTCAAGCTGCCCAGTGCCATTGTCAGCAATAGCAAACTGGATGATTTGTTCATGATGTTACCTTGTGAGTGAGTTGGTAAATGGTTTTTAGAGTTCCAACCTAATACGCGGCAATGAGTGAGGCTTAACCGTTCGCCCTGAGCTTGTCGAAGCCTGTCATGAGCTTGTCGAAGGGGTGGACGGTTAAGCCGATCATGGTTCGACAAGCTCACCACGAACGGCTTAACCTTTTAGCCTCAACGTCTGCGAACGACTTGATAAGGACGCGTGACATAGCCCAGCGGAACGCTCCAAACATGCACCAATCGACTGAACGGAAAAACCAGGAACAAGGTCTGCCCTAAAAACAAATGCAATTTGAAGATAATGCCCATTTCGCTGACTTGATCCGCCGCGCCGCTACGGAAAGTCACGATGCGTTGCGCCCATTCCCCCAGCAGCAGCATATTGGAGCCGTCATAGTGATACAGCGAAATCGGCAAGGTCATCAGGCCCAGCGCCAGCTGCACTGCGATCAGCAGCAGGATGAAAATATCCATGCGGCTGCTGGTGGCGCGAATACGGGCATCGGTCAGGCGACGGCGTATCAGAATGATGATGCCTCTTAAGCACACTCCGCCGAAAACACCACCAGCAACAACGGCCAGGATTTGTTTGGCCGACGTTGACAGGCCCAATGCATGATAAACATCAGGCGGCGTCAACAGGCCGACAAAATGTCCGACGAACAGCAACAGGATGCCGATATGGAATAAGTTGCTGCCCAGTCTTAATTCATCGGCGCGCAGGAATTGGCTGGAACCCGTGCGCCAGGTGTATTGGTCACGGTCGTAACGCGCCAGGCTGCCGATGAAAAACACGCTGATGGCGATATAGGGGTAATAACCGAATAGTAAGGTATTGAGATAATCCACGATTGACTCCTTCTAAAGAGAACGGTTTTGCGCTTTCAAAAACTGATCGCGCGGCGTGATGGTGATCGGACTGGTAGCGGGGGTTTGGCTTTTACACGCATCCCCTGCCCCCATAAAACTGACGGCTTCGTCTTCCCAGATTTCATCCATGTAAACCACGGTTTCATCCTCGCCTTCGGTTGCGGCTTGCTGACGAATTTCTTCCAGCGCTTCGGGTTCGCCGGCAAAACCTGCCAGCGCGTCGAAAATTGCGCGAAACTCGCTACCGCGTTCGGTTAAACGCGCACCCAGTAAACTTAACACGGGCATCGCGTCTTGCAATAACTGCACCGCTTCGGCCTGTTCTTGCTGCGAGAGAAATTCCAGAAATAACGGGATATAGTCCGGCAGTTCATGCGTGGACATTTCAAAGCCGTGCGCTTCGTACATTTGCAGCAGGTTAACCATGGCCTGCCCCCGATCTCGGGATTCGCCGTGGACATGCTCGAAAATATGCAGCGACAAAAACCGTCCCCGGTCGAATAACGCCACATAATCCTCTTGGCTATCCATCAGGTCTGCGCCGCGGTAGGAGTCGATCAGCGCCAGCACGGATTTTTTATGGTCTTCCAGCAGCAGGTTTTCCTGTTCGACGACCGCCGCCATTTCGTCTAATGCTTCAAGCATCTCGGCTTCGGGATAGCTCAGGAGTAGCGATAGAACTTTTAGGGTTTGCAGGCTCATTTTAGCTCCTGTTTTATCGTTCCCACGCTCCAGCGCTCATCTTTATACACAAGTGTCTGTAGTACACCGTCATTCCGGCAGGGATTGCCGGACCCGTTAGAGCGCGTAAGCGAATCCAGAGCACAGGGATGTGAACGCGTGATTTTATTGAGCGATCCCCATGATGATACTTGCTGTTTGTTTCGGTATCGCCATCCATGGCTTCTCGGCAATTGCTCCGTGCATTGCTCTACCTCCTGCATCCATGCAGTCGTGGATCCCGGCAATCCCTGCCGGGATGACGTACTTTTAAATACTTGTGTATAACAATGAGCGCTGGAGCGTGGGAACGATAATAAAACTTTTAGTGTAAGCATCATAATTCCTTATTTTGCCGCTTCGACTTTAATCGGAATCCTGATCGGAATACTGCCGCTACGTTGCGGCTTCTTGTTGCCGCCGAACAGATTGGTGTCATTATTGCCCGTAGAACAGCCGCTGCCGAAACTGAATCCGCAGCCGCCTTGCTCTCCGTAAGCATCGAAAGTTGAGCCGGCATATTCGCGATGACTGGTTGGAATCACAAAACGGTCTTCATAATTGGCAATCGCCATGTAGCGATACATTTCTTCAACCTGCAACTGGGTCAAACCGACGCGCTCCAATACCGCGGTATTGACCACGCCATCGACGGTAAGACTGCGCATATAGGCACGCATCGCCAGCATCCGCTCCAGGCTCAACACGATGGGTTCTTCTTTGCCCGCTGTCAGCAAATTGGCCAGATACTGCACCGGAATACGCAACGAACGCGCGTCGGGAATGTCGCCATCCATACCGATCTGGTCGCTTTCCGCCGCCGATTGAATCGGCGATAGCGGCGGCACGTACCAGACCATCGGCAGGGTGCGGAACTCGGGATGCAGCGGAAAAGCGACTTTCCAGTCTATCGCCATTTTATAAACCGGCGATTCCTGCGCAGCTGTCAGCCAGGATTCGGGAATACCGGCTGCCCGCGCCTCCGCTATGACTTCTTCATCAAATGGATCGAGAAAGACATCCAGTTGTTGCTGGTACAAGTCCTGCTCGTTCTCGCAGCTGGCCGCGGCTTCGATGCGGTCGGCGTCGTACAGCAACACGCCCAAATAACGAATACGCCCGACGCAGGTTTCCGAGCAAACCGTAGGCTCCCCGGCTTCGATCCGCGGATAACAGAACGTGCATTTCTCCGATTTTCCGGTTTCCCAGTTGTAGTAGATTTTTTTGTAAGGACAGGCTGAAACGCACATCCGCCAGCCGCGGCATTTGTCCTGGTCAATCAAGACAATGCCGTCTTCTTCGCGCTTGTAGATTGAACCGCTGGGACAGGCCGCAACACAGGTCGGATTAAGGCAGTGTTCGCACAAGCGCGGTAAATACATCATGAAGGTGTTTTCAAATTCACCGTACATTTCTTTTTGGATGTTGTCGAAGTTGGTATCGCGCGAACGTGATGAAAACTCGGTGCCCAGGATTTCCTCCCAGTTCGGGCCACCTTCGATTTTTTCCATGCGCTCGCCGGTGATCACCGAAAAGGGGCGCGCAGTAGGCGGGTTTTTCGATTCTTTGGCGCTATGTAAATGCTGGTAATCGAAATCGAACGGTTCGTAATAATCGTCGATGGCAGGCAAGTCGGGGTTGCCGAAAATATTACGCAATATCCGGCGTTTGCCGCCTTGGCGCGGCTCTATCTTGCCGTTGATTTTGCGTACCCAGCCGCCGTTCCATTTGTCCTGGTTTTCCCACTGCTGCGGAAAACCCACCCCCGGCTTGGTTTCGACATTATTAAACCACGCATATTCAACGCCTTTACGCGAGGTCCAGACGTTTTTGCAGGAAATGGTGCAGGTGTGACATCCGATACACTTGTCCAGGTTTAGCACCATGCCTATTTGTGCGCGGATATTGCGCGGT
Organism: Methylobacter sp.; assembly: GCA_030679035.1. Taxonomy (GTDB): domain Bacteria; phylum Pseudomonadota; class Gammaproteobacteria; order Methylococcales; family Methylomonadaceae; genus Methylobacter_A. The sequence goes on along the minus strand of JAUXTH010000117.1, from coordinate 8,428 downwards.
CTTTTTATGAGATTAGTCATTTACGCCCCCTCTTCTTGCTGATTGGCATCTTGATTGAGCTCGTTTGTTTCTTCCAGCCAATCGACGTTGCTGAGTTTGCGGATAATCACAAATTCATCCCGATTGGAACCGACCGTGCCGTAATAGTTAAAGCCGTAACTTAGCTGGGCGTAACCGCCGATCATGTGCGTCGGTTTAAGCGTCGCCCGGGTAACCGAGTTATGGATGCCGCCGCGCCCGCCGGTGGTCTCCGACCCCGGCGTATTGATGATTTTTTCCTGGGCGTGATACATCATGCACATGCCTTCAGGGACGCGCTGACTGACCACTGCCCTGGCGACCAGCGCGCCGTTGACGTTGTAGGCTTCTACCCAGTCGTTGTCCTTAATGCCGACTTTCGCCGCATCGACTTCACCCATCCACACAATCGGGCCGCCACGCGACAAGGTCAGCATCAGCAGGTTATCGTTATAGGTGCTGTGTATGCCCCACTTCTGGTGCGGGGTGATGAAGTTCAACACCAGTTCGTCATTGCCGTTGGGCTTTTGACCCAGAATCGGCGCAATGGAGCGGGTATCGACCGGCGGCTTGTAGACGCACAAGGTCTCGCCGAACGCCCGCATCCAGCTGTGATCCTGGTAAAACTGCTGGCGGCCGGTCAGCGTGCGCCAGGGAATCCGCTCGTGAACATTGGTGTAGCAGGCGTTGTAGCAGACTTGCTCGGATTCCAAACCGCTCCAGGTCGGCGACGAGATAATCTTGCGCGGCTGCGCCTGTACGTCGCGGAAACGGATTTTGTCGTCTTCACGCGGCAACGCCAGATGGGTATGATCCCGTCCGGTGATTTTGCTTAAGGCTGCCCAGGCTTTGACCGCGACATGGCCGTTGGTTTCGGGCGCCAGCATCAGGATAACTTCGGTCGCATCAATATCGGACTCGATGCGCGGCAGGCCTTTGCTGATGCCTTCATCGGTCACCAGTCGGTTCAACTCGCCCAGTTGCTTGACTTCGGTCTCGGTGTTCCAGGCTATGCCTTTACCGCCGTTGCCGACTTTGCTCATCAACGGTCCTAACGAGGTGAACATCTTGTAGGTGTTTGGATAATCGCGCTCGACCACCACCAAAGTCGGCATGGTTTTGCCCGGAATCGGCTCGCATTCCTTCTTTTTCCAGTCCTTGACGTCGAACGGCTGAGCCAGCTCTGCCGGTGTATCATGCAGGATCGGCACGGCGACTATGTCTTTTTCCAGACCCAAATGCCCTACGGTCAGTTCCGAGAATTTCTTGGCGATACCTTTATATATATCCCAGTCGGAACGCGACTCCCAAGCAGGGTCGACAGCCTTGGACAACGGATGGATGAACGGGTGCATATCCGAGGTGTTCAGGTCGTTTTTCTCGTACCAGGTTGCAGTCGGCAGAATAATGTCCGAGTACAGACAGGTCGTGGACAGGCGAAAATCCAGCGTGACCAGCAAATCGAGTTTGCCTTCCGCGGCGGTTTCATGCCATTCGACTTCCGAGGGTTTATCGCCGCTATCGCCCAGATCCTTCCCTTGCACGCCGTGTTGCGTGCCCAGCAAATACTTCAGGAAGTATTCATGGCCTTTGCCCGAAGAACCCAGCAAATTGGAGCGCCAGACAAACATGTTGCGCGGGAAGTTTTGCGGGTTGTCCGGGTCTTCGCAGGACATCTTCAGCTTGCCGCTTTTGAGCGCTTTGACGACATATTCAATCGGGTCTTTTTTAGCTTTTTCCGCATCCCTGACCACTTGCAGCGGGTTGGTTTGCAGTTGCGGTGCGGACGGCAACCAGCCCATGCGTTCGGAGCGGACGTTAAAATCGATCAGGCTGCCCTGCCAGTCTTTCGGCTTTGCCAGCGGTGACAAAATCTCATGCACTTTGAGCTTTTCGTAACGCCATTGACTGGTGTGATTGTAGAAAAACGAGGTGCTGTTCATTTGCCGGGGCGGACGCTTCCAATCCAGGCCGAACGCCAACGGCAGCCAACCGGTTTGCGGACGCAATTTTTCCTGTCCGACATAATGCGCCCAGCCGCCGCCGGACTGCCCGACGCAACCGCACAGCATCAGCATATTCATGATGCCGCGGTAATTCATGTCCATGTGGTACCAGTGATTGATACCGGCGCCCAGGATCACCATTGAGCGGCCTTTAGTCTTTTCGGCATTGGTCGCAAATTCCCGCGCCACCGCAATCACATTTTTCCGTGACACGCCGGTGATTTTTTCCTGCCACGCGGGGGTGTAGGGAACATCTTCATCATAAGAAGTTGCAACGTTTTCACCGCCCAAACCGCGATCTATGCCGTAGTTCGCAACCAGCAGATCGAATACCGTGGTCGCCAACACTTCGGTGCCGTCGGCCAGAGTGATTTTCTTGACCGGCACATTGCGCTTTTGGATAACGTCATGGGCGGAATGGGTGAAATGCGGATGCTCGGAGCCGCCGAAATAAGGGAAGCCGACGCTGGCAACATCGTCTTTGGTATCAATCAAGCTCAAGCGCAAGCGCACTTCCTGATTGTCTACGGTTTTTTGTTCGATGTTCCAATGTCCGCTTTCGCCCCAACGGAAACCGATGGAACCACAAGGCGGAACGATATGACCGTTGATTTCATCGTAGGCGACCGTTTTCCAGTCGGGATTATTGTCCTGGCCCAGTTGGCCTAAAAAGTCCGAGGCTCTGAAATAGCGATCCTGCACATAATAGCCGTCTTGTTCTTTCAGCATGACCAGAAACGGCAAGTCGGTATTTTCGCGCACATACTGGTTGAAATACGGGCTTTGCCGCTCGACATGAAACTCCTTCAGGATCACATGCCCTATCGCCATCGCCAGCGCGGCATCGGTGCCTTGCTTCGGATGCAGCCACAGATCGGCGAACTTGCTGGCCTCCGAATAATCAGGGCTCACGACCACGACTTTCGCGCCTTTATACCGCGCTTCGGTCATAAAATGGGCGTCGGGAGTGCGGGTTTGCGGCACGTTGGAACCCCACAACATCAAAAATCCGGCGTTATACCAGTCTGCCGACTCGGGTACGTCGGTTTGTTCGCCCCAGGTTTGCGGCGATGCCGGTGGCAAATCGCAATACCAATCGTAAAAACTCATACTGACGCCGCCGATCAGCGACAGATAACGGCTGCCAGCCGCATAAGACACCATCGACATCGCCGGAATCGGCGAGAAACCGATAATACGGTCGGGGCCAAAAGTTTTGGCGGTGTATATATTAGCCGCCGCGATGATTTCGTTGACCTCTTCCCAAGAGGCGCGAACCAATCCGCCCAAGCCGCGTATCGACTTGTATTCTACGGTTTTAGCCGGGTCTTCGACTATCGACGCCCAAGCTTCGACCGGGTTTAAAGTCTGTCTGGCTTCGCGCCACAACTTGACCAGACGTCCGCGTATCAGCGGATATTTAAGGCGATTGGCGCTGTATAGATACCAGGAATAACTCGCGCCGCGCGAACAGCCTCGCGGTTCGTGATTCGGCAGATCGGGGCGGGTGCGAGGGTAATCGGTTTGCTGGGTTTCCCAGGTCACCAGTCCGTTTTTAACGTAGATCTTCCAGCTGCAAGAACCCGTGCAATTGACGCCGTGCGTGGAGCGCACGATTTTGTCATGTTGCCAGCGCGATCGATAGCTGTTCTCCCAGCTGCGGTCTTCATTGGTCACCACGCCGTGATTACCGGAGAAGGTATCTACTTTTTTCTTGAAGAAGAGTAAGCGGTCAAGGAAATGGCTCATAAGATTTACCTATTATGTAGGGGCAATCCCTTGTGGTTGCCCTTGGTATTTGTTTTGTTGGGGCAACCACAAGGGATTGCCCCTACGTCATTTTAACAAGGCATCGCCGCCGTTTTACGTGCGTAATTCCACCAGGTAATGCCGATGCACACCAGATAAAAAGATATAAAACAATACAACGCCGCATCGGGCGTACCGGTCATACTGATAGCCGTACCGTAACTCTTCGGGATAAAAAACGCGCCGTAAGCTGCAATCGCCGAGCTAAATCCCAGCACCGCCGCCGCTTCTTTTGCCGCATCTTTTTTGGCTTTGGCAACGGCTTCTTCGCCCTGCCCTTTTACTGCGCACAGCCGTTCAGTCATAAAAATGACCGGAATCATGCGGAAGGTGGAACCGTTGCCTATGCCGGTGGTGATAAACAACAACATGAACATCGCGAGGAAGCCCCAGAAATCGCCGGAATTTCCGGTCGAAGGCATAAAATGCAGCACGCCGAACACCGCGCAAATCATGATAACGAAATTCCACAGCGTTACCTGCGCTCCGCCCAGCTTGTCGGCCAACCAACCGCCGACCGGCCGAATTAACGCGCCGACCAACGGCCCCAAAAAGGCGTATTCGGTTGGGTTAACCTCAGGAAACAAGATTTTAATCAGCATCGGGAAACCGGCCGCATAGCCGATAAATGAACCGAATGTTCCGGTATAAAGCCAACACATCAGCCAATTATGTTTGCGCTTGAAAATGACCGACTGTTCTTTGAATGATGCTTTAGCCGAGGCAATATCATTCATGCCGAACCATGCCGCGATGCTGGTGGCGATGATAAACGGCACCCAGATAAAACCGGCGTTTTGCAGCCAGATCGATTTAGTCACCGCGCCCTTAACCCATTCTTGCGGCTCGCCGCCCAATGATCCGAACACACCCGCCGCGATAACCAATGGCACCACAAACTGCACGGTACTAACGCCCAAATTGCCTAAACCGGCATTCAAACCCAGGGCTGTGCCTTTTTGGGATTGCGGATAAAAAAAGCTGATATTCGCCATGCTGGACGCAAAGTTGCCGCCGCCGAAACCGCATAACAAGGCCAATACCACCATTAACACATAAGGCGTTTCAGGATTTTGCACCGCAAAGCCGATCCATAAGGATGGCAACAGCAACGAAGCGGTACTGATCGTAGTCCAGCGACGGCCGCCGAAAATCGGCACCATGAACGAGTAGAAAATCCGTAAAGTAGCACCCGAAAGCCCCGGCAATGCCGCCAGCCAGAACAATTCGTTGGTGGTGTATTTAAAGCCGATGCTGGGCAAATTGATTACCACGACGCTCCACACCATCCACACCGCAAAAGCCAGCAGCAATGCGGGGATACTGATCCACAGGTTACGGGTAGCGATACGCTTACCGGTCTTTTCCCAAAAGCCCTGGTCTTCTGGGTTCCAATCGGTCAGCACCAGCGGCGACGGATGACTCAGCTCATGCAGATCTTTCGATATTTTGGCCAATTCAGGTACGACGCGACGCTCCATCCGCACAATGGAAAAATGCATCCAGGTCAGCGCGATCGTCATCAATACGAACAGCAGCATGAAGCAGCTGCTCCAGATGCCGGTCAGATCGTTCAACATACCGAAAGTCAGCGGCAACAAGAATCCGCCCAGACCGCCGACCATGCCCACGGCACCGCCGACAGCGCCGACATTATCGGGATAATAAACCGGGATATGTTTGTACACCGCCGCCTTGCCGAATGACATGAACAGGCCCAGCACCGAAACCAGGAAAATAAAGCCCACCGGTTGAATCGCCAGACTAAAGGCAATGTCGCCCTTGCTGCCGTGAACGATGTAATCCGTAGGTGGATAGGACAGGAAAAATGTACAGATAGAGGCAACAATAAACGTCCAATACATCAACAACCGCGCCCCATAACGGTCGGACAGCCAACCGCCCAACGCACGAAACAGACTGGCAAAAATGGAATACGCCGCAGCCAACATACCCGCCGACTTAATATCAAAACCGTAAGCGCCGACCAGATAGCGCGGCAACCACAATGCCAATGCGACAAAAGCCCCGAATACGCAGAAGTAATAAAGCGAAAACCGCCAGACCCGCATATCCTTGAGCGGTTCCAGTTGCTTTAGAAATGACTCAGGTTTAACACCAGACTCGCGACGCTGTTTAAGCATCGGCTCATCATCGGTCACAAACCAGAAGACTGCCGCCATCAACAGCAGGGCTGCCGCCCAGATTTGCGCGACCGCATGCCACCCAAATGCAACCATCACAAAAGGTGCGACGAATTTGGTCACAGCAGCTCCGACGTTGCCGAGTCCAAAAATACCTAACGCCGTGCCTTGCTTCTCTTTAGGGAACCAACGCGAAACATAAGCAATGCCCACGGCAAACGAGCCACCGGCAACACCGATGCCGAGCGCGGTTACCAGAAACATGGTATACGTTTCAACAGTGGTCAACAGCAAGGTGGCAATAGCCGCCGTCACCATGACCATTAAATAAACGATACGCCCGCCGTACTGGTCGCTCCAGATACCCAGCATCAGCCGAATCAACGAGCCTGAAAGTATCGGTGTGCCGACCAGCAAGCCGAATTCAGTCTCGCTTAAATGCAAATCTTTCTGAATTTGCAAACCGATGATGGAAAAGATAGTCCACACCGCAAAGCAGGCGGTGAATGCCACCGTGCTCGCGGTAAGCGCGTGTTTTTGTTGGGAGGAATTAATGTCAGACACGGTATTTCATCCTTTTGTTTTTATTGTTATAAGCCCATACACTAACATAGAACGTATGACGTTTAACACCCTAAAATATAACCTCCACTTATTTCTTTAAAAATCTCTATATCTATATGAAATATAACAAATAGTGCTATACTAAATTTATACTTATACCCATAAAAATAACAAGGGGGCTTCATGCCGCAGCAACAAAAAAAATCACCACCCGGTGTCTTATCTGTAGCATTGCTATCATTAGCCGCCGCCAGTGGTCATGTTTTTGCCGATCCTACCCAATCGGTTGAAGATGCGCTCAAGTTTGGCAATGGGGGCGCAGTCAAGATCGACACCAATTACCGTTATGAAAACGTCAATCAGGATGTCGTCACAAATCCGCTGCTTAATGGCGCTCCTCTGCCTGCCGCAGCTCAGCCAAAAACCGCCAATGCCAACACCATACGCACCCGTTTAGGCTTGCTTTCGCCAGTATTTCACGGCCTGCAAGGTTATGTAGAATACGAAGGCACCCATGTTTTGCAATCGGATTACAACAATAATCGAGGCGCCCATTCTGAATATTCAGTCATCGCGGACCCCGGTTACAATGAACTTAACCAGATGTGGATCAGTTATGCAGGCGTTCCCGATACGGTTATTAAAGGCGGACGTCAACGCATCAAGTTTGATGACGACCGCTTTATCGGCAATGTGGGCTGGCGTCAGATGGAAACCACATTTGATTCGGCTTTGATCACCAATCAATCGATCAAAAACCTAACCGTTAACGTCGGTTATATCGGCAATGTGCAAACATTCACCTCCACGACAGAGAACATCAACGCACCGATACTTAACGCCAACTATAAACTCGGCGACTATGGCAATCTGATTGGCTATGGCTATTGGCTCGACTATACCGAAAGGGCAAATTATAATAAATCAAGCCAGACTTACGGCCTGCGCTTTATTAATAGTGATAAACCGAAAAAACTCTACGATCACTACAGCCTACTGTACACGGCCGAATGGAGCTATCAAGAAGATTACCAACATTCGCCAACCCCCTATCAGGCGCATCGTTACAATGTAATGGGCGGCTTTGCTGCCTATAACTTCAGTTTTCAAGGCGCTATGGAACAGCTTAACGGTGGTGGCGCAAACAAAACCTTTAACACCCCATTGGGCACCAACCACGCGTTCCAGGGCTGGGCAGATTTATTTCTGGTCACGCCTGATAACGGTATCCGCGATGTGTTCGGCACCGTGAATGCAAAATTTATGGAAAACGATAGCCTAGTATTATCAGGCATTTATCATGATTTTAGTGACGACACCAGCCGTATTCATTACGGCAAAGAATGGGATTTCCAGGCAGTCAAAAAATTCGGCAAACATTATTCGGTATTAGCCAAATATGCCAACTACGAGGCGGATAGATACGCTACCGACACTCAAAAAATCTGGGTGCAAGGCAACATCAACTTCTAAGACCTCCCCGATTTGCAGCAGCTTGGATTGAAGCAACGAACTATTCACGTTACTTCAATCCAACAAAATCATACGCACTTAAGACAACAAGCTCATACCCCTACAGCTCAAACTATAGTAGGGCAATCGCGCTTAAATAAAGCGATAGGGTGCAAATTTCTGCTTAGTGATTTTAAATTTCAGGTTATTGGAGCCGCGACTTAAGTCGCGCCAGGAGTTATATATCCTTCACAACTCGCGTTATGACACGTGCGCGACAGAAGACGCGGCTCCGTTTAAGTTTTCCCATGATTTATAAAGCAGAAATTAAAATCACTAAGCAGAATTTTGCACCCTAACGCTTTATTTAAGCGCGATTGCCCTACTATAGTTTGAGCTGTAGGGGTATGAGCTTGTTGTCTTAAGTGCGTATGA
>JAUXTH010000164.1 GCA_030679035.1 Methylobacter sp. | reverse complement strand
ATGGCTGATCAGCCACAATGCCATGCCGGTTTGCTGCTGGATGTTTTTCAGCAACGCCAGGATTTGCGCCTGGATGGTCACGTCCAGCGATGTGGTCGGCTCATCGGCAATCAATAAATCCGGCTTACCCGCCAACGCGATCGCAATCATCACCCGTTGCCGCTGGCCGCCGGAAAGTTGATGCGGATAGTCCTTGATGCGCTGCTGCGCTTCGGGCAGTTCAACTTGTTTTAATAGTTCCAGCGCCCGTTGTTGTAACGCGTCTCTGGACAGGTCGAAATGCAGCTTGATGACTTCCTCGATCTGGCTGCCGATGGTCATCACCGGGTTCAGCGAGGACATCGGGTCCTGAAAAATAAAGCCGATGCGCCGACCGCGAATTTTGCACAGCTCGAATTCCGAGCGCTTCAGTAAATCATCACCTTTTAGAACGATAGCGTCGGCATTAAATCGCGCATTGTTGGGCAATAATCGGAGCACCGACAACGCGGTGATCGATTTTCCGGAACCGGACTCCCCGACTAAGGCGAAGGTTTCGCCGGCATGGATTTCAAAACTGATGTCATCGACCACTGTCTGCCGATGGTTGAAGGCGACGCTAAGATGCTCGACGGTAAGGATGGGATTATTCATTGCCGCTCCGTCTCGGATCGAACGCATCCTGCACCACGTCGGCAAACAGATTGGCGGCCAGCACCAACGCGAACATAAACACAAAGGCGGCGGTCAGCGACCACCACACGATAGGCTCGCGCGCCATTTCCAGTCGCGCGCCGTTAATCATATTGCCCCAACTGTAGCTGGTCGGATCGACGCCGATATTGATGTACGACAACACCGCTTCGGCCAGCACTAAGGAGCTGAAATCCAGCACCACGGAGATCAGCACGATGTGCATCACGTTGGGCAGGATGTGGCGCAGCAAAATCGCGCCTTGCTTGACGCCCAAGGCCGAGGCGGCCTGGACGTATTCCATTTCCCTGAGCTTTAGGGTTTCCGCCCTGAGCAATCGGCATAAGCCTGTCCAACTGGTCACGCCGAGGATCATGCACAGGAACAATAAACGCATATCGGCCCTGACGATAACGCTGGTGAAGTCCGCTTCGTGATTGGCCATGTACACCTGCACCATCAGGATCGAGGCGGCTATCAGCAATACGCCGGGGATGGAATTGAGCGTGGTGTAGATGTATTGGATGATGTCGTCCACCCAGCCGCGAAAAAATCCGGCCAGGATGCCGAAAATGATCGCCATCGGCAACATGATCAACGTGGTCAACGTGCCGATGACCAAGCCGGTGCGGATGCTTTTTACGGCTTGATAAAAGACGTCTTCGCCGACTTTGTCGGTGCCGAACACGTGATAGTAGCCGGACAAATAGATTAAAGCGTAACTACACGATACGATAACAAACACGACCGCCAGAACCGCCTTCGCCGTTGAATTGCGAGTGAGGAGTTGATACCGCTCGGCAGATAAGGTCCACATTAGTAACATAAAAAAAACAATCAGGCTGGCGCCTTGAGCCAGGCCATAAAGCGCTTTATGTAAGATATCGGGGACTTTTTCCGTCTCAGGATTATTCAAATGCCTGCCGCCGAACTCCAGGCGCGGATACCCCCACTGCATGAAGCCGTCCGCCAGCGTCATCATTTCCTTGCTGTACA
>JAUXTH010000163.1 GCA_030679035.1 Methylobacter sp. | reverse complement strand
GTTGCTGAATATCAGCCAAAAATGGACGATGCCACTCCAAAACTGGAAAGCCGCTCTTAACCGGTTTAGTATTATGTTCGAGGATCGGATGCCTATCCGATAATTGAAAAAATCCGTTTACACAAAATTCGGGACACCCTCGGAAACGCCAGTTCTCGCTGTCGCTCGAGCCAGCTTATTCCGGCTGGCCTACTAGCTCTATTGGTTTCATGTTTTGTTGGGGCTTTTAACTGCGATTTTCTTGTATTCATTGGCCATGGCTACTAGATCAAAATCGCTATATTTACTACTAGACACTACTGGATAGGTAGAGTAGACAAGCTTTATGAAATCCTCATAGTTTTTATCTTTTGTAGCTCCAATAACAAAGTTCAATATTGTCTTTTGATTTTCAGTAATTTCAATGTTTCCATTGAAAGATTCCGCTAGTTCTACTTGCTGCTTCTTGCCCCCAAAGATCGTCTGAGTACTTTTTACCTCTATATCTTTATCGTCTTTAGCGATTTTTAGAAAATCATCAACATATGGCCCATAGTGATTAAAGTGCCAAGTCGCATTCGTTAACTGATTAGAATTTTCAATTGCACTTTTCCAGTCTGCTAAATAAAGCATTTTAGTAAGCCGTGACGCTGATAATTCAGATTTGTGCGGGTAATTTTTAAGGATGTATTTAATTAAATTAGAAGTTACCGTTTTCATCAGAAGCCCTCTGCTCTAGCATCTTCTAGGCTAGGTATATGTTTTTCTAGCGACTCTATCAAATTTACGATAGTACAAATTTCATGATTTTTAAAAAAACGATCTATTTTCCCAAAAGGCAATCCATCCGGCTCCAAAGACTCGAACACCAGCACAGCTACTGTGATCTTTTGATGGTTCTGTAGCCTTATACCATAAAATGCACGGCTCTTCATTCGTATTCGTTCAATCTGGCCAATATCGAAATTGAAGTTGTCAATGTTGTACTTTTTCCATCCCGCTAAATCTGCGGTAGGATCTGGTGCGTTGGTATCCTGAAAATTGCCTATTTCCCATGCTTTAGCGATACACCCTTGGTTTCTTGGATACAATCTACTTGGTTTCGATTTAAATATCTCATTGTCTGAATAACGCCCAATGCAGGAAAACATATCCATATCTAACTTATACAGACTCACTCTTTCGTTTGGTCCGAACGCAAATCGCTGGAAGTAGCTGAAAAGATAGTTAGTAAATAATTTATAGCAATTAATGCTTTTGCTATTGCTTTCTTCCTTAAGTTGTTCGTTTTCATCTAGTACTTCTCTATGCTTTCGATTTACTAGGCTAACAGTTGCTTGGCTTCCCACTCCGCCCCATATCGCACAGAATACCGTCACACAAAATAGAACAATCAACCATGTATCTGCGTTACAGAGCATAAGCATGTGTTCTTTAAGTTTAGCAGGAAGAGAATGACGTACCGAAATTTGCAGGTTGGAAGGTGCTCCTATATATGCGAAACCAATTGCGCTTAATATAGTCGGATATAGCCCATAAATTGCGACCTTATGCAAAAACCTTTTAAAAGGATGAAGATCATTTACATAAAGATCCATGTGATTCCTTGTCAAAAACTATTCCTCTCTAACGTAACGGTAAGAGTGTGCCGTTCGCAGAAGTTTAACGAAGCCACGAAGCCTGAATTAACAACGATTGTCTAAAATAACCTATAAAAGTTAAATATCATTGTTGTTTCATTCTGTTGTGTGAATTTAGTACGCCTAAAATAAATTTAGATGGCATCACATAAAATCACGGGAATTTAATCATACCGCTCACAATGAGCGCGGATAATAAACCTAAACGCTAGATACCGCAAACGCACTTATCTTCTCAACCAAAAACTCGACAATTATTCACAAACATGGGTTTCGCTCGCGCTCTACCCCTCCCACGATGTATAATGCCCGGTTATTTTTCACTGAGTTATAAGGTGTGGTCTATGAAAATTCTTCAGGAAGCGCTGACGTTTGATGACGTTTTATTGGTGCCTGCGCACTCGACTGTGCTGCCACGCGACGTAGAGATGAAGACCCAGCTGACGCGGGGCATTACGCTGAATATCCCTCTGGTTGCTGCGGCGATGGATACGGTTACCGAGGCCCGGCTGGCGATTGCGATTGCCCAGGAAGGCGGTATCGGCATTATTCACAAGAATATGACGGCCGAGCAGCAGGCGCGTGAAGTGCGCAGCGTTAAAAAATACGAGAGCGGGGTGATTAAAGATCCGATCACCGTTACTCCGGACGTCAGCATACGGGACGTTATTACGTTAACCCGATCCAAAAATATTTCCGGCGTGCCTGTGGTCGATGGCGATGAGTTGGTCGGCATCGTGACCAGTCGTGACTTGCGCTTTGAGACGCGCTTTGATGAGCCGGTTTCAAAAGTGATGACACCTAAAGAGCGGTTGATTACGGTTAATGAAAATGCCGATCGTAAAGAAGCGATTGCGCTGCTGCATGAACATCGCATCGAAAAAGTGCTGGTGGTCAATGATGCATTCCATTTGCGTGGCATGATTACGGTAAAAGATATACAAAAAGCCAAGGATTACCCCTTGGCCTGTAAAGACGAACAGGAGCGGTTGCGGGTCGGTGCGGCAATCGGTACCGGGCATGGCACGGAAGAGCGGGTTGCCGCTCTGGTTGACGCCGGCGTGGATGTGATTATCGTCGATACGGCACACGGCCATTCTCAAGGCGTGTTGGACAGGGTGCGTTGGGTAAAGCAGAACTATCCTGATGTGCAGGTGATCGGCGGCAATATTGCCACGGCAGCTGCGGCGCTGGCCTTGGTTGAGGCGGGCGCGGACGGCGTTAAGGTCGGCATAGGCCCCGGTTCTATCTGCACGACGCGTATTATCGCCGGCGTCGGTGTGCCGCAAATTACCGCAGTCAGCAATGTCGCCGATGCGTTAAAAGGAACCGGCGTGCCGTTGATTGCCGATGGCGGAATCCGCTATTCCGGCGATGTCGCCAAGGCGCTGGCTGCCGGTGCCTATGCGGTGATGCTGGGCGGTCTGTTTGCCGGCACCGAAGAAGCGCCGGGTGAGGTTGAGCTGTTTCAAGGCCGGTCTTATAAGTCTTATCGCGGCATGGGCTCTTTGGGTGCGATGGCGCAACAGCAAGGTTCCAGTGACCGCTATTTTCAGGAAGAAACCGAACTGGTTGAGAAACTGGTGCCGGAAGGCATTGAAGGCCGGGTGCCGTATAAAGGCAGTTTGCTGGCCGTTATTCATCAGTTACTGGGCGGTATTCGCGCCAGCATGGGCTACACAGGCAGCCAAACCATTGCAATCATGCATGAAAAGGCACAGTTTGTGCGGGTGTCCAGTGCCGGTATGCGGGAAAGCCATGTCCATGATGTGACCATTACCAAAGAAGCGCCTAATTATCGGATGGAGTGAGTTTAGTACATAGAAAATGGAACACGGATGACACGGATTAGACCGATAAACACGGATTAAGCACATATTTAAAAATCCGTTTCAATCCGTCGAGTCCGTGTCATCCGTGTTCTATTGATTATATATAGTTAGCATCCAGATACGTTATTCGATCACCCACAAGAGTTCTATCGTGAAACAACAATCCCCAAACATCCATACCCACAAAATCCTGATCCTGGATTTCGGCTCGCAATACACCCAGCTGATCGCGCGCCGCATTCGTGAAATCGGCGTTTATTGCGAGATTTATTCCTGCGAATGCGACGCTGAACAAGTCAAAAAATTTGCGCCCAACGGCATTATTTTATCCGGCGGCCCGGAAACGGTAACCAGCGGCGATACGCCAAGAGCGCCGCAAATCGTTTTTGAACTGGGCGTTCCGGTGCTGGGCATCTGCTACGGCCTGCAAACCATGACCGAGCAATTGGGTGGCAAGGTTGAAAGTTCCGATCATCGGGAGTTCGGTTACGCGCAAATCAGGGCGCGTGGACATTCGAAATTACTATCCGGCATTGAGGATCATTTATCGGCGGAAGGCTTTGGCCTGCTGGATGTTTGGATGAGTCACGGCGACCGAGTCGTTGATTTGCCGGCCGGATTTACGTTGATCGCCAGCTCGGACGGCGCGCCGATTGCCGGTATCGCCAATGAAGACAAGGGTTTTTACGGCTTGCAGTTCCATCCTGAAGTCACTCATACCAAGCAAGGCGGGCGAATATTGTCGCGCTTTGTGCTGGAAATTTGCGGCTGTGAAGCGTTGTGGACGTCCAGCAATATTATCGAGGACAGCATCGAGGTCGTTCGTAAAACGGTCGGCAGCGATCATGTGGTTTTGGGACTGTCCGGCGGCGTTGATTCGTCGGTTGTTGCGGCACTGCTGCACAAGGCCATTGAAGACCAGTTGACCTGTGTTTTTGTCGATACCGGCTTGCTGCGCCTGCACGAAGGCGACCAGGTGATGGCGACTTTTGCCGAGCACATGGGCGTTAAGGTTATCCGGGTGGACGCAGAAAAGCGTTATCTGGACGCCTTGAGCGGCGTCACCGACCCGGAACAAAAACGCAAAATCATCGGCGGCCTGTTTATCGATATTTTTGACGAGGAAGCCGCGAAAATCACCGATGCAAAATGGCTGGCGCAAGGCACGATTTATCCCGATGTGATCGAGTCGGCCGGTTCCAAAAGCGGCAAGGCGCATTTGATCAAGTCGCATCACAATGTCGGCGGTTTGCCGGAAAATATGCTGTTAAAACTGGTTGAGCCGTTGAGAGAACTGTTCAAGGACGAAGTCAGGAAGCTGGGTGTAGAACTGGGCTTGCCTGCGGATATGGTTTATCGCCATCCGTTTCCAGGGCCAGGTCTGGGCGTCAGAATTCTGGGCGAAGTGAAAAAAGAATTTGCCGATTTATTGCGTCAAGCCGATGCGATTTTTATTGAAGAGCTGTATCGCCACGATCTTTACGACAAGGTCAGTCAGGCGTTTGCGGTATTTTTGCCGGTCAAGTCGGTCGGCGTGATGGGCGACGGTCGTCGTTACGATTATGTGATCGCGATACGCGCTGTCGAAACCATCGATTTCATGACCGCCCGCTGGGCGCATTTGCCGTATGAGTTTTTGGATTTGATTTCCCGGCGCATTATCAATGAAGTGCCCGGCATTTCCCGCGTTGCTTACGACATTAGCGGCAAGCCCCCCGCAACGATTGAATGGGAATAAGCCCGGCTACGGATGAGGCATGGATGCGCTACGCGATCAGACTGGCGCAACGGGCCGAACAGCAGGGCGAAGTCCCGGTCGGCGCTATCGTGGTCAGGGATAACCGATGCATCGCGGAAGGCTGGAATGTCCCGATAACCAGCCATGACCCTACCGCCCACGCCGAAGTGGTTGCAATGCGAAGCGCCGGCGTGGCCATGGAAAATTACCGGCTGACTGATGCGACCTTGTACGTGACTTTGGAGCCTTGCGTGATGTGCATAGGAGCCATGAGTCATGCACGAATTAAGCGGCTGGTGTTCGGCGCGTATGACCCCAGACGGGGAGCGGTGTGCAATGCCTTGAGCCTGACCGATGCGAGTTTTTTAAATCATCGGATTAGCTGGGACGGCGGGGTGTTGGAAACGGAATGCTCGGAAATGCTGAGGGATTTTTTTAAAGCCAAGCGGTGATGAATAAAAAACTATCACCACGAAGACACGAAGTTCACGAAGAAAAAGCTAAAAACTTCGTGCCCTTCGTGTCTTCGTGGTGAATAAAAGACTTTTAAAGCGCCGCCGGATCAATGGTTACCGCTTCATTTTCAGAATCTTCGCCATCGACCTCCATCGCATTTTTCTTGATCTGGTTTTCCTCGGTCAGCCAGACCAGTAAATCGTAATAGCTGCGAATGTTTTCTACAAATGTAACCGGCTCATAGCCTCTGGCATAGCCGTGCTTGGTTTGTTGGTGCCACTTTTCCTCGGTGAGCAGGGGCAGTCTCTGTTTGACATCCATCCATTTGTCTGGATTTCCGCCTTGCTTTTTTGTTAATGCCCTGGCGTCTTCAAGATGACCCAGGCCGACATTGTATGAGGCTAATGCAAACCAGGTGCGGTCCGGTTCCGGGATTTGCTCGGGGATAGTCTGGATTCTTTGTTGAAAATAGAGGGCGCCGCCGGCTATGCTTTGAGCCGGATCGGTGCGGTCATTGATGCCGAGTTCTGTGGCGGTTTCACTCGTTAACATCATAATGCCCTCGACGCCGGTCGGGGATATGGCTTTATCCAGCCAGCGGGATTCCTGATAGCCGATTGCGGCTAGCAAGCGCCAATCTATATTGTATTGTGCTGCCGCAGCATTGAAATACTTCAGATACAGCGGAAGCCTGCTTTTTTGTTGCTGGCGGAATTTGCAGTTGCCGATATAACTCAAGCTGCTGGTGTGCCCGTAATGTTTTTCAAGGAGTTGATCGAGTGTCTTATCCTTTTTGATACGTTCGAAAAAACGCACCACTTCATCGTATAAACTGTTGTCGTCCGATGAGCTTAATGCCCAGGCCAGCTTGCGAGGTTCGGAAATGTCGAAGGCGATGTTAAGTTTGGGATAAAAGCGACGGATTAAAGTGGTTTGATTTGAGTCGGCTACGGTGTAATCGATAAGGCCTTCGTTAACCAGGTACAGCAATCCGTCGGTATCCAGTTCGTTGTTGACATTCCAGCTCAGTTCAGGCGTATCCTGTCTTAGATAGGTCAGGCTGTCGATGTGGCTGGTACTTTTTGCAACCTCGATAATGCCGTGGGTCAGGCCGTTTATATCATTTGGGCGCCGAGTGCCTGAGCGGTAAATGAGCTGTTCGGTTATTTCATGGTAGGCAGGGGCAAAGCGCATTTTTTTGTTACGCTGCTCTGTGATGGTCAGGCCGGCTGCGGCAATGTCGGCCTTGCCTTTGGATATGCGCGTTAGAATGTCGTCGAAGGTGTTGGGAGTTTCAAACTTTACCTTAACGCCCAACTGGTCGGCGAACAGCATAACCAGATCATACTCAAGTCCGGTGTACCCTTCCGGACTTTCATAATAGGTTGTTGGGTCGTTTCGGGTTAATACGTGTAAGATGCCTGCCTGTCTGATCTGCTCTAACTTGTTGCGAGACAGGAATCCGCTATCGCACGTCGTCAGCGCGGCACTAACAATAAAGCCGATAATTAGTCTGGGCAGGGGCAGGCGAATCAAGTGTGGGTCGCATCGGTTCGGTTCGACACCGATTACGACACTTCCGCCTTCTCAAGCAGCCGTAATTGTTTATAGGCATTAAGCAATGCGTTGGTCGAGCAATCGTGACTGTCGATAATGTGTTCGTTTTGGAGCTCCGGCAGGATGACCTTGGCTAAAGTTTTGCCTAATTCAACGCCCATCTGGTCAAACGAATTGATATTCCAGATGACGCCCTGAACATAAATTTTATGTTCATAAAATGCAATCAGTGAGCCTAAGGTCTTGGGTGTCAGTTTGCTGAATAAAAACGAATTGGACGGTTTATTGCCGTCGAATATTTTGGAGGCGACCAGCACGGCGTCGGATTGGTCGTCGGGCGATAGTTCCCGTTTAACTTCTTCGGCTGTTTTGCCTTTCATCAAGGCTTCCGGTTGGGCAAGAAAGTTTGAAATCAGAATGTCATGATGATCGGGTAGCTTGTAGTGACTGTTTGCAGCAGCCAGAAAGTCGCAGGGTATCAGTTTGGTGCCCTGATGAATCAGCTGAAAAAAAGCATGTTGACCATTGGTGCCGGGTTGCCCCCAAATAATCTGACCGGTGCTGTAATCCACTTTTTCACCGTTAAGGTCGATGCTTTTACCATTGCTTTCCATGTCCGCTTGCTGAAAATAGTCGGCGAAAAAAAGCATGGACTGGTCGTAAGGCAACAGGGCGTGTGATTCGGCATTATAAAAATTATTGTACCA
The DNA here is from genome assembly GCA_030679035.1 of Methylobacter sp. GTDB lineage: Bacteria > Pseudomonadota > Gammaproteobacteria > Methylococcales > Methylomonadaceae > Methylobacter_A. Next base: position 18,557 of record JAUXTH010000163.1, on the reverse strand, counting down.
AATGCCCAGTAAGCCCATGATAACCGGAATGTTTCTTTCAAAAGGCGTGCCGCGGAAATGTTCATCGGCTTCGTAAGCACCTTGTAAAAGCTCCTCAAAATTATCCATACCTACATATAAGGCGATAGATAATCCTATGGCTGACCATAGAGAATAACGTCCGCCGACCCAATGCCTGAATTCAAACATGTTATCGGTATCAATACCGAAGGCGGAAACATTACGGGTGTTTGTAGAAATGGCGACGAAATGTTTGGCGATGGCCTGCTGATCTTTTGCGCTATTAAGAAACCAGCTTCTTGCCGATTTTGCATTGGTCATGGTCTCTTGCGTAGTAAATGTTTTAGACGCAATAAGAAATAGTGTCGTCTCAGGGGATATGTGCGTAAGAGTTTCAACAAGATCGGCTTGATCGATATTGGAGACAAAATGAATTTTCAATGCCTCGGAAGCATAGGGAGCCAGTGCTGTCGAAACCATCTTCGGCCCCAAGTCGGAACCGCCTATGCCAATGTTAACGATGTCGGTAATCGCCTTGCCGGTATAGCCCTTCCATTCGCCTGAGCGAACGCGGGTGCTGAAAGCGCGCATTTGGGCGAGAACGCTGTTGATTTGCGGCATCACATCCTGGCCGTCAACATAAACAGGTTGATTGCTTCTGTTGCGCAAAGCGGTATGCAGGACGGATCTGTGTTCGGTGTTATTTATTTTTGCTCCGCAAAACATGGCTTTAATTTTTGCGTCCAGTCCGACATGTTTGGCAAGATCGATCAGTAAGGGCAGAGTTTGATCGGTTATTCTGTTTTTGGAGTAATCAAAAAGGATGTCGTTAAAATGAAGAGAGAACTTGGTATGGCGGTTTTTGTCAGCATTAAAACTGTCGCGCAGCAGGATATTTTTAGTTTCGTTGTGATGGTTTATTAAAGCTGTCCAGGCTGTGGAAGAGGTCAAAGATGACATGCGGTAAAGCTCCATTTGAATAAAGTTGGTTTAAGTCTACGAAAAGCAGGGGCGGATAGCAATAGTACAGCAGCGCATTATCTTTATAATGACCGCTGTAAGACGGGCCTTCCATCAATTCCTTTATTTGGCTAAATCGATGTGCTAGAGTTACTCATTGCTATTGGTCAAAATTGCAGCAGAAAACGCTGTTTTTTGATGAGTTTGAACTATATAGATAGCAGTTACATTTTTCTCATAATAATAATTTTATCAAAACTGGATGGTATTATGAACAGCATACACATTTTAAGAAAGGGTTCCCTGGTACTTCTGGGATTGCTATTTTCCGCATCGTTATGGGCACACGGCGGAGCCGCAGGCACCGATACCGACCAATGTAAATTTGAATTGGAACCAACTCATTGGTTGCATTATACCGCTTATCAACCTAATGCGTTTCCAGCTGAAGATTTTTGCGCCAATATTCCTCGGGCTAACGAACTCACATTGCTGGTGTTCGATTATCAGGACATGAAATACCGGGATATGGCGGTCGAGTTTGAAGTGACAAAAGAGCCTGAAGGTACCAGCGTATTCAAGCTGCCGGCTGCAAAACATAAAAAAGGCACGGTTGAGTTAAGGTTGCCAAATGGTGTGCCGGAAGCTGGCAAGTACTTGATTCATATTACTCTGATTCCTGATGCGGATAAGATGGATGCGCGTACAGAGGGCGCGAGGTTGGATGCGCATATGGGCTTTAGCGCAGGCGGCGGCAAAGGAGTGAGCAAAAATAACCTGCTGTTGTATGCCCTTTTCGCATTGGCCGGTCTTTATGTGCTTTATCTGTCACACGCTGGTTTTAAAAGCAAAGTGGATGAAATAATAGCGGGTATTAAAGGTTAAGCAGGCGCTATTTTGGGTAGGTTGTGTGTTGATGCCATTGCTTAGGTACGGCTAATTCGCCGTAAATTTTAGGTAATGGCATTGTCTCAAGGGTAGATTGATATCTGCCCTTGTAGGCATAGGTTTTGTTGAACAACGGAGGACATGAACAATGGTGAAGTTATTATCGGCTGGGGCACTGATTTTTCTTTTTTCTGTACCGGTATTGGCAGTGGAATATGAAGATCATAGCGGTATGCTCATGGATCACGGTGATGGCCATTTAATGGACATGGCCGGTGGTATGGTTATGGGGCAGAATACCACTACGTTGCCGGGCGGCTGCGACAGTATCTCTGAGAGCAAGGAAATTACTGTGCATGCAGGTCATAAATATGCGGAGAAATTTCCCGGCAGAATGTTTGCGTTTGATACGCAGGAGTTTAATGTTAAGCCGTGTACTAAATTGACTGTTCATTTTATCAATGACGATAATGTCCGTCATCAATGGATGATGCACGGGTTGCCCAAGTATTTATATCCCAAGGGAATGTTCCATTTGGAAGTGTCCGGCCCTGCAAAAATTTCCGGAACATTGATTCTACCTCCCGGCGATAAAACCTATCTGGTGCATTGCGACATTGCCCAGCACATGGAAAAAGGTATGAAAGCCCAGTTGAAGGTCGGTAAAGGCGACGGCGATCTGCCCAGCATTCCCGGCGTGACGGCTTATGTCATACCCGATGACTACAAGGGGAGTCTGTCGACAGTGATGGCTGAAGTTGCGGCCGCAGCTGAAGCGGCGGCGATACCGGCTGTTGTACCTGCCAAGACTGCGCCGACGGCCACCCAACCGCCGAAAGAAGATTCAGTTATCTCAGGCGTTACCGTGATCGGCTTGGCGATAGGCTTGCTGCTTGCACCGTTTTTGGCGAAAAAATTTAAAGGGATGAGTGCGTCAGAAGTGGTCGCCACTATTTTTGATTTGTTGAGAGCAGGCATTGAGTTGGCTGTAAAGCTATTGTCTGATTTGGTTAAGTTTGTTATGTCCAATAAAAACAAGATATTGCCTTGAGGTTAAGTTCGAGCAACATAGAATCCCCTGCGCTCTTTGTTGAGCGCAGGGTTTTTTTTGAGGGAAAAAGTGCAAGACATAGGATTTGAGCTAGGCGGGCTGTTTATCAGCGCATTTATATCGTCAACGGTAGCGCCAGGCGGTTCAGAAGCCGTTTTGGCTTATATGGTGGCGACAGGATATTATCAGGTTGAGCTTGTCGTCATCGTCGCTACGATAGGTAACACGCTGGGCGCTATGACCACATGGGGTTTGGGCGTACTGGCAGCTAAAAAATTTCCGATAGCCACGCATTTATCAGCAAACAAGCAGAAAGCGCTGAATGTCATAAGAGAAAAAGGTATCTGGACGCTGTTTTTTACCTGGTTGCCGGTAGTTGGGGATGCCTTGTGTTTTGCTGGCGGATGGCTAAGGCTTCCGTTGTTGCCCGCCTGTTTAGCCATTTTGATAGGAAAGTTTGGCAGATATGCCGTGATAGCTTGGCTGTTTGTATGAATATTAGGATTGCACTTTGGAGTCGAGTTTATCAAATTTAAGGGGGTATTACTCTGGTGAAGTGGTTGGCGTTGCAGGAGCGGAGATTGGTGAGTATACTCAAAAAAGATTCATATGAAGAATGCTTAAAGGTATCGTAAAAAAAGTAGTTTCACGCCTACAGGATAGTTTCGCAAAATAATCTTAATATGAAATCAAATCTTATAATTAATGATGATCAATCGGCCGAGATTGAAAATGCCTTGCTTATTTCGGTTCTAGCGCTTTTTCCACTATTGTATTTGTCGTTAAGAGGGTGGACGAATACGTTAACCGTTATCTTGTTTGCTTTGGCGTTATTGCACTTTTTTCGCTTGCCAAGGTCTGCATGGGGAGTCAAAAATATCAGCGGTACTGAGTGGGCTGTTATCGCCGCGCTTGCATCGGGTTTTTTGGCTATCCTGATCAGTCAATTATTACGGCAAAATGTGGTTATAAAACCTTATGACGGACCACTTCGAATGTTATTGTCGGCGCCTGTTTTTCTGTTACTGCTGAAGAAAAAAGTCGATTTTGTTCAGATATTTCAGTATATCTGCCCGCTATCATTACTGATCATTTTCGTATGTGTGCATTCGACCCCGGTTGATATGACAAAATGGGCGGGTCGATTTTCTACTTACTTCGTCGATCCCAATACATTAGGGATAAATACGATGCTGTTGGCGTTTCTATGCCTTTTTTCTATTGATGTCGTCAGTAAGGACGGGGCGGCTTTAAGGCTTTTAAAATACGCAGGTGTTCTAACTGGGCTTTATTTTGCAATGAAGACTCAGACGCGTAGCGCCTGGATTGCCGAACCTGTGATGTTGGCTTTATGGGTAATTCTTCATTGGCAATCAAAAAGTAAGAAAGTATTATTAGTCTCTGTTTTAATCAGTGTGTTAGCAATTTTTGGGTTTTATTTTTTTATCGATTTTTTTCATGCTCGAATTAATAGCATTTATTATGAAATTTCTTCGTGGCTAAACAATACCAATACAGAAACTTCGACAGGGCAGAGGCTTTCATTTTGGCAAATGTCTTGGGTATTATTTAAGCAAAGTCCATTTTACGGTTATGGTGATTTAGGGTATCAATCACAACTGTTGTTGCCGCAGATTCAAGCTGCATTTTCTCAGGAAGCTATTGCTTTGATGGGGCTTGTTGGGCCTCATAATGAATATCTTGCCAATATGCTGAGGTCTGGAATCTTCGGACTCATTGCGGCCTTGTTGCAGTTTATTATACCCGGCGTGATTTTTATTCGAGGTCTTAAGTCTTCGGCTCATGAAATTAAAGGAAGCAGCGCGATGGGACTTTGTCTTGTTATGGGCATGATGATTACCGGCTTGAGTCAGGAAGTGCTAACTTTGAAATATACCAGCTCATTTTATGGTTTGATGATTGCGGCTTTGTGCGCGTCTGTGCTGTGGAAGCGTCCTGCTGAGATCTGACTATGAAACCAAAAATATACGATTGTTTTTGCTATTTTAATGAGGACATGGTTCTTGAGCTGCGGCTTGAGACCTTGTGGGATGTTGTTGATGTCTTTGTTATTGCGGAGGCTACTTATACGCAGGCCGGCGAACCCAAGCCCATTAATTTTTCGCCCGAGCGGTTTGCTAAATACATGAGCAAAATTCGGCATTTGGTAGTCGATCACAAGCCGCCAGGCCCAAATGATTTTTGGAAAAACGAAAACTATCAGCGTAATTATATAAAAAATGGTCTGACTGATGCCCGGCCGGATGATTGGGTGTTGATTTCCGATTTGGATGAAATCCCTCGGCCGGAAACAATTGCTTTGTATAACCCCAAGTATTTACGCGGCGATTTTGAACAGGATTGCTACGGTTATTTTTTAAATAACCTGTGGCTGGGTGAAGGCGGGTCTCGTTTTTGGCCGGGTTCTAAAGTCACTACCTATCGGCATTTTGTGGATTTTTTCAAAAGTAACGCCACCAGTGTGCGCATTTATAAGTCATCCGGCCTTTTACGTTCATTGAACCGGAAGCTGTTTAAATTATTTAGGACACAAAAGATTAAGAATGGCGGCTGGCATTTTACATGGATGTTCAAGATAGAAAATATTATCAAGAAAATTGAAAGCATGGCGCATCAGGAGTACAACAAGCCTGAGCTTAAGGATCCTGAGTACATTTTAAAGATGATTCATAGTGGACGGGACTTCCATAAGCCGAAGAGCCGCTTTCAGGCCCAAGAAATTAATGAAAGTTTCCCTAGGTTTTTGATTGATAACCAGAGTCGTTATCAGGACTGGCTATTGCCGCCAAGTTGAGTTATCGGGCAAGAATATGGCTGGCTTTCTTAGCAAGTTCATGCTCATTTTCAAGCAATTCCCCCTTCACAGAAACATAGATTTAATTTTAAAGAGGTAAGTTGTGCTGCGTCATTTTCCACAAGTTAACGTTGCTTATGCCCATAGAAAACGGGATTATTTTATAGCGGCGTTTACTTTTTTTTGCGTGGCGGTTTGCTTGATCAGTGATGCAAATGCGAGCATGGAAAAACAAAATGCGCTCGGCGTTTGCGCCTGGGTGTTTGTGATCGGCTTGCTGCTTGGAGAAAACAGGGAAATAAGAATGCAGGTGGTCGTTGCCGTCATTTTTGCGACCATCGGCGAGCATTTCGCGTCGCCTTTTATGGGCGGATATACCTACCGGTTTGAAAACGTGCCTGCCTATGTGCCGCCTGGTCACGGCATGGTTTATTTAACCGCTGTCGCGTTGGGCCGTTCCGGTTTATTTCAGCGTTATGCCAGAGAAATCGCCGCATTGGTGGTCTTGGTGTGCGGTGCTTGGTCCGTCTGGGGTATCAGCGGCTATGCCAAGCAGGGCGATTCAGTCGGAGCATTGCTGTTTTGTGTTTTTTTGGCTTATCTTTTTAAAGGCCGCTCACCGATGGTTTATCTCGCGGCCTTTTTTATTACCACATGGCTAGAACTCATTGGAACCGCAGTCGGAACCTGGAGATGGGCGGCAATCGATCCGGTTCTGGGCTTGCCTCAGGGAAATCCGCCCAGCGGCGTTGCTGCCTGGTATTGTCTGGTCGATGCTGTGGCGATGGGTGGGGCTGCGCCGGTGTTAAACGCTGCAAAGAATGCCCGCGACTGGTTTATATCCGGCAAATTGCGGAAAAACGCTTATCAGGGCGTTGAAAACGAATAGTTTTTTAGATCTGCCCTCTTCTCAGGTTAGTGACGAGTGGAAAAGCAACTGTAGATCATTCTGTCCGGTGCCTTGCTGCCGCTACTGCCAACTTACCAACTTTCCATTGCTCGATATTAATGAATAGCAATCCATCATCCTTACAACCCAAGTCGGCAACAATTTTAGTCATCGCAATGAGATACCTCGGTGATGTGTTGCTGACAACGCCGCTTATTCGCTCGTTGCGGCAGGCTTATCCTGATGCCCGGCTTGATGTGCTGGTGTTTCGTAATACGGCTGCCATGCTTGAAGGCAATCCTGATATTAATCATATTATTACCACGCCTAATCGTCCCAAGTTCGCCGATTATCGGCAGTTATTTCGGCAATTATTCCGGCAGTATGATCTTGCCATCGCTACGCAGGCCGGTGACCGCCCTTTTTTGTACGCATTACTGGCTGCGCCATTGCGGGTTGCCGTCGTGCCGCCGAAAAACGCCACCGGCTGGTGGAAACGTTTTTTTGTTCAACACTGGACAGAGTTTGATGACGACGATACGCACACTGTCTTGCAGCATCTTAAATTACTGGACTTGGTTCATGTTCCTCGGTGTTTTTCGTTGGTTCCGCCGCAGGTTGGCAATGCTCAGCAGCTGGTAAAGCAGTTCTCTTTTTTGGCGGATAAGGCCGATTATGCAGTGCTGCACCCGCATCCGCAGTGGACATATAAACAATGGACTGTGGCGGGCTGGGTAGAGGTGGGATTGTATCTCAGAAAACTGGGTTTAAAGCTGGTTCTTTCAGGAGGGCCTGCCCAAGATGAAATTGATTATGTTGCCAATATTCAGCATCAACTTCCGGAGGATACCATTAATCTGGCCGGTCGGGTTTCGTTGGCGCAACTGGCACACATTATTGCTCAGGCAAAATTATATATCGGGCCCGATACCGGCATCACGCACTTGGCTGCCGCAACAGGAGTTCCGGTAATTGCGCTTTATGGGCCGACCAATCCGGTAAAATGGGCGCCTTGGCCCGTCGGATATCAGCAGAACATAAACCCTTTTCATAAAAAGGGCAGTCAGCATGTTAATAATGTCCACTTGATTCAAGGTAAGACGGATTGTGTTCCCTGTCATCTGGAGGGCTGCGATCAGCATCAGCAGAGTCGAAGTCAATGTCTTGATTTATTGACGCCTCAAACTGTTAAGGAAGCAGTAAGTCAAATGTTAGGCTCATCAGTAGTGTAGTCAGAAAATCGTTATTTAGAAATTATGAGAAAACTGAAGCAATACCTTCGAAAAACTTGGAAACGACTGTTTGGCAGGTCGGAATTACAAGGGGCTTATCGGCAACAAGCCAAGTTTCGTAAGCGTTATCCGAAATATGAACTTGGCGTGGGCACTTATGGGATGCCTGTTGTGCATGATTGGAATGAAGGCACTACATTGCGCATCGGGGCTTATTGTTCGATTGCGGGGAATGTGCAGATATTTTTAGGCGGGCAGCATCGTATTGATTGGGTTAGCAGTTACCCCTTTGCCGTATTTCTGCCGGAAGCAAGTCATATTAAAAACCCATGCGGCAGCCGCGGGGATGTTGTGATCGGCAGTGATGTCTGGCTTTGCGCAAATTGTACGATCTTGTCCGGCGTTACCATCGGGCACGGTGCGGTTATCGCAAGCGGCGCTGTAATTAGTCGCGATGTAGAGCCTTATGCGGTTATGGCCGGTAATCCTGCGCGGAACGTTCGTTGGCGATTTGATGAGCCAACCAGGCTGGCTTTGCTGGAGTCCTCGTGGTGGGAGTGGCCGGAAGAAGAAATACGGCAAATTGTCGACAAATTATGCTCGGACAATATAGCCGGATTTATCGACTATGCCCGATCGCGCAAAAGCAGCCAAAATACGAGATCTGACGAGTAGCATTGGCATGTTTATGTTTTCATTCGCCTATATCTAACCGCACGGATGCCTGTCGGCTTGCTTTATTGCCCTCCTGCTTTATAATTTCAACAATTAACATTATGAGTACGGGGATGCTTGTTCTCTAGATAGAGTGTCTTTGAAGCCATAATGATTGCTTGCGTAAGAGCCTATCCCCCTTGCATTCATGCAACCCAACACACATAAAATCAACATGAATAAAATAGACTACGCCATCACCTTCGCTTGTTACAACCAAGTGGAATATACCCGTCAGTGCGTGGATAGCATGATTAAGTACGGAGTTGACCTTAGCCGATTGGTGGTGGTGGATAATGGGTCTACCGATCAGACGCGCAGTTATCTCGAAACACTGCCGCTAGGCGGGCGTATTTTTAATCAGGCTAATTTGGGTTGTGGCGTGGCATGGAATCAAGGCGCTTTAGCGCTACAGTCCGAGTGGACGATTATCATGAACAACGATGTGCTGGTATCGCAGGGTTGGATTGGGAATATGATTAACGCGGCCGAACAAAATGGTTTGAAAATCATCTCGCCGGCGCTAATTGAAGGCCCCCTTGATTATGATTTCGATACGTTCGCAATCGAGTCTTCAGTCAAAATGAAAAACGCCCTTCGGATTGGCGGCCGTCATGCGGTTTGCCTTGCTGTGCATAAATCGGTATGGCTGGAAATCGGCTATTTCCAGCCCATCCCCAAGTTACTCGGTTATGAAGATTCGATGTTTTTTCACGAAGTGGATAAAGCCGGTATTCCTATCGGCATGACGGGGAGTTCCTGGCTGCATCATTACGGCTCGATAACGCAATCGGCGATGAAGCAGGAGCGAGGCTTGGCTGAGAAAGACGGCCTGGGATACCGTTATAATTACCGGTTATTGCAACAGAGCTGGCTGGAACGAAAACTCAAGAAAATAAAAAGAGTTCGGCAGCAAAAGCTATGGCGTGAGCAAGAGCTTGCTCAATTCGGCATGACTATGCATGGACAAAGACAAGATGGTGGATTTTCCTGGGAGTAGATGCTTCCTGGTTTTTGGGCAATTTCCCCATAAGAATTTTATTTTCTTCGTCTTCTTAAAACTGACTAATCCATATAAATAATGCTCAGCGTAATCATCATTACAAAAAATGAAGCCGGTCATATAGCGCGCTGCCTTGAGTCGATTTCATGGGCCGATGAGATTATCGTGCTGGATTCCGGCAGTGATGACGATACGGTAGCGATCTGTCGTCAATATACGGATAAGGTTTATCAAACAGACTGGCCTGGGTTCGGTATTCAGAAGCAACGCGCGCTGGATAAGGCCGGCGGTGATTGGGTTTTTTCCATCGATGCCGATGAGGTGGTAACGCCCGAATTAAGGGCGGAGATTGAAAAAGCGCTCGGGCAAGAAGGCAAGCATGGCTACGAAATTCCCCGTCTTTCCAGCTATTGCGGCAGGCAAATGCGCCATGGGGGCTGGTGGCCGGATTATGTGTTAAGGTTGTTCCGTCGCGATTGCGGTCAATTCACCGATTCAGTCGTGCACGAGAGAATTATTGTTCAGGGGCAAATCGGCCGGATGAACTCGCCGTTGCTGCATGATGCTTTTATAAACCTGGATGAGGTTTTACATAAAGTGAACAGCTATTCAACGTTGGGCGCAGCTTTGCTCTACCAGCGGGGCGTTCGCTCATCCTTAAGCAAAGCCATCTTAAAAGGGCTTTGGACATTCATTCGCACCTATTGGCTTAAAGCCGCTATTCTGGATGGACGGCAAGGGCTGATGCTGTCGATTTCCAATGCGGAAGGCGCTTATTATAAATACCTTAAATTGCTGGAATTGCAAAACCGTCAGTCTGTCGCATCGGTTCCCGACCGATTGCGACACTTCCGCCATCCCTGGCAGTCGCGTTAAGAATGAATGTAATCTCCGTTATCGTAACGACTTATAACTGGCCTGCTGCATTAGAGCTTTGTCTGGACAGCTTGTTTGCCCAGCATGATCCGGCGTTTGAAATCATCATCGCCGACGATGGTTCTACCCCCGTCAATCAGGCACGGGCTCAAGCCTATTGCGCTAAAAGTCCGGTACCCATTCAGTATGTGCATCATGACGATCAGGGATTTAGGGCGGGAACCATCAGGAATAAGGCGGTTGCTGCCAGTCTGGGCGAATACTTGCTGTTTATTGATGGCGACTGCGTTTGTCCCGCTGATTTTATCGCCCGGCATCGGCAGCTGGCAGAGTTCGGGTATTTTGTGCCCGGAAACAGGGTGCTGTTAAGCGAGTCGTTTACTCAGGAAGTCATCGAGAAACACCTCCCATTGCATCAACAACCACTGAGTTATTTTATTTCCCTTTGGTTGCGAAGAAAAATCAACAGGATTTCTGCGTTTATCCAGCTTCCGTTGGGGGTTTTAAGGAAATTGCAGCCCAAAAAATGGCAAAAAGCCATGACCTGTAATCTGGCCTTATGGAAAAACGATTTTTTACAGGTGAATGGTTTTGATGAGTTTTATGAAGGCTGGGGCTTTGAGGATTCCGACCTGGTCATTCGTTTGATACATGCCGGAATCAAACGCAAGGAAGGGCGATTTGCGGTGCCGGTACTGCATTTGTGGCATCCCCATAATGATAAAAGCAAGCAAGACCTTAATTACCAACGCTTGATGGATCGCCTGGCGCGGCAGGATTTAACTGCTGCAACAAAAGGCGTGTCCCAATATCTTGAATAAAGCTATAGCCTAGCGCAAGCTAAACCATAGCTTCGCCTATTAATGGAGTCATCAAAAATATGAATAAAACATCAAAAGCGGGCGCTCAAATATATAAGCGACTATTGACCTATGTAAAGCCACATCGTGGTCTTTTTGCAATCAGTATTCTCGGCTTTTTTATGTATTCAGGCACTCAAACCTTATTTGCGGCCTTGATCAAGCACATTATCGATACGCTGCAAACCGAGACGCGGGAGGGTATGAATTATTTGCCGCTATTGTTTAGCGGTTTAATTGTAGTACATGGTATTGGCACTTATATAGGCAACTATTTTTTAGCCAAAGTATCTACCAATGTTGTACATGCTTTAAGATGTGAGATCTTTAACCAGTATACGCGACTGCCAACCGCTTATTTTGATGCGAATAATAGCGGTTATATGATTGCGAAGATAACCAACAACGTAGGGCAGGTTACCCAGGCTGTCACGGATGCGGCGCGCACGTTTGTGCGCGAAGGCTTTACTGCTGTAGGTTTATTAATTTATTTGTTTTATTCAAATTGGATGTTGTCGCTGGTTTTTGTCGGCATAACGCCAATCATAGTGGTGCTGGTGAGTTATGTAAGTAAGCGCCTACGAGGCATCAGTAAGAGAGTGCAAGAATCGATTGGTGATATGACCCATATCACCTCGGAAATAGTCGGTGGGCATCGGGTGGTGCATAGTTACGGCGGCGAAGAATACGAACGCCAGCGATTTTTGGAAAGCAGTTTGTATAATCGTAGGCAGTCGTTAAAGCTGGCAACTACTATGGCAATACATAGCCCGATCATGCAATTTATCCTGGCGATAGCCTTGTCATTTTTAATGTATATGGCCTTGTATTTTATGAAACAAGCCAGTGTCGGCGAGTTTGTAGGCTATTTGACAGCAGCATTTTTGTTGCCTAAGCCTATTAGAGCTTTAAGTGATGCCAACAGCGAAATCCAAAAAGGCATCGCGGCGGCTGAAACCTTATTTGAAATTTTGGATGAGCCGGGCGAGTTGGATGAAGGCACTTATCAGGTCGAAAGATGCAAGGGGGCTTTGGAATTTAAAAACCTGTCGTTTACCTATGCGGGAGCAAATGAACCGGCGCTGATCGACATCAGTTTTAAGGCCGAGCCGGGGCAGATTATTGCGCTGGTAGGGGCTTCCGGCGGCGGTAAAAGCACGCTCGCCAATTTGGTTTCGCGTTTTTATCCGCATGACCAAGGTGAAATATTGCTGGACGGAGTTGAAATAAATACTTACCAGTTGGCGAATTTGCGGAAACAGTTGGCGCTGGTCAACCAGCAGGTCACCTTATTCAATGATACGATAGCCAACAATATAGCCTACGGGTCTCTGGCGACGGCAAGCCGAAGCGAAATAGCTCAGGCGGCAACGGATGCTTATGCGATGGAATTTGTCGCCAAGTATGAACAGGGGCTGGATACGGAAATAGGCGAGAATGGCGTCAAGTTGTCAGGCGGGCAAAGGCAAAGGTTGGCTTTGGCCAGGGCATTGTTGAAAGACGCTCCCATACTGATTCTGGATGAGGCGACATCGGCGTTGGATACCGAATCGGAGCGGTATATTCAGGCTGCGTTACAAAAAGTCATGAGCAATCGGACGACCTTGGTGATCGCCCATCGGCTATCGACTATCGAAGGCGCTGACGTGATTTTGGTTATGGATCATGGCCGGATTGTGGAAAGAGGTTCTCACCAGGAATTGATTGCAAAAAATGGGGTCTATGCGCGATTGCATTCCATGCAATTTAAGGAACATAGTGGTGACGACAGGCCGGAAGCCGCTGTCGAGATGTCCAATTCATGCATTGCTTAGGAGCATTATTTTGAAAACATTTATTTCCGAGCTTGAAGCGCATCAGGCAATGATAGCCCGGTTAGCTGATTGTTCCGGCGCAATTGAAACCGCCGGTGAGTTGCTGATTGAGACATTGAAACAGGGCGGGAAAATATTGTTGTGCGGCAATGGCGGCAGCGCTGCGGATTGCCAGCATATCGCTGCGGAATTGGTGGTCAGGTATGAGAAAAACCGTAACGCATTGGCTGCCATTGCGTTGACTACCGACAGTTCGATTTTAACGGCGCACAGTAATGACTTTGGATTTGATACGGTCTATTCCCGTCAGATCGAGGCTATTGCCAATGAAAAGGATTGTCTGATTGCTATTTCTACATCAGGGGCCAGCGAAAATATATTAAATGCGGCGAAAGCTGCAAGGTTGAAAGGCATGTCTGTTATCGGATTAACCGGGCGTGACGGCGGCGAGTTGAGTGGGCAGGTTACCCATCCGGTGGTTGTTCCCTCGGATGTGACGGCAAGAATTCAGGAGGCGCATATTTTGATCGGCCACTGGTGGTGTGGCGCGATTGACGACTGCATGGATGCAGGAGATAGTGCAACGCAGGGAGCAGTTGCCGAGGAGGCTTATTAATGTTGGCGGCTGTACCTGAGTTTGGACGGGCTCGTATCATAGTTATCGGCGATGTGATGCTGGACCGTTACTGGTCTGGGCAGGCGGCGCGTATCTCGCCGGAAGCGCCGGTGCCGGTGGTGAGGGTTAAAAGCATTGAAGATCGTGTGGGCGGCGCAGGCAATGTCGCGCTCAATATTGCCAAGCTAGGCGGCAAGGTAACCCTGCTGGGCGTTGTCGGTGATGATGCCGAAGGCGATACACTAAGGCGGTTGCTGGAAGCTGAAGGCGTGGTCTGCGATTTTGTCGTCGAGCAGGAAATTCGCAGCATCTGTAAGTTGCGGGTTATGGCGCAACATCAGCAATTGATCCGTATTGATTTTGAAGAGACGTCTCTTAAGTTTGATTCGGATGCCTTGTTGGCGCGGCTGGCTGAGCATCTGCAAAAAAATGATACGGTTGTGTTCTCTGACTATGGAAAAGGGACCTTGGCGGATGTTTCAACGTATATAATTGAAGCCAAGCAAGCCGGCCTTAAGGTTTTGGTGGATCCAAAAGGCGTGGATTATCAGCGTTATGCGCATGCTGACCTGATAACGCCAAACCTGTCTGAATTGCAGGCCGTAGTAGGCGTTGCTGAGCATGAAGAGGATTTAATTGAAAAAGGGCGGGCGCTGTTAAAGCGGCATCAAATCCCGACGCTTTTGTTGACTCGCGGCGAGGCGGGTATGACCTTAATTCAGGATGCTCAGGAGCATTCACTGCCGGCTCAGGCTAAAGATGTCTTTGACGTGACTGGTGCCGGAGATACGGTTATTGCGGTGATGGCGCTGGCTGTGGCGCTGGATATGGCGTTATATGAAGCGATGTATCTAGCTAATCTGGCGGGCGGCATTGTAGTCGGAAAGTTGGGAACATCAACGGTATCGATGCAGGAGTTAACGCGGGCTATGCACGGCGACCGGGATTCCCAGTACGGCATTGTTTCGGAAGATGAGTTGGCGCAAATATTGGTCGGGGCCAAAGCCCATGAAGAGCGCATCATCATGACCAATGGTTGCTTTGATTTATTACATGCCGGGCATGTGACCTATTTGCAGCAGGCAAAGGCTTTGGGTGACCGCTTGGTGGTGGCTGTCAATTCCGACGCGTCGGTTAGGCAGCTCAAAGGCGAGTCCCGGCCTATTAACGGCTTGCAGGAACGGATGACGGTTTTGTCTGCATTAGCCTGCGTGGACTGGGTAGTTTCATTTGAAGAGGAAACCCCTGAGAGGCTGTATTGCAGGCTGTTGCCGGATGTCATTGTCAAGGGCGGCGATTACAGCTCGGAGCAGGTTGCTGGTGGCGATTGTGTGATCCGGGCAGGCGGCGAGGTGAAGATTTTGCAGTTTGTCGATGGTCAGTCTACAACGGCGATGATTAAAAAAGCGAGGGGATTGGAATGATTGTTGTTACGGGGGGAGCCGGTTTTATCGGCAGTAATCTTATTCGCGCATTAAACCAGCGGGGCGAGCGCAATATATTGCTGGTCGACCATCTGGCTAATGGGCGGAAAATGCACAATATCGCCGATCTTGATATCGCCGATTACATGGACAAGGACGAATTCTTAGAGAAAATTGGTGTGGCTCATTTTTTTGATGGGGTGCGGGCAGTTTTTCATCAAGGGGCTTGCTCTGCGACCACGGAATGGGACGGACGGTTTGTGATGGCGAATAATTACGATTATTCCAAGCGTTTATTGCATTGGTGCATCGCAAGAAATGTTGCTTTCATGTATGCATCCTCCGCATCGGTTTACGGGGACGGCAAGCATGGTTTCCGGGTTGAGCGAAGCTGCGAGCATCCTATCAATATGTATGCCTATTCAAAGTTTCAGTTCGATCAATATGTTCGGCCTTTATTGGCTAAAACCTTAAGTCCGATAGTCGGTTTTCGCTATTTTAATGTTTATGGGCCCAGAGAGCAGCATAAAGGCTCCATGAGCAGTACGGCTTTTCATTTTAATCGGCAGCTTATCGAGCAAAAAAAGGCAAAGCTGTTTGAAGGCTGCGATGGCATGGCTGATGGCGAGCAAAGGCGTGATTTTGTTCACGTGGATGATGTTGTTGATGTGAATTTGTGGTTTTTGGATCATCCGGAACAGCGCGGTATTTATAATGTAGGAACGGGGCGCGCCGAAACGTTCAATGCGGTTGCTCAGGCAGTGATTGATTGGCATAAAGATGGAAGCATTGAATATATTCCATTTCCCGAGCATTTAAAGGGAGCTTATCAAAGTTATACGCAAGCTGATATTTCCGGGTTAAGAGAGGCTGGCTATACGAAGGACTTTCTGACCGTTAAGCAAGGCGTTGCAAGATATTTGGATTGGATGAATACCTAAAGGAGTGCTATTTTTCTTGACGCGGACTGAGAAAGCTATATAATGCGCGGTTCTTCCGGGGCAGCGTCTTGGAAGAGCAGGATGTAGCAAGAAATAAAGTTGGCAAGGATGTTGACAAGCGGGCCAAGCAGGTTATAATGGTCGGCTTCTTCGGGGTTAGGCAGCTTACTCCGGCAGGGACGGAAAGAAAAAGAAAAAGAAAAGTTAACGGGATGTTGACAAGTTGAATTGGATCTGTATAATTGTCCAGCTCAACCGGGGCTTAGCTCCACGCTCTTTAAAAACCTGATCAAAATAATTTGTGTGGGTGCTTGTGATGGATTGTTTAGGCTTGTAATAAATAATCGACGCAGGAACTTACGTAAGAAAGAAATTTTTAACGTTTAATTCTGACGTCGAACCAAGATTGGCTACTCATCTTATTGAGTGGCAAAATGATATAAACTGAAGAGTTTGATCATGGCTCAGATTGAACGCTGGCGGTATGCTTAACACATGCAAGTCGAACGGTAACAGGCCTTCGGGCGCTGACGAGTGGCGGACGGGTGAGTAACGCGTAGGAATCTGCCTCATAGTGGGGGACAACGTGGGGAAACTCACGCTAATACCGCATACGCCCTACGGGGGAAAGCGGGGGATCTTCGGACCTCGCGCTATGAGATGAGCCTGCGTTAGATTAGCTAGTTGGTAGGGTAAAGGCCTACCAAGGCGACGATCTATAGCTGGTCTGAGAGGACGATCAGCCACACTGGGACTGAGACACGGCCCAGACTCCTACGGGAGGCAGCAGCCGAGAATATTTGTCAATGGGCGAAAGCCTGAACGAGCGACGCCGCGTGTGGGATGAAGGTTTTCGGATTGTAAACCACTTTTTATGGGGAGAAATCGCAAGATGATAGTACCCGTAGAATAAGGGGTTCCCAACTCTGTGCCAGCAGGAGCGGTAATACAGAGGCCCCAAGCATTACCCGGAATCACTGGGCGTAAAGGGTGTCTAGGCGGCCATATTAGTCTCTCGTTAAATCTGTGGGCTCAACCTGCAGTCTGCGAGGGAAACGGTATGGCTCGAGGGCGTGAGAGGTGCACGGAACTCATGGTGGAGGGGTGAAATCCGTTGATATCAAGAGGAACACCAAAGGCGAAGGCAGATAATTAGGTAATTCATGACGCTGATAGACGACAGCTAGGGGAGCGAAAGGGATTAGAGACCCCTGTAGTCCTAGCTGTAAACTATGCCTGCTAGCTGGTCGGTCCGACGCAAGTCGGACTGGGTGGTGTAAGCTAACGCGTTAAGCAGGCCGCCTGGGGAGTACGATCGCAAGATTAAAACTCAAAGGAATTGACGGGGACCCGCACAACCGGTGGAGCGTGTGGTTCAATTCGAGACAAAGCGAAAGACCTCACCAGGTCTTGACATGCTACCGTTTACTCGTTTGGAAACAGATGGGGATCCGCAAGGATGGTAGCACAGCTGCTGCATGGCAGCCGTCAGCTCGTGCCGTGGGGTGTTCCCTTAAGTGGGAGAACGAGCGCAACCCGCATCCGATGTTACAAGTGTCATCGGAGACCGCCCACTCTCAAAGTCGAGGACTTTGAGAGAATACTACCAATAGACAAATACTACCAATTATCCAATATCAATTAAAAAAGGATTCACTTTGATTATTGGTAGTATTGGATAATTTGATTATTGGATTATTCTCTCAAAAGCGTCGTCGCTTTTGAGAGTGGGAGGAAGGAGCGGACGACGACATGTCAGCACGGCGCTTATGACCTGGGCCACACACACCCTACAATGGCGAATAACAATGGGACGCGAGGTAGTAATGCCAAGCAAATCTCCAGTAAATTTCGCCTCAGTTCAGATTGAGGGCTGCAACCCGCCCTCATGAAGTCGGAATCGGTAGTAATCGCAGATCAGCAGACTGCGGTGAATACGTTCTCGCTCCTTGTACAACTTAAATATGCGCCTTCCGCGCACATTATCTAATTGGTGCCCTGCCCGCAATGCTTACAGCATAGCTGTTGCAGGCGGGAAATCCAATATATTTGAAATAAGCAAATAAAAGCCAAATTGCAGACACGTCCGGGTAACTGGAGTGTCGAAGGGCAAAAGTAGCAGAAACCAGCTTGAAGTCGTAACGGTCTCATAAATTGTCGACCCATCGTACAGACGGGGAAGACACTTGTTCAGTAAAATTTATGAGATATTTGGACTCGAGATGGATTCAAAATGATTTTGTGTGTACGAAGGGAGATCCTAATAACTTCTCGCTTTTGCTAACAACGAAACGAGTATGATAGAGGTGACGAAGTCAAATAATTATTAGGAAGTCTGCAGATGTCATAGTACCCCGCCATGGCGGGGGAAGGGCAAACTTGATATGAAATTACCTGGAGATTATGTCGCAGGATTTATCGACGGAGAAGGATGCTTTGTCATCATAATCTCCAGTCATAAAACAAAAAAACTG
>JAUXTH010000116.1 GCA_030679035.1 Methylobacter sp. | reverse complement strand
TTCTTCTGTGTGATTAACCCAGCCGCACATTCTGGGTTACTATCTAAAGCCGCTTCAACACAACGAACTGCCGATTCGAGACTCATAAATCAGCCTCGACCCAGCGGGTGATTGGCTTTGTGCGGCTGCTACATAATACCGGATGTGTGTAGGTTAGCCTAACCTAACCTACACCGTTGAATTTATAACCGAACAAAAAACTTATTGTAATTCCCGATGCCGAACAATTACATTTAAGAAAGGCCCTTTAAACTGTTTGGCTAATGCATCGACCAGATAAACCGAGCGATGCTGGCCGCCTGTGCATCCAATCGCCACAGTCAAATAACTGCGTCCTTCGGCCTCAAACCGGGGAATCCATCTTTCAAGAAACCCGGTAATATCTTTAAAAAGCTCGGCAACCAGTTCTTGCTCGTCAAGAAAATCGATGACCGGCTGGTCTTTTCCTGTTAACCCCCGCAATTCCGGTATCCAATAGGGATTAGGCAGGCTGCGTGCATCGAACACGAAATCGGCATCCAGCGGGACGCCATGCTTGAAACCGAACGATTGAAACTGCAAGGAAATATGCCTGACATCCCTTTCGCCGATCTGTTCCCTGATAAGTTCGCGCAACTGATGGAAATGCGTCCGGCTGGTATCTATGACCACGCTGGCGTGCCGGGCAACCGGCGTCAGCATTTCCTTTTCGATTTTTAATGCTTCTTTTAACGGTACGTTTAAATCCGTCAGCGGATGCCGCCGCCGGGTTTCGCTGTAGCGTTTCAATAAGGTGGCTTCTTCAGCCTGCATAAAGATAATCTCGCAATCAATCTGTTTATTGCGGATCAGTTCCAGGCTTTCGGAAAAATTGACCAGGCTTTCGCTCTGGTTCCTCGCATCAATGCCTATCGCCGTTTTGGCGTAGGTAAGCTTATCGACCAGCATGACGTGGCTGATAAAGTCTTCCAGCAAGGTGACGGGGAGATTGTCGATGCAGTAATAACCGCAATCCTCCAAAGTATCCAAGGCGATACTTTTACCCGAACCGGAAAGACCACTGACGATTAATAGTTTCATAAGAAATCAGGCGAAGGGCCAAGGGCGAAAGGCAAAGAAAGCTTTTTCAGCCTTTCGCCTTTCGTCTTTTGCCTACCTTATCTATGCTGCGCAGTTTTTTCTTTATGCTTGGCGATTTGGCGATCCAGTTTATCCACCATCGCATCTATAGCGGCATACATATCTTCCTGATGGTCTTCGGCGAACAATTTAGCGCCGCTCAATTGCAACGTTGCCTCGGCCTTTTGAACTAACTTTTCCACGCTTAAAATAACATGTACATCGGTAACATTATCAAAATGACGTGCTAATTTTTCAAATTTTGAGTCGATGTGCGTTTTCAATGCGTCGGTTACTTCAAGATGATGGCCTGTTACGATGACTTGCATGAGTTGAACTCCTTAATGATGAATGATTTGGTTTTTTGGGTGCAGGCTGCGCTATAAGATGCGCTTACGCTGACTTGATGATGAAATGAGCATCGCTTCACGATACTTGGCAATTGTCCTTCTAGCAACATTGATGCCCTTTTCTTTTAATAGCTCGGCTATTTTACTATCACTTAGCGGTTTTGCCAGATTTTCATTGCTGATGAGCTCTTTAATAAACGCCCTGATGGCCGTCGATGAACATTCCCCTCCGCCTTCCGTTGAAACATGACTGGAAAAGAAATACTTAAATTCGACGATGCCGTTGGGAGTATGCATATATTTTTGCGTGGTCACCCTGGAGATGGTCGACTCGTGCAATTCAAGTTCTTCTGCAATATCCCTCAACACCATCGACTTCATCGCAATAGACCCATGCTCAAGAAACCCGGTCTGCTTTTCCACGATGCACCGGGCGACGCGCAATAAGGTGTCGTTACGACTCTGGAGACTTTTGATAAACCATCTGGCTTCCTGCAAATGATCTTTCATGCAGGTATTGTCCTTGCTGTTATCCGCCCTTTTTATCATGCTGGAATAAAAGGGATTGACGCGCAATTTTGGCGCTATGTCGGGATTCAGGTTGACTTGCCATTTATCGTTCCGCTTGACCACGTAGACATCGGGGATCACATATTCGGAATCCGTTTCCTGTATCTGCGCGCCCGGCTTGGGATCCAGGGTTCTGATTAATGCCACCACCTCGTCCAGTTGCCGCTCGGTCACGCCCAATTTACGCATCAGCTTTGACTGCTCATGGGTAGCCAGCAAGTCCAGGTAACGGGTAACCAGAATCAGCGCCTCATCTTTATAAGGCGTGGACTCCGGCAACTGCTGTATCTGCAATCTCAAGCAATCCTTTAAATCAATCGCTGCAATACCGGCCGGGTCAAAATTTTGCACCCTGTGCAACACCGCATTCACTTCGTCGAAATCCAGGTCTTCTAACTGGCTTTGCAAGCCTTGAAAAATTTCTTCGGGACTGCTGATCAGGTAACCGTCTTCGTTGATTGAATCGATGATAGCCATCGCAATGGCGTGATCCCGCTCTGAAAACGAGGTCAGTTCCACTTGCCATAACAAATGATCCAGCAAGGTTGAGGATTTGCTGCGCTGGGTTTCAAATTCAACCGTCTCGGCGGAACTCCCCCCCGACTCCATCGCGTATTCATAAACATCGTCCCAGGATGAATCGATCGGCAGCTCATCGGGTATATCCGTTTGCGAACCTTGGCTGGTCAGCGAATCCGCATTATCGATTTTTCTCTCGGGCGTTATTTCGGCTTCCTGAGCGGCACTTTCTTCCTCATTAACTTCCAGCATCATATTGGACTCAAGAGCCTGTTGAATCTCCTGCTGCAACTCTAATGTCGACATCTGCAGCAACTTGATCGCCTGCTGCAATTGCGGCGTCATGGACAGTTGTTGTCCCAGTCGAAGATTTAAGGATTGTTTCATTTCAGGTTAAAGATGCAAGATTAAAGGTACATGGCTAAAGGCTAAAGTTATTGCCTAAATAAACTTTACGCACTTCCTTATTGGCAACGATTTCTTCCGCCCCGCCTTCTGCAATCACACGGCCGTCGTTAAGTATATACGCACGATCGCAAATGCCTAGCGTTTCCCTGACATTATGTTCGGTAATCAATACGCCTATGCCGCGATATTTCAAATGCTCTATGATTTTTTTAATATCATCTACCGATATTGGATCAACCCCGGCAAAAGGTTCGTCCAATAATATAAATTGAGGGTTAGTCGCCAATGCCCGGGCAATTTCGACCCGCCGCCGTTCACCGCCCGACAGGCCCAAGGCAATTTGATCGCGCAAATGTAGGATATGAAACTCCTGCAACAATTCCTCAATCACCAGTTCCGCCTGGCCTTCAGTTAAGTCATTACGAATTTGTAACACTGCGCGTAAATTATCCGCCACACTCAGTTTACGAAAAACCGAGGGCTCCTGAGGCAAGTAGCCTATCCCTAACTGCGCCCTCAAATGCATCGGATGGTGGGTAATATCTTGTGAATCCAAAGTAATCTCGCCTTCATCGGCTTTAATCAGGCCTACCAGCATATAAAAGCTGGTGGTTTTTCCTGCACCGTTAGGTCCCAGCAGACCGACGACTTCCCCGGTATCAACATGCAACGAGACACCGTTAACCACATTGCGTTTATTGTAGTTTTTAATCAGCTGTTTTGCGGCTAGTCTGGTCATTTTTAATCAGGGTTCAAAATTCAAGGTTGCACAAGGCGGAAGAAAGAATAAAGGAAATTGTTTGGCATTTTTCGCCTTTTGCCCTTAGCCTTTCGCCTTATCATTTATCCTTCGCAGGCGGCTGTTCTGGCACTGGCGGTTCTTCTTTAGCTTTCGGCCCTTCTTTAGCTTTCGGCTCTTCCTTATCTTTCGGTTGCAATACGACATGGACGCGTTTACTGGCCGTCTCTTTTTCCCCCGCTTTAACCAGCGAAGTTTTTAGATCATATTCAATAAAGTCACTTGAATAAGCTCCGCTGCCCTGCCAGACGGTGGCTTTATCAATCAGAATCAACAAATTCTTTTTAGGATAATACTCACCGGTTAGCGCTTCGCCGGTTATATCCTGGTCGCCCTCGTGAGGCGTTTGTTTAAATTTTGCCTTATTACCGGTAAACACCATTTTGTCGGCTTCGCCGTCGATAAAATAGACCACCAGCTTATCCGAGTCCACCTTGATACTGCCCTGAATCGAGACCACATTGCCCGTATAAGTGCTGATGGCTTTTACATCGTCGTAAGTCGCCCTATCCGAATCGATAATAATCGGCTGATCGCCGTCGCTTTCCAAGGCGCAAACACCTGCACTAAAAAGCGCCAATACCAGCAAACAACAGCCACTCCCGCGTAGCGCAAGCCCGCGAGATTTTTTATTTTGTTTCATAGTTACCCTTTACATTAGAGAGCAATTCCAGACGAATCGGTTCCGCAAAAGTTATTTTCATACCAACCCCTGTCGTCCAACTTGGCAAACTGATTAGCTCTGCCCAGGCATCCGTCTCTGCATAACTGATTTCCGGCTTTACCTTTAAATCGAAAGTATAGATTTTAAGCTCCCTGACACCCTCAGCCGCAGCCCTGTCAACATAGACCTTGCCATTCAACAACAAATCCTTGCCATCTGCCGACAAATCACCGGTTGCGGATTTAATTATCCACGGCGGCGCTTCCTCGTTATAAAAATACATCACTGGATTGACTAAGTGCGTGATGTTGTCATCGCTGTAATGAACCATGTCATCGGCAATCAACTTACTTTTTGGCCGGCCCAGTTCGCTCATTTCCCATTTCGTATAACCCTTGCTGAAATAATCGGGACTGTGTGCCGGCACCGCTATACGACCAAGCTCATCCGAACCGGTCAACTTGACCAGCCACCAGCTCATTACCGCGATAATGAGCAGGTACAGATAATTATAGTGTCCATTTAGCCGGGTCATTTTAGATAAGCATTCAACATTTCATCAAAATGGCCTTGCGCCTGCATAATAAAATCACAAACTTCCCTGACCGCGCCCTGACCTCCAGGCAATGTCGTACACCAATCGGCATGTTGTTTAACGGCAAAATTGGCATCATTAACCGCAATCGCGAGCCCCACCCTAATCATTACCGGCAAATCTATGACATCATCACCGACATGCGCCGCCTGTTCCGGCGTTATGCCTATAAGCCCAATAATCTCATTAAACGCGGCGATTTTATTTTCGTGGCCCTGATAAACGTGCTCAATACCCAGGTTTTTCATCCGCAGTGCAACCGATTTCGATTTGCGCCCGGAAATCACCGCAACCTCGACACCGGTCTGCCGCAACATTTTGATACCGTGACCATCCTGCGCATGAAATGATTTGTATTCGTTGCCGTCGTTATCAAAGAAAAGTTTGCCGTCCGTTAATACCCCGTCCACATCCAAAATCAATAACTTCAGCTTCTTGGCTTTTTCCACAACCAACTGCATGTTATCTGCTCCGGTCATCAGACAATTCCCGCACGAATCAGGTCATGCATATTCAAAGCGCCTATCGCCCTGTGCTGCCCATCAACGACGATTAACGCGTTAATCTTTTTTTGCTCCATAATTTGCATCGCTTCAGCGGCCAGAATATCCGCCGAAATCACCGCACAATTCGGGGTCATGACTTCGGTAATTGAGGTCTTGTGCACATCAAGATTCCTGCCCAGCATCCGCCGCAAATCGCCGTCGGTAAAAATGCCGGTGACGCGATTATCCGCATCGACTATCGCCGTCATGCCCAGCTTTTTCTCGGTCATTTCCAGCAAAGCGTGGCTGATAAGTGCAGACTCAGGTACAGACGGCACTTTGTCTTCGGCATGCATAATATCGGCGACCATCAATAACAGTCGCCGCCCTAAACTGCCGCCGGGATGAGATAAGGCAAAATCATCGCGGGTAAAGCCCCGCGCTTCAAGCAGCGAAACGGCTAGCGCATCGCCCATAACCAACGCAGCAGTGGTGCTGGAGGTCGGCGCAAGACCCAGCGGACAAGCTTCTTGCTCAACAGCCACGTTGATATGGGTAGTCGCAAACTTGGCCAGCGTTGAATTGGGGTTGCCGGTCAGCGCTATTAACGGTACGCCCAGCCGTTTGATAATCGGCAGTATCGTTAAAACTTCCTCGGTTTCCCCGGAATTTGATAAGGCCAGCACTACATCATGCTGGGTAATCATACCCAAATCACCATGGCTGGCTTCACCCGAATGTACAAAAAACGCAGGCGTTCCGGTACTGGCCAAAGTCGCGGCTATTTTACCGGCAATATGCCCCGATTTGCCCATGCCGGTAACCACAACGCGGCCTTTACAGTTAAACATTAACTTGCAGGCAAGCACAAAATCATCATTAATCTGCTCGGCTAATGCGGCAATCGCCTGCGCTTCCACCTGAATAACTGCTAAGCCCAGTTCGAGGAGCTTTTGATCGTGTAATTTCATTTATCGTAACTATTCAGCAGCGGCTAAGTATATATATGGAACGCTGATGACACGGATTAAACGGATAAGCACTGATTTAAAAGCGCATAACAAACTTGTCTTCAGCTTTTTAAAAATCCGCGTAAATCTGTCCAATCCGTGTCATCCGTGTTCTATTTTTTAGTTTAGCCAATGATAAAGCATTTACGGCTTTATGGGGCGGTTGAATGCAAATTTCTGCGTATCGTCATAGTTGCTCTGCAAACTTGTCAGTTGCCGCAACCAGCGCATCGATCATTTCCTGGCCCTGAGCGACATGCCCGGCATTGGGCAATACGATATATTCGGCCTTCGGCAATGCTTTATGCAGACGGTAACCGGCTTCCATCGGGCAAACAAAATCATAGCGCCCATGAATGATCACCGTTGGAATTTCAGCCAAACCGCCACAGTTGTCCAGGATCTGGTTTTCCTCCAAAAAATAACGATGCTTGGCATAATGCAATTCCATGCGCGCCTGCTTAATCATAAGCTCCGTCACATGTTCGCCTTTCGGGCTCGGCTGATAATCCTGGCCTAATGACACCTGACTACCCCAAGCCATCCATTCCTTGGCGGCCCGTCTTTGCGCCACCTCGTCCTCGCCCCATAACACATCGCACAGCCCCGGAACCAGATTGTCCCGCTCCTGCTCAGGAATGCTTTCAAGCAAGCGCTGCCATTGCTCTGGATAAATCCTGCCTGCGCCGTCTCTGGCAAACCAATCCAAATCCTGCTGCCGCACTAAAAACACACCGCGAATAATCAAGCCCATGACTTTGTCTTGATGCTGCTGGGCATACAGCAAGGCCAGCGCCCCGCCCCACGAACCGCCAAACACCAGCCATTGAGTTATAGCCAGCTCGTTACGAATACGCTCCATATCATCAATTAAATCCTGGGTAGTATTGTTTTCCAGATCACCAAAAGGCAGCGACAATCCGCAGCCGCGCTGATCAAATAGGATAATGCGATACAGTTCGGGATTAAAAAAACGCCGGTGATCAGGTTTAGTTCCGGAACACGGCCCGCCATGCAGAAAAACAACCGGAATGCCGTCAGGATTGCCGCTTTGCTCCACATAAACCGCATGTTTGCTGCCGGTTTCGAGGAAAAAACTGTGGTAGGGGAGTATTTCAGGATAAAGGTTTTTCATTGTTCATTCGAATCAAATGCTCTAATAAAACATCTTCTACATTACGACGAGAATCTATCACGGCTAAAATAAAAACTGTTTTTTCAGCTATTCGATAGATAACTCTCCAGGGTGCAATAATTATTTCCCTGTACAAAGAAATACCCTGACTAAACAGCTCAGGAACAACCCGGCCTCTATCCGGCAATAAAGCCAGATTTTCTGTTTTTAGCTTAATCTTGTTAAATACTTCATGTGCATTGGCGGGGCTGTTTTGCATGATATATTCAATGATTTCGGCCACATCGCTTTCTGCGGCCTTAGCCCATATTACCTGATAATCGGCACTCACTTTAAATCCAAAAGTTTCTCTAGTTTTTGAAAAACCTGATCTTGAGCAACCGTCTTGCCTTGCCTTATATCCTCTTCTGCCAGAGAAAGAAGTTTAAGTAAACCAATGGCATTTCTCATATTTTCGTAACTTTCCGGGTCTTGCAACACCGCTTTGGGCTCTCCATTCTGCGTAATAATAATGGGTCTATGCGTTTCATTAACCTGTTTTAAAATATCAGCAGACTTGGATTTTAAATAACTCACTGGCCGAATATCCTGCAAAATGCCCACAACCGCCTCCTGTCTTTATTTGGTACTAAATAAGGAGTCATCATAAGGCTTTGCCATACCAACTGTAAAGAAAAAGGCGCTTATATTAATGACGATACCAAGCACCTCTTTTTTAAGCATAAAAAAAGGGAGGGGTTTGAAACCCTCCCTTTTTGGATTTGTTTTTAAGCGCTTTGCTTAGAAACCAATACCGAGGTAACCGCCGGCGGTGTAGCCGTCAGTTTTTACGCCGTCAGCATCACTAGCTGTCCAATGGTAACGCGCGTCAGCACCAACATAAACTTCTTTCCAGATTTTATAATCCGCACCGAGTGCAAACATTGCGCCTGGATTAAATACCGTCACACCATTAGATGGCGGACTGATAACGTGTACTGCAAGACCCACTGGAATCACCCACGGTCTCAAAGCACTGCCTTTCATAAATTTGACTTTTGGCGCAGCGGCTAAGGTAAACTGGCTGACAGTAACATCCTGACAGTTTCTTCCAGTTGCTCCCGAAGCAGCAGTACCAAGAGCAGCAGTACCAGTAAGAGCGCCCGTAGCACCACCAACGGCGCAAAGAGTGTTGCTAGGTACGCCATTTAGTTGCGAATGTTGCGTACCAAACTTTTTGTACTCAAACATTAACTCAGCCAAGACTTCGGTGTTATCCATCAAGCCAAACAGATTATCGTTCAAGCTAAAATCGAAACCGGCGCCTATATCATATGCGTTCTTACTGGCGGACATATCACGCCCACCACCTGCATTACCAAGAATCGTCTGATTCATAGTCAGAATGTCATCTCTGTTTGAGAAATTCTGAGCAAAACCGCCACGGAAGAACACCATGTTGTCTTTGCTTCTTTTGTCTTTTGGCGCAGATTTAACCGAAGCCATCCACTGATCCAGTTCCTGAACCTTGCCGGCCTCGGCATGAGTACGTGAACGATCCGCTTTCAAGCCGCTTAATTCAGCTTGCATGGCCTGGAGTTGAGCCTGCAAGGCATCCACTTTGTTGCTTGTCGCTTCTGCAACGCGATCAGCTTTTGAATGCGCCATCGCTTGCGGAGAAACCAATGCACCGGTCATTGTTAATGTCGCCGCAATGCCCAGCGCCAGTTTAGTTTTATTGATCATTTATTCCCCCTCATGAGGTTATTATTTTACAAAAATTTGCTTTAATACAACAAAGCCTAACTTCCACGATCAATAGTAGCAGTTAAACCAATTCCCTACAAGTTTTAACGACATTTTTTAATCATTAATTAACCTTTACTTATCAATGACTAAAGAATTTACCACGCCCAGAACGCCTATCTGTATGCAAAAAACAACAGATTATTCGGCTTATTACATCTAAGCCACAGTTAAAATTCTGCGCACTGCTCACGGTAAAATAAAGCGCCTAATTATAATAGGTTCCTGCCAAATCAATGCAAAAAAAACGATAATTGATGAATGAGGTAAAAAATCGAGTATAAGTGAATTTTTCTTTATAATTAGGGACAACATCAAGGATATAAAAAGTCGCAGCCATCCGGACCTCTAAAGAATGTGCGCGTTTCGAAAGTTACCGTCCATGCCGGTATGATGCCCCCACGATAAACTTGCGTATAACAATGAACACCTGAGCGATTGTTATGTAATGATTAGCCGTATAAAAATTCTTTTAACAAATCCGCTTTGTTTTAACCCTTATTCAGACACATGACCACAACCCCGGACATCACCATCATTGGCGGCGGCATTATCGGCCTGCTCACTGCTCGCGAGTTTATTAAGGCTGGCGCTAGCGTCACGATTATTGAAAAAAACGCACTGGGGCAGGAATCATCCTGGGCGGGCGGCGGTATTTTGCTGCCTCTTTATCCGTGGCGACAATCCGATGCGATTACCCGCTTGGTGTTACAAAGCCTGAAACTGTATCCGACTTTGGCGGCACAACTGGCCGCCGAAACGCTGATAGATCCGGAATGGACTCCCTGCGGTTTGCTGATTGCTAAAAATCCCGATATTACTGCCGCTGTTAACTGGTGCGATGCTAACGGCATTTTATACCGCCCCGCTGGTGCCGATTTTTTTAACACGCTGAACACTATTCCCGACCAGCCGCTTTGGCTGCCCGAGATTGCCCAGGCGCGCAATCCACGTTTGGTTAAGTCACTAAAACAAGACCTGATTAATAAAGGCGTTACTCTGATAGAACATTGCGAGCTAACGGCCGTTACCGTCACTAAAAACCGCATTACCGCAATCACCACCACGAACGGCCAGTTCGCTGTCAATCAGTTGATTATTGCTGCGGGCGCCTGGACCGCTCAGTTGTTTGCTGCCGCTACCGGCGATGCACCGAAAATCGCTCCGGTTAAAGGCCAGATGCTGTTATTTGACGCCGAACCGGAAACATTGAGTTATATGGTACTGGATGGCGATCAATACCTGATTCCGCGACGCGACGGCAAGATACTGGCAGGCAGTACGGTAGAACAGGACGACTTCAACAAGACAACCACGGAAGAAGCCCGTGACCGGCTGCATGCCTTTGCGGTCAATTTGCTGCCGTCGCTTAAAAATTTCCCCGTCATTAACCACTGGGCGGGATTAAGGCCGGGCACAGAACACGGCATACCGTATATCGACAAGCATCCCGAGATCGGCAATTTGTACATTAATGCCGGTCATTTTAGAAACGGCCTGGCGATGGGACCCGCCTCGGCGCAACTGATGGTCGATCTTGTTTTGGAGCGGCCGACTGCGGTAGCGCCGGAGCCTTATCAATTAACCAGCGAACATTAATGGGCGACCGGCCGGTCGCCCCTACTACGGTCACACCAATGAACCTTTACCCATTACTGCGCCCCCTGTTATTTTCCCTGGATCCTGAAACCGCTCACGAAGTGACACTTAAACTGCTGAATGCGGCCTATGTGTCGGGCCTATCAAAACTGATCTACCCGGAAATTGACCATAAACCCGTCACCGTCATGGGACTGGACTTTAAAAACCCGGTCGGCCTTGCCGCCGGCCTGGATAAAAACGGCGATTATATTAATGCGCTGGCCGCATTGGGTTTCGGCTTTGTAGAAATCGGCACGGTAACGCCACGCCCGCAACCGGGCAACCCGAAACCGCGTTTGTTCAGGCTGCCTGAGCATCAGGCGATCATCAACCGCATGGGCTTTAACAATCTGGGCATAGACCATCTACTGGCTCAGGTAAAACAAAGCCGTTACTCCGGCATTCTGGGCATCAATATCGGCAAGAATTTCGACACGCCGATTGAGAAGGCGGCCGACGATTATTTGATCGGTTTGCGCAAGGCTTACACATCTGCCAGTTACATCACCATTAATATTTCTTCGCCGAACACCAAAAACCTGCGCCAGTTACAGCAGGGCGATGAAATCAAAAGCCTGATTGCTGCGTTAAAAGAAGAACAACTGAAACTGCAACAACAGCACGGCAATTACGTGCCTTTGGCTCTGAAAATAGCGCCCGACCTGAACGCCGACGAAGTAGCCCATATTGCCAGACTGCTGTTGGAATTTGAAATTGACGGCGTGATTGCGACCAACACCACGATCGCCAGAGACAAGATTGCAGGTCATCCGCTTGCTAATGAAGCGGGCGGCCTCAGCGGCGCACCGGTCAAGGAGCAATCGACATTTGTGGTACGGAGCTTGGCGGCTGAATTGAACGGCAAGATTCCGATTATTGCGGCAGGCGGAGTGTTATGCGCCGCCGATGCACAGGAAAAATTAGCAGCAGGAGCGAGCTTGGTGCAGATATACAGCGGCCTTATCTATCGCGGGCCGCAGCTGATAGAGGATATTGTTAATAGCCTATGATCTCAGAAAAACCATTTCGTCCACGAAAAACACAAAAAGCACGGAAACTTTCAAAGATACACCAATTTGTCATCTGCATGGATGCAAGAGGAAGAGCAATCAGGACAATTGCGCTTAAATAAGCGAATTTGGAGGTGCGACTTTAGTCGCGCTAATAGCTGTTATCGTCACTGCCGGTGTCTGATGTCTTATGCGCGACTAAAGTCGCGCCTCCATTTACCCTAAAAGTAGCAATAACCGGTATTATTTTTCCTTGAGCAAGTCCCGAATTTCGGTCAATAACAGCTCTTCCCTGGAAGGCTCTGGAACCGCTGTAGGCGCGGGCACTTCTTTTTTCTTAAGACTATTGATGAACTTTACCGCCATAAAAATAACAAAGGCAATGATCGTAAAATCAACCAGAGCTTGAATGAAATTGCCATAATTGAGGGTCACGGCAGGCGCATCCCCGGCGGCTTCTTTTAGGGTAAAGGCCAGCTTGGTAAAGTCTACACCGCCAATTAACACGCCAATCGGCGGCATGACGACATCGGCAACAAGAGATGAGATGATCTTGCCAAAAGCCGCGCCGACGATAATGCCCACGGCCATGTCAACAGCATTGCCCTTGACGGCAAATTCTTTGAATTCTTGTAATGTGCCCATCGTCGTTCTCCTTCATTTTTGGCTGTATCCGCTCGCCGCCGGCTAACAAATCTGGAGACGAGCGGATGGTCAGTTCCGGGCTAAAGTTCCCCGTTCTTCTGTAACGTTACTTTTTATGTTCCTGCATCTTTTGTTGGCGGTGCTCCTTCGTTTGGCTATGGTGCGCCTTCATCAGCTCCAATTGCTGCTTTTTTAGCTCTTCTTTTTTGGCTGCATCTTTCTCTGACAAAATCTGGTTTGACAGGTCATGCATCTGGAGCATGTGTTCCTGCATGGAGCGCATATGCTCGGTTCTTTGTTCCTCAGTCATGCCGCCCATCATGCCCATGCCCTGATGCATGCCCATTTCTTTCATCGGCTCCGCAGCTTTTTGCGGTTCCGCGGCGGAACTCATCATGCTTATGGGCAGCAACAATAACAGTACGGCAGTTGATTTATATAAATGCTTCATCGAGATCACCTTTGTTGGGTAGATTTAGGTTGAGAGTCAATTGTATGTGCAAAATCCAAGTTCTGCTGAAGAAAAAAGCATGTCCTTGGCGGATGAACAAATAACACCGGTCATTTTAGGTTTATTTGATTGCTCTTCAATAAGTTAAAACACCTAGGGGACAGTCTTAACAAAATAAGACGGAGCAGTATTTAATTTCTTGTAATCGCATCTTTAGCTACATGTTTGGTAGATAAGCCGACTTTGCACATCCAAAGCAAGCTTTGGACTCCAAAAATCGATGACCCCGGAGTTCAAAGCTTGCTTTGAATATAAAATCACAGCCAGTGAATCAAGCTGAAAAAGAGGGTCGTATCGTCGCGGTCAAAATCGTGCTGCACCCTAAAACTCGATTCAATATTCTCAATGCGTTTGTGATAACCGAACAGGCCGCTGACGCCGTGCTGCCCCGGACTCGGACTGGTAACGCCGACCCCCACAAACAGGGCATCGATCAGGCTGTCGGTTCTCAACAATTGCCCCGGATAAATGGCGGTTTCCAGCGTCTCTTCGCGCCCGGCATTAGGAAGGGTTTTGTGGATAAATCGAAAATTAACAAACTCACCGACTTCCCACGCGGTAAGCCGACGGTTGAAGTTGGGATTCAGATAGCCTAACGGATTGGAAAACTCCACGCCGGTCGGCCCCATGGCGCGGCCCAAACGGGATTCATGTCCCAAGAAACCTTTGCGAAACCCCAGGCTGCCCGTCACCATCATGTCTTTAGAGCCGTTGACTTGGCCTATCGTGTTATCGACATAAAACATTTCGATGGCCGGACGCAGTTCGTTTGCTCCCCGTTCGGGCGCGACATAACCCACGGTGCTGCGCCATTGTTCGCCATCGCTGCCCCAACTCGCCATCAATTGCTTGTTGTACAGGGCGACATAGCCGCCGGGATAATCCCGCCCTTGAAGGCTCTGCCACTGCGTGGACACGATGTACTTAATTGACTGCCATTCGTTCCGGTAGGATATTTTGGCAAATTTAATATCCTGATTGCCGAGGCTTCTATCGACAAATCCACCGCCAAAGCCCAGACCGGACGGCAATCGGTATTCGCCCTGCACCTCGGTTTGTTTGCTGTCGCCTTGTAAAATTTCCTGGGCACCCAGAATTAAATCGCCAAGGTCGGGACGTGTCAGCAAAGGACGTGCAAAGCCGCCGAAGTAGTTAATGTCCTGTCCGCCTGTCTCGGATACCTGTACACCGTGACCGCCTTTAAAAACCGGACTCCATAAAATGCTGTTGACTTGAAAATCACCATTATCCTTGCGATCGTAGAAAGCGTCTATTTTGCCGCCTTTGAAGTAGGGAGAATCGGTATTGCCCGCGTAAACACAAGGCTGTAAAACCAGCAACAAGACAAAAAGTAGAATCTTAGGCGGCACGGCAAAGCTTTCCTTGCGCTGGACGGGATGATATCTGTGGTTGGGATGACTAAAATCGCCCCTACAGGATTAAAATAATGCCGCTTTTTCGATCTGTCCCGCCAACAGACTCTGTTTGAATTGTTCCACAGGAACCGGCCTGCCGAACAAATATCCCTGAAATATCTGGCATCCGTAATTTACCAGATAATCGCGTTGAACCTCGGTTTCCACCCCTTCGGCAATCACATTAAGGTCAAGATTTTTTCCCAGTGACAGTATGGTTCGAATAATGGCTGAATCATGGTTATTGAAAGCCAGATTCTTGACGAACGATTGGTCTATTTTCAGCTGCTCTAAGGGTAATTTTTGCAGATAAGACAACGAGGAATAACCGGTGCCGAAATCATCCATCGAAAAACTGACCCCCAACTCCCTAACGGCATGCATTTTAGCAATGGTGTCTTCAACATTATCCAGGATCACGGATTCGGTAATTTCCAATTTGAGCAAAGCGGGATTGGCTCCGGTTTCCGCCAAAATCACACGCACCTGCTCGACAAAATCAATCTGACTAAGCTGCCGTGAGCTGATATTGACCGCCAATTTCAACTCGCAGGTTTCAGGGTAGTTTGCCCAATCAACCAGGGTTTCGCAGCCTTGTCTCAATATCCAATGACCGATAGGCAAAATCAGGCCGGTTTCTTCGGCTAGAGGAATAAATCCGGCTGGAGAAATCAGGCCCCGCTCGGTCTGATTCCAGCGCACCAGCGCCTCCGCGCCGACCGGCTGCCCTGATGCATCGACCTGAAGCTGGTAATGCAAAACCAATTCGTTACGATCCAGCGCACTGCGCAAATCGGTTTCCAAAGAGGCCCGCAAATTTAAACTCTCCTGCATTTCGGGAACAAATGCGCGGATTACATTTCGCCCGGCCTGCTTGGCCTGATACATGGCCAGATCGGCGCGTTTAAGCAGTTCTTCGCTGCTGGTTTCGTGGCCCAGAAACAGCACAAAGCCAATACTGCCGGTAGAATAGTGTTCGACCAAAGGCTGTAGCTTATTGTCGATATTGCTTTTCAGCAGATAAAATTCAGCCAGATTACTGCGAATTTTTTCGGCTATTGCGTGAGCCTGAATGGCCGCCTCAAGCTCCTGTTCGTCGAGAAACTCCAGCATGATCACAAACTCATCGCCGCCAAGGCGGGCGACGGTGTCGACTTCCCGCACACAATTTTGCAAGCGTTGCCCCACTTCGATCAGCAATTGATCGCCCCGATCATGTCCCAGGGTATCGTTAAGCGTTTTGAAGTTATCAAGATCGAGGAACATTAATGCCCCGTGGGTCTTGTTGCGATTGCTGGCGCTGAGTGCCAGGTTGAGCCGATCGAACAATAGCGTGCGGTTGGGGAGTTTGGTCAGGGAATCGTAATAAGCCAGATCCCTGATGCGCTCTTCATCGGCCTTGCGCTGGCTGATGTCGGTGAAAGTGCCGACATAGTTGGTAATTTCACCTTCAGGATTGGCAATGGCGGTTACGCACAACCATTCAGGATAGACAACTCCGTTTTTCTTTTTATTCCAGATTTCGCCCTGCCAGTATTTATCGCGGTGTATGCTTTCCCACATGGCGGCATAAAACTCACTGTCCTGCTGACCGGATCTGAGAATGCCTGCGGGTTTGCCGATAACCTCATCGGCGCTATAGCCGGTCAGCTCAGTAAACGACTTATTGACGCGCAGGATATTATTGTCGGCATCGGTAACGATGATGCCTTCCTGGGATTCAAACGCAGCAGCCGCAATGCGCAGTTCATGCTCGGCCTTGAGTCTCAGCTTCTCACGGTCGTTGTGTTCAAGCGCATAGGAAAGATCGTCAGTCAATCCGCGCATCAGGTCAATCAGGTCGGGAGTAAAGTAGCCTTGTTCATCCGAGTAAACGGTGATAGCCCCGACACAGCGACCGCCACGCATCAGCGGGAATGCCGCCGCCGCGTTAATGTTTTCTGTAGCGGCCATGGGTTGCCAGGGCCGCGTACTGGATTCCTCGAGAAAATTGTTGAAAATTTTCGGCACCCCTTCCCGGATTGCAGTTCCCATCGGCCCATGTCCCTCAGGCAACGCCTCATCCACCGAGACTTTGATGCTCCTAAGATAGGTAGAATCTGGATGACTGGCAGCAACTGCACGCACCCAGCCATCCGGTTCGGTCATGCCCACCCAAACCAGTTTAAAAGCAACATGACTGGCTATGATCCGGCATACCTTGGTCAGTAACTTAACCTCGTCCGGCTCCCGCACAATAATGTCGGCGCTTTGGGTCCATGCGGCATACAGGTGGTTGATTCGCTCCCGCTGCTGCTCAGAATTGGACAGCACATCCAGCATTTGATTAAAACCATGCGCCAGTATGCCAACCTCATCAGTACCGGAAATACGCGCCCGAACCTTGTGATCCCCCCCCTCGACCTTGGCGGCGACCAGCATTAGGTGCCGCAATCTTCTGGTGAGCCTTCGCGCCAATAGTATTGCAGCAGTCAATACGGTCAGTGCCGCCAACGCTATAAATTTGACGCCCATGACCACAACGGAGCGAAGATTGCTATTGACGCCGTTCATGGTCATTTCCACCCGCGCCCATCCGACATGGCGCTGTCCGTCCATCACCGGTGCGGCAACATCAATTTGATGGGTATTGGCTAGCAATACTTGCGTTTTGGGAGGCGAACTTAGCAGTTTCTGATTTTGCGCGTCGGTAACGAATAGCCCGGCCTCATTAGCCTTTGTGGAGCTCAACACTTCGCCGCGCAACGATACGATATAGGCTCGTTCCAGGTCAGGTAAGCCGACAAAACCCTGCAACACTTCCTTTAACCCGGCAATATCGTTGGCCAATACCCATGATGTGCTGCTGCTGGCTAGCGATACGGCCAGCGATTGACCCTGCTGCATTGCGGCGCTATAAAGAAAATTACGTTGCCGTTCAAACAACATGCCGGCAAGTCCTATCATCATAATCAGCGCGACACCGCCAAACGACCACGCTAATTGACGACGAATGGAGCCGCTAAAAAAAGCCCGCTTCGCTTTACTTCGATTAAGATTCATTTACTCTAAAGGTCGTACTGTTTTGACAAAGGCCGCAATAAATGCCCTCGTTGGTTCATAAG
The DNA here is from genome assembly GCA_030679035.1 of Methylobacter sp. Classification (GTDB taxonomy): domain Bacteria; phylum Pseudomonadota; class Gammaproteobacteria; order Methylococcales; family Methylomonadaceae; genus Methylobacter_A. The sequence goes on along the minus strand of JAUXTH010000116.1, from coordinate 65,984 downwards.
TATCATCATTAGCCGGTTCAAAACGGCTAATCGGAACACGCGCCAGCATTTCCCGGCCTTGCTGATGCTGATCAAGATTAAACAACAGCGTAGAAAATTTCTGTGCCACCTCGGTCGGCACGTCTTTACGCACCACCCAACCATTGTTTTGCAGCGGCTCGGTTTGCCATTTAATTTCAAGCTGACTGGCCAACTGGGGATTTTCCGTGCTGAATGTTTTCCATGGCACCGGCCAAGTTACACCGGCCGCGACATGTCCGCGCAATACGTTGATGATGGAAGACTCCTGCGAACCGACGTAGCGGTTTTCAATGTCGTGATTAACATCAATGCCGTGGGTCTGTAGATAATACTGGGGCATCATGCACGCAGCCACCGCAGACGACGAAGGATAAGATACGACTTTACCCTTGAGGTCGGCAATGGTATTAATGCCGCTGTCGCGACGCACCAGAATAATACCGATAAAATCATAGTCGTCGCCCATCTTACCGAACACACGATAACCATGCTTAAGCGAGTTGACGGTTTGATAGGGATTGGGCATCGCAAAATCGAAGCGTCCACCATAAAGCTTCTTGTTAAATTCCTCATAATTACGCGATGCTTCCAGGATAAAATCTACTTCAGGCATATTTGCATTAAGGAAATCGACGATAGGGCCGTAAACTTCAAACAGCTTTTTTGGATTATGCAAAGGATGGATGCCGATCACGTATTTGATCGCTTTAGATTTACTTTGCGCGCTGAAACTGGGTTCATAAATGTCATCGTCCTGCTTGTTCAATCCCGCAAACAGCGGCAAATCCGACAATAACTTCCACCATTTTGTGATGACACTTTCTTGGGGCTCGGTATTTTCTTTCGATATTTGAGCTGTTTTGGCTTGATCCGCTACGGCCTCCAACGGAGGCGCGTCGGCAAAAACAGCAAAACTAAACATCAACAACAGCGTTATAAGCCCATATCGGCGTAAAATTTCAATCATAAAACTGAAGCTCTGCTGCTGAGGTCGTCGGGTTATGCTACGCTGACCTGTAAAATAGGTATTATTACGTAGGCGGAAGTAGATCAAATAATACTCGTAATGACTGGGTTTTGGAATTTTTTTAACCCCCTTTTTTACAGGCCGGGTCTTAACTTCGCCCTTACAATAAGCCAATCCTTATTTGTCATAAAAGGGTAATATGGTATTTGGTAAAATGTTCCGTTTATTATTATCCTAATTTAATTATGCCTAGTTTAACTATTCTCGTTGTTGAAGATGAAGATGCCATCAGGGAGATGTTGATGATGGTACTTGAGCAGGCCGGTTTTAGGTCTATTGCGGCAGCGGATGCGCAAGACGCGCAAAAAGCCCTGGAAGAAGCCTTGCCTGACTTGATTCTACTGGATTGGATGTTACCGGGAACCAGCGGCGTCGAATGGGCCAGGCGCCTAAAAAAAGACCCGATGTATCGGGAACTGCCTATTATTTTATTGACCGCACGAGGCGAGGAAGAGGATAAGGTCAGAGGCCTGGAAATCGGTGCGGACGATTATATGACCAAACCCTTTTCACCCAAGGAACTGGTGGCGCGCATCCGCGCCGTTTTGCGCCGTAGCGGAAAAATAAACGATCTGGCGCAAATCACCCAGGGCGACCTGATTCTGGATACCGAGCAACACCGGCTCAGCATCGGCGATAAACAACTGGACGTAAGCCCGACCGAGTTCCGCTTAATGCAGTTTTTTATGACCCATCCCGACAAAGTATTCAATCGCACCCAATTACTGGATCAGGTCTGGGGACGTAGCGTCTACATCGAAGAACGCACCGTCGACGTGCATATCCGGCGGTTACGGAAAATTCTGGGCGAACACGGCCGGGAGGATCTGGTCCAAACCGTGCGTGGTTTCGGCTACCGATTTTCCATCGCGGACTCATCAACTGTGCCAACTTCCACGACCCCGTAACCGCTATGGGTGTCTGGCAAAAAGAAATCATTACCGGATTACTGCTGTTTTTAGCAGTGTCGATAGCGGGCGGCTTAACCGGGCTTTTTATGCCCTTGACGCTGGCGTTGACGCTGGGCATGTTAATGCGCCAACTGTTCCAAATTAACCGCTTTGAAAAATGGATAAGAACCGGGGGCAGGGCTAAATATCCAAAGACATCAGGCGTCTGGGAAGAAATTTACTACCATGTTTACCGCATCAAAAAGAACGAAAAAAAACGCAAAAAGAAACTGGGCAAAATGGTTGACCAGTTTCGCCAGTCCACCGAAGCGTTACCGGATGCCGCCGTCGTTTTGGGCTCCAATGACGAGATTGAGTGGGCGAATAAAGCGGCCAGGGAAGTTTTCGGCTTGCAGCAATCGGATAAAGGCCAGCGCATCCCCAACCTGATTCGTTTCCCTGAATTTATCCGCTATCTTAAATCGGGGAATTATAGCGAACCCGTCATCTTGCCTTCGCCGGTCAACCATCGCATCACGCTGGCCGTGCGAATTATCACCTATGGCGCCGGCTTGCGCCTGTTATTGGCCCAGGACGTGACGCAGCTGAAAAAAATGGAACGGATGCGCAAAGATTTTGTGGCCAATGTGTCGCATGAACTCAGAACCCCTCTGACCGTATTGAAAGGTTATCTGGAAACCTTGCAGGACATGGATGACGGCGAATCACCGTTATTGACCACCTCGTTCCAGCAAATGCAGGGGCAAACCGAGCGCATGCAGCACCTGGTCGACGACTTGCTGTTGCTGACCCGTCTGGAAACCCAGCAGAAGAAAACCGAGTGCGTTAATATCCCGGCTTTATTAAGCCAGATTTGCAAGGAAGCGGAGACCTTGCACAACAAAGCTTCCGCTCCCGACCTACCTCTTGCTGGCAACATTCCCGCCCGGATCGAATTGAGTCTGGAAACCGATGTGCATATCACTGGCGAAGAGCAGGAATTGCGTAGCGCCTTCACCAACCTGCTGGGCAATGCGCTTAAATATTCGCCGGAAGATTCCGTGGTAAAAGTGCGCTGGTATCGAGCCAACGACAGCATCGTGCTGGATGTTGAAGATCAGGGCGAAGGCATTGCTGCGGCCGATATTCCTCGCGTTACCGAACGATTTTACCGGTCTGAGGTCAAGCGCAAAAAGAAGGTGGGAGGCACAGGGCTAGGCTTGGCTATCGTTAAACATGTACTGATGCGGCACGATGCCAAGTTAAGCATCGCCAGCGAATTGGGCAAGGGCAGCCAGTTTAGCTGCCATTTTCCGGTTAAGCGGGTTTGTAATTAAGCCGCACAACTCTTAAGCTTCCAGCTTAACATGCCCGGCTAGCCAATCTGTCCAAGCTGAAAAATTATCGCCCTTGGTCGATGACAACTGAATGATCTGTATGTCGGGGTTGACCTGCCGGGCGTAATTAATACAACGCTCCACATCAAAATCGACATAAGGCAGCAAGTCGGTTTTATTGATGATCATCAAGTCTGCCGCATGAAACATGTCCGGATATTTGAGCGGCTTATCGTCGCCTTCGGTCACTGACAACACCACGACTTTATGCGCTTCGCCCAAATCGAATGAAGACGGGCAGACCAGGTTGCCGACATTTTCTATAGCCAGCAGGCTGTTGGCTTGTACGCCCAGCTCCTGGATTGCATGACCGATGCCGTGCGCATCGAGATGACAGGCCCGGCCGGTGTTGATTTGCAACGCGGGCACACCGGTGGCCCTGATTCGATCCGCATCATGCTCGGTTTGCTGATCGCCTTCGATGACGGCGATAGGAAAGCGGTCTTTTAAGACTTTAATGGTTTCAACCAGCAACGTGGTTTTTCCTGCACCGGGGCTGGAAACCAGATTCAACGTAAAAATATTGTGCTGCTGAAAATACGTCCTGTTTTGCCCCGCGTAGGCATTGTTTTTACTGAGCAAGTCTTGCTCGACTTTAATCAGCCGCTCTGCGTCGTGATGGTGATGACCGTGATCGTGATCGTGGTCATGCTGATGAACTCGCCCGCTTACAGGCTGGAGTTTGTTAATTTTGCCGGGTTGGCTGCAACCGCATATTCCGCACATAAATAGTGACCTGTAAGAGTGTAAGTATTTTTTTAAATCACCACGAAGGTACGAAGAGCACGAAACTTTTACTTTGGTTGTTCTTCGTGCCTTCGTGGTGAAATGTCTTAAGTTGATGGGTATGGGATGCACGTTGCTATCCCTACAGCTTCATGCTCTTCGTGGTAAAAACTCTTTTGCTTGCTTAGATAACAATCAAGTCTTTAATTTTCATTTCCGCGCCCTGAATGATTTTAACAAAAGGGCTGGCGCAATGGGGACAAGGATCATGCGAAGTTTCCAATTCGAATTGTAGCCCACATTGCCGGCAAACCCCCAATCCCGCTATATCGGAAATTATCAATTCGGCATTTTCTGCCAATGAATCTTTCATCACCACGTCGAAACCGAAGCGCAACGCATCCGGCTCCACGCTGGAAAGCTTGCCGATTTCCAGGGTCACTTGGGTGACCTTGTTGAAGTTCTGGCTCAGGGCATGGTTTTCCAGGATTTCCCTGACGTTTTCAAGGAGGGAGAGCTCATGCATGGCTATCCCTGTGCCATGCAATGCTGTCGACTTAAAGCCAATAACCTCGTAGGAGCGGGCCATGCCCGCGACCGGGGCGCGTAAATGTGAATAATTGTAGCCAAAATATCGCGGGCATGGCCCGCTCCTACAAAGTTTACGTTAGCAGGCATGACTCGGCGGCATTTACCTGTTTCAGCCAGAAATCAAGTTCGGGATTGCTTAACAAGCGTCCTGCAAACGAACATGCTTCAACTAAATTAGTTTCGGCATTCGCGCTTAAACCATCGCCCAATTCGAATTTCTCGGCTTTGATGCTCAGCAAAAAACACGGCGGCGGCGTTTGCTTTTTGATCGATTGATACACATCCAAAACCGCCGCAGGGCTCATCGCGTGAGTCGTATAGCTTTTATCCCTGGCAGGTTCAAGCACCGCAAAATCAAACGCATTGACGCAGGCTACAGACGCATCAACAAACAACACCAGCCGCCTGTTTTCCAGATCCAGCGCATGTTCGATTTGCAACTGGAAGTCAGTCAGTATTTCAATATCATCCAAGTCGCAATGAGTTTCGGCGTATTCGAGCAGCAACGGCCCCAGCGCATCGTCGCCGCGACTGAGATTGCCGTAACCGAACAGCAAGACCGGTTTAGGCATTATCCCGCTCGATTTGACCGTCGCCGTGTTTGATAAGCTTATCGATCAGCTTGCCTTCGGCATCAACCAGCTCAAGTTGCAGCGGCATTTTGCCTACCGCATGGGTCGCGCAGGACAAACAAGGATCGTAAGCGCGTATCGCCACCTCCAGGTTGTTCAACAAGGGTTCGGTCAGTTCCCGGCCTGATAGATATTCTGCCGCCACTTGCCGCACCGATTCATTCATCGCCATGTTATTGCTGGTGGTCGAAACGATCAGGTTGGCTTTGGTGACGATGTCGTTTTCATCGACTTGATAGTGATGAAACAAGGTGCCGCGCGGCGCTTCAATCACACCTATGCCTTCATAACGCTTTTCGCCTTGCGCCACCAAATCATGACCCATGATGTCGGGGTCGTTGAGCAGCTCTTTAATGCTTTCGGCGCAATGCAGGACTTCAATCAAGCGCGCCCAGTGAAACGCCAGGGTGCTATGCACCATCGCTTCGCTGCTGTGCGCTTTAAACTCGACACGAGCGGCTTCCGCCAACGGGGTGTCGATGTAGTCGCAGTTATTGACCCGCGCCAACGGCCCGACCCGATACCAGCCTTGTTCCTGCCCCAGTGACAGCAGGTACGGAAACTTCATATACGTCCATGAGCGAACTTCTTCATGGATATAATCGTTATATTTGCAATAATCGATGTGATCCATAAGGGTTTCGCCGTGCTCATTCTTGGCGCGGATACCGCCGTGATAAAGCTCCAGTGCGCCGTCCGGTTTGGTCAATCCCAAATAATTGGTACGTATAGTGGCAAACTCATCGTAATAAGGCAGATTGGAGCAATGCACTTTTTTTATCAGCGCAACCGAACCTTCCGCCCAGGTTATCATCTGGTCGATATCTTCCAGCAGATAGTCGCGTTCGGCTTTGCTCAACGATTTATTCATGCCGCCTGCAATCGCGCCGGTGCCGTGAATACGTTTGCCCGACACCATGCGAATGACTTCCTGGCCGTATTTGCGCAGTTTTACGCCCTGTACGCCGATTTCTGGATACTCAGCCAATACCGCGATAACCGAACGCTTGCTGATGTCGCTCTCAAAGCCGAACAGCAAATCCGGGCTGGATAAATGAAAGAAATGCAGGGCGTGGGATTGCAGCACTTGCCCGAAATGCAGCAGACGCCTTAATTTGTCGGCCGAAACAGGCAGGTTTTCAGGATCGATACCGACCAGTTGGTCGATGGCTTTGGCAGCGGCCAGATGATGACTGACCGGACAGATGCCGCATAACCGCTGCACTAAAACCGGCAACTCCCAATACGGCCTGCCTTGAATGAATCGTTCGAAGCCTCGAAATTCAACGATATGCAACCTAGCTTGCTGGACTTTATTATCCGCATCCAACAATAAAGTGACTTTGCCGTGCCCTTCAACACGCGAAACCGGATCGACGACAACGCGTTTTAAACTGTCCCGGTTTTCAGCTGTTTCTAAATGTTCGTACATAATAATTCTCGTATTTGTTATTTTTTATAATGATACTTACAGCTAATAACAATCAGTCTATCGGCTTCAACTTTATACACCAAGCGATGCTCATCATTAATGCGGCGCGACCAATAACCTTGTAACTCATGCTTTAAGGCTTCAGGTTTTCCCAAGCCTGTATATGGATTTCGCGTAGTTTCTTTAATCAGGCTAACAAGACGTTTATAGAGTTTTTTATCCTCGCTTGCCCAGCTAGTAAAATCCTCAAAAGCATCTTGTTCAAAAGCAATATTCATTACAGATCGTTTAAATGGGCAGTTACCAATTTACCCTTTTTTACATTGTCTATCGCTCCTAATAGACGCGCTTTATTAGCGGGATCGCTCAATAAATAATCGGTTTCATCCTGTTCAGCTTGCGCCGTTTCGCAAATGGCAATCTCAATATCTTTGTGTTGAAACTGCGCCTTGATGGATGCGATAAAATTTTCGTTTAACTCATCGGCATTGATTTTATAAACCGTGTACATGGTTTTCCTCTCAGTTATTGAAGTCACTCAATCGTAATGAACCAACTCATAAGGTAATGAAGGTTCACGCCCTTCGATCAAATCGGTCAGGAATTTCCAGAACACGTCCGCCGACGGCGGACAGCCGGGCAAGTAATAATCGATTTTGACGATTTCATGAATCGGATGCACTTGGTCCAACAGCAACGGTAATTCTATATCGCTGGGGATCTTCGGGTTTTCCACGCCGATACCGTCCAGATAAGCCTCGTTCAGGCATTCTTCTAGAGGAATATGGTTGCGCATCGCGGGCAGTCCGCCGTTAATCGCGCAGGCGCCGACCGCAACCAGGATTTTGCAGTTGTTGCGAAACTCCCTAAGCACATGCACGTTTTCGGAATTGCACACGCCGCCTTCAATCAGGCCTATATCGCAGTTGGTGCAATGCTCTATGTCGGTAATCGGTGAGCGATCGAACTCCACGACTTCGGCCAGTTGCAGCATCCGTTCGTCTATATCCAGAAAAGACATGTGACAGCCGAAGCAGCCTGCCAGCGATGTTGTCGCTACTCTAATTTTATTCGCCATGCTTAGGATGCTCCGTGGCTAAACTTACTTGATCGATTTGTTGATGATCGTAAATGCGCTGGCCGATCGGCACTTGGTAACCGGTGCGCTTGATCAGAATTGCGCCGGTAGGGCAAATGTGCGCCGCGTGATCCGTCGCTGCCACGTCGGTATCTTTCAGCAAGCCGCTTTCGGCATTGACGATCAAATGTTTGTGAATACCGCGCCCGCTGATTGCAAACACGTCTTTACCGTCTTTTTCGTGACTTGCGCGGACGCACAGCGTGCAGAAAATGCAGCGGTTATGGTCGATCATCACTTCGGGGTGAGAGGCGTCCACTTCCCGATCCGGGTAAAACAGCGGAAAATGGTTGTCGAGCATGTTCAAATGATAAGCAACGGCTTGCAGCTGGCAGTTACCGGTTTTTTCGCAGGACGGGCAAAAATGATTACCTTCCACAAATAGCATCTGGGTGATTCTCTTCCGGTCTTCAATCAACTCTTCGGTCTCATTAAGCACGTCCTGACCGTCCATTGCCGGGTAGGTACAGGCAGAACAGTTGCGCCCGTTGACTTTGACCGTGCATAGCTTGCAGCTGCCATGCGGAGTAAATTCCGGTTGATGACATAAGTGCGGGATGTAGACACCTGCCGCCATCGCGGCATCCATAATGGTCTGGCCGTCTTCAAAAGGGATGGTTTTGCCATCGATAGTAATTGTTTTACTCATGTTCGCTCTCCATCTGAGTCTGGGCCAAATGCGCTCCGGCATCATCCCGATTCGCCATGCGCCGCGCTGTTTCCAGCGCACCATCCAAATCGAATCCCGGTTCATAACTGATTTCTTTTAGTCGGTCTTGGTACAAATCGGGGTAGCGTTCCAGCGTTGTTAATATCGGATTCGCAGCAGTTTGGCCCAAGCCACAATGGCTATAGTTTTTGACCAGCTGACACAATTCTTCCAACGCAACCACATCGCCCGCCGAGCCGTGACCTTCGACAATCTTATCGATCTGCTTTTGCAACAACGAAGTGCCTACCCGGCATGGCGTACAAAATCCACAGCTTTCATGGGCGAAAAAATGCGTAAAGTTATGAACCATGTCGAGAATGTTACGACTGGAGTTGAAAATAATGAATGATCCGCCGGTAGCCAAATCCTCAAAAGCCAGTTTGCGGTCGAATTCCTGATTGGAAATAAAAGTTCCCGACGGCCCGCCTACCTGGACACCCAACACATCGTCCGCGCCGCAGTCATTTAGAATAGTCTGAATTGTCGTGCCGAACGGATATTCATAGATGCCGGGATGCGCACAATCACCGCTGATACTGAGTATCTTGGTGCCTTTTGATTTTTCGGTGCCGATATTGGCAAACCAGTCACCGCCATTGACTGCAATACCGGCAGCAGCCAGGAATGTTTCCACATTATTGACTACGGTCGGTTTGCCCAAATAGCCCTGCGTGACGGGATAAGGCGGACGGTTGCGCGGAATACCGGCTTTGCCTTCCAGCGATTCGATCAACGCGGATTCTTCACCGCAAATATAAGCGCCTGCACCCAGACAGATTTCAATATCGAAATCCAAGCCTGCGCCCAAAATATTGTTACCCAGCAAACCATTTTGACGGCGCTGATCCAAAATGCTTTGCAGCTTATCTTGTAGATGCAAATACTCGCCGCGCAAATATAAAAAGCCCTGCTTAGCGCCGATAATCGCGGCGCACACGGTCATGCCTTCAAAAACCTGGTCCGCATAAGAATTCAACAGCACCCTATCCTTAAACGTACCGGGCTCGCCCTCATCGGCATTACACACCACGTAACGCACAGACTGTTGTTCTTCAGAACAAAATTGCCACTTGATCGCCGTTTTAAATCCGGCTCCGCCACGACCCCGCAAACCCGAGTAGTCAATTTCTTTCAGCGTTTCCTTGAGTCCCCGTTTAAAGGCCGATTTAAGCGCCGCGCCTTGCTCAATCTGCTGGTCCAGCAATAAACCGGATTTGTAGATATTATCATCGACCTGAAATAACTCGTTCGGCCATTCGTCCAGCGGTTTTTGTTGATTAATCAACGCTGCGATTTTATCAATTGTGGAATGATCCAGCCGGGTCAATGCATAGCCGTTTACCAAACCGGCGGGCCCTTGATCGCACATGCCAGTACATGACGTGTTATCCAGGCTGACCACTCCATCTTCCCTGACTTCGCCAACCGCAACACCCAGCTTATTCGCCAGATAATCAAGCAGGCTTTTCTTGCCCAGCATATGATCGGTGATGGAATCGCTGATCAACAGCTCATATTGGCCTCTGGGGATCAGATGGAAAAAACTGTAGAATTCAATGACGCTGATGATTTGCGGCCGGGGAATGCTTAGCAACTCGGACAGCTGCTCTATTGCTGGTTCCGGGATATAATGATAACGGGATTGGATTTGCCTTAGAATTTGCAACAAATGCGTTGCCTGATAATGATTGTTTTCTGCGATACCACGAATAAACTGTCTCACTTTATCTCCCTGGCTTTATCTTTCTGGATGTTTGTGGATATGATACTGACGAATTATTACATTACAGCGACTTATTCCCTTACTGGAACCAACTATATCCCACTATGCCGGATAAACCAATAACCCGGTAAGACTTTTCGACCCGCATTGACAGACGAATACTTATGGCAAAAAAACCAACTCCCTTCAAAGCGGCGCTATCGTTCCCGAACCGCACCATCGCTCACTTTTATAGCCAGATTGATCAGCAAAAACGGGTTCTGCAGCGGATTCATGAGGTGTTGCCGGCAGGGCTAGCCGAACATGCGGTGCACTGCGTTATTAACGGCAAGAAACTGCTGGTTTATACCGACACAGCCGCCTGGGCTTCCCAACTGCGCTTTTACAACAGCGCGATTCTCGCTGCTATCGCTCCGGTAACCCGGGAGTCGGTCTCGATTATGCAGATTAAAGTGAGGGTAGAGGTGCTGTCTGCAACATCTCTACCCGAACGGACGCCGATCATTCCCTCGGCAGAAAAAATAGCGCTGATCCATGATCAGAGTCTCACCATTTCGGATGAGCAATTGAAACTGTCGCTGCAGAAACTGAGTGCAACGCTGGCAAAGCTGTCGGCCTTATGCAGCAGACCTGGGTGATTCCGCCGAACGCATAAAGGAAATCGGGGCATTTTCTTCATCGTCAAAGGTGACCATTTCCCAGGCGTCCTTATCATTCAATAAAGCGCGCAGTAATTTATTGTTCAAGCCATGGCCCGATTTATAGCCGGTAAACTCGCCTATCAGGCTATGCCCTAAGAGATATAAATCGCCTATCGCATCAAGAATTTTATGTTTAACAAATTCATCCGCATAGCGCAGACCGTCTTCGTTGATAACTTTATCATCATCGACCACAATCGCATTTTCAAGGCTCCCGCCCAACGCCAGGTTATTTTTCTGCAACATTTCAATATCTTTCATGAAGCCGAAAGTCCTGGCCCGACTCACTTCCTTGACAAAAGTAGTCGACGAAAAGTCCATCGTGGCGGTTTTTACATGCTCCTCAAAAGCCGGGTGTTGAAAATCAATCGTAAAAGTAACCTTGAAGCCTTCAAATGGCTCAAAAGCCGCCCATTTGTCGCCATCCTCAACTTTTATGCTGCGCTTTATACGGATATACTGCTTCGGACTATCTTGCTCTTCAACTCCCGCCGACTGTAACAGGAAGACAAAAGGCCCTGCGCTGCCATCCATAATCGGAACCTCTGCGGCACTGACATCGATAATTGCATTGTCTATGCCTAATCCGGCAAAAGCCGAAAGCAGATGCTCGATGGTTGATATTTTGACATCGCCTGCAACCAGCGTTGTCGACAGTACGGTTTCGCCAACATTTTCGGGCGTTGCGTCAATGGTCACCGGCGTATCCAAATCGACTCTGCGAAATTTAATTCCGGTATTCGCCTCAGCCGGGCGTAAAGTTAAATAAACTTTATCGCCCGTGTGCAGACCTACACCTGTTGCCCTGATTGTGTTTTTTAAAGTTCGCTGTTTAATCATAAAATAAATAACGCTAAGTAAAGAGGGCAAAAAACACAAATTTTACCACAATCAGACCCGAAGACTGAATCCTTTGTACTTGGACTCACTAGTCAGCTTGACGTCTTAGAAAAGCTGGAATATCCAGATAATCTAAATCCATGTCTTTTTTCGGCTGGGCGCCAAAACGCGTTTCTCTGCCTTCGGTTTTGTTTTGACGCATAACCGTAGGTTTATCCAGGCCTTCATAATTGGCTTCACCAGCCACATTTTGATTCATGAACCCGACCGATGCTTTGGGCGCAAGTTTAACCACTCGGGATGGCAAGCCCATGCCTGTAGCCACCACAGTCACTTTAATCTCATCGCCCAACTCAGGGTTAATAGACATGCCGATTTTGATAACTGCATCTTCCGAAGCAAATTCGTGAACAATATTACCGACCTCATCAAACTCGGCTATACCCATGTCTGCGGCAGAAATATTCACCAAAATACCGCGCGCACCTTGTAAATTAATGTCTTCCAGCAATGGACAGGCAATGGCTTTCTCAGCCGCTTCCCGCGCCCGGTATTCGCCTTTTGCCGAACCTGTGCCCATAATCGCAGCCCCCATGCCGGACATCACGGTTCTGACATCGGCAAAATCGACGTTAATCATGCCTGGATGAACGATAAGTTCGGTAATGCCCTGTACGGCATCCAATAACACGTCATTAGCCGCTTTAAATGCATTGATCAAAGACACATCGTTGCCCAGTACCGGCAATAATTTTTGATTCGGAATGATGATCAAGGAGTCTACGAACCTTTCAAGCTCTGCTATGCCTTGCTCCGCAGTTGCCAGTTTCTTTTTGCCTTCAAATGAAAAAGGTTTGGTCACCACGGCAACCGTCAGTATGCCCATGCCTCTGGCAATTTCGGCAATCACCGGAATCGCTCCAGTGCCGGTGCCGCCGCCCATGCCGGCAGTCAGGAACACCATGTCAGCGCCCTGCAAAACTTCTCTGATGCGCTCTTTGTTTTCGTCTGCCGCCATTCTGCCGACTTCAGGATTGGTGCCTGCACCCAATCCCTTGGTTAATTCGACGCCTAACTGGATTATCGTATCAATGTTTAGCTTTCTTAATGCCTGTGCATCGGTATTTGCACAGATGAATTCAACACCCTCGACAAGATTACCGACCATGTGACTGACTGCATTGCCGCCGCCGCCGCCAACACCGATAACTTTGATGACCGCATGTTCGTTACTCATATCCATTAATTCGTATTTCATAGCCATAACCGTTGCCCCTTAATTATTACAAAAATTATTAAAAATTACCCTGAAACCAGTTCTTCATTCTTGAGAACACGCTGGGGCCGTCAGAATCAATGCTTCTGCCCACACCCTGGTGATCTTTGCCATACATTAACAATCCGACCCCTGTGGAGTGGATCGGGTTTTTAACCACCTCGGTTAACCCTGTCACATTTTGCGGTCCGCCCATCCGCACAGGCATATGGAAAATCTCTTCCGCCAAGTCGATCAATCCCATTACTTTCGAACTGCCGCCCGTTAACACAATCCCGGCGGCAATCAATTCTTCAAATCCGCTACGTCTTAGTTCCGATTGAACCAGAAGCATCAACTCTTCATAGCGAGGCTCAATAATCTCAGCCAGATTTTGCGTTGAAATCTTGCGTGGCGCCCTGTCGCCGATACTGGGCACCTCAATAACCTCATCAACATTCGCCAACTGCGTTAAAGCGCAGGCATATTTGCGTTTGATGTCCTCGGCATTCAGCGTCGGCGTCCGCAGTGCGACTGCAATATCATTGGTCACCTGATCGCCCGCTATCGGAATCACTGCGGTATGCTTTATCGCGCCCTCGACAAAAATCGCGATATCCGTAGTGCCGCCGCCAATATCGATCAGGCAAACGCCCAATTCCTTTTCATCTTCGGTCAGCACCGAATTGCAGGATGCCAATTGCTCCAGCACAATGTCCTCGACTTCCAGGCCGCAGCGCCGGATGCACTTGACGATATTTTGCGACGCGCTGACACTGCCGGTGACCATGTGCACCTTGGCCTCCAGCCGAATGCCCGACATCCCGATAGGCTCCTTGATGCCTTCTTGAAGATCGATCACAAACTCCTGCGGCAGAATATGCAGAATTTTCTGATCCGCAGGAATTGCCACGGCGCGGGCCGAATCGATCACCCTGTCTATGTCATACTGGGTCACTTCCTTGTCCTTAATAGCCACGATACCGTGAGAATTAAGGCTTCTGATATGACTGCCCGCAATGCCCGCATAAACCGACTTGATCTGGCATCCTGCCATTAATTCAGCCTCTTCAATAGCACGCTGTATGGATTGCACGGTCGATTCCAGATTCACCACGACGCCTTTTTTCAAGCCTCGCGATGGTGTTGAGCCAATGCCGATGATTTCTATATTGCCATCACTGCTGAGCTCTCCAACAATAGCGGCGACCTTTGACGTGCCGATGTCCAGCCCGACTATTAAATTACGCTCTGTTTTTTTAGCCATTTTGTTTACTCTGCATTAACTTTTCCAATTAACCATCTGTTTCACGTTGAGGTTCAGCCATTATTCTTCCGACCACCAAGGATGGTGGAAGTGTCGCTATCGGTATGGAACCGATGCGACCAGTCGATTTCTTCAGTTCCCGGTTTCCATGAAACCGCATAGCCATTGGGATACCTCAAATCGACTATTGCTATTTTCTCAACCTGCTCTTGTCCTAGTACTTCCAGCGTTTTTAAAAAACGCTGTAACTTCTTTAGCTGTTCATTTCGTCCCAACAGTATTTCCAAACCTGTTGTTAATTTGATCTTCCACGCCCACCGGTCATTAATCGTAAACTCCGCCATTTTCATCGACTGATCGGCTAATGCCGTGTTAACACCCTTCATTATTTCCAACGTCTTTACCTGCTGCAATTCGGGTCCTTGCAATATCGGTAAGGTCTTAAACGGTTCTATGTTTTTCGGTGTAATAATCTCGCCCCGTGCGCTGACCAGTCTTTGTTGACCCCAGCGCACATAGGGCTTCTTTTCGCGTATTTTTATGTCAATCGCATCGGGCCAGACCCGTTTGACCGTAACGGTATCCACCCAGGTCAATTCCGAAACCGCCTGATGTATGGCCTGCATATCGGCATCGAAAAAACCGGTCATCACCAAGGGCTGCAAAGCCGTTTTTATCTCGTCCTTGCTGAGGTATTGAAAAACCCCTTCGGTACGCACATATTTAATCGGGATACGCTTGACGCCAACACCCGCCATCCAAACCAGTCCAGCCAACAGCAATACGGTGAATATGATTTTTGCTACGGCCTTCATAAATGTTCAGCCACAGATGAACACTTATGAGCACGGATAAACTGCACAAGCAATCCGTATAATCCGTGTTCATCTGTGGCCAAATAATTACCGGTCATCTACCATTACCCGCAACTGGTTTCCAGAATGCGCCAGACCAATTCCTCAAAATCCATACCCGCCTGTCTCGCCGCCATCGGCACCAAGCTGTGGTCGGTCATGCCGGGAACCGTATTCACTTCAATCAACTGATACTGCCCTAAGTCGTCGATAAATACATCCACCCGTCCCCAACCTTTAACGCCAACCACCTTGCAGGCCGTTACCGCCAAATCCCTTAGCAACTGTTCCTGCTCCTGGCTCAGGCCGCAAGGGCAATGGTATTGCGTTGTCGTCGCCTGGTATTTGGCTTCGTAATCGTAAAATGCATTTGGGGTTTCCAGCCTAATAACCGGCAGCGCCTCGGTAATTGCTCCATGCATTACTCTCGGCAATTGCTCCATGCATTGCTCTACCTCCCCCATCCCTGGGGTCGTACCTCCTGATCTGACCTCCATGGATGGAGGAAATGCCGCAAGACTGCCGGGAGCAGTCGCGGCCATGCAGTCGTCCCCAGCCAATACTGCAACGGTATATTCCTTACCGGTAACCCAGGCCTCGGCATAAACATCGCAGCGATATTGTGCCGCCACGGCCAATGCTTTTTGCAACTCATCCCGGTTTGTCGCCTTGCTCATACCGATACTGGAGCCTTCCTGCGCCGGTTTGACGATAACCGGAAAACCCAGTTTTGCTATGCAGGCATCAAGATCGGTTTCGTCTTGCAATAAACACCACTTGGGCGTGATCAGACCGTAACCCTGCCAGCACAACTTGGTTCTAAGCTTATCCATGGTCAGTGCCGACGCCATCACGCCGCTGCCGGTATAGGGTATCCCCAGCACTTCAAGCACCCCTTGCAGCACGCCATCTTCGCCGCCGCGTCCGTGGATAATGTTAAATACCCGGTCGATCTTTAGCCCTGCCAACGCGTCAATCGGACTGCCTGTCACATCAACGGCAATCGCATCCACGCCTTTATTTTTCAAGGCTTCATAAACAGCCGCCCCGCTTCTTAACGAGACTTCCCTTTCCGCCGCCGAACCGCCCATCAGTACCGCGACACGGCCAAACTGTTCAGGCTTATTTAACGCCAATGCTTTCATATTGCTACACCTACCATACAAACCTCGGTCTGTAAGACCACTCCGTATTGTTGCTCAACCTTGTCCCGGACATATTGAATGAGAGCCTCGATGTCCGCTGCCGTCGCATTGCCGGTATTGATTAAAAAATTCGCATGTTTTTCCGACACACACGCACCGCCTATCGCATAGCCTTTCAAACCGGCTTGCTCTATCAACCGCGCCGCATAATCGCCTTGGGGGTTTTTAAATACCGACCCGCAACTGGGCTGATTGGTCGGCTGCGTCGCCCCCCGTTTTTCCAATAAGCCTTTAATCTTCTGCTGGCTCGCTGTCGTATCGCCTTGCTGCAAAGTCAGCAGGCAGGATAGAAAACATTCGTTTTCAAATCCCATGACCGACCGGTAACTTATCTTGAAATCCTCAGGCTTTCTCTGCGTGACCTTTCCCGACCTGTCCAGCATGTCCACGCTTTTAACAATAGCCCAGGTTTCTCCATCGAAAGCCCCTGCATTCATTTTTAAGGCTCCGCCCATGGTTCCGGGTATGCCCGCCAAAAACTCCGCACCGATCAAGCCCCGTTCCCCGCAAAAACGCGCCACATGTGCGCAGGGGACGCCCGCTTCAACATAAACTGAACCGTCATCGGTCAAGCCCATCTCTTTTAACCGGCCCTTGGTGTTAACCACCGTGCCGCGTATACCACCATCCCTGACCAGTAAATTGCTGCCCAACCCCATCCAGAACACCGGCTCGGAATCCGGCAGCGTCTTTATAAATTCGATCAGGTCTTGCCGATCCTGCGGGATGTACAACTGATCCGCAGGGCCGCCAATGCGCCAACTGGTGTACTTCGCCAGTTTTTCATGTTTTAGCAATTGACCTTTCATAGATCATTTCCAGTTGAGATCTTATCCTGCAATGCCTCAGCCAACGACTGCGGCAACTGGGCGGCAATCTGCCCGACATTGCCCGCTCCCATGGTCAAGAGCACATCATCGGCTAAGACGATGCCTGCCAATATTTGCGGCAATTCCTCCCAGTTTTCGACAAACACCGGATCGACCTGTCCGCGTATACGGATGGCCCGACTTAATGCCCTGCCGTCCGCGCCGGGAATCGCCGTTTCGCCTGCCGAATAAACGTCCATCAGGATCAGCACGTCAACGGTTGACAGCACCTGTACGAAATCTTCAAATAAGTCTCTGGTGCGGGTATATCGGTGCGGCTGGAAAACGATGACTTTACGCCGATCCGGCCAAGCCTGACGCAAGGCTTCAAGCGTCGCAGCAATCTCGCGCGGATGATGACCGTAATCATCAACCAAAGTCAGTTTGCCCGGGCCCATCGGCAAATCGCCGTTAATCTGAAAGCGTCTGCCTATGCCTTTAAATCCACCCAGGCTCCTGATAATGGCTGCATCATCGACCGCCAGTTTGCTGGCGACGCAAATCGCTGCCAGCGCATTGAGCATGTTATGCCAGCCGGGCATATTCAAGGTGACATGCAACGACGGATAGTCGCCTCTGCGTAACACTTCAAAAGAGGTATGCATGCCCTCTTGCTTGATATTGACCGCGCGCACATCGGCATCTTCATGGACGCCATAAGTCGTTACCGGCTTGGATATTCTCGGCAGGATCTCCCTGACACCTTCATCATCCAAGCACATTACCGCCAACCCGTAAAACGGCAGATGGTGCAGAAACTCGATAAAGGTATCCTTTAAGCGCTGAAAACTGCCCTCATAGGTCGCCATATGATCCTGGTCGATATTGGTGACGATGGCCATCATCGGCTGCAAATATAAAAATGACGCGTCGCTTTCATCAGCTTCGGCAACCAGGTAATTGCCTAAGCCTAATTTGGCATTGCTACCTGCGCTGTTTAAGCGCCCGCCGATCACAAAAGTGGGATCAAGTCCGCCTTCGGCCAGAACGCTTGCAGTCAAACTGGTGGTTGTGGTCTTGCCGTGGGTTCCGGCTACGGCAATGCCGAACCGAAAACGCATCAACTCAGCCAGCATTTCCGCGCGCGGAATGACCGGTACCCGTTGAATATAAGCTTCGTCTATTTCTTCATTGCTGCGGTCTATGGCGCTGGAAGCGACCACCACATCGACCTTGGCTATATTTTCCCGTTTATGCCCGATGTTGATGGCCACGCCGAGACCGGCCAATCTTTGGGTCACCGCGCTTTCTTTGATGTCCGAACCCGAGACGTGATAACCCAGGTTCGACAGCACCTCTGCAATGCCGCTCATCCCGGTGCCGCCTATGCCGACAAAATGTATCCGGTCGACTCCGCCTAATGCCTGGGTCTGCATCTGGGTTTTAGAAAAGGTCATTGCGTACCTCCCTGTACGCCACCCTGCGGGCGCACTGGCGTGCGTGCAAATCGCCATTCCTGTCGATTTGTCATAATCCCGCCTCGGCCATGCAAACACCGGCAACGATTTCCGTTGCATCCAAGCGTGCGTATTCTTTTGCTGTTTTACTCATTACATCCAATTGCTTCAGTACCTTTGTTATGTGTTCTACCAGCGTTGCTGCGTTCAAATCTTTTTGCATCAACAGCAGCCCTGCACCGGCATCGGTTAAATACCGGGCATTGGCTGTTTGATGATCGTCTATCGCATTCGGCAACGGTATAAAAATGGCCGGAACCCCAGCTGCCGCCACTTCGCTGACGGTCATTGCGCCGGATCTGCAAATCACCAGATCCGCCCATTGATAGGCCGACACCATATCTTCTATAAAGACCTGGGCTTCCGCGTTCACGCCTAATTCTTTATACCGGCTCTCGACTTGCTTCTGCATGGCTGCGCCGGTTTGGTGCCTTACTTCTACATTATTTAATTCGGCCAGTGCCTCAGGCACAACTTCGTTCAATACCTGAGCTCCCTGGCTGCCGCCAACGACCAGAATGTTAATCCTCGATTCTGTAGGGCCACCCCTTGTGGGTGTCCATTGTTCGCGTATCGCATGGGTATCCACAAGGGATACCCCTACAGCAGATTTTGTAAACTGTTTTCTGAGCGGGTTTCCGGTGAATTTGGCATTAAGCTTTTTATCAAAGCTGTCAGGAAATGCCTCCAATACCTGGTTGGCCATGCGGGCCAACAATCGGTTGGTGGTTCCCGGCACCCGATTTTGCTCATGAATGATCAGCGGTATGCCTAATAGTTTTGCCATCAGTCCGCCAGGCCCCGCGACAAAACCACCCATTCCCAACACCACATCCGGTTTGCGCTGCCGTAATATTTTCATTGCCTGAATGCAGGCCTTGATCAACAAAAATACAGCGGTTATTTTCGACAGCCAGCCTTTGCCCCGGACACCGGCAACCGATAACCAGTCGATCTCTATGCCTTGTTCCGGTATCACGCGACCTTCCAGTCCTTTCTGCGTGCCCAGCCAGCTAACCTGCCAGCCTTTTTCGATCAACTCTTGCGCCACCGCCAGCGCCGGGAACACATGTCCGCCGGTTCCGCCAGCCATAATGACGATGCTTTTACCCATGACGACTTCTCTTTGATGCTCCGCCATTGAGTTCGGCAACTTCGCTTTGCACCCGGAATAGCAGTGCAACAGCACAGCACATGATCATCATGCTGCCGCCGCCATAACTCATCAACGGCAGGGTCAGGCCTTTAGTCGGCAAAACGCCCATATTGACACCCATGTTGACGAACGACTGAAAGCCAAACCAAATCCCCAAGCCATAAGCGACAAATGCGGAAAACCGTTGACCTGCCTGTTCGGCGGCCAAGCCGATTGCAAAAGCGCGCCAGACCAACAACGCAAATAAACCAATCACGGTAATCACGCCCAGGAAACCCAATTCTTCACCGATCACCGAGAACAGAAAATCCGTGTGGGCTTCGGGTAAATAAAATAATTTTTGCACGCCGCTGCCCAAGCCTACGCCCAGCCACTCCCCGCGCCCGAACGAAATCAGCGCCTGGACTAACTGGAATCCGCTTTTCAACGGATCAGCCCAAGGATCCATGAAGCTGGTGACCCGAACCAGACGATAAGGCGAAAAATAAACCAGCAACATGGCCAGTACGCCAATTACCAGCAGCAGTACAATAAATTGCGATAATCTCGCGCCGGCTAAAAACATGATGCCCATCGCTATCATTATGATCACGACGGCCGAGCCGAAATCCGGTTCCAACAACAACAACAGGCTGGCCACCGAAAACAGCCCCAGCGGTTTGAGCAGCCCAAAAGCCGCGTTCTGCACCGACTCCTGATATCGAGTGACATACCCGGCCATATAAATGACGGAAAAAAACTTAACCACTTCGGATACCTGTATCCTGATTCCGCCCAACGACAGCCAGCGCACGCTGCCGTTTACCTTTACGCCCAAGCCGGGGATCAACACGATAATCAATAACAGCAATCCGACTAAAAACAACCGGGGGCCATTCTGTTCCCAGACCCGCATCGGGACTGCCGCCACGCCGCCGCCGAAAATCAGCCCCAAGCCGATATGCATCAACTGCCTGATCGGATAATAAAAACCGTCTCCGGCCAGTTTTATGCCCAGATGCAATGATGCGGATGCCACCATCACATAGCCGATCAGCAGTAAACTGATGCTCACGAAAAGCAATACCGAATCAAAATGAAATCGCCCAGCCCGTGCTTTCATTAGTGCTCCCGGCGTTGCTGATTGTTCATATGGTCGCCATAAAGGGCGTTTTTGGCGATGCAGCGCGGTCAACCAGCGCCAGCACCGCCTTGGTAAATTTTTCGCCCCGATCCTGGTAATTTTTATATTGATCAAGGCTGGCGCAGGCAGGAGACAGCAACACGCTCTCGCCGGCATCGGCAAGGCTCGCGGCAATCTGCACCGCTTCTACCATGTTGCCTGCGGAATAGACCGGAACGCAGCCGTTCAGGGCTTGTTTTATCAAGCCCGCATCCTTGCCCATCAACACCACGCTTTTTGCTTTTTCCTTGATCGCAGGCGTCAATTCATTCATATCGGCGCCTTTCGCATCGCCGCCGGCAATCAAAATCACCTTGCGCGCATAGCCCTGCAAAGCGGCGACGCAAGCGCCGATGTTGGTTGCTTTCGAGTCATTAACCCAGGTGACCCCGCGAATCTCTGCGACGCGCTGCATCCTGTGGCTCAGCCCTTTAAATTTGCGCAAGGCATCGCACATGATCTGTTCATCCAAGCCCACAGCCACGCCCAAGGCCAATGCGGCCAAGGCATTAGCCGCGTTATGCCTGCCTTCAAGCGGCAATTCAGCCAGTGGCATCAGGCACGACTCGTTGTGCATCAGATATTCCGTCTCGCCTTCGAACGCAAGGTGGAAATCGGCTTTCTTGTTAATCGAGAAGGTGACTGTCTTCCTAAGAGCATCCCGCATCGTATTGACAACAGGATCATCGATATTGATGATCATGGCGCCGTCGCCCCTGAAAACCCTTTGTTTTTCCCGTGCGTATTCGGCTAAATCGGCATGCCTGTCCAGATGATCGGCGCTGACATTGAGCACCGTCGCAGCCGCCGCATTCAGGGCTGACGTACGCTCCAGTTGAAAACTGGATAATTCCAGCACGTAAAGCTGCGCATTTAACGCCAGCAAATCCAGTGCAGGTGTGCCCAGATTCCCGCCTACGCCTACTTCCATTCCCGCCGCTTTTGCCATTTCACCGAGCATAGTCGTCACGGTGCTTTTGCCGTTGGAGCCGCTGATCGCAACAATCGGCGCATCGACTGAACAGGCAAACAGGTCAATATCGCTGACTATTTTCGAGCCATTGGCAACGGCTTTTATGATCGCCTGTTCATTCAGCGATACGCCGGGACTGACCACCAGATGCGTCGCCACCTTAAACGCCGCCTCGTCAAAACCGCCGGTAAATACCGGCGTATCGGGCATTTGCTGAAAAAACTCATCCATCATCGGCGGCTTGACGCGGCTATCGATAATGGCGAATTTAAAGTCTAAGCTTTGCAAATAATGCGCAACCGAAATTCCCGTGTCGCCCAAGCCCACGACCAGCACCTTGGCCGTTTGCGGATCCAGTGCAAAATTCTTTTTCAATAATGCTGTAATCGCTGCACTATCCATTTCTTATCTCAGTTTCAAAGTAGCCAAGCCAATCAACACCAGGATGACTGTAATAATCCAGAAGCGCACAATAACGCGAGGTTCCGGCCAGCCTTTCAATTCAAAATGATGGTGTATCGGCGCCATCCGAAAGACGCGTTTTCCGGTCATTTTGAACGAGGCCACTTGAATAATCACCGACACCGTTTCCATGACGAAGACACCACCCATAATCATCAACACGATTTCCTGCCTGACCAGCACCGCCAAAACGCCCAAAGCGCCGCCCAGCGCCAACGCGCCGACATCGCCCATGAACACCATCGCGGGATAGGCGTTAAACCACAAAAAGCCCAGTCCCGCTCCGACCAAAGCGGCGCAAAATACGATCAGTTCCCCGGCATTGGGCAAATAGGGTATCGCCAGATATTGCGAGAAGGTCACATGGCCGGATAAGTAAGCAAAAATCCCCAAACCAGTCGCAACCATCACGGTCGGCATAATCGCCAGTCCGTCCAAACCATCAGTCAGGTTGACGGCGTTGCTGGTTCCAACAATCACAAAATAGGTCAGCACTATATACAACCAGCCCATATCCAGCATGACGTCCTTAAAGAACGGGACTATCAATTGCGTTTCCGCCGGCAGTATTGCGGTTTTATACAAGAAAACTGCCGCCATTAAGCCTATGACCGATTGCCAGGAATATTTGGCTTTTGCCGACAACCCGTCGCTGTTACCCTTGACGACTTTTCTGTAATCATCGATAAAACCGATGATGCCGTAACCCAGAGTCACTAATAAAATGACCCAGATATAGCGGTTGCTCAGATCCGCCCACAACAGAGTGCTGAATGCAATGGCAACCAGTATCAAGGTTCCGCCCATGGTGGGTGTGCCTTTCTTCTCATAATGCGATTGGGGCCCCAACTCGCGAATACTTTGCCCGATCTTGTTGCTGCTTAATTTCCTGATCATGACCGGCCCGATCATAAAAGAAATCATCAGCGAGGTTAAGGCTCCAAGAATGGCGCGAAAGGTCAGGTAATGGAATACCCTGAATCCGCCATCAAAGGTCATTAAGTAATCTGCAAAATAAAGTAACATTCTATATCCTGAAATTATGCCTACATGGATGTAGGTAAGGCGCGTGAGCAGGAGCGGAAGCTTTCAACCAGCGCGGCCACTACATTTTCCATGCGCTGAGCCCTTGACCCTTTGATCAAAATTGCTTCATCGCCTTTGAGTTCTTGTTTTAACGCTTCAATCAACTCATCTTGAGTATCAAAAAAAGCGGCTCCTTTGCCAAAAACCTTTACAGTATTTCGGGCATCAGAACCTATAGCCAGGAGACGCGCGACACCACTTGATTTGATTAATTCACCCATTTGTTCGTGTATTTTTGGACTCTCAGGCCCCAATTCGCCAAAAGCCCCTAACACCAGCCAGCGTTTCCCTTCACAGCCAGCCAGCACATCCAGTCCCGCCTTCAATGAAGCTGAATTGGCGTTATAGGTATCATCGATAACAATATTGCCTAAACGACTTACCAACGGCTGCAATCGCCCGGTGACCGGCTTTACGCTTTCCAGTCCCTGTTTTATCTGTTGCAGATCAATGCCCATCGCCATACAGGCCGCAGTTGCCGCCAATGCGTTGACAACGTTATGCCGGCCGGCAAGCTTTAGTTTTACCGTCAACTCGCCTTTTGCGGTCGCCAGCTCAAAAGTCGTGGCGAACGCATGGCTAATAATTTCCGTTTTAACGGAATGCGCTTTAACATCCGCTCGTTCATCGATACCAAACGATATGACTTTTCTTGTTCCAGCTACCATTTGCCAGTAGTCGAAATAATCATCATCGCGATTAAGCACAGCCACGCCGTCTTGCTTAAGAGTCTCGATTATTTCCCCTTTGGCCTTGGCGACGCCGTCAACGCTGCCAAAACCTTCTATATGCGCAGGCCCCACATTGGTGATGATCGCAACATCCGCCTGCGCATAGCGACTGGTGTATTCAATCTCGCCCGGATGGTTTGCGCCCATCTCGATAACGGCATACCGATGTTGTTCGTTCAAGCGCAACAAGGTTAAGGGTACGCCGATGTCATTATTCAGGTTGCCTTGGGTAAACAAGGTATTTCCATTGATACCCAATATGGCCGCCACCATTTCCTTGACGGTGGTCTTGCCGTTACTGCCGGTAATGCCGACGACCGACGCCGACGCTTTGTTCCGCCATGCACCCGCCAGTTCAGCCAAGGCTAGGCGGGTATCGTCAACCACGATATGCGGTATGCTTACCGTAACGCCTTTATGCACAATGGCTGCCGCAGCACCTGCTTGCTCGGCTATGCCCACGAACTCATTGCCGTCGAAATTATCGCCTTTAATCGCAACATAAAGCTCGCCTGGCTTTATCGCCCGCGTATCGATGCTGACTGATGAGACTTCAACATCGTCCCCAACCAGCAGCCCCTGCACACATTCGGCACAGTCACTCAGCATCATTTTCACAGGTTTTCTGTTCTCATTTTTAACGCTTCCATCACCACCTGCCTGTCGCTAAATGGTAGTTGTACACCGTTGATTTCCTGATATTGTTCATGGCCTTTGCCTGCAATCACAACACAGTCATTTACTGCGGCTTGTGTTATGACTTTTTGTATCGCCTGTTCTCTGTTTTGAATGACCTCAACCTTCGCTGTTCTACATCCGGCCAAAATATCATTCACTATATCCAGTCCGTTTTCGTAACGCGGGTTATCATCGGTAATCACCACATGATCCGCCCAGTGTTCGGCAATTTTTCCCATTTGCGGGCGCTTACCGGTATCCCTGTTGCCGCCACAACCGAAAACCACCCATAAAGCCTGTTTGCAATGCTTGCGCATGCTGGATAAAACCTTGTCCAAGGCATCTGGTGTATGGGCATAATCGACAAATATCAATGGATCGGTTTTGCCGCCAAATCGCTCCATCCGTCCATCAACCGGTTTTATATGCCCCAATCTTTTAGCCGCATCATCCAACGAAATACCCATGGCCAACATGACAGTCAAAACGGTCAGGACATTCTCTACATTAAAGTCGCCGTAAAGCGGCACTTTCACCCGCTTCAGCTGATCTTGCCAACGCAGATCAAATTCGATGCCATCGGTTTTATGCAGTATATTTTCTGCATTAACACACTCGCCTGAATCCGCTGTTTTTCCGTTGACGCTAAATTGCCATAACTGCACTGCTTCGGACACAGCGGCAATAATCTGTCCGCTGTATGCATCATCCAAATTCACCACCGCGAAAGCTAAACCCGGTGTTTTCAGCAGCGCCAGCTTGGCCTGCACATAAGCGTCCATCGTGCCGTGATAATCGAGGTGATCGCGGCTGATATTGGT
This sequence comes from Methylobacter sp., assembly GCA_030679035.1. Taxonomy (GTDB): domain Bacteria; phylum Pseudomonadota; class Gammaproteobacteria; order Methylococcales; family Methylomonadaceae; genus Methylobacter_A. The sequence goes on along the minus strand of JAUXTH010000116.1, from coordinate 40,178 downwards.
AAATACCGCGCCTTTAAACATCACTCCGTTGACCCTGCCTTGCTCCAAGCCATGCGAGGAAACTTCCATCGCCACGGTGTGTTTTTTATTCTTTAGTAATTCAGCCAGTATTTTCTGAATAGCCAGCGCATCGGGCGTAGTGTTCAGCGTCTTGTTGAGCTTGCCCCATTCTCCCCAGCCGAGTGTCCCGATAATTCCGCAATCATCGAGCATCTGGCTTAAAAACTGACTGCACGATGTTTTGCCATTCGTGCCGGTAATGCCGATCACCGTCATAGACCGGGATGGATCGCCATAAAAACGCGCGGCCAGCTCGCCCAGCTTTAAGCCCAGGTTTTCCACTGCGATCATCGGCACATGGTTTGAACCGCTACATTGCGAAGCCTCTGCCAACAGCAGGCCACCCCCGGCCGGATCGAAAATGACCGCGCAGACTCCATTATTGATAGCCTGTTCAACATGCGCCAAGCCATGCTGCTTGGCACCGGCCAACGCAATAAACGCATCACCGCCAAGCACCGCCCGGCTATCCAACGCCAAGCCAGTAACCGGTCTATCGTCCTGATCCGGAAGCGAAACCAGCCCGCTTAATAAATCTTTCAGCCTTGTAGATACCAAGTTATGAACCTTGCCGCGTCAACAAGATAGGCATATTGTCCTGCTGGTCGGGAGCCACCTCCAACATCCTCAAGGCTCCCGCCATGACTTTGGAAAACACCGGTGCCGAGACGATCCCGCCGTAGTATTGCCCCGCAGAAGGCTCATCAACCATGACCACGACAATCAATCGCGGATTATTTGCCGGAGCCATGCCTGCAAAAACTGAAAAATAACTTTTCTCGATATACCCGCCCACACCGGCTTTTTTTACCGTCCCGGTCTTGCCGGCGGCGCTGTAGCCGTCGACCCTGCCCTCGTATGCGGTACCGTCTTTCATTAACACCGTTTCCATCATGGCTCTGACTCGCTTGGCGGTCTTGGCTGTAAACACCCGTTGCCCGTCTACATCTTCATCCCGTCTTAGCAAGCTGACCGAGTGCAAAATGCCGTCATCCGCCAATGCCGTATAAGCTCTTGCCAACTGCAACGCCGATGTACTCACGCCGTAACCGAAGGACAACGTCGCCCTGTCGAATTCACGCCAGCTTTGGTAATCCAGCATGCTCCCACTGGCTTCTCCAGGGAAACCGGAGCCTGCTGCAACGCCAAAACCCAGCTTATTGTAAATTCCCCAAAAGTATTCCGGCGGCATTCTCAATGCCATCTGACTGACCGCCACATTGCTGGATTTTTTCAGCACGCCTGTCAAATCCAGAGCCCCGTAATTGTGCACGTCCTTAACCACATGACTTCCGACCTGATAAAACCCGTGGGTTTCAAAAACTTCGTTCGGACTGACATAGCCTCCGTCCAAGGCGGCTGCGACTACAAACGGCTTGACCGTTGATCCCGGCTCGAAGACGTCGGTTATCGACCTGTTCCTGTACAGGGCTTCCTTTAAACTCTTCCGGGTATTCGGGTTAAATGACGGCTGATTGACTGCCGCCAAAATTTCCCCGCTCTTTGCATCCAATACCACCAGTGCCGCTGATTTCGCCTTGTGCTGATTAACCGCCAGCTGCAACTCCCGATACGCGAGATACTGGATGCGCTGATCAATGCTTAACTCCAGATTCTTGCCTGCAACCGGCTCTTTTATATTTTCTACATCCTCAATAATTCGACGCTGCCCATCCCTGATAACCCGCTTGCTGCCCGGAATTCCTTTTAATGACCTTTCATATCCCGACTCCAGCCCGGCCTGACCTACATCGTCAATATCGGTAAATCCGACTAAATGCGCCGAAACCTCTCCGGCAGGATAAAACCGCTTGAATTCCCGTTCGAAATAAATGCCCGTAAGCTTCAATGCCTTTACCTGCTCGGCAACCACCGGACTGATTTGGCGAGCAATATAAGCAAACTGCCTGTGCGCATCACCTTTAACCAGCTCAGCAACCTTTCCTTTCGACAAATTCAACAGTTTTTCAACTTGCCTGATTTCATCCTTTTTTGCCAAGTCTAGCTCTTGCGGATTCATCCAGATGGACTCGACAGGAGTACTGATTGCCAGCGGCGCGCCATTTCTGTCTTTTATCATGCCCCGGTATGCCGAAACCGACACATCGCTGACATGGCGCATGTCGCCCTGATCTTTTAGAAACTGTTTATTCAGTACCTGCAAATCGACCGCACGGCCCACCAACACCGCCATACAAGCCATTATAAAAACGACGACCATTTTCCTTCGGCTGTTATGGAGGGCGGTAATGTCGCCATCGGCAGAGAACCGATGCGACCGACCTGCAAAACTGCCGCCTTTGCCGTGAGCCCTATATTTGCCTTGAAAATGTATCATTTACGGCTTTATATAAATAATTTTTTCCCGCGCCGGCATAACCAGCTTCAGCTGGTTCCGCGCCACCTGCTCCACCCGATTCTGTTCTGCCAAGGTTGTCAGCTCCAGTTGCAGTTGACCCCATTCCACTTCGTACTGATCCAGCGCCCGCTCCTGCTTTTGGATCTCGATAAAAATTAATCGCGAATGGTACTTGCTGTAAATCACGACCAGAGCCGAGATCAATAACACCAATATCAGCCCTCCCTCTAAATAGCGACTTACCATTTAAACTCTCTCGGCTACTCGCATGACTGCGCTTCGCGCCCTAGCATTTTGAGCAATTTCCTGCGGCCCGGCTTTCAGGGCTTTACCTGTTTTCTTCAGGATACCCTTCGTTATATCGACTTCTTTAATGGGCAACTTGCCGGGGTTATATTTGGCGCCGGACTCAGCCCTGATAAAGCGCTTGACGATACGATCCTCCAGCGAATGGAAAGAAATCACCACCAAGCGCCCTCCCGGTTTCAAAACCCTGGCGGACTGCTCCAAAACATCTTTTAACTCATCCAGCTCTCTGTTGATTTCGATACGGATCGCCTGAAAACTGCGGGTTGCCGGATGTTTGTGCTTCTCTTTGACCGGTATTACGTCTTCAATTAACTTCGCCAACTCTCGGGTTGTGGTAATGGGCGTTTCAACTCTTCGTTCAACAATCGCGTGAGCTATGCGCCGAGCAAACCGTTCCTCGCCGTATTCAAATAGAACCTTAACCAATTCCTTTTCATCAACATTAGCCAGCCAGTGTGCTGCGGTAACGCCTGTGGTGCCATCCATCCGCATATCCAACGGCCCGTCGCGCAAAAAGCTAAAGCCTCGCTCAGGGTTGTCCAGTTGCGGCGACGACACCCCCAAGTCCATCAAAATTCCATCAACTTTTCCCGTCAAACCCTCACTGGCGACTAAACTTTCCAGCTCAGAAAAATGTGTATGCTTGAGCATAAACCGCTTGTCTTCCAGCATGGCCTGCGCATAATCAGAGCTAATCGCATCCAAGTCCCGGTCAAAAGCCAACAATCGTCCATCTGGCCCCAGCAACTTTAAGATCCCCTGACTATGCCCACCCCGACCAAACGTACAATCCAGATAAATACCGTCTTTTTTTATAGCCAACTGCTGCAATGCTTCTGCAAACATGACGGGCAAATGTTCCACTAACAAATCTCCCGCATTAAAAGGATAAGGAGCCTAAATCTTCCAACCCTTCGTTATCGTCACCATCCAGCCATTCGGTTTCCTTCAGTCCCCAGGCTTCCTCATTCCACAGCTCAAATTTATTCAGCTGACCAATCAGGACAATTTTTTTGTCCACATTGGCAAATGTTCTCAATTTTTCCGGCAGCAACAATCGGCCCTGCCCATCCATTTCACATTCGGATGCATTACCGATAACAAATCGTCTTAGCTTGCCGGCCATTTTATTTAAGGTAGGTAATTTACTGATCGTTTGTTCGAGTTTCTCCCACTCAGGCATCGGATACAGCCACAAACAGCCGTTCTCACCAACACAGCGCTCATTGACAGCAACCGTCACAACCATCTGGCACTCGCAACAATCCTGTAGCTCCTCCCGGTAACGGGTAGGAATTGCAAGACGTCCTTTGCCGTCTAAATTGATTGAACTAATGCCTCGAAACAAGACTCACCCCAGATTTCCCCAAAAAACCATTTCTTTCCACTTTTTACCACTTATACCCACTATAGATTTCAAACAACCCCTAGTCAAGAATGATTTCACCTTAAATTCTTTCTTTTTCACCAATGACTTACATCATAATCAACAGAGAATATCTCTACCGAATAAATGGCAAAATAATTCCCATATTTTATCAGAACGTTAATTGGTCTTAGTGAGAAAGTACTTTAAGTGTGAGGCTGGCGAAAGGTTTCAGCATTTTTGAGCAAAATGAGAGCTAAATCAAAGATACCATCGCAATAATTAGCTGGCAGTTTTTAGCGATACAGCGACAACTGCATGGATGCAGGAGGTACGACCCCAAGGATGGGGGAGATAGAGCAACGCATGGAGCGGTTGCCGAGGTAGAGCACCAAAAGTAGGCGCTTTAGGCGATGCAGGAGCAATTGCCGGATACCGAGCGAAAAACACTCGGAAATAAGGAAGAAAGAGTCGGCCTGTAAGCCGGGTTCTGTCGAGAACAGTCATTCATCTAGGCTGCAAGTCACCCTGCAGCTCAAGCAATCTACCCAGGAACCGCGCGGGCCACGCGTCTGTCCCTCTATTTGATCTTGCTCCGGGTGGGGTTTACCATGCCACTCCTGTTACCAGTTGCGCGGTGCGCTCTTACCGCACCTTTTCACCCTTACCGGTCACAAGTGACAGGCGGTATATTTTCTGCGGCACTTTCCGTAGGCTCACGCCTCCCAGGCGTTACCTGGCACCCTGCCCAGTGGAGCCCGGACTTTCCTCCATCTTATCTTGCGATAAAACAGCGACTGCTCAGCCGACTCTTTCAGCGTTTAGTATATCACATATCCTCGGCAATACGATATGCAAACCACATTTCTATAAGCAAAAATCAGACCACAAATACACCAAAAACAACATTAACGGAAATACTAAGCCTTTTCCATATCCAACGCTGCCTGATACAACAGTTTTTTCCTGACGCCGGTAATTTCCACGGCCATCGCAACTGCGGTCTTGATAGAGCATTCACCCAATAACACGCGCAATATTTTTTCCTGCTCCGGCGTAATAATCTGTTCTTTTTTGTCGACAGCCGCGCCGTCGACAATCACCACAAACTCGCCTTTCCGCATGTTGGCATCCTGTTCGACCAACTTAAGCGCTTCGGCCAAACTGGTTTTGACGATGGTTTCGTGCAGCTTGGTCAGCTCCCTGGCAATGACGATCTGCCGATCCAAAGGCAAAACCTCGGCCATATCCTGCAATGACGCCAAAATTCGGTGACTGGATTCATAAAACACCCAGGTGGTAGGACGCATTAAGCGCTCGCTAAAAAAGGCTTTTCTGGCCGACGAGGTGCGCGGTGAAAAGCCCTCAAACGTAAACTGGGTGACCGGCAACCCCGCCGCAGACAAAGCCGCAATCAACGCGCAAGCGCCCGGCACCGGCACCACATCGACGCCGGCCTCCTTGACCATTTTGACCAGCGGCATACCGGGATCGCTTAACAGCGGCGTTCCGGCATCGGAAACCAACGCAATCGACAAGCCCTCGCGTAGCTTGTCCAGCAATCCACTCGATGCCTTGTCTTCATTATGCTGGTGCAATGAAATCAATTTGTTGCTGATGCCATAATGCTGTAACAGCATTTTTACATGCCGGGTATCTTCTGCTGCGATCAAATCGACCTGTTTTAATATCTCAACCGCCCTGAAGGTAATATCTGCTAAATTACCTATCGGCGTAGCAACAACGTATAATTTGCCGCATTCACTTGACATTCGATACTCTCACTTGAAAACCCTAAAAAGATGCGACCCAATTATAAGCCGCCATTGTTATGCGCCCTGCTTCCCGGACTAGTGTTTTTTTCCGGCTGCGCGCCCACGCCCGCCACGACTGTCATGGATGCAGGAGGTAGGGTAATGCAGGAGCAATTATCGCAAAGCGCCATGCCTGATCAAGAAGCGCTGATAACGCAACCCTTGATAAGAAACGACCAGCCGGCACCGATGGCGGAATTATACCAGCAATCCGCGACCGCCAGGGATGGTGGCCGAGACGGCTCCCGGCAGTCCTCGGCATTTCCTCCATCCATGGAGGTCAGAAGTGCCGCAATCGGTATGGAACCGATGCGGCCAAGCCCATCGTTTTCCGAACAAAATCAGCAGCGCCTACAGTCCATCGAGTCCTTAATCCTGGCAGGCGACGGCAATACCGCCAAACAGGCTGCCGATGCGATTAATCCCAACGATCTGTCATCCGAGCAACGCGCCCAGCTGCGCCTGCTTTACGCACAGATCCTGCTCAGCTTTGGCGAAGCCGAACAGGCCATTGACAGCCTGGCGCAAATTCAACCGCAACAGTTGAACCTGGACAACCAGATTAAATATTTTCAATCGCAGGCCTTTGCGTTTTCATTGACCGGTAACCTGCTTGAAGGCGCTAAATCCAGAATCGAACTGCACCCGTTAATCTCGTCTCACGCTGAGCTCGAAAAAAATCAGGCCGCCATACTTGAAGCATTGCGTCTGTTGCCTGACGCCGCCTTGCAGAGCAGCCAAACAGATGTCTTATCCGGCTGGCTGTCGTTAGCCAAGATTTTAAAATATTTAAACCAGCCTGATTTTAATGCCCAAATAAGCCAATGGCGCGCAACTTATCCTGCCCATCCTGCCGACTTAAGCTTCCTCAATAGTCCGCAGGACGCACAGGTCAATACCCTCTCGCAAGCCAAAGCAATCGCACTCTTATTGCCCGGGTCAGGAACTTTTGCCCAGGCAGGCAAAGCCATCCGCGCCGGGTTTATGGCCGCCTACGATCATGCGGATAAGGCCTCCAAGCCCACAATCCGCCTTTACGACAGCGAACAATCGACGCCGCAAGCCTTATACAACCAAGCTGTAGCAGAAGGCGCGCAATTGATCATCGGCCCGCTGGCTAAAGAGCAGATCCAAAGCCTAGCCGATACGGCTAGCTTCAACACACCAGTGCTGGCATTGAATCACATACCCGGCCTACAAAAAAACCGCCTCTACCAATTCAGCCTCAGTCCGTTGGATGACACCGAGCAACTCATCCATAAAGCAAGGATGGACGGACATCAAAAAGCGCTACTATTGATTCCTGACAACGCGCCGGGCAAACGCATCGCCAATTATTTAACGGAAGACTGGCAAAACCAGGGCGGCACTATCCTGGAAACCCAAACCTATAACCCGAAAGAAACCGACTTTTCAGCGCCGATTCAAAAACTGCTGAACCTGGATGAAAGCGAGCAACGTTACAATAAAATCCTGGCGTTGATACCTGGAATAAAATACACCCCGAGAAAACGGCAGGATGCTGATGCGATATTGCTAAGCGCCTATAGCCCAGAGGCGCGTTCCATCAATCCCCAACTACAGTTTTATCAGGCCGGTGACCTCCCCGTTTATGCAATGCCTACCGTTTACACCGGACAAGTCAACGCATCGCTGGATGCCGACCTCAATAAAATTATTTTCTGCGACACACCGTGGTTATTCAATAAAGCCTATCAGGGAGAACTCAGCATGGATACGCTAAAAGAAACCTGGAAGCAATTTCCCAGCTCTTATTTACGGCTGATTGCAATGGGCATTGATGCCTACAATCTGGCGACACGTCTGGATTCTTTGGAAATCAATACCTATCCCGGCGCTACCGGGAACCTGTCCTTGACCTCCGACCAGCGCATCCGGCGAGAGCTTATCTGCGCCAAGTTTACGGCCGGGCAGCCTGAGATAAGCGGGGATTACGAACGCACCGCTCCGACACCTATTAACAATGCTGTTTACTAAGCTAAAAGCCAAAGCAGAACATTTACTTCGCGGCGAAAGCGCCGAGGAACAAGCCCACAGCTTCCTGATCGAGAAGGGACTCAAACCGGTAAGCCGGAACTTCCGCTGCAAACAGGGCGAACTCGATTTAATCATGACCGATAAGCAGACGCTGGTTATTGTCGAAGTCCGCTTCCGCAAAACCGATAAATACGGCAGCGCCGCTGAAAGCATCACCCGCGCCAAACAATCCCGCATCATCGCGGCAACCCATATTTACCTCGCCGCCCAAAAAACCGACCGTCCCATTCGCTTTGACGTGATCGCCATTTCCGGCAATGGCAACATCGACTGGATACAAAATGCGTTTTAACCTTCAACCTGTTAAAGTAAAAACTGTCGCAGGCGCTGATGATAGCCTTTATAATCGTTCGCCATGAGCCTACTACAAAATCGCATAATCAACCATTTCACAACCAGCATCCAAACCCAGCAAAATACGATGGTCAGCCTCGGCGAACTGATCGAGTTTGCCTCGCAACGCTTGGTTGCAACCCTGCTTAATGATAAAAAAATCGTCACCTGCGGCAATGGCCGTTCGGCGGCCGTCGCCCAGTTGCTGTCATCGGCCATGCTTAACCAATACGAACGCGACCGGCCTTCGTTGCCCGCCATCGCCTTGACCACTGACACAACCACCATCACCGCGATAGCCAACGACTATCATTGCGATGATATTTTCGCCAAACAGCTCAGGGCTTTAGGGCAAAGCGGCGATATATTGGTCGCCTACACCGACGGCAACAATTCGGCCAATATCGCCAAAGCCATTACCACCGCACATGATAAAGACATCTCTGTAATCGCGCTGACCGGCAGCAATGGCGGCATGATTGCGCCGCTGCTGCATGAAACCGACATAGAGATTCGCGTACCGTCAAACTCCAGCATACACATTCAGGAAGCGCACACATTGATTACCCATTGCTTGTGCGACTTGATCGACCATCAATTATTCGGCGGCTAGGCCATGAAAAAACTTTTGTTACTGCTGCTGGTGCATAGAAACGAAGGCGCTGCGGCCATTGACGCGGCAAGACACCACACATTTGCCTGGAGCAAATTTGCATTCACCCAAAGGGTGCATGGCAGGGATTGCCATGCATGAATCCGACGTAAATCAAATCATTACGGTCTTTGAATACCTTGACTAATATAGCCCCCTTGCCCAAAGATTTCTTAAAGCTGCTTGCTGAGATATTTTCTCGCGATGCCCTTTTAACCGCGCCTGAAGATTGCTGGACTTACGGCTATGACAACAGCCGCCGCCATGTGCTGCCTCAAGCTGTGGTTTTTCCGACCACGCATGAGCAAGTCGTCGACGCCGTTAACGCCTGCAACCGGTTCAAAATTGCACTGACCGCCAGAGGACGCGGCACCGGCACAACCGGCGCCACCACCCCGCTCAAAGGCGGACTGATTGTATCGTTGGAACGCATGAACAAGCTGGTCGAGTTTTCTCCCGATAACCGCTACATAATTGTAGAACCGGGCATGACAAACCAGCAGGTGCAGGACATCGTCAAAGAGAAGGGGTTTTTCTGGCCGCCCGACCCGACCAGCGCCGCTTTTTGCAGCATAGGCGGAAATTTGGCCTACAACTCCGCAGGGCCCAGGACGGTAAAATACGGTACACCCAGGGAAAACACCTTGGGCCTCCGCGCCGTCACCGGTGCCGGCAAGGAAATCCGCGTCGGCGTTCATACCAGCAAAGGCGTGGTCGGTTATGACCTGACCCGGCTGATAATCGGCTCGGAAGGCACGCTGGCGATTATCACCCAGGCAACGTTAAAACTGACGCCGCTACCGGAGGCTACCAAAACGCTGAGGGCCATATACAATTCCGTTTTCGATGCGGCCAAGGCGGTTTCCTCTATCATGTCGCAACCGGTCATTCCCTGTGCACTGGAATTTATCGACGGCAATGCAATCGATATGATCCGGCAATATTCGGAATCCGATCTGCCCGAACATGCGGGCGCGATGTTAATGATCGAAGTCGACGGACAATTGGAAGGCCTGGATACGGCTGCCGAGAAAGTGGCTGCTGCCGCCAAAAATGATGGCCTTTTGGACATCCGGCTGGCTCAAACCGAAGCGGAAGTTAAAGCGCTCTGGCAGACCCGGAAAGCTTTATCTCCGGCGTTGCGCAAAGTGGCACCGAAAAAAATCAATGAAGATGTGGTGGTTCCGGTTACCGAAATGCCTGCGTTGATAGCGGGGCTGGGCGAGCTTTCAAAAAAATACGACCTGCCCATTATTAACTTTGGTCACGCGGGCAACGGCAATATCCATGTGAATTTATTGCTCGATCCCGATGAACCTGAGCAAGGCAAAAAAGCCCATGCTTGCCTGGATGAAATCTTTTCGTTGGTGTTGGCGTTAAACGGCACGCTGTCCGGCGAGCATGGTGTGGGCATTGAAAAGCGGGATTTTGTTGACCGGGAACTGGATGCAAATTCCTTGGAACTGATGCGCAACATTAAGCGCCAATTCGACCCGAACGGCATACTGAATCCCGATAAGATGTTTCCGCTGGTTTAGGTTCTATTTAAAATTAGAACACGGATGACACGGATTTTGGCGGATAAACACTGATTAAAAAGCACATAACAAATGGCTTGTAAAAATCCGCGCAAATCCGTCCAATCTGCGTCATCCGTGTGTTATTTCCCTAACTATTGAATAGTTCACTACTGCCGTCCATATCACCGGTCTGGCTGTACAACAACGGTCGCCCCTGATTAAGCGTTGCAGCTGCAACCACTTTGCAGACGGCGATTTTGTGATCGCCCGCATCGGCATAATGGCTGACCTGACAGTCAAAATAAGCCAAGCTTTCGGATAAAACCGGCGCTCCGGTTTCGGCTTGCTGCCACTGGAATCCGGCCATCTTATCTGGAGCGGATCGGCCAAAATGCTCGGCTAGCGCACACTGATCCCGCCCCAGAACATTCACCGTGCAAACGCCGCTTTCCTGCAACAACTGATAAGAATAATGCTCGGGATTAATGCTGATCGCCAGTAACAACGGATCGAAAGACACCTGCATCACCCAGGCCGCTGTAAAGGCGTTTTGACGCTCGCCGACACCAACGCCAATCACATAAACGCCGTGACTGATCTGTTTGACCAATGTCTCCGGGTTTTCAATCATGTTAATGCACCAGCTTAATGCGCATCGATAAATCGACCGCCCTGACATGCTTGGTTAATGCGCCGATCGAAATATAATCGACGCCTGTTTCGGCAACTACCCTGATATTGTCCAGATCGATATTGCCGGAAGCCTCAAGCTCTATGGCCCCGGCATTTAATTTTACCGCTGCGACCATGTCTTCAAAACTGAAATTATCCAGCATGATCCGGTCAGGCTTTGCGGCGACAGCCTGTTGAAATTCCTGCATGGATTCGACCTCCACTTCCACCGGAACCGAAGTCAACTCACGTGCAGACCGGATTGCATTGGCTATGGAGCCTGCCGCTATAATGTGGTTTTCCTTGATCAAGACCCCGTCATACAAGCCGATCCGATGGTTGTAACAACCGCCACACGCGACCGCATATTTTTGCGCATTTCTCAGGCCCGGAATGGTTTTTCGGGTATCCAGCACCTTGCAGCCCGTGCCGGAAACCGCATCGGCATATTGCCTGGCAACCGTTGCCGTTGCCGACAAGGTTTGCAGCAAATTCAGCGCGGTGCGCTCGCCGGTCAACAATCCTCTGGCCGCACCGCTGAGTTTGCATAAAACCGTATCTTTGCCGACGGCCTTGCCTTCTGCCGCCAGCCAGTCGATTTTAACGCCGGCATCCAACGCTTTAAAAACCGCGTCAAACCAAGCCTGGCCGCAAAGCACCATGTCTTCCCGGGTAACCACTTCAGCTTCAGCGATCATCGCTTCAGGAATGATCGCCGCGGTTATATCTCCGGAACCGATGTCTTCTTCGAGGAAGGGTGTTATATCTATCGTTTTCAACTGTTCTGTCATAAGCCTATTAATTCTGTCAGCACCCGTTCGGTGATCGTTTTTTCATTAACCTTAACAATGGCAGCCTGCCCCATCCGCAGCTTTTCTGCCAGCTCGTCCGCTTGGATTTCAAACATTTTCATTCCATTTTTGCCGACAAACAGCATGTTTCCGGCATCTTTCCAAAGCATCTTGCCCCATTGCTTTCCGGCTTCCGAGATGAATGCAACCCAGCTTTGCTCGGCAATATTCCCAGCCTGCTCCGCGCTGTCGTCAGCAATTACCAGCGCTTTTATTTTATCGTATTGAACAGCTATGACACAGTCTTTAGCCGTTTTTCCCTTTTTATCCATCAAGATAATATGCCATACCGCAAGATCTTTAAAAAATTTCGCCTGCGCAGCTTTATCATATGAGATTTGCTTCAAGCCCTTCCTCAATTCTGCAATCAGCCCCGGCAATACTTTTAATACCTGCTTTCTTTGATGGTCATCCGCCGGGGGCATCACGCTTACAATCAGCTCATCCATGGCCTGAATCGACTTTTCCCACTGCTCTGGCTGCTGCTCCTTGCCCATATAAGCATCCAGCAAGACCTCCGACCAAACATCGCGCAGAAACTCGACTATCGCTACCGGCAGAGCTTTGCCTTTCAGGCTGTTTTCAATGGCTGCAACGACTGTTTTCCGACTCGACGCCAAGGCTTGTTGATTTATCATACACTGCTTGGTGTTCTCCTCGATGCTCTTACTGGACTGTTTTTGCTTACCCAGATAGTTCGAAAACTCGTCCGCCTCTGCCGCCCAGCCGGAAAACTCGAAGCCGCCCACTTTGGTCACTTTCTTAACTGCGCTTGCAACACGCTCCTGTATTAACACGGCGTCATGGTCATCCGTATTTAAAAACATCCCGGCTGCAAACAAATCATCAAGCAACTGCCTGACAGGATTGCCGCCATTTGTAAAAACGCTGTACCGCCCTAAAGAGGCCGCCGCCAGCGGAATTTCCAGCTGTAGAACCTCTGTTTTTACAGCATCCTGAATCAATTCGTCCTCGGCTATTTTATTAAAAATTAACGCCACCAAATCCAGTACGTCTTCATCATCTTTGGCCAGATTTTTGACCCTGCCACTAAAGTTCAGCTCCTCCAGTTTTTTAAGCGCCCGCAATTTCAAAGGCAGCTTCTTATCACCCTGACCTGAATCATCGCTAAATTGCCGAAGAACCTGCAAGGCGTTTTTTATTTCAAAATGTTCAAAAAATGCGTTTCCGCTAACTGAAATTGGGTCGTATGAGGAAGGAAATTGGACAAATCGCCATAGCTCCAGTTTTTTCTGCAACAGCCTAAACTCCGCACTTGGCTGTTCGGCGCTTGCAGGAGCCGGATCAATCTCTTCCTTGATCTCGCTAACCACATACAGCTGCTTAGGGCCAGCGGTTTCGCACCGCTTAATGATTTCGCGATAAATAAACCCCAGCTGACTAAACACATTGACTTCAAATGCCTTGTACAACGCAATTCTTGCATCTGCGTTTAATTTCAGCTGCTTAACAACCCCAACCAAGGCGCGAACCAACTTCCCCGGAAATATCGGACTTTGACTGTCGGCAATCGATTGTTTGCCCGACTGGATTGCAAGCTGAGTATGATTAAGGCTGGTTAATTCCTCATAAAATAAATGTTCACACTGGCGGATAATTTCAGCAATCGCATGGTTTTCTTTTACTGTGTCATCGCTGATTAGCGAGACTTTAGAAAAGTCCAATTGCCCACTTTGGTTATTTGCCGTTTTCCGGTCAGTGTCGCCAAAACTATCGTTAATTTTACACAAATAATCCTGTTTTATATCTTTCCGAACAGAGCGAAGATATTCCAGCAGCTTTATGTATTGATCTTTGCTCATTTTTTCGCGGTCTTTGCCTAACTGCAAGCCGAATTCAAGATCAATCCGCATACAACAGTCATCAACCGCTTGTTCAAAATGCTGAAAAAAAACCGGCTTAACACTGGCGAAAACCCGGGCTTTATTCGATTGTCCCAATCCTGAATTTATTTGCGGCCTATCATCCATAGCGATATATCCGCTGTCATTTAAAAATAAATTAGTCATAGCCTATCCCCCAAGTAATGTTATGACTAATAATATGCACATTTACCCCTAATACTGTGCTGTGTTTCCGTTTTTACTTCTTTGACTAAGCCATGAAAATAAGCCAACACCGGTTAACCGAAATTCCCCAAACTCCGTCACAAAACTGTGATAAAAGGCCTGAGCCTGCGGATATTTCATTGCTGGTTATCCACTGCATCAGCCTTCCGCCCGGCGAGTTCGGCACTGATTATATAGACAGGCTGTTTTGCAATCGGCTTGGTCCGGACGAACATCCCTATTTTAAAGAAATTTATCAACTCAAAGTATCGGCACATTTGCTGATTAAACGCGATGGGAGTTGTGTTCAGTATGTGCCCTTTGATAAGCGCGCTTGGCATGCGGGAAAGTCGACCTATCAAGGCCGGGAACGGTGTAATGATTTTTCTATCGGCATAGAACTTGAAGGTACTGAATATATTGACTATACCGACCGGCAATATGAGCAGCTCGCCGCCGTGACTCGCGCCTTGCTTGAAGCTTATCCCAAACTATCGACGCAACGCATTACCGGGCATAGTGATATTGCGCCCGGACGAAAAACCGATCCGGGCGCATCGTTTGACTGGCAAAGGCTTTTAGGGTTATTGAAGTAATTAATTGAAAAAATAGAACGCGGATGACGCAGATAATTATGATTAGATAAGATTTTTATTGGGTTATCTGCGTTAATCCGCCTAATCTTCGTCATCCGCGTTCTATTATTAATCCGACCGTTTCAAGCCGAACGATTCCGCCAGCATTAACATCACACCCAAGGTAATCGCGGAGTCTGCGATATTAAAAGCGGGCCAATGCCAAGTGTCATAATAAACATCGAGAAAATCGATCACATAGCCGTAAGCCAGCCGATCAATCAAATTGCCGACAGCCCCGCCCAGAACCAGCGCCAAAGCCACCGCCAGCAAGGTTTCATGCTTTTTCAAGCGGGTCAGCCAGACCGCGATGACCGCGCTGATCGCCAACGCCAATCCGGCGAAAAACCAGCGCTGCCAACCACCTGCTTCGCTTAGAAAACTGAATGCCGCGCCGGGATTGTGCACATAAGTCAGCTTAAAAAACGGCATGATCTCAATCGATTGGTACAAGTGCATGGAACCCGCTATAGCAAGCTTGCTCGCTTGATCCAGAATGACCGCCAGCAGCGACAGCCATAGCCATTTCAGCATAACGAAATCACGCATAATGCCGGTGCTCGCCATCGCCCGCGACGTTTTCCACGCAACGGCCGCACAGTTCGGGATGTTCTGAATGTTTACCCACCTCGGGCCGTTGGTGCCAGCAGCGCACGCATTTTTCATGTTCGGAAACGACGACTCTTAATTTAACGCCGTCGATTTCAGTCTGAATGGCGTCTTCTGGCGCATTGCCTTCAGCCATGACTGTGGCATTGGAAGTAATAAAGATAAAGCGCAGTTCATCCGACAACCGGTTCAAGTCATCAAAAAACTCGGCATTACAGTACAATTCGAGTTCCGCATTCAGCGAGGAACCGATGTCGCCTTTGGCTCTGCTTTTTTCCAGCTCCTTACCGACAACGGCTCGAACGGCCATAACTTTTTGCCAGAATTCACGATTCAAAACGGCATCGTCATCCAGCGTGACCAGCCCCTGGTACCAGGTTTCCAAAAACACCGACTCGCTACGCTCGCCCGGCAGGTATTGCCAGATTTCATCAGCCGTATAACTGATGATCGGCGCCAGCCAGCGGGTCAAGGCTTCAAGCACATGGTACATCGCGGTTTGCGCCGAACGCCGTGCCAAACCGTCGGCTTTTGCGGTGTATTGACGGTCTTTGATGATGTCCAGGTAAAACCCGCCCAGATCGATCACGCAAAAATGATGCACTTTTTGGTAGATATGCTGAAACTGGTACGTTTCGTAAGCGGTTTTAACTTCTTCCTGCAATGCGAACGCCCTGTCCACCACCCAGCGATCCAGCGCCAGCAAATCTTTATCTTCGACGGCATGTTGCGCCGGGTCGAAATCATCCAGATTGGACAATAAAAACCGTGCGGTATTTCTAAGGCGTCTGTAACCGTCAGAGGTGCGTCGTAGAATTTCATCCGATACGCTCATCTCGCCGCGATAATCGGTCGATGCAACCCAGAGACGCAACACATCCGCGCCCAGGTCTTTCATGACCGATTGCGGGGCAACCACATTACCCTTTGATTTGGACATTTTCTTGCCGTCGGCATCGACGGTAAATCCATGCGTCAACACGGCCTTGTAAGGCGCAACCTCATTCATCGCGACCGAAGCCAGCAACGATGACTGGAACCAACCGCGATGCTGGTCGGAGCCTTCCAGGTACAAATCGGCCGGAAAGTGCAACTGCTCGCGCTTTTCCAACACGCAAGCGTGGGTCACGCCGGAGTCGAACCAGACATCCAGCGTATCGGTCATTTTTTCGTAATGCTCGGCCTCATCGCCCAACAATTCGGCCGCTTCCAGTTCAAACCAGGCTTCTATGCCTTGTTGTTCGATGCGCTGGGCCACTTGCTCAACCAATTCGGCCGTGCGCGGATGCAACTCGCCAGTTTCTTTATGGACGAAAAACGTGATCGGTACGCCCCAGGTGCGCTGACGGGAGATGCACCAGTCAGGCCTGCCTTCCATCATGCTTTCGATACGCGCCTGCCCCCATTCGGGAATCCAAGCCACGCGCTTGACTTCATTCAGCGCCTGTTCGCGCAGTCTGTTTTTATCCATCGAGATAAACCACTGCGGCGTGGCCCGGAAAATAATCGGGGTTTTATGCCGCCAGCAATGCGGATAGCTGTGCAGTATCGCGACGTGATGCAGCAGCTTGCCTTGTTGTTCCAACACTTCCAAGACGTGAGCATTGGCGTTGAACACATGTTCACCGGCAAAGATTTCCGTGTTCGGCAGGAAAACGCCGTCATTGCCGACCGGGTTGTCGACCGGCAAGCCGTATTTCAAGCCAACCACATAGTCGTCCTGACCGTGTCCCGGCGCTGTATGCACCGCACCGGTACCGGCTTCGGTGGTAACGTGGTCGCCCAGAATGATCGGCACTTGCCGGTCGTAAAAAGGATGTTGCAATAATTGATGCTCCAGCTCGGAGCCTTTGCAATAGGCGATGACATGATAATTTTCGATGTCGTAACGCAGCATCGCATCTTTAAGCAGAGCTTCGGCAACAACCAGACGCTCTTTGTTACCGTCTTTTTCGCATTGCACCACGGCATATTCAAAATCAGCGTTTAACGCGACGCCCTGGTTTGCCGGCAATGTCCACGGCGTGGTTGTCCAGATCACCACCGATAATGGGCCGGAACCTTCATGCTCAGGCACATGATGGCAATGGCTCAAAAATCCGTCTTCATTAACGACCTGAAAACGCACATCAACCGCAGGCGAATGTTTGTCCTCATACTCGACTTCCGCTTCAGCCAATGCAGAACCGCAATCGGTACACCAATGCACCGGCTTGGCGCCTTTTGCTATGTGACCGTTCTGGCTGATCTTGCCCAACGAGCGCACAATATCTGCTTCAAAGGCAAAATCCATCGTTAAATACGGATGCTCCCAATCGCCTAAAATACCCAGCCGGATAAAGGCCTCTTTTTGTATATTGACCTGTTTACCGGCATATTCGCGGCAGGCTTTGCGGAACACGGCTGGAGAAACTTTAACGCCCGCCTTGCCAATTTTTTTCTCTACCTGTAATTCAATCGGCAAACCGTGACAATCCCAGCCCGGCACATAAGGCGCATCAAAGCCGCTTAACGATTTAGATTTAACGATGATGTCTTTTAACACCTTATTGACCGCATGGCCGATGTGAATTTCGCCGTTAGCATACGGAGGGCCGTCATGCAGAACAAACTTGGGTCTTCCGGCAAACTCCTGCCTGATTTTGTTATACAGATCCGCTTCGTTCCATTTTTTCAGGCGTTCCGGCTCACGTTGGGCCAGATTGCCTTTCATCGGAAACGCAGTGTTGGGTAAATTCAGTGTTTTTTTATAATCCATCGTCATAGCAATTTCACTCAGCAAAAATTTTTATCACCAGGGAGGGTGTGTATGCCGCAAGCGTGCTGGGAGCTAAGCGCGGCTTTGGCCTCAGCCACATCTTTTACAATCTGGACTTTAAGCTCATCCAGTGTCTTAAATCGCATTTCATCCCTGATCTTTTGTTTGAAATGCACTTCCACATAACGTCCGTAAATTTCTTTATCAAAATCGAACAAATGCGCTTCCAGTATAACTTTCGACCCGCCATCAACCGTGGGCCGGGTGCCTACATTCGCGACACCTTCAAATTCTCGTCCATCAATACCGGTCATGGTCACGGCAAACACGCCGTTAACCGGGGTGTTTTTTCTAAACATCTGTATATTGGCGGTGGGATAGCCGATGGTTCTCCCGCGCTTGTCGCCATGCGCCACACGTCCGCAAACCGAATAACGGCATCCGAGTAGTTTTTCAGCCAGCGCCAAATCGCCATCGCCTAGCGCATCCCTGATCAGGGTGCTGCTGACTCGAAGACCGGCGACTTGGTAAGACCCGGTATCTTCGACATCAAAACCGAATTTCTTGCCCTTGTCCTTGAGCAGCGCGAAATTACCGCGTCTGGCCTTACCAAAATGAAAATCATCTCCGACCACCAGATGCTTTACATTCAGTTTTTGCACCAAAACATCTTCAATAAACTGCTCGGCATCGTAGTCGGCAAAGTGTTGATTAAATCGCAATATCAATAAATCATCAACGGGCAATTCAGAAAACCGGATCACTTTCTCGCGCATGCGCATCAACCGTGACGGTGCATTTTCACCCAGGAAATATTCCAGCGGTTGCGGCTCAAAAGTCATAACGACAACTGGCAGACCAAGTGCCTTGCCCCGCTCAGCCAGCTTTTCTATTACGGCTTTATGACCTAAGTGCAGGCCGTCAAAATTTCCAATCGTCAGTACGCAACCGTGTTCTAACGGTTCTAAATGAGATAACCCTCTAACTAAACGCATGAATATGATGGATTCAAAAAGGGTCTATTCTACCATGGGTAAGCGGGGCTTGGATTCAAATCCGCACAACTCAATCAAGCACTCAAAAAAAAAGCCCGGTGGAATCCCACCGGGCTTTTTATTTTCAAATCAGAGATGATTTATTTCATCATTGATTTTTTGAACATGCTGTCCAGTTTGCTGTTTGTGTCTTGAGCATACTGAGCTGCACGGTTAGCAGCAGCTTCAGCAGCAGCAGCTTGTGAAGAAGCAGAAGCAGCATCAGCAGACGCTTGAGCAACAGAAGTTTTCAAGCCATCAACTTGTGATTGCAGGTTTTCGATATCAGAAGTGCTTGCACAACCAACAGCCAATAAAGCAACCATGGCAACCATAGATAATTTCATTACTTTTTTCATCTTATTTTCCTTCTCAAAGTTATTACTACAAAAAAAACGCTTACTAATTTAAATTGTGCACTGTTTTAAATTTATTTTCCAGCTTTATTTTATTTTTACCACTGTTCCCTTATCCAGCCAATGACTCAAATGATCAATCTGGCCGTTAGTTAATGCGATACAACCATGCGTCCAATTCATCGATTTATGAATTTTTTCATCCGCTCGTCCCAGGCCATGAATGCCGATCCGACCGCCTAAAGGTGTATTTTGCGGCGGCACTTGATGCGCCCGATGAGCGGTTATGATGCTGTTATAAGCCACCTGATTAATAACACCCTCCTTCAGGGCTTTTTGGGCATCCTCTGCGGACGGGTAAGTTAAACCGAAAAACTTCCGAAAATTACTTTGTTCGCCAACCCAACCTATCCTGTAACTTCCAAAAGGAGTGACGTTATCGCCCCGATGGTTTTTAAACCCCGCACCACCTTGTCCAATGGCAATATCATTTAAGGTTTCAAGAGTCTGCTGACCTTTTTTTACCTCAATGGTGAGGGCTTTGGTATCCACCAAAAGCCAGACATCATCGTCCGCGGTAACAGCAAAAGAAAAAAAACTGCAACATAGCAATAAATAAATTCGCAACATAATTGATCTACACTAGATAAGAGTTTTGGTGTACTTTAGTCCACCAGGTTAATTGTCGAATTAAGGGGCCAACATGCAAATAGAAACCATCACCACGCAGCCATACAACGATCAAAATCCAGGAACATCCGGTCTCAGAAAAAAAGTTAAAGTATTTCAGCAACCCGGCTACCTGGAAAATTTTGTTCAATCAATTTTCGATTCGTTACATGACTTCACCGGAAAAACGCTGGTGCTGGGCGGAGATGGGCGATATTTTAACAGACCGGCCATACAAACTATTATCAAAATGGCAGCTGCCAACGGTTTCGGTAGCCTTATTATAGGACAAGGTGGGCTGCTGTCTACCCCGGCAGCTTCACATATCATCAGAAAATATAACGCCTTCGGTGGTCTGATCCTTTCCGCCAGTCATAATCCGGGCGGCCCTGACGAAGATTTCGGCATTAAATACAATGCCGGCAATGGCGGCCCCGCCACGGAAACGGACACCAACGCATTCTATCAGCGTAGCCTGAGCATCGACAGCTATAAAATAGCCCATATCGAAGACATAGATCTGGATTGCATCGGCACTCAGAAAATAGATAACTTGAGCATCACCATCATCGATCCGGTGGCCGATTATGCCGAACTGATGCAGTCTATTTTCGACTTCAACTTGCTCAAGCAAAGCATCGGTTCCGGCTATATCACGCTGCTGTTTGATGCGATGCATGCCATCACCGGCCCTTATGCCAAAAGAATACTAGTAGACATACTGGGCGCAACGCCGGATTCGGTCATCAATGCCGAACCGCTGGAAGATTTCGGCGGCCATCACCCCGACCCCAATTTAGCGCATGCCCAGGAATTGGCCGAACGCATGTTCAGTCCGACAGCTCCGGTTTTCGGTGCGGCATCCGACGGCGATGGCGACCGCAACATGATTACCGGCAGCAACATTTTCGTAACGCCCAGCGATAGCCTGGCCATTATGGCGGCCAACGCGCATTTAATTCCGGCTTATGCGCAAGGCTTGCGCGGCGTGGCCCGCTCCATGCCCACCAGCCAGGCGGTTGACCGCGTCGCCGCCAGCTACAACATTCCCTGCTACGAAACGCCAACCGGCTGGAAATTTTTCGGCAACCTGTTAGACGCAGGAAAAATCACCCTGTGCGGCGAGGAAAGTTTCGGCACCGGCTCGGACCATGTACGAGAAAAAGACGGTTTATGGGCAGTCCTGTTCTGGCTGAACTTAATCGCCAGAAGACGCCAGTCCGTTGTCGACATCGTGCATGAGCACTGGCAAAAATTCGGCAGGGATATTTATTGCAGGCACGACTACGAAGCCGTAGAAATGGATATAGCCAACGGCATCGTCGATCATCTGCGTAGCCAATTACCCCCCTTGCCGGGACAAACTTTCGGCGAATACACGATTAAGTATGCCGATGAATTCAGTTACGAGGACTCGGTAGACGGCAGCGTCAGCCGCAACCAGGGCATACGCATAGGCTTTGAGAACGGCTCCCGCATAATCTTCCGTTTATCGGGAACAGGAACCGTCGGCGCAACCTTAAGAATCTATCTGGAACGCTTTGAAGCGGACGCATCAAAACATGACCAGGATGCCCAAGTGGCCTTGGCTGAGTTGATCAGCCTTGCCGAACAGTTTTGTGAGGTTAAAAAACGTACAGGTAGAACTGAACCGGATGTGGTGACTTAAAGGCAGTGTTTTTAACATAACCGCAAATTGTTTGCGTACTTGTGTCTAGGCTGATATGTTTAACCTATGAGACCTTCCATTGCGCTTGACTTGAAACGAAATGCTGTGCGCGAGGCGGCGAACCGCTTCCACACGGCAAACCCTCGCGTGTTTGGTTCCGTCCTGCATGGAGACGACCGGGACGGCAGCGACCTTGATTTGCTGGTAGATGCATTACCCGGCACCACCTTATTCGACCTTGGCGGCTTACAAATTGAACTGGAAGAACTGCTTGGCGTTACGGTTGATTTGCGGACGCCCGGCGATCTGCCGCCGAAGTTCCGCGATCAGGTGCTTGCTGAAGCCCGCTTGATATGAGTGAAAACCGTCTTCCCGACTATTTAGAGCATATGCTCGAAGCCGCACAGCAGGCATGCGAGTATACAGAAGGGCTGGATAAGAATGACTTCCTTGTCGATAAGCGGACTCAACAAGCGGTGATTTTAAATCTCGTCATCATTGGCGAGGCTGCCACCAAATTGCTCAAAGACTACGAGCAATTCCTCGATCTGCATCCCGACATACCTTGGCGAAGCATGAAGGGCATGCGTAACCGCATCGCGCATGGCTATTTCGAAATTAACCTTGATGTCGTTTGGGATACGGTGCAGACGGCATTGCCGCAACTGCTGGAAAGATTGCCCGATATTTTTAAAAATGCCGATAATGAAAGAAATGATGTCCACGGCACTGATAAGCCAGAGTAATGCGGATGCGCAGCCTACAAGACTCAAAATATCGGGCAACGACAAAAAGTTGCCCGACCTATCGGACTTGTTCGATTATATCCAATTAGATATAATTAACTCATAAAGCAAATATATTTCCTTGGAGATGCGCTCAAGTGCATACGGAAATTTCCCGAGGATGTCAGGCAAGATGCCGGATACCAACTTGATAAGGTACAGCACGGTGAATATCCAGACGATTACAAACCGATGCCTGCTATCGGTAAAGGCGTTGAAGAAATCCGTTTGCGGGACGACACAGGTATTTTTCGAGTGATCTACACAGCTAGGCTAGCAGATGCCGTCTACGTGTTGCACGCTTTTCAGAAAAAAACACAGGCGACTACTAAGCACGATGTCGAGCTAGCCAGTAAGCGCTATGCTGAACTTTTAAGAGGCAAACCATGACCAATATCGAAACCTTTAGCAGCGTGTGGGATGCGATTGCCGACACGCCGGAACAGGCTGCCAACCTTAGGGCGCGAGCCGAATTGATGCGACAAATAACAGTCATTATTAAGACCAATGACTGGAAGCAAGCCGAAACCGCAACCCACTGCGGAGTTACCCAGCCACGCATCAACGACCTGTTGCGTGGTCGCGTGTCTCGGTTTTCTCTGGATGCCCTAGTGAACATCGCCACTGCTCTTGGTCAACGAGTGCATATTGCGCTGGAAGCGGCGTAATAGAGAAAAACTGGAATTTGTCGTTGAGCCAAAATGTCGGGCAACGAGAAGAAGTTGCCCGGCCTATCGAACTTTAATTTATTCACTACTCTGATATTTTAGCAATCCAATGACAATCACAGAATCTCAACAAGATACTATTCGGAAAGATAAAGGCGCGGCCCCGTCGCAGCCCAGCAAATGGATACTATGGCTTGTTGGATTGATAGCTATCTTAGGTATTGGTTTTACCCTATGGATGTTTTGGAGCAATGTTTATGCTTATGAGGGACATATTAGGGATGGGTTTAGTAAAAAATCAATAGACTGGGGAACATTTGGCGGCTATGTAGGTGGAGTACTTAGTCCGTTTTTTAGTTTGCTTGCCTTCGTAGCATTACTATGGACAATTAATATTCAAATGCGGGCGCTTAACATATCAAGTGAAGCTTTGACCGTTTCACGTGATGAACTAAAGCTCACTCGAGAAGAACTGACCAAAACAGCTGATGCGGCGCAACAACAAGTCCAACATTTTCAAGATGAGTCCAAGCGTACCGATTTATACCGTATTATCGAAAAACTTGTTGCTCGAATAGACTATAACTACCAAAAAGTTCCTGTAAGGGATTCATTCACGTTTATTGATTTTGTACGGAAAAACAGCAATATTTCTCCGGGTAATTTACCCGCTTTATTGAGTCTTTCCAAGAATGAGACAACGCTGGCATTTTTAACAACAAGATTAATTGAGAGCGATTTAACCAACCTTCTATGCTACTTCAAAGAGTACGAGAAATCATCTGATGTTTTGCGTGATTTTTACCGTGATGAATATAAAAATCTGGTTAATTTCCTAAGTGACAACGATATGCTGCTAGATAAGGGATTTGCCAAGACATTTATAAACCCGTAAAAGGCTAAAGCTGTAAGGGGATTCGCCATAGGCAATCCACCGCAACTACGCAAGACTGACATCGGTATTGTGGAAATGATTAGCAGTTTGCTCGGCAACTGCTCCTGCGTTGCTCTACGAGCTTATGATTAACTGTTTTGGATACCCTGCCTAAATTCAGTCATATCGGCGTTATCAACGCGGTCGTAAATTTCTTCAACCGTCAGCGTTAAGCCGATAGACTCAAAACTAACCCTATCGCCAAGATAAAAATATTCCGGCTGCCAGTGATTGCTTTTACGCAGCACTTGCACAGAAACAAAGTCCTGCTCTATCAATACATACTCTTTTAAAGAGGGTAAATTAATGTATTGGATAAGCTTTGTTGTGGTATCGCACATTCTGGTTGATTTAGACAACACTTCAACAATTATTACCGGAGATGTTGAAAAATAATCATCGCCGGACATTTTGCCGCAATCCACCAGCACATCGGGGTAAACATAATTTTTCCCTAAACGCACCTTGGTGTCTGCCATGAAAGCGGCACAAGGCGTACCTTTAAGATGATTGCTAAATTCACGGGCAATATTCATTGAAATAAAATTATGGTTGTGCTTGGCTCCTGCCATGGCATAAACCTGACCGTCGATATACTCGCGCTTGACTTCAGACGTCAGCTCGCTTTGCAGATATTCCTCTTCAGTCATGAAAATGCTTTCAGATTGATGTTGTTGGGCCATCGCATTATTCTCCAGTTGGTTAACCATAAATCATGACAAAATTCATCTTGGTTTTTTCGTATTCTCATTAAAAAATTCGGGAAAAACAAGACACCAACCAACGATGCCATACTGATAAGCTTTACGTTGCCCTGCCCGCACTTTGCGCCTGCCGCTTAAACTTCCATATTATGCGCAATACCATGCAATGAGCAGATCAACAACACCCCCATAGCAATCAACGCGATCTGCTGCAATGATGTTTTCATGTCGGTCTTTTTATGCAATGACGGGATCAAGTCGGCTACCGCAATATAAATAAAGCTTGAGGCCGCCAACGCCAGGAAATACGGCAGGCTGTCATGCAAGTCTTCCAGCCCGAAATACGCCAACACGCCACCCAACACCGTGGTCAAGCTGGCGAGCATATTGTAAAAAAGCGCTTTGCTTTTGGAATAACCGCTGTGCAGCAAAATCGCAAAATCGCCGACTTCCTGAGGAATTTCATGCGCTGCAACGGCCAGACTGGTGACTATGCCCAATTGCACATCGGTCAAAAACGCGGCCGCGATTAAAACCCCATCGACAAAATTGTGGATACCGTCGCCGAGAATAATCAATGCACCTGCCGACTTGGCCGTGCCGTGACTGTGGCTATGCCCGTGACTATGATCGTGCTCCTCTTCATCGCCATGCGCCTCGCAATCGCCGGAATGACAATGCCGCCAGATCAGCAACTTTTCCAGCACAAAAAAACCGAGCACGCCCGCTAAAATGGTTCCGGATAAAGCTTGAAACTGCTCAGGTTTAATTTTTGCAAATGCCTCGGGAATCAAACCCCAAAAGGCGACAGCCAATAATGCCCCAATCGCAAAACTGATCCCATGCGGAAGCACAGCAGCCCTGCGATGATCCGGCAACAACAGGAAAACCGCAGCCGCCATAACGCTTAAAACGCCGCCAACCGCGGTGAAGATGATAATTAATATCAGTAAACTCACTCTTTATTCTCTCCAAATCAGCGTAGCCATACGCCCTGTTTGTTTATCCCGGCGATAGGAATAAAACCGTTCCTGTTCGGTAACGGTACAAAAACCGCCGCCGTAAATCTTATCGATACCCAGCATAGCCAGATCGATTCGGGCCAGCTGGTAAATATCCGCCAGCCACTTGCCGTTGCTGTGCTGTTTAAAAGCCGTGATGAATGCGGCCGATTTCTCCAGAAAAGCATCCCGCACTTCAGCGCCTACTTCAAAGCAGTCTGGGCCGATTGCAGGCCCCAGCCATACCAACAAATCGCTATTTTGTATTGCGCTTACCGTATTGCCGATCACTCCGGCCAGCAAGCCACGCCAACCGGCATGAATAGCGGCCACTTGACTACCGTCAGCCGTGCAAACCAGTAGCGGCAAACAGTCCGCCGTCAACACCGCACACACAACCCCAGGCTCAGCCGTATAACTGGCATCGGCTTGTTGCAAGGGTTCTGTTATTACCGCTGGCACCGCCCGATTACTATGTATTTGATCCAACCAAATCGGTTCGCAGGGCAAGCCCAGCGACTCTTTAATTATCTGGCGATTTTGTTCAACCAAGTCAGCATCATCGCCCACATGCAGGGCCGGATTAAGGCTGGCGTAAGCGCCGCAACTGACCCCGCCGGTACGCAACGTAGTCGCGGCATGGACGTTGGCCGGTGCAGGCCAGTCCGGGGTCAGCCAGTGCTTAATCCCGTTCATTGTCCGCCAATGCTTCCAGCAATCGGGTCATATCGTCAGGCAGCGGTTGTTCCCACTCGCAATACTCATCGGTAACGGGATGCTGCAAGCCCAATTTTGCCGCATGCAAGGCCTGCCGTTTGAAACTGCGCAATTCTTTTTCCAGCTGCTCGCTGCAATCCGGCGGCATTTGGAAGCGTCCGCCATAAACCTGATCGCCCAACAGCGGAAAACGGATATGCGCCATGTGTACCCTGATTTGATGGGTGCGGCCGGTTTCCAGCTTGACCTGAACCAGGGTATGGCGGGTAAAGCGCTGGCCGACCCGGTAGTGAGTCACGGCAAATTTGCCATTCTCCCTGACCGCATAGCGTTTGCGGTCGGTAGGATGCCTGCCGATCGGTTCATCAACGGTGCC
Organism: Methylobacter sp.; assembly: GCA_030679035.1. Taxonomy (GTDB): domain Bacteria; phylum Pseudomonadota; class Gammaproteobacteria; order Methylococcales; family Methylomonadaceae; genus Methylobacter_A. The sequence goes on along the minus strand of JAUXTH010000116.1, from coordinate 13,200 downwards.
GCCTGCGGTCATGCGGCCTCGGGTAATGGCCAGATATTCGCGGGTAATAGCCCTGTCCTGTAGCTGACTGGTCAGACTGTTATGGGCTTGCAAGGTTTTTGCAATCATCAACAGTCCGCTGGTTTCCTTATCGATCCGGTGCACGATGCCCGCTCTGGGCAAGGTTTCCAGATTGGGGTCATGATTCAGCAACGCGTTCAGCAGCGTTCCGTTCCAGTTCCCAATCGCCGGATGTACCACCAATCCTGCCGGTTTATTCACAATCAGCAGGCTTTCATCTTCAAAAACAATTTCCAGCGGGATAGACTCAGGCTCGGCGATGACTACTATCTCCGCCTCCGCATCCAACTCTATCGTTTCGCCGCCCTCAAGCTTGTCTTTAGGCTTAAGGGTTAAACCGTTGACCTGCACCCGCCCGGCTTTAACCCAAGTTTGCAGCTTGCTGCGCGAATAATCTGTAAACAGTTCCGCCAGCACCTGATCTAATCGCATGCCGGCCATTTCAAATGGCACTTCTGCCGATAATCTCGTCATAACAAGTTCTTCTGATTAACCCATTGTTAAGTTATACTCGCAAGATACTCAAGCCATCTCAAGTATCGCAGTTAAATCCGGCGAGAAAAACCCCTTATATTACAGCGTGTCGTTAGCACTATGCGATTAATTTTAATTAAATTTTTATTTATCTGTTGTTTAGGCCTGTCTCTTCAAGGCTGCGAGACGCTTAAAAGCCTCGCCTCCGGCGATTCCGACACCGAAGACGAATATGCCGACTGGAATGCCGGAAAGTTTCGCGATCAAGCCAAAACGGCGCTTGATAGCGGCAATTACGACAAGGCCATCAAGCTCTACGAAGCGCTCGAATCCCGTTACCCCTTTGGCGATGAATCCGCTCAAACCCAGCTGGATGTCGCTTACGCGTATTACAAAAACAGCGATCCTGAAGGCGCTATCGCCGCCGCAGACCGCTTTATCAAAATCAACCCGCGCAGCTCCAGCGTCGATTATGCTTATTATTTAAAAGGCCTGGTCAACTACAATCGCGGTATCGGCTTTATCGACCGTTTCCTGCCTACCGATACTTCGCAACGCGATCCGGGGACTGCCCGAGACGCCTATGACAATTTTTCCGAACTGATCCGCAGATTCCCCAAAAGCAAATATGTAGCCGATGCCCAACAGCGCATGATTGCGCTTAAAAACAATCTGGCGATGCATGAAATCCACGTCGCCCGCTTTTACATGAAACGCAAGGCTTATGTAGCCGCGATCAACCGGGCGTCTACCGTCGTTGACAAATACCAGCGCACGCCGGCTGTTCCCTTTGCATTGCAAATTATGCAGGAGGCCTACACCAAGCTTGAACTACCCGATCTTGCCAAAGATACCACTCGCGTCTATGAGCTTAACTATCCGAATGGTCCGCCGGTGCCTGAACGTAAAGACTCAACCTTTTCGCATCAGGTTTGGGATTTTATCGGCTTAGAAAAGTAGGCATGGAACGCTGATGACGCGGATAATTAAGATCAAATAAAATTTTTTTGAATTATCCGCGTTAATCATATTCATCTGTGTCATCTGCGTTCCATTGCATTTGATGGCTGAGTAGTTACGGTTTTTCTTCGCGGTGAAAACTTCTTAACCCTCAATACAAATCCACCGGATCGACATCCAGCGACCAGCGCACTTTTTTTGCCTGCTTGAGTTTTTCAATTTTCGGCATCAGCACATCCAACAACGCATGCAGCTCCGGCCGCCTGCTGCTCTGAAACAGCAATTGATAGCGGTATAGCCCCGCACGCCGAGCCATCGGCGCGGCAACCGGCCCCAAAATATGGGTGTGGCCTTTACTGTGTTCCCGCGCCAGCTCGGCAACCGCATGCAGAAACAGCTTCGGCATCTCGGCATCCAAGGCCTGCACCCTTAATAACGCTTGATAACTGAACGGCGGCAATGACGCCTCTTTGCGCTCCGCCAACGCGGTTCTGGCAAAACTGTTATAACCCTGAGCGATCAGCGTCGTTAACAACGGATGCTCCGGCTGCCGGGTTTGCATGATGACCCTGCCGGGCTTTTCAGCACGCCCGGCGCGCCCTGAAACCTGCACAATCATTTGCGCCAGTTTTTCGGGAGCATGAAAATCAATGCTGAACAGGCCGCTATCCACATCCAGAATCGCCACCAGCGTCACATTGGGAAAGTGATGGCCTTTCGCCAGCATTTGCGTACCCAGAATAATATCCACTGCGCCCTGATTGATTTGCTGCAAATAATTTTCCAACGAGCCTTTGCGTTGAGTGGAATCCCGATCCAGGCGCACAATCGTTTTGTCAGGAAATAGTTCTGCCAGCACCTTTTCCACCCGCTCGGTACCCAGTCCCAGCGGCGTCAATTCCCCGGTTTTGCAGGCGGGACACTGCCTGATCAAGCGTTGTTCCTGCCCGCAATGATGACAACGCAATATCCCTTCATCGTAATGAATTACCAGATTGGCATCGCAGCGCCGGCAACGCGCAACCCAGCCGCAACCGTGACAGATCAGGGTCGGCGCAAAGCCTCGCCGGTTCAGGAACAATAACACCTGTTCATTTTTCGCCAAGGTTTTGCGCATCTCCGCAACCAACGCTTCAGACAGTCCCTCCTGCATTCGTTTGTTCCTGATGTCCAACAGCTGCAAGACCGGTGCTGTTGCATTGCCCGCCCTCTCCGGCAGATGCAGCAAACGGTAACGTTTGTTATCGACGTTATGCAGGCTCTCCAGCGCAGGCGTCGCAGAACCCAGCAATACCGGAATATTTAACAGCTTGCCGCGCACCACAGCGACATCGCGGGCCGAAAAACGAAAGCCTTCCTGCTGCTTGAACGAGGCGTCATGCTCTTCATCGAGAATAATCAAGCCGGGATTTTTTAACGGCGTAAACAGGGCGGATCGGGTGCCCAATAAAATCGAACATTCGCCCCGCTGCATTTTAAGCCAGGCACCGGCTCGCTGCCGGTCGGTCAATTTGGAATGGGAAATCGCAATGCTCACGTTAAACCGTTGCCGGAACCGATCTTCGAGCTGGGGGGTCAGGGTAATTTCCGGCAACAACACCAACACCTGCTGGCCCCGTTCCAGCACAGAGCGAATAATCTGCATATACACTTCGGTTTTGCCGCTGCCGGTCACGCCCTCCAGCAAAAAAACGCCAAACTGCCCCTGGCTGCCACATACTGCATCTATCGCCGCTTGCTGCGGTGGATTGCAGTGCAGAGCATCGTTCCTGATAATCGATTCAACATTTTTTCCCGCAACCCCAGGCGCGGCATGTTGTAGCAACTGTTTATCCAGCAGTTGCTTTACCGAAGTGCGCCAATTTTGATTCCATGCGGAAAGTTCCGCTTCAGACAAGCTGTTTGGATGTGCCTGAAATTTTTCCAGCACACTTTTTTGCTTAGGTGATCGTTTGAGTTGCTCAGTATCGACAGTCTTGCCCAACTCCGTCAACGCATAGCGTTTTTCCGTCTGGATAACAGCTGATTTGCCCTGACGCAGCGCCACAGGGAACGCAGCACTGAAAACCTCGCCCAACGGATGATGGTAATAGCCGCTGGCCCAATGCAGCAGCGCCAGGTCTTTTACTGATAAGAGCGGTGTTTCGTCCAATATCCGTTCGACGCGTTTTAACTTGCCGATATCTATATCGCTATGCTGAACGCACTCAATTAAAAAGGCGATTTTTTTAGCTTTCCCGAAAGGCACTTCCAGGCGAATACCCGGTTTGATAGCGAGCCGCTCGATATTTTCAGGCGCCAAATAATCAAACAGCCGATAAACCGGAACGGCAATGGCAACCCTGAAAATCAACTCATTCCTATCTTGCAACTTAGCCATAATGTTTGAGTTATTTTTGATGTTTAGAGGCTAAGTAATTATACGTATTAAACTATTTGAGTTACCCACAGAATCTGTGGATAACTTTGTGGAAAAGTGCTTTCTAACAACTCTTACCAGCGGTTTTTATTGAAGTTTTGTTAATTTGTACATTTTTTATGCGGTAATTAATTATATTTATATATCAATATCTTATGTCAGTTTATTCCGTAAATATTAACTATTCTTTTACCTGCATTTTGATTTTTTTTAACGCCAGCCTAATTTGTGGATTACTTCACAATTTTTAGATATACACCCCTAAATTTTAGCTATACACATCCCAAAAATGACGGCTTAACTTACCGGGGCTTGATGAATTTAATCGTCATCCGGTCGCTTTCGCCAATAGCCAAATATTTCTTTCTGTCTTTATCTTCGAGCTTTAAAGCCGGCGGCAAAGTCCAGACGCCTTCGGGATAATCCTTGGTATCCTTGCTGTTGGCATTGATTTCAGTTTTCCCTAAAAACTCAAAGCCCGCGTTTCTGGCCAACGCAATCACATAGTCCTCGGTGACATAACCGGATTCCGCTTTAGGGTCCTGCGACTTTAAGGTTGAGTTCCTATGCTCGACGACGCCTAAAATCCCGCCGGGCTTTAATGCCTTGTACATCGCATTGAATACCGCTGCGGCCTGGTCGCTTTTCATCCAGTTGTGCACATTGCGAAACGTCAGAACCCGGTCAGCTGAAGCCTCAGGCGCTATCTGCAAAAATTTTGGCGGCTGCAATACGGTTAATTCAACTTTTCCGTAAACTTTCGGCCGGCTTTTTATTTTTTCAACAAACGCATGCAGGTTCTTTTTAAAATAAGGCTGGTCGGCATCGGCTGAAAAATGCGCGGCATACAATTTGCCGTGATCTTTTAGATAAGGCGCCAGAATTTCCGTGTACCAACCTTCGCCAGGCCAGACTTCGACGACTGTCATGTTATCCTTGACCTCAAAAAACTCCAACGTTTGCCGTGGATGCCGGTATTTATCCCGCTGCTTATGCTCTGCAGATCGCTGATTTCCTGCGATTGCCTGATGTAAGGAGTTTGACTTTGCTGCAACTTGCGACGATAAAAAACTGCCAGCCAGCAAAAGCACTAATAAAATATTTTTCATACTATTTATCCAATGAGAACTTTTTGTATGGCGACAATTCGCGCCGATGAAGGCCCACTATTAATCGGCTAAAAACAAGACCAGTAGGTTTGATTACGCCCTCTGTCTTTAGCTTCATACAGAGCCGCATCTGCACGATGCAGCACGGCTTCGCCATTCTTATCATCAGCCAATAAAGCAGCGGCACCGATGCTGACAGTAATTTGCACCGGGCCAGCTTCATGATCGATAACGATCTCTGAAACCTGTTGACGCAAGCGTTCCGCCATTGACAGTGCATCTTTTTTGTCAGCGCCTGACAACAAGATAGCAAATTCTTCACCACCCAAACGCGCAGGCACATCAATGGCCCGCGAGTTATTACGTACGATTTCTGCAAACGTCTTTAACACTGCATCGCCGGTGTCGTGGCCGAAAGTATCATTAATTCGTTTAAAAAAGTCCAAATCCAGCATTAACAACACCACTGAATAATGGGTTAAACGTGCTACTTTCGCTGCTTCTTGTTCCAGCTGCTCCAAAAACACACGGCGGTTGAATAACCCGGTCAAGGGATCGGTGCTGGCAAGTTTTTGCAATTGCGCTTCCATCTCCTTACGCTCGGTAATATCTTCTTTAATGCCGATAAAATGGGTAATTTCGCCTGCGCCGTTTTTTACCGGTGCAATGCTGAGTTCCTCATGATACAAGCTGCCATTTTTACGCTTATTAATCAATTCGCCACGCCAATGTCGACCGGCCAGAAGATCTGCCCACATGTCCTGATAAAATTCTTTATTCTGTACCCCGGATTTTATCAATTCATTCGGCTTATGACCCACCGCTTCTTCCGGGCTGTAACCGGTTAATCGGCCAAAAGCGGGATTAGCCCAGATAACAATTGCGTCTTTATCGGTAATAACAACACCATTAGCCGCCGCTTCCAATGCGGTTATCAGTAAATTGTTACGCGCCTCCATTTCGGTCCGCAACAGCGCGTAACGGACCACCCGCGCCAAGCCGTCATAACCAAAATCACCCTTGACCATGTAATCCAAAGCTCCCGCCTCCAGTGCGGTCAGCGCAAAATCGGTATCGCCGCGTCCGCTGAGTACCACAATAGGAGTACCCATCGCCATGACTCGCGCGCTGTGAATAGTTGCCAAACCTTCTGAATCAGGTAATGACAAGTCCAGCAGCATCACATCAAAAGGCGAGGCTGCCAAACATCGTTGTGCTTCAATCAATGATTGAGCCCAGGTTACCTCAAAACGACCACACTGCGCCTGTCTCAATTTCATTTTTACCAGATGCGCATCACCGGCTTCATCTTCTACCAGCAACACCCGAATCGCTTCGAGTCGGTTCATGGCTTGCAACCTTGCGGCAAACGTACCAGGCTAAACCAATACTCGCCAATCTGCTGTATGGCCTTAATAAACTGCGGCATATCCATAGGCTTGGTGATATACCCGGCCGCACCGAGCTGATAAGAACAGATGACGTCTTTTTCAAAATCGGAGGTCGTCAACACCACCACAGGAATGCCGCTAAAACGCTCATCGGCCTTGATGGCGGTTAAAAATTCGCTGCCGTTCATGCGCGGCATGTTAAGGTCGAGAAAAATCAAATCCGGGCGCGGCACATTGGTATATTTTTCCGTTTTGTTTAAAAAATCCAGCCCCTCGCGCCCGTCAACCACATGATGCAAGTGAGCAAGAACCTTACCTTCTTTTAACGCCATCTTTACCAGATACGCATCCGAGGGTTCATCTTCCAACAGTAAAATTTCAACGAAGTGAGAGTTAAGGGGTTCGTTCATTATAAAATCTCTTATTCAGTGTTCAGTTGCCTCAAAACCGGCAATCTTCATCCAGGCAAATCAAATAAAACAGTGGCGCCGCCGCCCGGTGTTTCCTGCAACGACACAGTGCCGCCACAGCTTTCAACAATACGCCGGACAATTGCCAAGCCGATACCCGTGGAATTTTGATCGTCATGCACCTGCAACCGCTCAAACACCCCAAAAACGCGCTCCCGGTATTCTGCCGGAATACCGATGCCATTATCGGCAACGCGATAAATGACTCGTCCCGCCTTCAATTCGCTAGTAATCCGTATTTGCGGCGTAAGCGTAGGATGGCGGTAGTACAGAGCGTTGTCCAGCAGAATACTGAAAATATCTTTCAGACGGGGGCGGTCGATATAAGCGGAAGGAATATCATTGCAATCTACCTGCGCCCCCGTTTCGCGCATTAGCGATACCCTCTGCTTCAACAGGTTAGCAATAACATCCTCAACGGCAGTCTCCTCCATCGTACCGCGCGGCTGGTCGGCGGCAAGATACAATTGAATATCGCGCACCAGAGCGCTTTGCCGCGTCGCACCTTGTTCAATAAAGTGCAACGACGCGGTAACATCCTCGTCTAGCTGATCTGTTGGTATCTGTGATTGCAAGCGTTGTACAAAACTCACCAGTCGCCGCGCCGGTTCTTGCAAATGGTGTGCGGCGATATGCGTAAACTGTTGCAGTTCAGCATGCGCGCGCGCCAGCCTTTCCTCAATTTGCTTCCGCTCAGTGATGTCCACACAGGACCCGATGTAGCCGAGAAAATTTTTATCGTCGGTGTAGCGGGGAACGCCGGTATTGATCAGCCAGCGATATTCACCGTCATGGCGGCGCAAACGGCATTCCATCGAAAAGCTTGTCCGCCGATCAAATGCCGCTGTATAAGCATCAAGGCAGTGTTGATAATCGTCAGGGTGAAGGTAGTCTATCCAACAGATGCCTTGTTCCTGTTCCAGAGGACGCCCGGTAAATTCCAGCCAACTTTTATTAAAGTAGTAACACCGTTTATTCGTACCCGCCAGCCAGATCAGCACCGGCGCTGAATCCGCCAACAACCGGAAACGCTGCTCACTCTCACGCAACTGTGCCGTCAATTCATCAGCCATCTTAACGGCGTTGACACGCATATTAAGGTAAGAACGCAACAGCAAAAACAACAGAAAACTACTGAGGACTCCCCCTCCCAGAACAATCCACAGCTTGCTGTAATCGATACCGCCCTCTGCGCCGGCAACCTGCTCGAACTGCAATGTCCACACCGCGCCATTAAAACCGATTGCTATTTCTATGATCGGCGAGGGATGGCCGCTTTCGACATAAGACGGTTCTGCGCTGTTATACAGCAATTTTTCCGCCTGCACAGCGCGCCCGTCATAAACGCGCAAATGCACATGAGCTACTGTCTTGCCGTCAACATTTGGTTTCAGATCAGGCACCAGATTATCAAGCAAGTCACCCATACGAAAAGGGCTGTACACCCAACCCAATAATGCGGCACGACGCTGTTCAACGGTATCGATAGGCTGTTTTTTTTGATAGACAGGCACATACATCAAGGTACCCGCCTGCACATTTTCAGTCGTTTCCTGTACTAAAGTCACCTTGCCCGACAGGCTGGTCGTATTTTCGTCTCGCGCCTGTTCCATTGCCGCACGGCGCACCGGTTCGGAATACATATCATAACCAAAGGCGCGTAAATTAAGTCCTTCAAAGGGTTCCAAAAAAATGATGGCGGTATAAGCATCGCGTTTACCTTCAGGACGAACCGTATACTCAGGAAAACCTTCTGCGCGCAGTTGCGCCTGGTGTGCGGCCAATTTCTCAGCCGGAACCCAGGCTGCAAAACCCATCCCTTGAATGCCGTTAAAATGTTCATCACTGCGTAAACGCTGAACATAATTATGCCATTCCTGGCGCGTCACGACCTGTGATGAATCAAACAACGCGGCGCCTCCCAACAAGGTCTGTTTATGGGAGTCTAGCCTTGCCGCTATTTTTAATCGGACTTCATAGCAATAAGAAGCAAACTTGCGATGCTCATCCTGTTCTATATCGAGTTTTACCCAATAGCCCGCAAGCCCTGTACCGAACAAACCCATCAGTAACAGCAGCCAGGGCGGCATGAATCGCAAATAACGCTTGGCAAATAGTTTCATTATTTTTTTACGCTTGTTTCCAAGCTCCAGATTCGCATGACAGGAAGCGTTGCAGAGACACGATGGATCGCATTTCTATTCCGAATTTGCAGCTTTCACAATGGGCAATTCAAACCAGAACACACAGCCCTGTCCTTCGCCCGCCGATTCTACGCCAATGGTTCCGCCGTGATGTTCGACAATTTTACGGCACAAGGCCAAGCCGACGCCGGTACCGTCAAAGCGACTGCGCGCCTGCAAACGCGAAAACACCTTAAACAACCTATCCATTTGACTCGGCTCGATACCGATACCCTGATCGCGCACTTCTACCCGTAATGATTCGGCGCTGATTTTTCCATGAATATGGACCTGCGGAGGTTTATTTTCTTCGTGATATTTAAGCGCATTACCGATCAGGTTTTGCAGCAGACGCGTTAACTCATCACGGCTGGCGAACAATTCGGGCCAATCGCCGGTCACTTTGATTTCGCCGCCGCAAGCACTCAGTTCGGGATTAAGAAAAGCCAGCGCCTCATCCAAAGAGGCCTTGCTGCTGAGCTGTATTTTGGCTTCAAATTTACGCCCTATCCGCGAATAATCCAGCAATGACAAAATCATCGCATCCATACGCTTTGCACCGTTAACCGCAAAATCGAGAAACTGTTGCGTCTCTTCATTCAATGATCCGGTCAATGCGTCTTCAATCAGCGATAAATAGCTGGTCACCATGCGTAGCGGCTGGCGCATATCATGGGATACCGCATAGGCGAATTGTTCTAGCTCAGCGTTGGATCGGGTAAGCTCGGCTTCAATTTGTTTAAGCTGGGTAATATCGTACAGTATCGCTAAATTCATGCCCGCAAAATCATGCTTAATCGTAACGGCGGTCGCCAACACAATTTTAATGCTGTTGTTCTTGCAGCGAACAGCCACTTCCATTGGCGGAAAGTCGGTCTGCTCCTGCTTGGCTTTTTCCAATGTCGTTTTCCAAGTCGTCTTGACCCAGTCCCGATAGTCGGGGTCAGGATAAGCTCTCGGCCACCAGTCCTCCAAAGTGGGAATATCATCGATGCAGTAGCCAAAGGCTTGCACAAACGCCGAATTCAGGAAGGTAACGTTCAGCCGCTCATCATTCATCGCCATCGGTATCGGCGAAACCTCAATAATCGAGCGGAATTTTGCCTCACTGGCTTTTAGCTCATCTTCCATTACTTTGCGCTCGGTGATGTCGCGCGCTGCGGCGAACACGCCAAGCGTGTTGCCATTGCGATCATGGTAAACGCTGGCGTTATAGAGTACGTCGGTGACCTTGCCGGACACATGGCGAATAGCCAGCGGGTAATCGAACACAAAATCCTGCGAGAATACCTGTCGATACCCTGCGCGCGCTTTCTCGGGATCGGTGAAATAGTCCGCGAAGTCGCTGCCGATCAGATTGTCTCGACCCACGCCGGTCACCTGTTCCGTGGCGGTGTTGACGTCGGTGATCTTGCCCTCGGCGCTGATCGTCACTAATGGATCCAAGCTCGCTTCAATCAGACTGCGAGCGTATTGAGAGGCCGCCCGGGCAACCTCTTCCGCCTTTTTACGCTCGGTGATGTTTTTATGACTGACCACAACCCCGGGACGTGAACCTTGCAATGGCGACACATACATCTGAAACCAGCGTTGCTGATTGGGTGAGTGGCAAGGATACTCTAAATAAAATGTTTTCAGCTCGCCCGCCAGCACCGCCATTATACCGGCCTGAGCGGTGTTCGCTTCATCGCCATAAGCTTGATTAAAGGCACCCTTACACGCGTCCAGATAATTAACTCCCAGCATATCCTGCCCGGATTCGGATAGGCCATTTTCTTTGGCAAACTGCCGCCATGCGTTGTTAACGGCAACAATAACGCCCTGCGCATCCAGCACGGCGATGTGCGAGGTCAACGAGTCAAGTATGCTGGCATTAAAGGCATCGCTGTCGCGCAGTTTCTCGTCCATCTGTTTGCGCTCGGTAATATCAGTCACAAAGCCGTGCCAAAGTACCGAGCCGTCTTGTTCGCGTTGCGGCAAGGCATTGCCGAATAACCAACGTTCTGTGCCATCGGCAAACCTAAGGCGATATTCATTGCGCCACGGGCTTAAATCACGCGCCGAGGCATGAATGGAAGCCAGGTGCCCATCCAGATCGTCCGGATGGACAACGCCAAACACCTTTGCCGCATCATCTCTGACCTCTTCGGGATCGATGCGGTAAATGTCGTGCAGCACTTTACTGGCGTAGGGAAGACAGGAACTGCCGTCGGCACGCAAGCGAAATTGAAACACTACGCCGGGCAGCTGGCTGGCTATTTTCTGTAATCTGTCCAAGGCTTCCTGCTGCGCCGCCTCTGCCTTCTTGCGCTCGGTAATATCGCGAACATAAGCGCTAAAAGAATAGTCGTCTTTTTGTCCCAGAGCACTGACAGTCAGCTCGATTGGAAATTCAAAAGCTCCGGCATTCAACCCCGTGATCTCCAAACGCTCGCCTATAATGTTTGATGCGCCCGTCGTCATAAATCGCGATAAGCCTTGCCGATGTTGTTCCCGATAAGCCGGAGGAACGATTAACTCTGCCAATTCGCGTCCTACTGCCTGCTCGGCGGAGTAACCGAAAATATGCTCGGCTTGGTTATTCCAGCCTATTACGTTACCGTTATGATCCATACTGACGATGCCATCCAGCGCCGAGTCCAACAGCAGTTGTGTACGCGCGCTATTTTTCTGCAACGCAACATTGGCGACACGTAGCGCCTCCTCTGCGGTTTTTCTTTGTTGTATCTCGGCTTGCAGTTGTGCGTAACTGGGTAAAGACAAGGCGCGAGGAATAACCCGTAGCATCAACACGGCGGTGGCAACCGAAAGAACCGCCGTAAAACCTTTAAGCAAGCCGTCCAGCCAATATAGCGGTATCCAGATCGTGATAACCGCCAGTAAATGCATGGTGCCGCAGGCGACAATAAACCCGGCAAACATGGCAACCAACCATGAATAAGGCACGTCTTTACGCTGCCGGATAAAATGAACCAGCATCAACGGAATGGAGTAAAAGGAAAGCGTCATCAGCAGATCGGTGATGACGTTTAACCAGAGTAATACGGGGCTCCACGACAGACAATAGCCATGAGGAATCAGGTCTTTAAGCCCAAAAAGGTCAATCAGTGCTTGCATGTGTCAGATGTAGAATGAAATATTGATTTTCAGTATAGCTTAAGCGCCTCCCCCGTACTGTCATAACCGGGAAACATTAGAGCCAATGCCCTAGCGATCCGCCTCTTTATAATTCCAGATTTGCAGCAAACTTAAAGTTGCCAGCATCAAAAAGGCCAGCAATGTCCAGGCAGGCATACTGAATCCCAACATTGTCCAGTCCACCTTGGCGCAATCCCCGGTGCCGCTGAGCATTAACTTGACCGTTTCAAACAACGGGAAATTTTGCAGCACATACTCCAGGCCGGGGCCGCATTCCGGCACTTTATCAGGGGGCAAGTGCTGTATCCAGACATGCCGGGTTGAAATGGCCGCGCCGCACAACGCCGTAACCGCGCCTGCAATGGCATAAGCCGTCACGCCGCCCTGACCAGGATTATGGATCGCGGCGCTTAAAAAAACCAAGCCGGTCAGCAAAATGGCAATGCGCTGGGAAATGCACAACGGGCAAGGATCCAGGCCGCCGACAAATTGGAAATAAGCCCCCATAGCCAGCAAAAAGACACAACCGAGGAAGCCAAGAAAGAACCAGATTCTTGAATTAAATTTTAATGATTTCAACATGCTCAACCGCCGTTATAAAAAAGTTTATTGCTAGTTCCCAAGCTCCAGCTTGGGAATTCGGTGCAGGAAGCTCCAGCTTCCTGTCTCGCGAAGCTGGAGCTTCGCAGTCTGGGTTCCCAAGCAGGAGCTTGGGAACCAGCGCAATTTTTTCGCCTTTCGCCTTTCGCCTTTCGCCTTTCGCCTTTCGCCTTTCGCCTTTCGCCTTTCGCCTTTCGCCTTGAACCTTGAACCTTGAACCTTGGTTTTATTGAAAAGCCCTGTACATCCCATCCAGCACCAATGAATTCGGGCTGACCATGCCGATAATCTTGTTGTTTTCAACGACCGGCGCCCTGACCAGATTATAGTTGGCAAATAAGCGCGAGCAATAACGGATGTCCATATCGGGATGCACCGAGATCACCGGCTTGCTCA
>JAUXTH010000115.1 GCA_030679035.1 Methylobacter sp. | reverse complement strand
AGCCGCTATGTGATGGCGCAAAAATACCTGCCGCAAATTGTAGACGGCGATAAGCGTATCCTGCTGGTTAACGGCGAGGTCATCCCGTATGCTCTGGCGCGCATTCCGGCCCAAGGCGAAACCCGCGGCAATCTGGCTGCGGGCGGGCGGGCAGAAGGCCGACCATTAACCGATCGGGATCGCTGGATTGCCGAACAGGTCGGGCCTACATTACGGGAAAAAGGCCTGGTTTTTGTCGGGATAGACGTGATTGGCGATACGCTGACCGAGATTAATGTCACCAGTCCTACTTGCGTTCAGGAATTGGATCGCCAGTTCGGACTGAATATTTGCGGGCAACTGATGGATCATATTGAAACCACCCTGCCGCCGCACCTGCTCCCGGCAGGTTCGCGGCATACACGCCATCCATAGCGATAATGAGAACACATCAGGTACTGTTTGAGCCGCCTGCGCCACTGTCCAATAATGATTCATTACTGATTGCCTTATTTTTAGCGGCCGTCATTCATGTTGTGATCGGACTGGGCGTTAATTTTACCGCGCCGCATCCGGAGGAAGTCAGCCGGTCTATTGATATTACCCTGGTTAATATGCCGACTCAAAAAGCCCCTGAAAAGGCGCAGTTTTTGGCACAGGAAAATCAGTTGGGCGCGGGTGAGCAAAGTGCAAAGCCGGAACCGCCGCCGCAACAACTGCCCAGCCAAGGTAATAATCAGCCCAAGCAGGTAAAAAAGAGCGAGCCGGAACAGAGCGAGCCGAAAGCGGCGAAAAAACTGATTACCCAGAAAAAGGCGGAAAAAAAGATTGTTACCGCAATCAAGCCGGACACCGGGAAGCGTGCTGAAAAACACCCACATTTGTCGGCGGAGATGTTGCAGCAACAAATTGCCCAATTGGGTACGGAAATAAGGCAAAGTCAGCAAGGTGCGGAGCAAACCAAGATTCAATTTGTTGAATCGGTCAGCGCCCATAAATACGTTGCCGCCCAATACATGAAGGATTGGGAAGATAAAGTGGAGCGCACCGGCAATCTTAACTACCCGGAAGTGGCGGCCAAGAAGAATTTTTCCGGCACCTTGACCATGGATGTCGGGATTAAAGCAGACGGCAGTATTTACAGCATACGCATCAACCAGTCTTCGGGAAATCCGGCCTTGGATGAGGCGGCAAAAAGAATTGTCCGTATGAGCGCGCCCTTTGCGCCGCTACCCGCAGAATTGCGAAAAGAACTGGATGTTTTGGTGATTACCCGGGTTTGGAAGTTTTCCGACGAATCAGGCATGACCTCGCGATAAACAGTTGCTTAAGTCGTCATAAACTTTGATACTAAGACCTATGAGCCAAGCTACGTATTTAAATAACCAATTTATTATAGCCATGCCCAACCTGGCTGATCCCAACTTTTTTCATACGGTTGCCTATTTGTGTCAACACAATGAAGACGGTGCGTTGGGGATCGTCGTTAACAGATCGACGGACATGAAGCTGGGCGAAATTTTTAAGCAAATGGATATAAAAGTCACTTCGCCCGCTGCGGCTGAAACGCTCATTTTTGCAGGCGGCCCGGTGCAACAGGAGCGCGGCTTCGTGGTGCACACTTCAGGCGGAGACTGGCATGCGAGTCTAGCTGTTTCAGAAACCATTTCCCTGACCACGTCCCGTGATGTGCTTGAAGCGATTGCCGCAGGCGAAGGCCCAGAGCAGTATCTGGTGGCTTTAGGTTATGCCGGTTGGGGCGCTGGGCAATTGGAAAAAGAAATCATGAATAATTCATGGCTTAATACGCCTTCCAGCAAACAGATTTTGTTTGATACGCCGGTCAACTTACGTTGGAGTGCGGCAGCTGAACAGATCGGCATTGATATTAATCAATTGACCGCCCCCGCAGGACATGGCTGATTCCAGACGGTATTCGCTTGAACACAAACCAGACGCCGCACCTGCTCCAGGCAGGTTTGCGGCATACACACCATCCTTGGCGATATAAACTATGCAAGACCCCTTACTAGCCAAAAGCAACGCCGATACCTATCTGGGTTTTGATTTCGGTACTAAAAAGATAGGCACGGCCGTCGGCCAAACCACCACGGCTACCGCAAGTCCGCTGCAAACCATACGCTCGATCAATCAAAACCCGAACTGGGAAATAATCGGCAAACTGATACAGGAATGGCGCCCAGCCGGTTTGGTGGTCGGCATTTCTAAGCAGGCCGACGGCTCGGACAATCCGGTAACGCCTCGTATGTTAAAATTTTGCAGACAACTGGAAGGGCGTTATCAACTGCCCGTTTTTCAGCAGGACGAGACCTTGTCGACATTCGAAGCCAAACAAATGTTGTTTGATGAAGTCAGCGTCAGCGCAAGCAAGCTCTGGGAAGTGCAAGACCAACTCGCCGCCCAGCTTATCTTGCAAACGTGGTTAAATGACCACGCCGCTATGCGGTAGTTAGAAAAAAAAATAGAACGCTGATGACGCCGATAATTATGATCAAATAAGATTTCTTTTGATTGAAAAACCTTATGTTTAAACTCTGGCTTCAGTAATTTATGAATATTTATAATTATCTGTGTTCATCATATTCATCTGCGTCATCTGCGTTCCTTTTGATTTGGTGGCGCTGAGTAGTTACCTCAACCAGGACTGTTAAGTGTTAGATATTTCCGAATTATTAAATAACCTGGAAGCCGAGCTAAAACGCATTATCGACGAGAGAAAGCTGGTCAATCCGTTGATGATAGGCATTCGTACCGGAGGCGTGTGGATTGCCGAGCAAATGCATCGGCGTTTAAATATCAGCGAACCTTTAGGGCTGTTGGATATTTCATTTTACCGGGACGATTTTTCGCAAATCGGCGTCAATCCCAATGTAAAGCCCAGCGAATTGCCGGCCAATATTGAAGGCCGCGATATTATCCTGATCGATGATGTTTTTTATACCGGCAGAACGATACGCGCCGCAATGAATGAGATTTTTGATTACGGCAGGCCGAACCAGATTGTCCTGGCGGTGTTGATAGAACGCGACGGCAGACAAATCCCGCTTAACCCGGATTGCGTCGGTGCCAAGATTAACTTAAATGCAGGCCAGCGGATCAAACTGACCGGGCCGGAACCCTTGGCCGTGCATCTGGAAACCATTGACGCGGCGGCATAAGCAATGACTGACAACCTGCAATTAAATGCGGAAGGTAAGCTTAAACACTTTCTGACCATTGAAGGCCTGAGCAAGAGCCTGTTGACGGAAATTCTCGATACCGCCGAGTCTTTCGCCGGGGTGTCCGAGCATCAAGTTAAAAAAGTGCCGTTGCTGCGCGGCAAGACTATCGTCAACCTGTTTTTTGAAAACAGCACCCGCACTCGCACGACCTTCGAGTTGGCCGCCACACGTCTGTCCGCCGACGTGATCAATATGAATATAGCGACCTCGGCCACGTCAAAAGGCGAAAGCCTGCTCGACACCATACGCAACCTGGAAGCCATGTTTGTCGATATGTTTGTGGTGCGTCATGCGCTCAGCGGCGCGGCGCATTTTATCGCCCAACAAACCGCACCGCATATCAGCGTCATCAATGCCGGCGATGGACAACACGCCCATCCGACTCAGGCCATGTTGGACATGTTTACCATACGTCAGATTAAACCGGATTTCTCCAACCTTAGAGTTGCCATTATCGGCGATATATTACATTCCAGAGTGGCGCGCTCGGAGATCCAGGCCTTAAATACCTTGGGCGCGGCTGAAGTCAGGGTGATTGCGCCAAAAACCCTGTTGCCTGCGCATGTGGAAAGCTTAGGCGTGACTGTGTCGCATAATTTGACCGAAGGGCTTAAAGACATAGATGTGGTGATGATGTTGCGCCTGCAGAAAGAACGGATGACTTCGGCATTACTGCCCAGCGAGAGCGAGTATTTCAAATGTTTCGGGCTGACCGAAGAAAAACTGAAAATCGCCAAACCCGATGCGATCGTCATGCATCCTGGGCCGATCAACCGGGGCGTGGAAATCGATTCCAAAGTCGCAGACGGCCCGCAGTCGGTGATACTCAAACAAGTCAGCAACGGCGTCGCCGTGCGTATGGCAGTCATGGCGATGGCGATGCAAAAATCGGGGGCGGCATGATGAAAATTCGCATAGACCACGGACGGATCATCGATCCGGCCAACGATATCGACCGTATCGGTTCCGTTTATATCGAAGGCGGCAAGATCGTTTCGGTGACCGACGAACCGGCCGGTTTCAAGCCGGACACCGTCATCGACGCCGAAAACCAAATCGTCTGCCCCGGCTTTATCGACTTAAGCACCCGCTTGCGGGACATGGGTCACAGCCGCAAAGCGACATTTAGAAGCGAAGTGATTGCAGCCGCCGCAGCCGGTGTCACCACCCTGTGCCTGCAACCCGATACCGTACCGGTCAGCGATACGCCTGCCGTCGTCGAACTGATCAAGGAACTGGCGGAAAAAGCCGGTTACCCGCAAATCTATGTAATTGGCGGACTCACCCAGAAACTGGAAGGCGCGGAACTCAGTTCCATGTTGTCGCTTAAACAGGCTGGCTGTATTGCGGTCGGTAACGCCAATCAGCCGGTGAAAAACCTGTTGATATTAAGACGGGCCATGGAATATGCGGCCAGCCATGACTTGTTATTGATGTTCCGATCCAATGATTTTTGGCTGGGCAATAACGGTTGCGCCCATGAAGGCGCAGTCGCGACCCGCTACGGCTTGCCGAGCATTCCCGAAGCCGCTGAAACCATAGCCCTGGCACAATGCCTGGAACTGGCCGAGCTGACCGGCTGCCGCGTGCATTTTGGCCAGTTAAGCTGCAAGCGTTCGGTGATTAAAATCCACCAGGCAAAAAAATACGGCTTGAAGGTCAGCGCCGATGTTGCCATTCACCAACTGCATTTGACTGAAAACGACATGACGCCTTTTGACAGCGCCTATCATGTCTTGCCGCCGTTGCGCACCGAAGAAGACAAGCAATATTTAAGACAAGGCCTGGCCGGTAGCACGATTAACAGCATCTGTTCCGACCATCAGCCGCATGATCTGGACGCCAAACTGGGCGCGTTCCCGGAGACAGAACCGGGGATGTCATCCTTGGAAACCCTGTTGCCGTTAATGCTCAAGCTGGTAGCGCAACACGCGATAACGCTGGAACAAGGCATCGCCTGCTTAAGCGCAAATCCGGCGCGGGTGTTGCGGTTAAACAGCGGCGCGTTGACGCCGGGCTTTTCGGCCGACGTGTGTATTTTCGACCCGGAACTTGAGTGGCAGGTGAATGCGGAAAACTGGAAAAGTCAGGGCGTCAACACGCCGTTTTGGGGCCAAACCCTGAAAGGGCGGGTAACCCATACCTTGCAGGCCGGTAAAATTATTCATCGCTGCTTGTAGAGTTTATCCACGAAAAGCACGAAGGCCAAAAGTAGGCGCCTCTAGGCGACACGAAAATATTGCATAGTTCACGCTCCATTTAGGTTAAACGTTGTAGTAGGAGCGGGCCATGCCCGCGAAGAGGGCGGCACAACTCTGCAATCGCTGGACAAATGTCGCGGGCGCGGCCCGCTCCTACGGTGCCATTGTGTTTAACTTAATGGCAGTGATGTTCAGCGTACAATCGATAACAAAAATCTACAACACATCCCTTTAAACATTTTCGTGCCTTTCGTGGACAATACGTAACATCACACATAACGGAAAACCAATATGATGCAAAAAAGAACAGCTCACCAGATCGCCGATGTGCTGATTGAGGCTCTGCCCTATATCCAGCGCTTTAAAGGCAAAACCATCGTGGTTAAATTCGGCGGCAACGCCATGGTTGATGAAGAACTCAAACACAGCTTCGCACGGGACATCGTGTTGATGAAACTGGTCGGCTTAAACCCGATTGTGGTTCACGGCGGCGGCCCGCAAATCGGTCAGCTGCTGGAAAAACTGGGCAAAACCACAGGCTTTATCGACGGCATGCGCATCACCGACAGCGAAACCATGGATGTGGTTGAGATGGTGCTGGGCGGGCTGGTGAACAAGGAGATTGTCAATTTAATCAACATGCACGGCGGCAAAGCGGTCGGCTTGACCGGCAAGGACGGCAATTTCATTCGCGCCAAAAAACTGCATCTTACCCCGCGCGACAGCCTGCCTCCCGAGATTATCGACTTAGGCCATGTCGGCGAAGTGAGCAACATAGATCCGGCGGTACTCGATATGCTCGGAGCCAGTGATTTTATCCCGGTAATTGCACCGATCGGGGTTGGTGAAGATGGACATTCCTATAACATCAATGCCGACCTGGTGGCCGGAAAAATCGCCGAGCAGTTAAAAGCCGAGAAATTGATTTTGCTGACCAATATACCGGGCATCATGGACAAGCAGGGAGCGTTGCTGACCGGTTTGTCGATTAAAAAGACCGAGGAACTTATAGCTGACGGCACCATTTCCGGTGGCATGATCCCCAAAACCCGCTGTGCCACCGATGCAATAAAAGGCGGGGTCACCAGCGTGCATATTATTGACGGCCGCGTCGATCATGCGGTGCTGCTGGAGTTGTTTACCGATCAGGGAGTTGGGACTTTGTTGCTTAAGGGGTAGTACTGTAGGATGGGTAGAGGCGGTCGCCGAAACCCATATTAATCAATAGCATCTATGTGATGGGTTTCGCGTTGCTCTACCCATTCTGCGTGCTTACTCATTTAGAGATGCTGTTAGTCGGTATTGTTTGGGTGATTTTTATATTAAAAATAGACTCGATTGCATTTCCGACGCCTTGATTTAAACTCCAGGAGAAAAATACTATTATGCCGACAAATAATACGAATAAAATTGAACCAACCAAGCTTTGGGCAACTCCATTCCAAAATTTATTTTTTATCCCGGATAACTCAGCATGAACACGGATGGAAAACTCTTGTTCTTTAGCCTCAATGTGTTCAGATAAAGCCTCTTCGAGAAAAGCATTTGCTAAATGGACAGCTTGAGTTCTATAAAACTCAAGCTGAGTATCGCTATTTGACAGTTCTTTAAAAGAATTTATTTCACTTTGAGTTGCTTCTCTATTGTTTTCTTCCTTGAACTTCTTAAGGTATTCAATTTTCTGCCTTTTATAGATTGAATAAGCAATGATGCCTAATATATCATTTTTATCTTCGACTAACTTATCATAAATGTAGTTATAGCCAAGTTCTGACATGATAGTTCCATTTTGTTAACAGGTTATGATCCTTTAAAATGGACATAGATATGAGGTTAGCTAATTTTTTCAATTGCTTTTCTAAAAGCAATTCTTAATTCGGGCGCACTTTTACTCGCACCACTTTTTCCTGCCCATGAACTAGTTGACCGAACAGAGCTATGAGATGAAAGCTCTCTTCTCATATTTTCCCCTGCTTGAATAATTGAACCTTCAGAAAAATATCTTTTATTTTTCATGTTGTTACCTACTTAGCTAATTATTTACTATTTTTGTATGATAAATTTTAGCACATAAATTCAAACTTAGATTCAACTCATAAGTGCAATCGTCACAGATCGGAAAAGAAAAAGGTTAGCTAATATAGTTTCATGTTTTTTCAATCCGACCAAAGACGAGAAAGCGCATGAGAAACTATAAACAGCCAAGTAGGGTATGCTGCGCGTACCTTCTGGTGGCTATGGCTACACAGTTTCTCTATTCAATATCCAGAAAACTGGAATTTTTAAATAAATGTTCAAAAGTTTGATAAACGGTTGCCCGTTTTTCAATAATTGCAATTAACAGCAATTCATCCTGAAGCGTGTAAACAAGCCTGAATTTACCAACTCGAATTTTTTTAAACTTACTGTAACCTTGTAACCTTGTAAGCTTTCGCCAGCGATTAATACCAATCCCAATAAGTTCACATATTATCCCTTCTCCAGCGGGAGAAGGTTAGGTTGAGGGGATTCAAAGAAAAACTTATTGGGATTGGTATAAGTCTTTCCTCAGATTTTCTATGACTTCCTTTAGCTTTTTTGCTGTTTTCGGGTCATTTTTTGCCAGCGCGGTTAACGTTTTAAAGGCTTGTTTCGTTAATCTATACGCTCGCATTTTTACAGGCTATCAAGTAAATCTTGAGCGTCTTTATCGGAGGAAAAACCTTCTTTAATCGCCAGCTCTGCGGCCTTGGCATATAAAATATCTTCCAGTCTTGCTAATTCTTTATATCTGGCCGACGATAAAATTACGGCGATGCTTTTATCTTGTTTTAAGATGGTGACAGGCTCTTCATCTACTGCCGAGATAATAGCGCTAAAATTCTGTCTGGCTTCTGTTGATGTGATGGTTTTCATGGTAAGTGACCCGTTTCAGCTAAAAATGTACAAAACTACAACCATTTTGTACATTTATTCTAGGGTGTTTTCGGGTGATGTCAAATTAAGCATGTGGACGGGGCAGAGATTTTCTGCCTACCATATCAATAACTCTTCGTGTGTTCGTGGTGAATTTACACGATGTGTCTAACGCCGGTTATTTACCCACCGCAGCCTCAATAAATGGCCTGAACGCCGATCTTATCTCACGCACTTTCTGGCTGGTGCAAAGCTCAGTGCCCAGCGATGATTCCCGACAGTGAATATCCAGAAAAAGTTGCTGTTTTTTGTTCTCATCTTCCAGCTTTGAGACCGACAAACTCAGGTCGCTGTCGGTTGCAGGCGCGCGGCCCAAAACCAATTTATCGGTATCGGTATCAATCGGTGTTGTGGCGTTGGCTTTGATAAACTCATGCGCGCTTACCCAGGCCTTTGCGCATAGCGCGTCGGTTTCGCAGGCATACAGGCCGATCTCATCGGCGGTTTTGTTTTCCGTAGTTTTTTCAGGCGCTTTTGATGGGTCTGTGTTTTCCTGCGTTAAGAATTTAAAGCGTTCAATGTTGGCTTCAAACTCGGCTTTGGCTCGATTCTTTTTTTCGATCTGTTTGTTTATTTCAGCATAAGCGACTTGTATCTGCGCTTCTGTTTGTGTGATTTCATCCAGCACTGCTTTTGTGACTTTTTTGCCGTTACGTTCGAATTCTGCGGCTTTCTTTTGTTGGGATGCCAGTTGATCTTCTACGCGCTTTAAATTGCCCTGAGCCACATTGCGCTGTGCATCCAGGGATTGCATGGTGGCGTAAAGGCTTGCTTCCATGTCCTTCACATTGCGGAAGGTGCTGAGCAGTACCTTGTCGTTAGCGGCTTGCTGAGCGATGATCTTTTCCTGGGCTTTTTTCAGGTCGTTTAGACGATTATCGATAACTTGTTGTTCTTTTGTTTTTGCCTTTTCGGTAACGGAAAGAACCTGACCTTTTTTGTTTAGCGACTCCCTGCGATATTGAGATTCTTCCGGCGGCACCTGATCGGAAAATTTAGTTTCTCCATTTTCATCTACCCATCTGTACATCTTTTTGGCGAACACTGACTGACTGCCGCATAGAAAAAGAAAACAAGCTAAAAAAATACTGATTGAGAAAGTGCGTGTTTGCATGGCTGATGTGTGATTTTTCAAGGAAAAATAAATTATAGTGTAAAGATAGCAGATGCTGAAGAGTAGGCGAAGGGCAAAAGGCGCAAGGCGAAAAAACCAAGCTGCTCTTTAGTCTTGAACCTTTTCATATTCATGCGAAACGCGATCGTTACAAGGAAATATCAAATTGCAGGGAATCCGGCAGGGAGGGCAGTTTTTTGGGCGAGCTGATGGCGATACGCTTTTCCCGGCCGGACTCGCCGGTTACGAGCTTGCAGGCCGATTTACTGACCCCAAACTCATCGGCTATAAATGCAATCAGATGCTGATTGGCCTTGCCGTCGATCGGCGCGGCTTTGACCCTGAGCTTTAGCCGCTCGCCATGCAGTCCCGCCCATTCATCCTTGCTGGCCTTGGGTTGAACATGGAGGTTCAGCGTCAAAACCCCATGTTCCCAATGGTACCAGTTCAACCGATCAAGCTGGCTAGTTGATGCAACGGCGGCAGTATGACCATTTTCGCCAGTTGCAACAGCATTAATGCGGCCAACGGCGACAAGTCTATGCCGCCCATATCGGGGATGAATTTGCGGCAGAGGCCTAGCACCGGTTCGGTCAGGCTGTGAAGGATAGACGATGTCGCACCAAACGTGCCGGGGTTCATCCAGCTGAGTATGGCTCTGGCAAATATGGCATAGATGAAGATATTGATCAGCAACGAAACCAGCTGAGTCAGCGATAAAATGGTCAATGCGCCGATGCTGATCGCGACACCTTTCAGCAGCAGTATGGAAAAATCGGCCAGCATTTGCAGGCTGAGCACCAGCACCAGCGAGGAGGTGTCAATCTTGCCGATAGAAGGCACAAAGCGGCGCAGCAGTTTTAACGGCGGGTGTGTGGCTTTGACCAGAAATTGGGAAATAGGGTTATAAAAATCGGCGCCGCACCATTGCAATAAAAAGCGCAGCAACACCGCCAGAATATAGAGTGAAAACAGCGAATCGATTACAAAAATAGCCGGGTCGGTCATATAGCTTGAATCCATTATGAATTCTCCATTTGTTTAGACATTTCAATAGAGCGGTCTCGTGCCGCGTGTAATGCTTTTGAAACCAGCTCGGTAAAGCCGCCTTGCTCAAAAGTTTCTATAGCCTGTTGCGTGGTGCCGCCGGGCGAGGTGACGCGTTTGCGTAACTGTTCAGGCGATTCGGCCGATTCGAGCGCTATTTTGGCCGCGCCCAATGCCGTTTGTTGCACCAGCAAACGCGCGGTTTGTTGGCTCAAGCCCAGTTCCAAAGCGGCTTTTTCCATGGCTTCCATCAGCAGGAAATAATAGGCGGGGCCGCTGCCGGAAACGGCGGTGACTGCATCCAACTCGGCTTCATCGTCAACCCAGAGCGCAATGCCGACCGAACGTAAAATGTTTTCCGCCAGGTCGCATTGCTCAGCCGTGACCTTGTCGTTGGCATGCAATGCGGTAGCGCCGGTCAACACCAGCGCCGGGGTGTTGGGCATGCAACGCACGATAGCAGTACCAGCGCCTAGCCAGCGGCTCAGGCTGTTCTGGTTAATACCGGCGGCGATCGATACCACCAACGATTTTTTTTGCTGAACCAGTGCGGCGATGTTTTGCGCCACTGCGCCCAGTGTCTGCGGTTTGACGGCCAGAACCACGACATCAACTGCATTGATGACGTCATCATTGTTTGCCGACGTATTCACGTTGAGCTGTTTTTTCAGAGCGGTCAGCGTGTCCGGGTTAATATCTGACACCCAAATTTGTTCCGGTGCATGGCCGCTGGCAATCAATCCGCTGATTAGGCTGGACGCCATGTTGCCGCCGCCGATAAAACCTATCTTGTTTGTTTTCATGATTGTTTAGTGTGTTTGTTGAGTTGAAAGTATTTTACCCTATATAAGGTCGGCATGATAAATCACAAGCCTTTTGATCTGGCAAGCTGTGCTACATTACGCGCACCAAACGATAAACCCGTATAAATTAAAATAGAACGCAGATGACGCTGATAACTATGATGAACGCTGATAATTCAAGAAAAATCTTACATAATCATAACTATCAGCGTCATCTGCGTTCCATTGTGCCTATATGATCGAAACCATTTATATAGAAGAAGCCATCCTGCAACACCCGCGTGTGTTGGACATCGTGGCGCGCTTTCCGCAAGCCAGGAACATAATCTGCGGCCGTTACGGCGAAGTATTCAACCCCAAAGCGCAAAACTTTCGCCTGCAAAAGCAACAGCCCGCCTTGATACTGGCGGAAAAATATAAAAACTTTGCGCTGCCTGCGCCGTTGGGCTACGGCATCGGAGCGCAAAAGAATTATTACTTCTCGCACATGCTCAATTGCCTGTACGACTGCCGGTACTGTTTTTTGCAGGGTATGTACCAGTCGGCCAACTATGTGCTGTTTGTCAATTACGAGGATTTTCAGCAAGACATCCGGCAGCTGTGCGCCGAGTCGCCGAATGAACCCCTGCATTTTTTTTCCGGCTACGATTGCGACAGCCTGGCTTTGGAACCGGTAACCGGCTTTGCCGAACAGTTTTTGCCGTTTTTTGCAACGCTACCCAATGCCTGGCTGGAACTCAGAACCAAAAGCACCCAGGTCAGAAGCCTGTTAAACCGCGAGCCGCTGCCCCGCTGCATCGTGGCGTTCAGCCTGTCGCCGGATCAAATCGCCGAAAAAGTCGAAGCTAAAGCGCCGTCGGTTGAGCGCCGCCTGGATGCGCTGTGCAAATTGCAGGAACAGGGTTGGCAAATCGGCTTGCGCTTCGATCCGTTGATTTATCAGTCCGGCTACCAACAGCAATACAGTGAGTTATTCGAGCAGGTTTTTTCCCGTATCGATTTAAACCGGCTGCATTCGGTCAGTCTCGGCGTGTTCAGGCTGCCGGAGAATTTTTTTAAAAAAGTGCATAAACTTTACCCTGAAGAAAAACTCTTTGCAGGGCCCTTGGTCAGCCAGCAAGGCATGGTTTCTTACAAACAGGAACTGGAGCAGGAAATGATGCACTATTGCAGCGAACTATTATTAAGCTATATTCCAGAAACCAAATTTTTCCCATGCAAACTATAAAACGCACGATTCTGGTGACCGGAGCCAGTTCCGGCATAGGCCGCGCCATCGCCCGGAATTTATTGCAACAGGGACATCACGTGATCGGCGTGTCCCGTGATAGCACCAAGTTTATCCGGCAGATGGATAACTTTACTCCCGTGCAACTGGATTTAAGCCGGTTAAACGACATCCCGCCAAAAATCCGCGAATTGGAGCAAGCCTTCCCCGGAATCGATGCCGTGGTTTTTTGCGCCGGGCGGGGGCAGTTCGGTTCGGTGGAAGAGTTTTCCTATGCGCAAATTGAAGACCTGATGACCCTGAACTTTACCAGCCAGGCCTTTTTAGTTAAGGCGCTGCTACCTGCCTTAAAGCGCAAAGATCACGGCGATTTGATTTTTATCGGTTCGGAAGCGGCATTAAAAGGCAGTCGTAAAGGTGCGATGTACTGCGCCGCCAAGTTTGCGGTACGGGGCTTTACCCAAGCCTTGCGCGAAGAATGCGGCAAAAGCAATGTGCGGGTTTGCCTGATCAATCCCGGCATGGTCAAAACCGAGTTTTTCGAGCAACTGTCTTTCGAGCCGGGCGATGAACCCAGCAATTTCATCGAACCGGAAGATGTCGCCGAGGCGGTGTCCTACGTGCTGAATTCACGGGCGCAGATAGTGATCGATGAAATCAATCTGAGTCCTTTGAACAAGGTTGTGAAGTTTAAAAAACCAGTCTAGCGTGCAGCCAGACTGGTTTTTGCGCATACCCTTTAGCGAAGAAAGTTCATGCATATGGAGCCAGTTATGCCCCTGCTTGTGCTAAGCGGAACATGCCCTACATGGCTTATAAAAAACACAATACTTCCGATGATCGGAAAGCTTAAAAAACATTAATACAAGTTTCCCGCACATCTTTAAGTTCAAGAGCAATTTCCCTGCGCATACGGAAATCACGACGTGTGTGTGCAATGTTGTATGGAATATTAGGATTTTTTTCATACTTGACAGCCGTACGAATAATGCCAATCCACTGCCTGTCATTGTCTTCCATTTCTTTAAAGCGATTGCGGATGCGTTCCAGTTCTTGGTTACAGTAGGTGATAAAACCAGCGGCATAAAAAACGCTGTTTTTTAGATAATCTTGCAGCGCCACTAAATCGCCATTAATCTCCTTGATCACTGTTTCAAAATCGGAGGGTTCCAAAACATTTTCCGATTCATCCTGTGTTTTTTTAATCGGCGTCATTTCCGTGGTAACGGCGTTGACTATTTCTTGCAAAACTTGATTTTTAGCCGTGGGTCTTTCTTGTGCCTTGCCACGGTTAGCCGTGGTGTTGGCGTTGGTCGGTTCTGCCCAAAAACCATGGCGCAAGTAATAGGTTAGTCCGCCCTCGCTCTTGGCTTTATCGCCGCCTTGATAAAAAGCTTCCAGAGTTTTAATTTCCGCCGCCCGTTCAATTAATAAACGCTCTCTTGCCTGCAACGGCTTGGCAATAAACGCTTCTACGGCAACGCGGCTAAACCGCAAAAACAGCACCTGAAAACCGTGCCGTATCCTCGCATGCTCAATGGATTCGTCTGTATCCGAATGCAGCAAGGCTTTGCGTACGTCTTCGGTTTCCCAGAGCAAACTTTGCGTTTTACGGGCAATTTGATCAATCAAGGCTTGCAGAGCTAAAGCCAATTGGTCGGTTAATTCGGTTTCAAATTTTTTCTGAATCTCCCGAAACAGCTCTTCACGAATTTTATAATTACCTTCTCGGGGGTCTGGCATCGACATGGTGCCGCCCGCTGTATAAATACGTTTTAGCTCTTCAAGCTTTGCCGTGTCGAGATTTGACAGTAACGTTTCAATTTTTTCATCATAGGCAGCATGTAAAGCAATGAGTTCTTCATGATCTGAACCTGCTGCGTCGGCTTCTTTACGGCCTTGAATGACTTCGGCATACCAGGCGTCAAAATCCTTTTTAATTCGTTGCCACTCACGCCCCCACCAACGGTTAAACTCTTTGCCGAGCAAATCGTCTCCCTGAGGATCGGCTTCGTCATATCCGCCATAAATGGGGTCCAGCTTAAGTAAAATTTCATTAGCAATTTGACGGATTGCGTTAACCAAGGCATCGCAACGTCGTTCCAGCACACCTGCACGTTCATTGTCGATGTAAAAGTTAATCGATTCTTTCAAGATGTCCATGCCATCGGTAATGCCTAATTTTTTTATCTTGGCTTTATCATCAGCACTTTTGGTGCGTCTACGTGTATCTTCGGAAGGAATGCCAAATTCTACCAAATGGGCGCGGGCACAGACTGGGATCATTCGGCGTTCCGGCACTGACGGCCAATAACTCCGGTGCTTATCGTAGGTGTCTTTAAAGTCGATTTGGTCATCCATCGCGTCGGCCTGGGTGAGCACCACAAACACCTTGTCCGAGACCTTGACACTGGGATCTTCGGAGTCGGCAATAAGCAGCATTTCCTTTTCCGGGCCGGTAATTGAGGGTTGCTTCATCTCCTTTGCATAAATAATCGCATCGCAGTTCTTCAGCCGCTCAATGGCCTGTTCAGCATGCATCAATATTCCCGAATTAAAGCCCGGCACATCATGAAAAACAATGTCACGGTCGCTACGCAAGCGTACTGTTTTTAATTGGATACGTTTTATTGCTAAAGATTGGGCGCGGTTTTTAAATACGGCCGATTGCAATTGATCACTGACTTCACCTATATCGACAAATGCTTGACTAAAGCCGTTCTTTTGTTTGGCAAACTCCAAAATTTGGCTGAGATGTTTTTCGGTATCATCAAAATCTTCTTGAATCTCTTTCCGCTCGCGGTCGCCTAAGATACCCTTTAGCACGTCACGACGTTGTATTTGTAACTTGCTGATTTCTTCTTTTGTGTAATATTGAATAAAGAGCTTTTGGTCTTGTTCGGTTTGCGCCGACCAAATTTCGGTACTGGTAAATGTGCAACGTTCTCGTGCGGAAGGCAGGATTTCTTGTTGTAACCAAGCATTCAGCAAGGCGCTTTTGCCAGCTTTTTCCAAGCCGATGACGGCCACCTCAAAACGATTGGCATGGAGTCTTTCCAATAAGCGCTGCAAACGCGGCCTTTCAATATTGAGTTGCCTGAGTAAATCGGAAGGAATATCCACGCCGGTTTTATTGGCCAAAGTAATCAGCTTGTCGGCCAGCACCGAAGTTTTTTCCAGTCTGACCAATTGTTGCTGACAGGTTTCTAACCAAGTAGTCATAAGTGTTCCAAAACTGTAAACGAAAATGGGGTTATTCTACCGCATTGTCCCACCAAGTGCCTGAGCAAAATCAATTTCTCATAAAAAAGGGCATACTTGTCAGTGAGCAAGAAAAGCGAGTCCCTCAAAAAACCGGCAATTAACCTGGAAAGGGCAGTTGAGTCACGGATTTGAACAGATGAATAACGGCTTACATCAATTCTTTGCCCCCTTTGAGCGTACCATGCGTAACAGAGTGTATTATCAGCGTTTATCTGTGTAAATCTGTGACTACCTGATTTTTTAGGATTAAGGGTGCAGCATGGCTTTCAGGTATCGCCCGGAAAATAGTAATGATATAGTCTAGAAAATTACCCCATTGATGACGTTCGGCAAACTGGTCTTAACCATTCCCGACAAGCCTTCCAGTCCCAAGCAGCGTTACATTACTGTTTAGCCTGAAATTAAATCTAATGAATAAACTACATTTGCAAGATATGCCCTTCTGTAAGGATGGATTGGATTATAAGAAAGCCAATACCGGTGCTTAATCGTTGATTATTGAACAAGATTTCCAGGCGGCAATATGTTTACACGACTGATCGTTTATTTTGCTTATTTCCTGAAAACATCAAAGCGTTACCAAAGCGCCAAGTTGTTTTTTTATAACCTGCTGGAGAATCCAAACAGCCGGCTTAAATCATATTTTGATGTTTTTATGATTTGCCTGGTGATGCTCAGCGTTTTTCTGCTGATTTACGAGGTGGATCATAAGCTGGGCGAAAGCGAGGTGTTGTTCGAACACTGCGTAATCAGCCTGTTTATCGCTGAGTACCTGTTGCGGGGTTGGGTGTACAGCGACAATCATAAAATCATTCTTGAGCATTATGAAAAGGCCGAATATCTAAATGTTCCTTTTCGTCCGGCCAAGGTTGCCGGAATCATGCTTGCCAAGAAAATCGAGTATGTTTTCACTCCCCTGGCCTTGATTGATTTGCTTGCTATTTTGCCGAGTTACAGACCGTTACGGATATTAAGGGTTTTCCTTATCTTTCGGCTGTTTAAGTTGTTCCGTTATTTCAACAGTATAAAGTTATTTGCCAACGTCTTAGCCAGCAGGCGATTTGAACTCATGACCTTGGGGATTTTTCTGGGCTTTCTGGTATTTGTAGCCACTACCGGCATTTATTTATTTGAAAATCCTGCTAACGGCGGGGAGGTTAAAAACCTGTTCGAGGCTTTTTACTGGGCGATAGTCACTGTTGCGACCGTCGGTTATGGTGACATATCACCGCAGACTACCGGCGGACGAATAGTTGCGATGACATTGATTCTAGTCGGCCTGGGCGTCTTGTCTTTTCTGGTTTCGATCATCGTCTCGGCATTTAGTGAGGAAATGGATGAATTGCGCGAAAACAGCACCTACGCCGAACTGAACCGCTTCGACAGCTTTGTTATCATTTGCGGATTTGGCCGGGTAGGGCAGCATATCGCCAGGCAACTTGAAAAAGACCGGCTGCATTTTGTTATCATTGATAGCAAAGAAGCTAACGTTTTGAAAGCAAAGCGGCTGGGTTATCTGGTTATTCATGAGGACGCCAGCAAAAATGGCGTAATACAGAATGCGGGTATTAATAATGGCGCAACAGCTGTCATTTGTACGACGGGTGATGATGTGATCAATGTTTATATCACGTTGACCAGCCGTCATTTAAACCCGGATGTCCGAATTATTTCCCGCGCGAACAACCAGGAGAACGTAAAAAAACTTTATCAAGCGGGCGCAAGCAATGTGATTCAGCCGTTTGAAATCGCCGGGATGGTGGTCGCCGAATACATCGGCCAGCCGGTGGCTTTTGAGGCGATTTTGGGCATCATCCGCGAAGAAAGTCATGTCATCATGGGCACATTATGCGTGCATCCCGGTTCGCTCGTCGAGGGGATGAGCATAGCCGGGATTGACTTTGAACAAAGGAAATTAATCTTGCTCGGAATTATCAGCGCCAATCCGGAGCATCAAAAACATAAGAACAGTTACGCGATAAAAAACCAGCACTTTTATTTTAATCCGGAACCGCACTTTGTATTACGGGATGGCGACTTGCTGGTCGTTATAGGCAGGGAGTACGCCATTGACTATTTTCGCGATCAGATAGAAAAAAGCCGGTTAAAAAACGGGAGACAACGATGAAACGCATTGCCGTGTTTGGTTACAGTATTATGTCTCTGGAAGCGATGGCCCGATTGAATCCGGAGCAATACAGCATTATTTTTATAGTAAACGATGATGCCGAAGCCGCCTTGGTTGCAGAAAAAGATTTTGACACTAAAGTCATTGATTTTCGTAACGATGATGCGCTCAGATCCATAGGCATAGGTGCTGATGTCGATATCCTATTTTGTTTTTATCCTAGGGATTTTGATAATGTGTTTTTAACTATTTCGGCGCGGGCGATTGATAAAAATATTACCATCGTCGCCATTGTCGATGACCCGGAATCGGCTGAAAAATTATTGGCTGCAGGGGCTAATAAAATCATCGACCCTTATGAAATTTGCGGCAGAAAAACCCACGAAATGTTAACCAAACCGGATATTACCAATATTCTGGATAATACTGTTTTTGGTCGGCATGATTTAAATATGGCGCAAATAGAAATCCCTAAAGGCTCCTGTCTGGAAAGCACCAAAACCAGTGACTTAAAGTTGAATGAAAAGCATAATCTGATTCTGATCGGTGTAGTAGATAAAGAATTGGGCGATCAATTGCATTTTGCGCTCGGGGAGAAAGAGCACTGCCTGGATGCGGGCGATGTTCTGGTGGTCATGGGGCCTGCAAGGGAAATAAAAGCGTTCAAAAAAGAGGTCGAGCAAGTTGAGCGTGGCTAATTCAAGTCGGATTAGCCAGTCGCTTTTGCGGGCATTTTCAAAAACAGCATACATTGCAACTATGGCAGATGCATAAAGATCGGTACTCATGTCGTGCAATAATCAGGATAACTACACCAACTGACAGTAAGGAGATGGTGTGCGGTTGGTTGAGTATTAAAATTTCAGGAAAATAGAACCAAGGACAGATAAACACAGTAATGAATAACAACATCCTCCAATACGAATCAAAAATCTGGGCAACTGCCGACTTACTACGCGGCTGTGGTATTAAAGAATCTGAATGGCCGTCATTCATGATGCCGTTTTTTGCTCTTGCGATGATTGAAAGTCGCCTTGTCAGAATGTTTGACAGCCTTAAGGACGACATTGGCGAACAAGCCTTTGCCAACATCGCCAAAGACGATCTTTACGATATGATTAAAGACCAAGGGCAGGGCTATAACATCTTCATTTTTGAAAAAGGCCAGTCGTTAACCGACATCTGCAAAAACGACAAATCGTTCGAGATTGACTTTGACGCCTACCTCAAAGGCTTCGATGGCGAGACTAAAGACCTGCTCGGCGTGGACGCGACCGACGGCGAAAAATTCCTCGACATCAAAGGCGTAATCAACAAGCTTAAAGCCAAAAAAGTCTTGTTGGGCTACACCAAGCTATGGGCAGAGATTGACCTTAAACCCTTTAACAATTCCGAAATCACCACGCTGGAAGAGCACATCAAGCGCAAATGGGCGGACATCTCGGCCGAAACCGCCGGCGAGCAATACACGCCCGACGACGTGATTGCGCTGATTGCCGAAATCATCGCCTCCAAGATTGAAGAATCCGACACCCTGCTCAAAATCTACGATTGCACTTGCGGCGGCGGCAACATGCTGTTTGGCGTCGAAGACCGCATCAACCAAAAATTTAAACGCCTGACCCAAACCTTCGGTCAAGACTGGAACGACGCACTCTACGCGCTGGCCAAGATTGAAAGCCGCTTCCGCCCCGACTCCAAAATCGAGCACGGCAATACCTTGGTCGAGGACAAGTTTTATAACGACGAATTTGACGTAGTCATCGCCAATCCGCCGTATGGCGTCAGCTGGAAAGGCTACGATAAAGACATCATTAACGACAAAACCGGGCGTTTTAAATTCATACCGTCGATCTCGGACGGGCAGCTGCTGTTTATGCAGCACCTTATCTCCAAGCTCGACAGCGTCGGCATGGGCGTGGTGGTACACAACGGCTCGACGCTGTTTAGCGGCGATGCAGGCTCGAGCGAGAGCAATATCCGCAAATGGATGTTGGACAGCGACGTTGTCGAAGCGGTGATACAACTGCCGACCGATGAATTTTTTAACACCGGCATTTACACCTATTTGTGGGTGCTGAACAAAAACAAGCAGCTGCACCACAAAGACAAAGTGATGCTGATTAACGCCAGCGACAAATTCAAACCGTTGAAGAAGAGTAAAGGCTCCAAGCGCAAGGAAGTCGATGAAGCCAGCCGCCTTGAGATCGTCGCCACGCTCACCGCTTACCAGGATACCGACTACGCCAAAGTGTTTGATAAAGAGTTTTTCTACTTCAACAAACAAGCCATCCTGCTCACCAACGTCGATGTACACGGCAACAGCTTTGCGGCGAAGCTGAAAGAAGGAAAACTAAGCGAAAAACTGACGCCTTTAAGCCTGACTAACGGCGAACGTGAAATAACCGAATTTGTCATTACCCGCGTTGATAACAGTTGGGTGGGCCTGCACGTTGGCGAACAAAAAGGCGAATACGCAAATCCTTCGGCTGCGCGCAAAACAAGCCCCGCCTCTCTTGCCGAATACTTTGAGCAAGACATCAAACCCTTTATCGCCAGCCTGGATTACAAAGAACAACCGCTGGTCGTCACCACCAGACTAGGGCGATATTATTTTGATAATGAACAAGAAACCTTAATTAAGGAAACTCAACAAGCCGTTCGCCCTGAGCCCTTCGACTATGCTCAGGAGAGCCTTGTCGAAGGGTTAGGCTGCGGCAAAATCGTGGTCAAATCCGCCCTTAAAAAAGCCAGCAAAACCCAGCCGGAGCGCATTGAAATCAGCGTCGAGCTCACGCCCGATTACCAAAAAGATTACGAGATCATTCCTTTTCATAAGGATGAAGCCAGCAATCGAGCGTCCATCGAAGCCTTTATGGCGAAATACATCAGCAAGCCGTTTGTCTATTTGGAAAACGTCGTAGGCGTGGAAATCAACTTCAATAAGGTTTTTTACAAGCCGGAAAAGCTGCGAAATGTAAGCGATATTTTGGGCGAAATCGACGCACTTGATCAGGAGTTAAAGGCATTGGAAACGGGGTTGAGTTTATGACAATTACCAACACATCAACGCTACTGATAGCCGAAATCAAAACCATACTTGATGCGGCCAGGCAAAAAGCAGCAACGGCGGTTAATTTTGCCATGGTTGAAGCTTATTGGCTTATCGGAAAACGCATTGTCGAAGAAGAGCAACACGGGAAAGAAAGAGCAGGTTACGGACAATTTTTATTGAAAGAATTGTCACAAAAATTGATTGTCGATGTCGGTAAAGGATTTGATGAAAGAGAACTACGACGGATTAGGCAGTTTTATCAATGTTTTCCAATATGGGACGCAGTGTGTCCCGAATTGTCTTGGTCACATTATCGGTTATTGATTAGGATTGAAAACATAGAAACAAGACGGTTTTATATGACCGAAACAATACAGCAGCACTGGAGTACACGAAAATTGGATAGAAACATTAGCACCCAATATTTTCAACGTATTTTAGCCAATCAATCGCCAAAAGAAATAGGCGCAGTGACAAACGCAAATTTAGATTTTATTAAAAATCCCTATGTGCTCGAGTTTTTAAATCTGCCTGCTAACTTTACCTATAAAGAAAAAGATTTAGAAGCAGCGATTATTAAGCATCTGCAACAATTTTTATTAGAGTTAGGTAAGGGATTTGCTTTTGTGGCACAGCAAAAACTTATTCGTACCGAAACCTCGGATTTTTTTATAGACCTTGTTTTTTATAATTATCTGCTCAAATGCTTTGTAGTCATTGATATAAAAGCAAGTAAATTAGCGCATAAAGATATTGGGCAATTGGATATGTATGTACGAATGTTTGACGACCTTGAAAAACAGGCGACCGACAATCCTACTATTGGCATTTTGCTGTGTGCTGATACAGACGATGTCGTGGCTAAATACTCTGTACTTAACGACAAAAACAATCTCTTTGCCTCAAAATACCAACTCTATTTACCAAGCGAAACCGAGTTAAAACAGTTGCTGGAAAATGACCGCATTGCGTTTGCATTGAATCAAGCGGATCAGGGAAATCAGCCATGAATAAAATTGCATATGCTCAAGATTTTGCCCGCGTATTAACGCATATCCAACAAGCACGGCAAAAAGCCTACGCCCAGTCAACACCACACTTATTGAGTTGTATTGGCACATTGGCGGCATCATCAGTCAAAAGGTGGGCGAGCAAAGCATGGGGCAAAAGTGTGGTGAGTGAGTTAGCGCAGTTTATTGCCAATAATGACCCGACCGCCAAGGGTTTTAGTGATAAAAACTTATGGCGCATGAAGCAGCTTTATGAAACGTATCAAGGTAATCAAAAACTCTCAGCAGTGCTGAGAGAATTACACCCCCGCATAGATAACACTTTTAAAGATAACTACGTTTTAGAATTCTTGGGGCTACCGCAAACACACAGCGAAACGCACTTGCAAGCCGCGCTCAGTCGGACACTGTCCCCCACGCTGATTGCCCAATATCAAACCCAATTACCCGATAAAAAGCTGATACAAGCCAAGCTGCATGAGCTTTATACCCTGAGCATAGAAGCACAGGAAATGCAGTCATGAAGTTGCAGAGTATAAAACGCTATGAGACTTATAAAGACAGCGGGGTTGATTGGATTAGCGCGACACCCAGTTGTTGGCCTAATTTGAGATTAAAAGATGTTATTGCGAAATTGGAATCAGGCGTCAGTGTAAATGCCTCTGATGAGCCAGTTGAAGGCGACAATATTGGTGTACTGAAGACTAGCTGCGTCGGTAAAGGCACATTTCTTCCCGATCAAAATAAAAGTGTCTGGCCTACAGAAATAGAGAGGGTATGTGTACCTGTTCGTGCTGGAAGAATTATTATCAGTAGAATGAATACACCACAGCTCGTTGGTGCAAGTGCATATATTCCCAAAGATTACCCGAATCTCTTTTTGCCAGATAGGCTGTGGCAGACTGTTTTCTTGACAAATGTAAAGCTGGATTCTAAATGGTTGAGCTTGCTAATAGGCTGTAGTGCATTCCGTTTTTTGCTCTCGACACTTGCTACGGGTACGAGTCCAAGCATGAAAAATCTTGGTCAAGAAAAGCTTTTGAGCATAAGCTTTCCATTTCCTCCACTATCCGAACAACAAGCCATTGCCGCTTACCTCGACACCAAAACCGCGCAGATCGATCGAAACATAGACCTGCTAAGCCAAAAGACGACGCAGTATGGTAAGCTCAAACAATCCCTGATCAACGAAACCGTCACTCGCGGGCTGGATAAAACCGTGCCGATGAAAGACAGCGGGGTTGAGTGGATAGGCGAAGTGCCAGCGCATTGGGAAGTGAAGCGGGTTAAGGAATTAGGTAATCTTGTCCTCGGCAAAATGCTGGACAATGTAAAAGGCGAGCATACTTTTTACCGTAGTTACCTTAAATCAAAAAATATTGGCTGGCTCAAGGTCGAAGATTCGAATATCGAGAAAATGTATTTTTCATTAGCTGAGATGAAAAGTTATCGGTTAAAAAAAGACGACATCTTACTTAGCGAAGGCGGTGAAGTTGGTAAAACATGTTTCTGGAATGACGAAATTGAAGAGTGCTATATCCAAAACTCCGTTCATAAGATTACGATTTATAAAAATAATAGCCCACGGTTTTTCCTATACCAGTCATATTTATTGGGCAGCATAAAATATTACGATTCAATCGTTAGTCACGTTAGCATTAAGCACCTCACGAAAGAGAAATTATCTCGAGTTAATTGGGTTAGGCCTCCATTGGCGGAACAACAAGCCATCGCCATCTACCTCGACGAAAAAACCGCCCACATCGACCGCATAGTCGCCACCATCAACAGCCAAATCGACAAGCTTAAAGAGCTGCGCCTTACCCTGATTAACGATATAGTTACGGGGAAAATTTGTATATTTAAACAGGAGCCGTAGGTTGGGTTACAACTACATGGATGTAGGAGGTAGAGCAACGCAGGAGCGGTTGCCGAGCGTTAGCGTAACCCAACCTACGGACTATTGAAAACATCAGCCAGCTAGCGATGTTGTTAAAAAACAGGTATTTAACGTAAACTCGATTAACTATCACTTTTACAAAAAAACAGAGGCTTTATTATGGGCGCAACACACATATCAGCTTATATTTCAAACGAAACTAACCTTTCAGTTGAAAACTATGTAAAAAAAAGCGGCATTAATAAAGGCTTTTTGATTGAAGATGCTTTGTTGCATCATTTACAGGCGCTTAAAGAAATTCCTCAAGATGTCATTATCCCCACCCGCATTCAGCTCTCTGACAGCAGCATGGAACAAGTGCTTGATCTGTTAGAGAACACTCCAAAACCCACGCTTGAGCTAACAGCATTAATGCGCCATGTCTGAGTTGGATTTTGAATTCAGGTTATTACAAGCGGGCGATGACCGTTCCCAATTTTGCTGCGGCAATATTGAATTAGACCGTTTCTTTCAGCGCTATGCTGGACAAAACCAATTCCGGCACTATATCGGCAGCAGTTACATTCTGCACAACAAACAGAAAATTACAGGTTTTGTGACGGTTTCAGCAGGCGAAATGTGTGCCGAAAACTTAAACGATAACCTAAAAAAACGCTTGCCGGACTATCCTTTGCCTGTTTTACGAATTGCCAGATTAGCCGTTGATAAAAAGTTTCAAAGGCTGGGGTTGGGTAAAAAACTGCTGGGATTAAGTTTTAAATTAGCTTTAGCCATGAAAGCCGATTATGGTTGCATCGGCATTGTTGTTGATGCCAAAGCGGAAAGCGTTGAGTTTTATAAAAAGCTAGGCTTTGTTTCATTACAAACCTTATCAGGTGAGTTAGGCGATAGACCGCAACCTGAAGTTTTGTTTTTAAGCATTAAATCCATTGAGCAAGCTTTGGCCTCCGATTCATAAAATCACTTACGAATATTTCTATAAAGTAATTAACGAGGTTGTTTAACCATGAATAAGAATCCGCTTAACCACGCCGAACTTAAAAAAATTATTCAAACAACGCAGGCCATAGAAGGCTACAAGCCTGCTACAGCGCAAGTTGTCCAAAAAATTCAGCAATTACGGCGGCAATATGGCATCCAAATATCACCTCGAAAATAGCCCGATTTATATTGAGGGTACGGATATTGCGCATAACAAACTCGGCATAACCAATAGTGAAGAGTTACACAAATTAGAATGCGAATTGCAAACCCATGGAAAAAATTATCGCGGATGGGCTGACAGATGTCTCAACCGAAACCCTTATTCGGGACGATGTTGAATGGGGGTTACATGGTGATGACTAAGCTCGCCTTACGGGTTACGCAATGAACGAATTACAAGAATCCAACCGTATCGAACTCAAACGCGAACTGACCGACACGCTTGAAAAAGAGGTGATTGCTTTTCTTAATTATCGCGATGGCGGCGTGATTTATATTGGCATTGACGACAAAACGCAAGAAACCATAGGCGTTACCGATGCCGATGCTGTGCAACTGAAAATCAAGGATCGTATTAAAAACAATATCAGCCCTTCGACGATGGGGCTGTTTGATGTGGTCACCGAAACCCGCGAGGGTAAAGGCATTATCAAAATTACCGTAGCCAGCGGTTCTGAAAAACCGTATTACTTATCCAAAATGGGCATGTCGGCCAAGGGTTGCTACATCCGAATTGGCAGCGCCTCGGAACCTATGCCGGTCAGGATGATTGAGGATTTGTTTGCAAGCAGGATTCGCAACTCCATTGGCACCATAAAATCACGTAAACAGACGCTGAATTTTGAACAGCTAAAAATTTATTATAGCGAAACAGCGTTAAAACTGAATGACCGGTTTGCGCGTAATCTGGAACTGCTGACCGAAGATGGTGCGTACAACTACGCCGCTTATTTGCTTTCGGACGTTAACGGCTTGTCGATTAAGGTTGCCAAGTATGCAGGCACCGACCGGGTAAACCTAGTCGAAAATGAAGAGTACGGTTATTGCTCGCTGGTGAAAGCGACCAAAGCGGTGCTGGAAAAGCTCAGGGTTGAGAATAAAACCTTTGCCCGCATTACGCCAAACCGGCGCGAAGAACGTAAATTATTGAATCCCGTCGCACTGCGCGAGGCGGTGATCAACGCGATCATCCACAATAATTACAGCAATGAGGTGCCGCCCAAATTCGAGCTTTTTGATGATCATTTGGAGATTACTTCTGCCGGAGGCCTGCCTTCGGGATTTGATGAAGAAGAGTTTTTTATGGGTTATTCGGTTCCACAAAATAAAGAGCTGATGCGGGTTTTTCGGGATCTGGATATGGTCGAGCAGCTGGGTTCAGGGGTGCCGCGCATTCTTGGGCATTATCCCCGTAGCATTTACCGCTTTACCCCCAATTTTATTCGGCTGGTGCTGCCTTATGCCGAAGGTTTCGAACAAGTTACCGGACAGGTTACCGGACAAGCTACCGGACAAGTTACCGATCAAGCTGACGAGCTGTTACAGTTTTGTGCAGTTCCCCGTTCAACCAAAGAAATGATGCAGCATCTCGGCTTAAGCCATCGTGAGCATTTTCGCGATACCTTTTTACTGCCCCTTATTGCCTCCGGCAAACTGGTACCAACCATTCCCGACAAGCCTTCCAGCCCCAATCAACGTTACATTACCGTCAAGCCAGAGGCCAGTAAGCCTAATGAATGAATTACATCTGCAAGATAAGTTTTTAATCCCATTCTTTCGGGATGGCTTGGGCTACAAGGAAGTCAAAGCCAATACCGTCACCCAATCGCTGATTATTGAGGAAGACTTGCAGGCGTTTATCTCCGGCACTGAGCTGAACAAAAAGCCCTATGAAACCCTGCTGAAAAAATACCGGGGCGACGAAAAGCTATTGCTGCAAGAGTTGATTGTGCTGATCCAGGAGCGTATCGCCAGCAGCCGTAATATGGCCTTGTTCATCAATGCCAATAAGTCCATCAGCTTGCAGGGCATCAAGCTGCATCTGTTTTACACCGGCGACAGTGTGATTCACGACAATGCGCTGTTTGATGAGAACATTTTTTCCGTGGTGCAGGAGCTGCCCTATAAATACAGCTATCAAGACAAGCAGGTGTTCTCTTTTCGCCCGGATATTGTGTTGTTTGTGAATGGCATTT
Source organism: Methylobacter sp. (assembly GCA_030679035.1). Taxonomy (GTDB): domain Bacteria; phylum Pseudomonadota; class Gammaproteobacteria; order Methylococcales; family Methylomonadaceae; genus Methylobacter_A. Next base: position 6,311 of record JAUXTH010000115.1, on the reverse strand, counting down.
ATTTGGGTTACAGCGAATTAAAAAACAACTACACCAACCAGAACGCTACCAAGAACGGCCGTGGCAAAGTTATCAGAGATTATTTTGAAGCGGTAAAAGTTTATCACCAGCATATCGATAGCAATGCCGTGTTGAGTGATTACGAAAAACAGGCTGAGCGCAAAGACTTCCTGAAGATTTTTGAAAAAGCCATTCATATCACCACCACCGATATTGGCGAAACCTTTGTCATCCGCACTATTGCGGATTATTTTGACGAGATGTTAGCGACCTGCCGCGAAGGTAAGTTTGACCGCGAAGAGATTGAGAAAAAAGCCCACGGCGTGTTTAAGCCTTATCCGCTGCTGAAGCCGGACGCCGAGAAAAAAGACAAATTAAAAGAGCTGTTTGCCGCGCTGTATGGCAAGTTGTTTATCGAGAAAGAAATTTTGTATTACAACTTCATCGAGCGCGATGTGTACGTCAACAAGGGCGTAAAAGAAGTTAAAAATGAAGCGGGGAATTTAATTTCGCCACGCCCAAAGCAGAAATTCGGCACCGATAAAATCATGGCCAAGATTGATGAGTTTTTGGCGCACGAACAAGAGCCCGATTATTTTGAAAAATTGTTGGAAAAACAGTTGGCGGGCGTAGGCGAAGCCAAGAAAAAAGAGCTGCTGGAAAAGCGTAAAGCCTATTCCAATAACAAAAACGTGTATTCCTTGCTGATGCAATACGCGGCAGGGTTCGGCAAATCCAATATCATCGGCTGGTCTGCATTGCAGTTGAAAGATTTGCGCCGGGACGGCGAATACGTCTACGACAAAATCATGATCGTGGTGGACAGGTTGCAACTGCGCAGCCAGATTGATTCGTTGATGTTGAATATGAACATCGATAATCGCATGTACGTGGAAGCTAGCAATAAGAAAACCTTTCAGCAGGCGCTGGCATCCGATACCCGCCTGGTGATTGTGAACTTGCAAAAATTCGGCTCGGTGCGCGAGATGCTTGATGCGGATGTACTGCAAAAACTCGCCAAACTGCGCATTGTGTTTTTGATCGACGAGATTCACCGCTCCAACAGCGGCGACCAGCATGAAGAAATGGTAAGTATTTTTGATGAACTGCAAAGCCCGTTTGATAACGCGGCGTATGCTTCGGCCAGCACCAAAAAGAACCTGATTATAGGTTTTACCGCCACTCCCGATGACCATACGTTGGCGCGTTTTGGCGAATTCAGCGGTTATGCCGAAAGCGAAAAACTCTGGCGGCCTTTCGATAGTTACACGATGAAAGAAGCGATTGAGGATGGCTTTATCCTGAACCCGCTGAAAAACATTGTGCCGGTGGCATCCAAGATGTTGTTCGATTTGCCAAGCAATCCGTTGGAAGGCTTTACCGAAAAAGAATACAAGGATGCACAGAAAAAGCAGGTCTATGAAAATCGTGAGCGTATTGATGCCATCGCTAAGTATGTGGCGGACTTATTGGTGAAAGACGTGTATCGCCAAATTCGCGGCACGGGCAAGGCGATGTTGGCGGTGCATTCCATTAACGCGGCAATTGCCTATAGCCAAGCAGTGAGGAAGTATTTCAACGTTTTGGTTCAACAGCCCAAATATGCCAAGTATGCCGGAGCGCCGATTCATGTGGTGTATTCAGCCAATCAGGATGAGCAAAGCGCCACGGGACTAAATGGTGGCATGACGGAAGAAAAGGTCTTGGAAAATTTTGCGCGGCCTACTAATAATGGTTTGATGATTGTGGTGGCAAAGCTGCAAACCGGCTTTGATGAGAAGAGGTTGCATACCTTGTTTCTCGATAAAGAAATTAAAGGCATCAGCGCCATTCAAACCATTTCCCGCGTCAATCGCACGGCTAAATATAAGAACGACTGCAAGATTGTCGATTTCTCCTACAACAATGTGAATGTGCAAAACATCAAAGATGCGTTTGAACATTTCTCCGATGTGGTGGTGAGCGACTTTGACCCGTTTGGCGATAAGAAGGTATTGGATATTCTGCTGAGTGAGCTGAAAAAATCGGATACCTTTGCTAAGTTTTTCACGGTGTTTATGGCGATTTACAAAGACCAATCCAAGCGTGAAGACCCGGAAAGCTATCTGGACTTTGAAAGCAGCTTGAAAGAATACATCGACGCTAACCCGGAACACACTGCGGACATCAAAGCCAAGGCGGCGCAGTATTTCACTATCCTCAATCGTATTGAATATGTGATTGAGCTGGACGGCAAGTATAGTGAGCCGGGCTTTTTATTGTTCTGGCGCAAGTTCAATACGCTTTACAACATGATGCATCGTTCTGACGATGTGAAAGACCCGATTGAAGTATATTTTGATAATCAGATTGGCATTATTGAAGTCGTCACTTACGAGCCAACGGAAAAGAAAAAGAAACCACTCAAAGTAGCGGAGGGAGCCGAGTATGGAGGTGGTTATCAGTTTGATATTCTGAAAATCATTGCCGCGCGTAATGAGCAAGAGGCTTTGGTGGGTGAAATGATTCGGGAATTTGATGCAAAGATTAAAGATTTTTTTGCTTATGTTCGAACCGCCAACGAGGGAGAGCGACTGATTGTCAAAATTAAATCGCAAGCACCTGAAACGGAAATTTATGATGATTTTGCCAAGCTATACCGTCGCTACAAAGCGCTAAATCGCCAGAAAGTGGGCGATTATTTTTTCAAGGAAATGGATGATTTGGTTGATAAGCTGTGTGATGAATTTGAGGATACTCTATGATTACGCGACTGATTGCTGACTTACGCCGTCAAGATTATTAATGAATCGGATAAAGAGCCTGAATGTTTAACAACCCTTTTATTAAACAGCTGTTCGGCAGTTTCCTGGACTTGGCGCCTATCCTTGGGGTTGTTTTGGTGTTCCAGGTGTTGATTATTCGGCAACCTATTCCCGATGTCGGCAGTTTAATCGGCGGCACTCTGTTTGTTATTCTGGGGCTGACCCTGTTTGTCCAGGGGCTTGAGCAGAGCCTGTTCCCTATCGGCGAGTCGATGGCTTTTGCGTTTGCCCGCAAAGGCAGTTTGTTCTGGCTGTTGGCGTTTGCCTTTTGTCTGGGCTTCGGCACCACGGTGGCGGAGCCTGCGCTGATCGCCATCGCCCAGGAAGCGGCTAGCATTGCGGCTAAAGGCGGTATTATTGGGCAAACCGATGATGCTAAAGACAGTTATGCGTTTGGCTTGCGCATTACTGTCGCGCTGTCGGTCGGTTTTGCCATTCTGGTAGGCGTCTTGCGGATTATTCGGGGCTGGCCTTTGTATTACCTGATTATCGGCGGCTATTGCGGGGTGATTGCGATAACGCCGTTCGCGCCGCCTGAAATCATCGGCATCGCTTACGATTCCGGCGGCGTCACCACATCGACCATTACCGTGCCGCTGGTGACTGCGCTGGGCGTAGGTCTGGCTACAGCGATTAAAGGACGTAATCCGATGGTTGACGGTTTTGGCTTGATCGCTTTTGCCTCGTTAACGCCGATGGTTTTTGTCATGGCCTACGGAGTGCTGAAATGATTGTAGCGTCTCATTACTCACAGGCGGCATTTAGAATCAAATCGGCTAAATACGGAATGCTGCTAAACAGTAAGGATTTTGAATTCACCACGAAGACACGAAGAACACGAAGCTTTATTTCTTCGTGTTCTTCGTGTCTTCGTGGTGATAATTTTTATCTGCCGTTAATGAGAACTGACAAATGATAGTTTGGATCAGTCAATTTGCGCAGGCTCTATTGTCGACCTGCCGGGATGTTTTGCCGATTGCCGCGATTATTATCGGCTTCCAGTTGCTGGTTATCCGCAAGCCCCTGGCGCATCCCAAAAAAATGCTGATCGGGTTTATCTACGTTTTGCTCGGCATTGCGTTTTTTCTGAAAGGCCTGGAAATGGCGCTGTTTCCGTTGGGGAAGCTGATGGCTGCCCAGCTGACTACGCCGGAGTTTCTGGGGATTAATCCCGCCGAACAGGGTGTAAGCTGGCAAGCCTATTATTGGGTATATGCGTTTGCCGCCAGCATCGGTTTTGCGACCACGCTGGCCGAGCCGTCGTTGCTGGCGGTGGCCTGGAAAGCCGAGCAGATTTCCGGCGGCGCTATCCGCGCTTGGGGGTTGCGCATCGCGGTTTCGGTCGGCGTAGCATTCGGCATTGCGCTGGGTGCTTACCGGATTGTGACCGGCACCGAGCTTTATTATTACATTGTCGCAGGCTATATCGTGGTGCTGATACAAACCCTGTTTGCGCCCAAGATGATCATCGGTTTGGCCTACGACTCGGGCGGGGTCACTACCTCAACGGTCACCGTGCCGTTGGTCACCGCATTGGGTCTGGGGCTGGCCTCGACCGTTCCCGGCCGCAATCCGCTGCTGGACGGCTTCGGCTTGATCGCCTTTGCCAGTTTATTTCCCATCATCGCTGTTCTGGGTTACGCGCAAATTGCGCAATGGCTTAGCAAAGGCGGTCTTTCATCCAAACCTTGAGGAACACCATGCATTTCAAATTAATTATCGCATTTGTCGAAGATGACAAGACGGATCTGGTGCTTGAAACCGCGCGTGAAAACGGCGCTAAAGGCGCAACTGTTGTCAGCAACGCGCGCGGCGAAGGCATGAAACAATCGAAAACATTTTTCGGTCTGACCCTGGAAACCCAGCGCGATGTGCTGATGATGCTGGTCGAAGAGCATCTCAGTCGACACATATTGGAAGCCATCGCCAAGGTTGCGGAATTCGACAACAAACCCGGCACCGGCATTGCCATCCAGATCGATGTCGAAGACGCCGTCGGCGTCATGCATCAGGTTGAAAAATTAACCCAAGAACTTGAGGATAAAATATGATTGCGCCACGCATAGTAATTCGTGTCCGGGATGTGATGAAAGCCGACTTCGGCACCATCGACGGCATTGCCACCATAGAAGATGCGCTGAAAAAGATGAAGGCGCTTAAAACCTCGGTGCTGGTCGTCAATAAACGCCATGATGATGACGAATACGGCCTGATTAATTCGGGCGACATTGCCCGCCATGTGCTGGCCAAAGACCGTGCGCCGGATCGGGTCAACGTCTATGAAATCATGAGCAAGCCGGTGATCTCGGTGCATCCCGATATGGACATCCGTTATTGCTCGCGCTTATTTGCCAACTATAATCTGGTCAGGGCGCCGGTCGTTGAAAACAACAAGATTATCGGCATGGTCAGCCCGAATTCATTGGTGTTAGACGGCATGTATAAGGCATGTAAATAAATTGCCGTAGGAGCCGGCGCCTACATCGCGACGTGTACCCGAGGGCATAAAGGCATCGCTCCCGCAACAACCTGACTTATTCTATAAAGGTATTTGATTATGTTAGAACTATTACGATTTAACGCAAGAATCTGGTTTTTCTTAGGCTTTCTCGGTTGCGTATTTTTGCTGTCGATGGGCGCTTATTTTCAGTTTGTCGGCGGCTTAGATCCCTGCCCGTTGTGCATTTCTCAGCGCATTGCTATTTTATTGACCGGCGCGGTCTTTTTAATAGCGGCTCTGCACAATCCCGGACAAACCGGCGTCACCACTTATGCTATTGCAGGGGCGGTCACGGCGTTGTCGGGGGCAGCCATTTCTACCCGTCATGTTTGGATACAGCATTTGCCGCCTGACCAAGTCCCCGAATGCGGCCCCGGCCTGGATTATGTGCTGCAAAATTTTCCGTTACTGGAAACGGTTAAATTGATGCTCAGCGGCACCGGCGATTGTGCGAAAGTGGACTGGACGCTATTCGGTTTTAGTATGCCCGCATGGACGTTACTGGCTTTTTTAATGCTGGCAACGTTAAGTCTGCTGCAAATCTGGAATGTTAAACCGACAGCGCAATAAGTCATTACTGCTGTTAATGAGGGTATAAGCAGGCTTATAGCGAGTAAACCTGCGTGGACTGGTGCGTGGAGTTAAGCTGCTTTTTTTGAAGATAACAATGAATAACCTGCAATTCTTTATCATCAAACTCAACGCCTGTCATATCGGCTTGTTGCTTTACCCAATCAATGCTATTTGTTCATCCATTGATTTTATCGATCCTTCAAGCATCGCATCAGTCAAATTACTATAGTTTTCAGCAATCCCGAATGCTTGCCGCCACTTTTTGCCGCTTCATAAGCATTATTTTTCATTGGCTCAAGCGCAGTCCCTTTATACTTAGACTTCAACTCAGCCCGCGATGTTTAATCGGCTGAGTCGTTCCGGTCTTTTTTGGTCTCAAACAGCATGTGTGCCATTTTTTTTGCTTTGGTTTTTAAATAACCGACATTGTCATC
>JAUXTH010000139.1 GCA_030679035.1 Methylobacter sp. | reverse complement strand
GTCCAATCCATATAGTCTGTGGAGTCATGCGTTTCCCAAAACGCCTGCTCTTCGGCTTCATTGGCAAATTTTGGAATTGTTTTAAGTTGTTTGCTCATAAATTTTGCGCTCCTTTCTGTGCATGTCTCTGGCTGATATAACCCGTATACTCTCGCCAGCATTACGCAGGGTGAATGTGATATGCAACGTCCGAACTTCGTTTGTCTTACCTAGTGCGTGAAAGCGGCACTCGCCTTGACTGTGTTTAGTATCGTCAATTACAAGTAGTGGTTCATTGAAGAAAACCTGCTCTGCTTCAGCCATTGAAACGCCGTGCTTGTCGTTCTTGCGAGCGTTTCCTTCATCCCAATCGAATTCTGTAATTTTAGTAAAATCAATCATAGCTGTATATTATGAAGGTATACAATGAAAATCAAGTCTATCTGTTTTTAATGCTCATTAAACAGCTCCAACTTGTTACATGGGAAAAATTCATCGTCCGATTATGTACGTACCAAATTGGTTCGCTGAAATCGACTGGCCGCTTTCATTGGGTATGCCGTCATTCGGGAGTCTGGAGTGTGCGGCTGCTCAGGGTCGAACTGAGTCAGTCAATGTCTGATGCAGTTGAGGCTAATTTTGGCAATTGTCAGATAAGTCCAGAGTTTTACAAATTCATTCAACTCCCCTGCCCCACCGCCCCGCATAAAAGCGTTCATTCAGCGCTGCCCTGGAACGAGGGGCTAATTCGGTTTCCTTAAAATCATCATCAAGCACGTCCGCCTCTGCCTGATAGCCGACGGCCATCATCGCCATCGGCTTGCAATCGCCCGGAAGATTAAAAACCTCTCGGGCTTTTTCGGCATCAAAGCCGCCCATTTGATGTACGCACATTCCCATCGCAGTTGCCTGCAAGCACAAGCTGACGCTGGCCGCTCCGGTGTCGTACATCGCCCAGCGATTAGGTTTGCCGTTATGATTGAAATTTTCCATTGCCACAGCAAGTATCAACACCGGGGCGTTCTTGGCCCATCGCTGGTTCTTTTCAGCCAGGATTGAAAAAGCATGTTGCCAGCCGGTTTCATCCGCGGCTTTATCGCACACCACAAACCGCCACGGCTGGTCATTAAAGCAAGACGGCGCCCAATGCGCGGCTTCCAGCAGCGCCAGCAAATCGTCATGGCTTACCGGTTTGTCCGCGTCAAAAGCTCTGGGACTCCAGCGTGCCTGGATAACATCGTGAATTTTTACACGGGTTGTTGCCGGTTTTTGCTGCATGTTCGTCCCCTTATTCCGGTTAAATAAAAACTGCTTTACTGTGTTAATACGCCGTCACGATAATCGCGAAACGCCTGTTCAATTTCTTCGCTGCTGTTCATCACAAACGGGCCTGATTGCACCACCGGTTCTTTTAACGGCAGCGCGGCCAGCACCAGAAACTGCGCCGACTGATCTTGTGTTGCCAGATGTATATTATCGCCGTCGACTAACTGCCCGAGTTGCCCGGCCTTTAAAACCTTGTCCGACGCGCCGACAGCCAGCTCGCCTTTGTAAACATAGATCAAAACAGTATGTTGCGCGTCTATCGGTATATCAAGCTGTTGCTTGGGGCTTAACAACACATCGAAATACATCGGCTGTGTCGATACGCCGGTTACCGGGCCGGATATTTTTCCTGTTTCGGTCACATAGTCACCGGCGATGACTTTGATGTAACCGCCATTCGCCAATACAACCTGAGGGATTTTCGAGGCGGCAAACTCCTGGTAATGCGGCGGTTTCATTTTTTCTTTGGCAGGCAGGTTAATCCATAGCTGAAAGCCGTGTAACAAACCGTTTTCCTGCTCCGGCATTTCCGAATGAATAATGCCGTGCGCGGCCGTCATCCATTGCACATCGCCTGCCCGCAGATGCCCTTCATGCCCCAGATGATCGCGGTGCAGCATTGCGCCTGCCAGCATATACGTCACGGTTTCAAAGCCGCGATGCGGATGATCGGGGAAACCGCCGACATAGTCCGTCGGCTCATCGGAGCCAAATTCATCCAACAAAATAAAAGGGTCAAAAGCGTTTTTTTGCTGCTGACTGACGATACGTTTCAGTTTGACGCCGGCCCCATCCGAAGTATTTTGCCCTGTGATAACAGCCGCGAGTTGTCGTATTTGCTTATTCATCTTGAGCCTCCAGTAGTTTTGTCTCGATCAGAGCATCCAGCGAGTACTGTCCGCCACCGATAAATATCAGCGCCGTGCTTGCCGATAATAAAGCCAACGCATATTCAATGCCATGCGTATCCAGAAAAAAGCCGTGCCCCCAATGCACCCAAAACAATGCAACCAGCATCGTAACCGCATTAATCATCGCCGCAGGACGTGTCAACAAACCCAGAATTAACGCGGCACCGCCAAAAAATTCGGCACTGCCTGCCAATAACGCCATCACAAATCCTGGGGTTAAACCCACCGATGCCATCCATTGGCCGGTTCCGTCCAGTCCGTAACCGCCAAACCATGCGAATAATTTTTGGCTGCCATGCGCCGCCAAGATTAAACCGATAGGAACGCGCAGTATGACGGCTTCCAGACCTGCGTTAGAAACCAGTGTTTTATTGATTATATTTTTCATAATGACCTCTTAAATGTTAAACAATTTGAAACTTCGAGTTCATTATAAGATTGCCTGAAAGATTAAAAAGCGATAGATTTTGCTTAATAGATTCAAAATATTTGAACAATAAACAAAAGCGAAAAGCATGAAATATCCTATCACCCTCGATGCGCTGGAAGTACTGGATGCAATTGACCGGAAAGGCAGTTTTGCCGCCGCGGC
>JAUXTH010000138.1 GCA_030679035.1 Methylobacter sp. | reverse complement strand
GTCCAATCCATATAGTCTGTGGAGTCATGCGTTTCCCAAAACGCCTGCTCTTCGGCTTCATTGGCAAATTTTGGAATTGTTTTAAGTTGTTTGCTCATAAATTTTGCGCTCCTTTCTGTGCATGTCTCTGGCTGATATAACACGTATACTCTCGCCAGCATTACGCAGGGTGAATGCACAAGGCAGGGTCAGGCCTTACGATTTACATTAATGTCAAATGTAAGGACTGACCATAAGGCTTTTTTTATTCAAAAACGTTATTTGTTTTAGTTTTTTGTCTTGTAGGGGCTGTGTCGGAGGATATTTTTGAATGATCCTTCATCCCCTTACATTGCGGCATTTGCATGCATTGTTTCATATCCATACCACCGGCCATTTTTGAGTGATCCATCATCCCCTTGCACTGTTCCATTTTCATACATTGCTTCATATCCATACTACCGGACATTGTTTTTTGTTTAGCGTGACCAGCCATGCTAAACAGAGCAAAAGATAGTAAGGCAATTATTTTTATTATTTTTGTCATATGTACTGTCCTCTATTCGATCTAATTAGCTCAGACCATTTAGTAGCTGAGATGAACTTCTACCATATCTTTAAGCAGGTTTTTTAGCAAGTTTTGTTAATGCGGCTGAGTTGAACAACGTGAAACCCAGCAGATGTTTTGAAATAACCGAGTTTCATTGCATTCAATCTATCAAGATTACAAAGGTTATCGGCTTCGACGCTGGGTTTCATTATCATTCAACTCCCCTGCCCCATTGACCCGCATAAAAGCGTTCATTTAGTGCAGCCCTGGAACGAGCGGCTAATTCGGTTTCCTTAAAATCGTCATCAAGCACCTCCACATCGGCTTGATAGCCGACGGCCATCATTGCCATCGGCCTGCAATCGCCCGGAAGATTAAAAACCTCTCGGGCTTTTTCAACATCAAAACCGCCCATTTGATGTACACACATTCCCATCGCAGTAGCCTGCAAGCATAAGCTGACGCTGGCCGCTCCGGTGTCATACATCGCCCAGCGGTTAGGTTGAGCGTTATGATTGAAATTTTCCATTGCCACAGCAAGTATCAACACCGGGGCGTTCTTGGCCCATAACTTGTTCTTTTCAGCCAGGATTGAAAACGCATGTTGCCAGCCGGTTTCATCCGTGGCTTTATCGCACACCACAAACCGCCAAGGCTGGTCATTAAAACAAGACGGCGCCCAATGTGCGGCTTCCAGCAGCGCCAGCAAATCGTCATGGCTCACCGGCTTGTCCGCGTCAAAAGCCCTGGGGCTCCAGCGTGCCTGAATAATATCGTGAATTTTTACACGGGTTGTTGCCGGTTTTTTCTGCATATTCGTCCCCTTATTCCTGTTAAATAAAAACTGCTTTACAGTGTAAATACGCCGTCGCGGTAATCGCGAAACGCCTGCTCGATTTCTTCGCTGGTGTTCATCACAAACGGGCCGGACTGCACCACCGGTTCGTTCAACGGCAGCGCGGCTAACACTAGAAATTGCGCCGACTGATCTTGTGTTGCCAGCTGTAGGTTATCGCCGTTTTGTAACTGCCCCAATTGCCCGGCCCTTAAAACCTTGTCCGACGCGCCGATAGCCAGCTCGCCTTTGTAAACATAGACCATAACTGTATGTTCTGCGCCTATCGGTATATCCAGCTGTTGCTTGGGGCTTAACGATACATCGAAATACAGCGGCTGTGTCGATACGCCTGTTACCGGACCGGATATTTTTCCGGTTTCGCTCACATAGTCACCGGCGATGACCTTGAGGTAACCGCCGTCCGCCAATGCAACGCTAGGGATTTTTGCGGCGGCAAACTCCTGGTAATGCGGAGGCTTCATTTTTTCTTTAGCAGGCAGGTTAATCCATAGCTGAAAGCCGTGTAACAAGCCGTTTTCCTGTTCAGGCATTTCCGAATGGATAATGCCATGCGCGGCCGTCATCCATTGCACATCGCCTGCACGAAGATGCCCTTCATGACCCAAATGATCGCGGTGCAACATCGCGCCTGCCAGCATATACGTTACAGTTTCAAAGCCTCGGTGCGGATGATCGGGAAAACCGCCGATATAGTCCGTCGGTTCATCCGAACCGAACTCATCCAACAGGATAAAAGGATCGAAAGCGTTTTTTTGCTGCTGACTGACGATGCGTTTCAGTTTTACACCGGCCCCATCCGAGGTATTTTGCCCGCTTATTACAGCCGCGAGTTGTCGTGTTTGCTTATTCATCTTTAGCCTCCAGTTTTGTCTCGATCAGAGCGTCCAGCGAGTACTGTCCGCCACCGATAAATATCAGCGCCGTGCTTGCCGATAATAAAGCCAACGCATATTCAATACCATGCGTATCCAGAAAAAAACCGTGCCCCCAATGCACCCAAAACAATGCCACCAGCATCGTAACCGCATTAATCACCGCCGCAGGACGCGTCAACAAACCCAGAATTAACGCAACGCCGCCAAAAAATTCGGCGCTGCCCGCCAATAACGCCATCGCAAATCCTGGGTTTAAACCCACCGATGCCATCCATTGCCCGGTTCCGTCCAATCCGTAACCACCAAACCATGCGAATAATTTTTGGCTGCCATGCGCCGTCAAGATTAAACCGATAGGAACGCGCAGTATGACGGCTTCCAGACCGGCGTTAGAAACCAGTGTTTTATTGATTGTATTTTTCATAATGACCTCTAAATGTTAAACAATTTGAAACTTCGAGTTCATTATAAGATTGCCTGAAAGAATAAAAAGCGATAGATTTTGCTTAATAGATTCAAAATATTTGAACAATAAACAAAAGCGAAAAGCATGAAATATCCTATCACCCTCGATGCGCTGGAAGTACTGGATGCAATTGACCGGAAAGGCAGTTTTGCCGCCGCGGC
>JAUXTH010000133.1 GCA_030679035.1 Methylobacter sp. | reverse complement strand
TTCCTTTACAACTGGCGTTATGACTCGTGCGCGACTGAAGTCGCGGCTCCGTTTATGTTTTCCCCTGATTTTTAAAGCAGAACTTAAAATCACTAAGCAGAAATTTGCACCATATCGCTTTATTTAAGCGCGATTGCCCTAACTGTTTACCTCCTTTCGTAGACCTATCGTTGTTTTAGGTTAATGAAACCTTTCCTCCAGTGAACTGCTGTCCGGCGTCTCACAATACATGACCATCGTTATCAATTCAGCGACATTGTCGGCCTGCATTTTTTCCATGATGCTTGCCCGGTGCACGTCTACGGTGCGATTGCTGATGTTGAGTATTTTTGCCGATTCCTTGTTGGAGTGGCTTTTGACTATCAGGCCCAACACTTCTCTTTCCCTCGGGGTTAAATGTTCGAGCCGGTCTTGTATGCGGCGTCTTTTGACAAACTCACCTCTGAACGTAGCGTCCTTTTTAAGGGCTTCATCGACTCGTTCCAGAAGTTCCGAGTTATTAAACGGTTTTTCCAGAAAATCGACAGCGCCGGCCCTGAATGCTTTTGCCGAATCGGGAATCTCGGCATGACCGCTGATAAATATGATGGGAATGATATGGCCTCTTTTCGATAATTCCTTCTGGAGGTCGTGCCCGCTCATTAAAGGCATTCTAACATCCAACAGCAGGCAGCCTGACTGGTTGGGGTCATACTCATTTAAAAAGGCCTCGGCGGATTCAAAGCTCCTGGCTGATTGCCCCGTTGATTCAATCAACAGAGTTAGTGAGTCGCGAATTGCGAATTCATCGTCAACTATATAAACGAGAGATTTTGAGTTATTAGCGCTCATCAGTTTTTCTCCGTACGGGTAATGTGAAATAAAAAGTAGTGCCTTTTCCAGGTTGGCTATTGAAATGCAACGTACCTTTATGGGCTTCGATAATTGAGCGGCTGATGGACAGTCCCATGCCCATGCCGTCTCTCTTGGTGGTGTAAAAAGGCGTCAATATTTTTTGCTGTTGCTCTTGATCAAGCCCCGAGCCATTGTCCTTAACCCTGACCTGTATTTTGTTATTGGGAGCCATGTGGCTATGGATGGTTAACTGGCGATCCTGATTTACCGGCAAGTTCTTTAAGGCATCAATGCTGTTTCGGATCAGGTTTATCAGAACCTGTTCTATTTGTATATGATCGACATAGATAGGCGGCAGAGGGTTTTCCAGCTCAAATATCAGCTTTATGTCGTTTTGTTTGAGTTCGGAAATACACAGGTCGACAGCGTCATTAATCAAAGCGTTAAGGTCTGTGGTTGAGCGATGCTTTGAATGGGATTTAACAAACTCCCTCATGCGATGAACGATACCTCCCGCTCTTAAAGCTTGCTGCTGGGTTTTGTCTAGGATTTCGCTGAGCCTTGCCAGATCAGGGGTTTCAGCGTTAATAAGGTTTAAACTGACTTGCGTATAGGTGGAAATCGCAGCCAGGGGCTGGTTGACTTCATGAGCGATACCGGACGCCATTTCCCCCATCAGTCCCAGCCGGGTGACATGAGCGAGTTCGTCCAGATGTGCTTTGTCTTGCTGTTCCTGATATTTGCGCAAACTTACATCACGCACAATATGGGTGAAATAATGCGCATTATCGATTGAAAATTCCGCTATGGACATATCCAGGGGCACCACAGAACCGTTTTTGTGTATGCCTTCAACCTCCCTTATTTGACCGACAAATTTTACCGAGGGAGGCAAGCGGTAATTTTTTAGATCTCTTGGTGATGACGGCATCAGTTTGTTGATGTTGCAATCGATCAGCTCTTCCGGCTTATAGCCGAAAATGGTTTCGACTGCGGCATTGGCGGATACGATGATGTCGGACATGTCAAGGGTGATAATGCCTTCCACAGACGCATTAAAAATGGAGTTGAGTTTGGCCTCCCGTTCCACTAATTGGTGTTTGGAACGGCGGAGCTCTTCAACTTTCTTCATTAAATTCAGGTTGGTTGAAGTCAGGGCGTTGTTCTGCATGCGAACTTTTTCTTCCAACTTTTCATTAAGGCAGGCAATGGTTTCTTGTGCTTGCTTACGTTCGGTTACGTTATTAATGCTTAGGCATATCTGTAACTCATTTTTTTCGTTATAAGTAATTCTTGCGTAGCATTCAACGTAAGTTAACGGGGTGTCTTTATAGCCTGGTTGCGGCAAGTCAGCGCAAAATTGAAAGTACTGGCATTCTGGGTGAGTTGACGTGGAGCCCGTATCCCTGATTATGGCGTTAAGGACGTGATCGGTTTTTTGGGTTAAAAGGTTGCGGATAAACAAGTAATAATTATCCTGTTCCGAAGGGAGAATAAATTTCCCAAAGCGCTGGTTGAGTAACGCTCGCTTTGAACACCCCAGCAGGTTTGCGGCCGCGGCATTGGCTTTTTGGATGATTCCGGCTTCATTCAACGTCAGGTAACCGATAGGCGATGACTCATAAAGTTGCGCATAGCTATCACGGGATATAACCAACGCCTGATACGCCCTGTTTAACTCCTCGTTCTGCATTTTCAGCTCTAGTTGGTGGACCTGAAATTCAAACAGCAGTTTTTGAATGTCCTCAGTGGACATTCGGGCAATATCGGCGCCGGAGTGAGAGATCATGGTTTCCGCCTGTTTTCGTATGTCTTCACGGTGCTTAGCCAGCAAGGCTTCTGCTTTGTCGTCAAGACTTCCAGTATTCAGATTCAGGAGTCTATTTGATGATTTTCTCATAACCAGTATCTGTTTCCATGGGTTGGCGAAATAAGTTGATTCCGAAGAATAGCCATACCATTCTCCCACAGCTTATTTTTATTTTATTCCGTTTTTTCGGTAAGTGTGTCAGGTTTTACGGAGCTAATCTGTTGCTTTGCGCGTCTTTTTGAATATAGGCGAGAAAGTTGTGTTGTCATTTTGCTTGGTGTACACGGTCTCAATGATTTTTTTGAAAAAAATGACAGCATAGATCATCTGTTTTTAAAGATTTAGCATAATGTACGGCATTAATCCGTGGAAATACATAAGTAAAATTACTTAGGTATGCGTACGAATTTTACGGCTGTTTTCTTTACTATAAGATTTAGTCATGGATCAATATTAGAAAGGCTGGTGAGTAACATGGTGACTTGCGTAGAAGATGATGGGCAGCAGTTGGATGCAAATTGGCAACATAAAATCCCCTGGATTGATATTGAACTAAAGGAAAAGCAATTCATGCATGACGAGGTTGAATATTACAAAGAGGTAAAAACAAAATCAAAGAAAAATGCGCATGCAGAAACTAAAACCCCCAGGTTTTTTCGCTGAAGTGTAAGAAGGCGTGGATTGTTTACATAATAGTAAGACTGAATATAAGGCGGCGTAGACTGGCTGTAGTTGTTGTCAAAAGCCACAGTATCACTGCACACAACGGGATACTTAATAACGACATAGCTTTCTAAAAAGAAAAGATTATTAGAAATTTCCCGATCAAATGCCGGATATTTTTGTTATCCAAGGAGTAAAAATGCAATGCTTGAAAAACTTAAGGAAGGTCTTGGAACATTTGGCTCGTTTTTTTTTATGCCGCAATTGACGAATCCTAAACTGGCTATTGATACCCTACGGATTAGTGAGGCCAAATATCGCAGCTTATTTGAAAATATTGATCAGGGCGTTGTTTATCTGGATGCAGCGGGTATCGTGATGTCTGTCAATCAGGCCGCCGAGCAGCTTCTTGGTCTGCCTCACGACATCATTATAGGGCGCAAGTTTGCCGATTCCTGTTTTAAGGTCATCAGGGAAGACGCTTCTGTTTTTCCGGAAGAACAACAGCCTGCGGCGTTGACATTGCGTACCGGCAAGCCGGTGGAAGGTGTGATGGGGCTGTTTAATTCTGAACGGCAAAGTTATATCTGGGTTGTCGTCAATGCAGTGCCCGAATTCAGGGGGGGCGAGGATCAACCTTATCAGGTATTAATGACCTTGACTGATATTACCCGGCAAAAGCAGTCTGAAGGCAAGTTGAGCATGGCGTCGGTGATTTTTAATAATATAGGGGAGGGCATCTTTGTTACCGATAAAGACAAAAAGATCATTTCGGTTAATGAGGCGTTTACCGCAATAACCGGCTATACCCAGCAAGATGTTTACGGGAAAAGCGCACATTTTTTGCAAGCAAAGAAAAATAACCTAAAAAGCGATGACGAATTAAGCAGCGTTACCGGGAATGTAACCAGCTGGCAAGGCGAGGTATGGCGTCGTCATAAAAGCAACACGGATTTTCCTTCGTGGACTACCGTCAGCCAAGTAAGGGATTCAGAGGGCGAGGTGCTCCATTATGTCCATGTGTTCATGGATATAACACATTTTAAGAAAGCGCAGGAGCATCTGGGTTTTTTGGCCTACCACGACCCGCTGACTAAACTGCCGAACCGGTTGTTGTTGAAGGATCGTATCGATCATTCATTGCAAACCGCAATGCGTGAAGGTTCGCAAGCTGCCGTCTTGTTTCTTGATCTTGATCGCTTTAAGGGCATTAACGATACCTATGGCCATGCGGTCGGCGATGGTTTGTTAAGGGAGACCGCAAAACGCATAAAAAACCTGGTCAGAAAAGAAGACACGGTTTCGCGTTATGCCGGTGATGAATTTGTGGTGTTTATGGAAAATATCCCCGATGCCAAAAATCCTGCCAAGCTGGCGCAAAAGCTGATCGATACCTTTAATGCCCCCGTTTTTATTAAAGGATACCGGCTAAAAATATCGACCAGTGTCGGCATCAGCCTGTTTCCTCAGGATGGAAAGGATACGGATACGCTGATTAGGAATGCCGATGCGGCGATGTACCGGGCCAAGAAAGAAGGGCGGAATAACTTTCAATATTATAGCCTGGAGTTAACCACCGAAGCTTTCGAGAAAATGTCGATGGAACGGGCGTTACGCCAGTCTTTAGAGCGCCATGAATTGATTTTGTATTATCAGCCGCAGATATGCTTTAAAACCGGAAAGCTGGTGGGTGTTGAGTCCCTGGTGCGCTGGATGCATCCAACGTTGGGACTGATCTCCCCAAAGCAGTTTATCCCCATCGCCGAGGAAAGCGGCTTTATTGTGGCGCTCGGCGAATGGGTCTTGCAGAACGCCTGCATACAGATGTGCCGCTGGCTGGATGAGGGTTTACTGATTAAAAAAATGGTCGTTAATGTGTCTGCGGTTCAGTTTTTACGCTCCGATTTTGTGGCGACGGTTGAGCGGATATTGCATTCGACCGGGCTGGCTCCGTCTTATCTTGAGCTGGAATTGACCGGCGGCAGTTTTATGGATAATTCCGAACAAACCATCAAGGCGCTTAACCAGTTGGTTGCCGTTGGAATAGATTTGACGATTGATGATTTTGGCGTGGGCTGTTTTTCATTTAACAACTTAAAACGCATTCCGGTAAAAAAATTGAAAATTAACAGTTCATTTGTCGTTGATGTGTTGAATAACGCTAACGATGAGGATGTTACCCGTGCGGTGATAGCCTTGGGCCATGGTTTGCATTTACAGGTTATTGCGATGGGGATTGAGTCGAATGATCAGCAAAACCGGCTGATGGATTTAGGCTGCGATGAGGGTCAGGGCTATTTATACGGTTCTCCGGTATTACCCTGGTCAAACATTTTTCAACAGCTGATGAAGTGAGCGGAGAAGGCGGCGCGCCCTACGCGATTGGAAATACAGAATGGAGACGAGTGTTTATTAGACTGGTACGTACTTATACCAATTGTTCCACTATCCCGTTATTCATAGAATGAAACACTGAGAATGTTTTCTTCGAGATGTTCAGGGGTGATGTTATGGCCGATTTTAATCCAGTGAAAGAGTCAAATAAGGAGGTTTTTGACGAGGACAGGTTTCAAAAGATGGTTGAAGAACGTGCTTACTGTAAAGCCGAAAAAAGGGGGTTTGCCTGCGGGCATGAAATGGAAGATTGGTTTGAAGCTGAAGCGGAAGTTAAAAATCAATACTTCTACTGGTTTCAGGATGCTGAATAATTTTTTATTGCACAATGTTTTCTTGATTAGCAAGATGCCTCTGCCTGCGGCAAAAAAGTCTGCTGTTCATGCCGGTGCCGACTGAGTATTTTTGCTAATCAAGATGGTTATTGACTTAAAGCGATGGTGGTTACTATGAAACGAAGCAAGATAATTGAGACTCTAAGTCAGGACAAATTAGTAGAGCATAAACAGCGTGTTGCTTTTCATGAAGCAGGACATGCGGCGGGTATTCATTTAAACAACAAAGCCCGACAATTGCCGCCGGTTTCTTTTAAGATTATTTTTAAAGAGATGAGCGGCGTGACGGCTGCGGATATCATGGCTTACCAAACAACCCACGACGATTGTATTGCGCGCGTGGAAGGCGGGCGGTTAGTTGAATTATTGCCGCCGTCTTTCGATAGTCTGATGCAGGAGTTAGCGGAACAGAATGACACCATGATGGAATTGGTAAAGGATTACAAGATAGCCTTTGATGCGGATATTATTAATCTGCTGATCGGGCCGCTGGCTGAAGCCAAGCATGTCGCTACTACCGATGATGAACTGTTTAATCATCAGTTAGTCAACCTGAAAGCATTAAAGAATTATGGCGGTAGTTCCGATCTTGCTCTGGCTAATGAATATTTACAAAGTTTCTCTGACGATAAACAACAACAAGATGAAAAATTGGATAAGTTGTTTGCCGTCGCATTTGACTTTGTCAATAATGATGCGAACTGGGCGGCCATCAACCAATTGGCCTTTTATATTCTTGATAGCAGTAAAAATATTATTGACAGTGATGAGATCGTTTCAGTCCTCGATCAGTCGGTAGATAATTTTCAAAATCGAAGAACCATGGTAAGGTGTCAATGGCCAGCAGAACTGAGTCAACATCGCTATTAACATAAGGCATCATTACAATGGATGAATCAAAGAGCAACATTATTAAGACTGTGCTCACGTTGCTGAGTAATGTATTCGCCTATTTGAAAAATCTATTGGCGGCCGGTTTTAATTATTTATCCAAACAGGAGCCGGAGCGGGAACTCAATAAGCCGCTGGATAAAAAAATCTTCAGCTCCAGAAAAGGGAAAATTCTCTTCTTTGCATTGTTATTAATTTTGGCGCTGACCTTTATTAATAGCGTTGAAGAAGTGCAACGTGACGAAATTCCCTACAGCCAGTTTATCAAGCTGGTCAAAGAGACAAAAATTGACAAGGCGGTGGTCACCGAGCGCTTTATTACCGGCGTTATCAAGCAGGATGATCCAACACAGCCAGCCAAAAATTTCATGACGGTTCCGTTGTGGCAAAACGACCTTGCGCAAATGCTGGAGCAGAACAAGGTCGATTTTGTGGTCAGGAGCGGTGACAACTGGCTAAGCAATCTTTTTTTCAATTGGGTTATACCGATGTTGATCCTGGTGCTTATCTGGTCGTGGGTTATGCGCCGTACGGCGGCCGGTGCGCAGTCTTTTCTCAATTTGGGTAACAAAATTCACATCCATCAGGACACCCAAGCCAAGATCACCTTTGATGATGTGGCCGGCGCAGACAGCGCCAAACAGGAACTTAACGAGTCCATCGATTTTCTAAAAACACCGGAAAAATTCCAGAAATTAGGCGGACGCATGCCCAAAGGCGTGTTGATCGTGGGGCCGCCGGGAACCGGAAAAACCCTGCTGGCGCGCGCCGTCTCCGGGGAAGCGCAGGTGCCGTTTTTTAACATCAGCGGCTCCGAATTTATCGAGCTGTTTGTCGGCGTGGGCGCGGCCCGAGTGCGCGAGCTGTTTGAACAGGCGCGGAATCAAGCGCCCTGCATCATATTTATTGATGAACTCGACGCCATTGGCCGCAGCCGTGGCGGCCCGGTAATGATCGGCGGCCATGATGAACGCGAACAGACCCTGAACCAGCTGCTGACTGAAATGGACGGTTTCGATCCCTCGGTCGGCGTGGTGGTGATGGCGGCAACCAATCGCCCCGAAGTGCTGGATAAAGCGCTGCTGCGTTCCGGGCGTTTCGACCGCCAGATTGTCGTCGATAAGCCGGATTTGAAAGACCGCATTGAGATACTTAAATTGCACACCAAAGCGCTGACGCTGGCTAAAAATATCGACCTGTCAATCGTTGCCAGACGTACGCCGGGACTGGTCGGCGCAGATCTTGCCAACATCGCCAATGAAGCGGCGATTATGGCGACGCGGGTCGGTCACGATAAAGTCGAAAAAGAAGATTTCGAATCGGCTATCGATCGCATATTGGCCGGGCCGGAAAAGAAAAACCGGGTTTTAAATCCTGAAGAAAAACGCCGGGTGGCTTTCCACGAAGCAGGCCACGCGATGGTTGCCGAGCATGTGCCGACCGGCCAGCCGGTGCATAAAATTTCCATCATTCCCCGCGGCGTGTCGGCATTGGGTTTTACCTTGCAATTGCCGGTAGAGGAGAAGTTCTTATCGACCGAAGATGAACTTAAAGACCAGCTTGCCATCTTGTTGGGAGGACGCATGGCCGAGCAGATTGTACTGGGAAGCATCTCAACCGGCGCCCAGAATGACTTGGAAAAAGCCAGCGAAATTGCCCGCAACATGGTTTGCGTTCTGGGCATGAGCAAAAAAATGGGGCCGTTGACTTACGGCAAACGCCAGCAACTTCAGTTTTTGGAAACAGAGGTTTCGGAGTACCGCAACTACTCCGATGAGACAGCCCGCCTGATTGATACTGAAATAATAGCGCTGGTCGAAGAAGCCGAAACACGCGCCCGTGAGATCATCACCGCAAACAGGAAGGCCTTGGAAAAACTGGCCGATTTGTTACAGGAAAAAGAAGTGATTAACCGGGACGAAATGTTGGCCTTGTTGGGAAGTTGATTGTTCCCGCGTAGCGCGCGGGAACGGGAGAAGTTAAGTCCCAATGGAGTACAAGGCTTGCCTTGTACTATAACCGCTCCATATTGCGCAAGGCCAGCCTTGCACTCCAGCCGCTGAAAATGCGCAACCCTTAACTTAAGGCAGTGACGTAGCGAGGCCTTCCGTATTTCCTTGCTTATCAAATGATGTAACGCCTCACGGCAAATTAAATTGACTTTGCCCCGATAAAACACTATTAAATCAGCTGAACTCAAGCTATCCGCCGCCTCAATGTCGCGCAAACTCAGCATCTTGCCATGACCCAGAATAAAAACCCAGCTGCTCAACCGGAAAATCAGCCTAAACAAGACAGCAACTTCCCCATTGTCGGCTTGGGCGCTTCCGCCGGAGGGTTGGAGGCCTTCGAGCAGTTCTTTCGCCATGTTCCGGCCGATACCGGCATGGCCTTCGTACTGGTGTCGCATCTTGATCCCAGCCACGCCAGCATCCTGACCGAAATCCTGCAACGCATCACGTCCATGCCGGTGGCCGAAGCGCAGGATCAGATGCAAGTCATGCCTAACTGCGTCTATGTGATTCCCCCCAATCGCGACATGACTATCTTCCACGGCGCATTGCAACTGAGCATTCCGGCAGTGCCGCATGGGCAGCGCATGCCCATCGATGCCTTCCTGCGCTCGCTGGCTGAAGATCAATCCGAAAAGGCTATCGGCATTATTCTGTCCGGCACCGGCACCGATGGTACGTTGGGTTTGCGTGCGATCCTCGGCGCATCCAGCGTCGCATGTCGCAGAACGGCATTGAGGACACCGAAGCCTATATTCGCTACCTGAAGGAACATCCGTCCGAGATTGCCTCGCTGTTCAAGGAACTGCTGATCAATGTCACCAATTTCTTCCGCGACCCGGAGGCTTTCGTGGCGCTAAAGAAGGACATCCTGCCGCCACTGTTTATGGGCAAGCCGGATGACTATGTTTTCCGCGTCTGGGTGGCCGGTTGCGCCACCGGCGAGGAGGCCTATTCCATTGCCATCGTGTTGCGCGAATTAATGGATGAAAACCACTATCCGTTTAGAGTGCAGCTTTACAGCACCGATCTTGCCGAAGACACCATCACCATTGCCCGCGCCGGCTTTTATCCGCCCAACATCGCCCAGGATGTTACGCCTGAGCGGTTGCGCCGTTTCTTCATCAAGGAAGACGGGGGTTACCGGGTGAGGAAGGAAATTCGCGAGATGCTGGTATTCGCCGTCCAGAACGTTATCAAGGACCCGCCGTTTACCAAGCTCGATCTGCTCAGCTGCCGCAACCTGATGATTTATCTGGAACCGGAACTGCAAAACCGCCTGATCCCGGCCTTTCACTACGCACTCAAGCCGGGCGGTGTGCTGTTTTTGTCGCCATCGGAGGGCATCGGCAACCATACCGAGCTGTTTACATCGCTCAACCGCAAGTGGAAGTTTTATCGCACCACTCCCACCGCCGCTTCAACCCGGGTTCTGTTGACCAGCAATCTGAACTGGACTACCGAACCGATGCACAAAGCGCCGGAAGACGTCATAAAAATCGCCAGGGAGACCAACTTGGCCGAACTGACCCGGCGCATGCTGCTCCAATTCTATGCGCCCGCTTCGGTGGTGTCGGATCTCAAGGGCAATATCCTCTATATTTATGGCGAGACCGGAAAATACCTGCGCCCCGCGCCCGGCCACGCCACCCTGAACATGATCGAGATGGCGCGGGAAGGTCTGCAACTGGAGCTGCGTTCCGCCATCCAGAACGCCAATCAGGGGCACACAAGCGTTGAGCCGGGAGTTGTCGGTCAAGACCAACGGTGATTTTCACCCGGTGCTGCTCAGCATCAGAACCCTGTTTAACCCGAATGACCAGCAAAACCTGCTGCTGACCAGCTTTCAGGACATAACGCAGCCGACAGCCCGCAAACCGGCGCGCAAGCGCAGCTCCAAGCCGGATGAACTGCGCCATATCGAGGAACTGGAGCACGAGTTGGCCTACACCAAAGAGAACCTCCAAGTCACTATCGAGGAGCAGTATGCCTCCAATGAGGAGCTTAAATGCACCAACGAAGAGATGCAGTCCACTAATGAAGAGCTGGAGACCTCCAAAGAGGAACTGCAATCCATCAATGAAGAACTGGTCAGCTTAAACTCCGAGCTACAGGCCAAAATTGTGCAACTGGCAGACATGCAAAACGACATGAAGAACCTGCTCGACAATATCCAAGTCGGCACCATCTTCCTCGACCAACAGCTGATCATCCGGCGTTTCACCCGCGATGCGACGCAAATTTACCGCCTGGTTACATCGGATGTGGGTCGCGCACTGAGCGACATCAAACCCGAACTGGATGGCGATGATCTGCTGGATGCCGCCAATGCCGTGCTCGACAATCTGGTGCCCATTGAGCGTGAAGTAAAAACTTTGAACGGCAACTGGTACCTGGCGCGTATCCAGCCTTACCGGACGCTGGAAAATATGATCGACGGCGTGGTGTTGACCTTCACCAATATTACCGAACGCACCCGAGCTATAGCAGTACAGGAAGCCCGGTTGTTGGCCGAAGGCATCGTCAATACGGTGCCGCGAACCGCTGCTTGTGCTCAATAATGAACTGAAGGTCGTCACGGCCAGCCGTTCGTTTTACCAATGCTTTCAGGTGACGGCCGAACAGACCGTGGGTCGGCCGATTTACGAGCTGGGTGGCGGACAATGGATCGCCCCCGCCTTGCGCGACCTGCTGGATGCTGTCCTGCCACAGGATCAGGCTTTTGAGGACTATCTGGTGGAGCATGATTTTCCCGGCATCGGTCACCGCAAAATGCTGCTTAACGCCCGCAGCATTACCGGCCAGACCGGTGAGCGGCAATTGATCTTGCTGGCGATGGATGATGTTACTGACAAGGCGTAGGTGGTATTTGTTGTTTTCATTCCGGGGAGATTCATCGTTATACACAACGTTGTCTCGGAGTCGTCATACCGGCAGGGATGCCGGTATCCAGCGCCATGGATGGTACTTTCGATTTACGTGTGCTATTTGGAAGTGCAGGATGTCTGTATACTTTCACATCCCTGTGCCTGGATTCCGGCATCCCTGCCGGAATGACGTGTCTTCGGTGTTGGCTGCAATTCTTTGTTAATCAGGAATTCCTCTAAAAAACATCCTTATGAATAAACAGCCTTATGTTTACATCCTCGCCAGCAGACGGAACGGGACGCTTTATGTTGGAGTGACCTCCGACTTAATTAAGCGCGTTTATCAACATCGTAATGATCTGGTTGCTGGGTTTACCAAGCGATATAAAGTCCATACCTTGGTTTGGTTTGAGGCGCATGAACGTATGGAAAGCGCCATCTTGCGAGAAAAGGAAATTAAACGTTGGCGCCGCGTTGCCAAGCTTGGATTGATTGAACAGGCTAATCTCGAATGGCGGGATTTGTGGGCAGATTTGATTGCCAATTGAAGAGCCGCTTTGTACTACGACAGCAAATGACTAGCTGATTAGCAAGGATGTTCCAGCCAGTGACAAAAGTCCGTTATTCCGACAGGGAAGCTTTATACGCAAGTCTTCTGAGGAAACGTCATACCGGCAGGGACAGATATTTGCTCCTCGGCAACTGCTCCTGCGTTGCTCTACTACAGGCCATTCATGGCCTTATGCAATATCTGCATTCCCCACCTCCCTGTGGGTTATGCCAGTATCCAGTGCCATGGATGGTAACTCAAGCCTAGCAGGTCAAGTTGTATAGAAGCGTCGGATGTCTGTGAGCTTTCACATCCCTGTGCCTGGATTCCGGCATCCCTGCCGGAATGACGGTGTCCTACAGGCACTTGCGGATACAGATGAGCGCCCCTGACGCAGGAACAATGCCGTCTTTTCAAAGCTGCTTACTAGTAAGCAATGTAAGATATTCAGCCCAGCTGCTAGGTAATAGCGCTTATTGATTGAGGGTAATGTAAGCCTTATCCTACAGGCACTGTATGCCACCTAAGGAAGCGCTGATTAAATCCTTCGACAGGCTCAGGACGAACGGTAAGTTGTTGATTCCGTTCGTGGTGAGCTTGTCGAACCATGAATGGAATCAACTTGTTCAGCGCTTCCCTAACGAACTACCTTAAAATGACGGTAAGGAGTTTACGTGTCCAACGAATCAACCAAACCGGATCAACAGTCTCCTACGCTACACTCCCAAGCCGAGGAACGGCTTGCCCTTACCCCGGCACCGCCATCGCCTTCGGTGGAAGAACTGCTGCACGAACTTCGGGTGCACCAGATCGAGCTGGAGATGCAAAACGAGGAATTACAGCGCGCTCGTACTGCTCTGGAGGCATCCCATAACCGCTATCTTAATCTGTATGAATTTGCTCCCGTTGGTTACTTTACCCTTACACCCGAGGGTGAGATTATCGAGACCAATCTTACTGCTGCCGCGCTGCTCGGGGTAGAGCGCGATAATCTGTTAAACCGTTATTTCACCAGCTGGGTTGCGTCGGAAGACTGCGACCGCTGGTATCTTCTAATCAAAAGCGTACTACAGCACCAAGGAGAGCAGAAGAACTTTGAGCTGAGGCTCAAACGCGGCGACAGTTTCTTTTATGGCCGACTGGATTGTTTGCTGATAATGACCGACGATCAAGCGACGACGCTACGTATTACCCTCACGGACATCACCGAAAGCAAGCGCGCCGAAGAGGAATTGCGCATTGCCTCCGTCGCCTTTGAGGCTCAGGAAGGCATCATGATCACCAATGCCGACAAGGTGATTTTGCGGGTCAACCGGGCCTTTTCCGAGATCACCGGCTACAGCCTCGAAGAACTCGTAGGTCAGACACCCTATTTGTTCAGCTCGGGACGACACAATGCGGCGTTTTATTCCAGGATGTGGGAGTGCATTAATCGCACCGGATCCTGGCATGGCGAAATCTGGGATCAGCGCAAAAATGGTGAAATCTTTCCCAAATGGGTGACCATCACCGCAGTGAAGGACAAAGATGGCGTCGTCACCCACTATGTCGGCTTGCATACTGATATATCCGAGCGCAAGGCCTCGGAAGAAGAAATCAAACAGCTGGCCTACTACGACCCGCTGACCGCATTGCCGAACCGGAGATTGCTGTTGGACAGGCTGCAACAAGCACTGGCAGCCAGTGCGCGCAGTGAGAAATACGGCGCATTGCTATTCATCGATCTGGATAACTTTAAGGCTCTTAATGACAATCTGGGGCACGACATGGGGGACATATTATTACAGCAGGCGGCACAGCGTCTTATGGCCTGCGTGCGGGAAGGCGACACCGTGTCTCGCCAGGGTGGCGACGAATTTGTCATCATGCTGGAAGAGCTGAGTGAGGATAGTGATGAAGCCGCTACCAAGGCTAAAACCATCGGCGAGAAAATTATTGGTTCACTGAACCAAGCCTACCAGCTTACCTGCCACGAGTACCAAAACACCCCGAGCATAGGCATCACCCTGTTCGTTAACCATCGGCATACTATCAGAGCACTACTGAAACGGGCCGATATTGCCATGTATGAAGCCAAGGCTGCGGGCCGCAACACCCTGCGTTTCTTTGATCAGGACATGCAAAAGGCGGTTATGGCGCGTGCGACGTTGGAAGCCGACTTGCGTAGTGCGCTGGCGAAAAATCAATTTGAGCTTTATTTTCAGCGGCAGGCGCGCCACGACGGTCAAGTCATCGGCGCTGAAGCGCTGTTGCGCTGGGAACATCCTGAACGCGGCTTGGTCTTGCCGCTTGAATTCATTTCGCTGGCTGAAGAAATCGGGCTGATAGTGCCCATTGGGCAGTGGGTGCTGGAGAATGCCTGCGCCCAGCTTAAGCGATGGGAAGGCCATGCACAAACCCGGAATTTGCAGCTTGCCGTTAACGTCAGTCCGCGGCAGTTCCATCAACCCGACTTTACCGAGCAAGTGCGTGCGATGCTGAAAAAAGCAGCTATCAAAGGGGATCGGCTCAAACTCGAATTTACCGAGAACCTGGTGTTCGAAGACATCGACGACACCATCGCCAAAATGAAGATACTCAAAAAAATCAGCGTAAGTTTCTCTATGGATGATTTCGGCACTGGTTATTCATCGCTGGCCTACCTGACGCAATTGCCGCTCGACCAACTCAAGATCGACCAGTCATTCATCCACAACCTCGGATTGAAACCGACGGACGCAGTGATTGTGCAAACCATCATTGGCATGGCCAAGAATTTGGGCATGGAAGTTATCGCAGAAGGCGTAGAAACGGAAGAGCAACGCGTATTTCTTGAGCAGCACAGCTGTCCGCTCTATCAGGGGTATTTGTTCAGTGAACCTGTGCCGCTGGCGGAGTTTGAGCATTCATTGGGGATTTGAAGGCATACGCATCAAAAGCTAAGCCATTTTTCGTATCAATTCTTATAACGTCTCATTAATAACAGGTAAATTCGATAAAAATATAAAAACCGTCACACAAAGGGGATAAGGCTCAGCATCCGGTTATCTCCTCCAATCTACGACTCGTCTGACACGCCCCGTGCAGTAACGCTCTGCCAAGTCAAAAAGCCAATAACGTATAATCAACAACAGAGCTTCATCATTTAAAGTCACCCGATTAACAAACAGAGCTTGATAGCTAATGTTGCAAATATCCAACCAGGTCAGCATCCCGGACAACGAGATTGAAGTTTATGCGATTCGTGCGCAGGGAGCTGGCGGCCAGAACGTCAATAAAGTTTCAACAGCCGTTCATTTGCGCTTTGACATCAACGCGTCCTCATTGCCTGAGTTTTATAAAGAAAAGTTGCTGGCTTTAAATGACCAGCGCATTTCAAAAGACGGGGTGATTATTATCAAGGCGCAGCAATATCGCACTCAGGAAAAGAACAAGGAAGACGCCTTCAGTCGGCTACAGGCGTTAATCCAAAGCGCGGCTATAACACACAAAAAGCGCAAAGCCACCAAGCCCACCAAAGGATCGAAGCTAAGGCGCTTGGATAGCAAAACCAAGCAAGGTCGGCTGAAAGCGTTAAGAGGGAATGTTGATTACAATTAATCCCTCAATACATCAGTGCCTTAGAAAAACAATGATATTGGTTTTTTAAGCCGAAATAAGTTTGTTCGAGCTTAGCAAGGAGCTTGGGTTCCGGCAATCCCTGCCTGGGTGACGAATCTGGTGGCCGACAAAATATGCGCGTGATGCCTTGCAGGAATTCTTTCTCCCCTCTATTTTGATTTTTGATTAAGCTAGGTGCAGTTTGTAGGCTCATTGTATAATTCGGCGCTATGTTTTTTACTGACTTCCTAAAACTTAAGGATTGATTTAGATATGCTTCCAGAAAAACGCTTAACTCGTCGTCGTGGAATTTATTTACTGCCTAATCTATTTACCACGGGAGCCCTGTTTTCCGGTTTCTATGCGATTACTTCGGCGATGGGCGGGCGTTTTGAAACCGCTGTTATCGCCATCTTTGTCGCGATGATTCTGGATGGCCTGGATGGCAGGGTGGCGAGGCTGACCAATACGCAAAGCGAATTCGGCGCTCAATACGACAGTCTTTCGGACATGGTTTCATTCGGCGCAGCTCCCGCGTTGGTGATGTACTTATGGGCGTTTTCGAGCCTAGGTAAAGTAGGTCTGTTTGCTGCATTTGTCCATGCAGCGGGCGGCGCATTACGACTTGCGCGCTTTAATACCCAGCTAGCTACGGCCGATAAGAATTATTTTCAGGGGCTTCCAAGTCCTGCTGCCGCCGCTATTCTTGCCGGATTTATCTGGATTTGCCTGGAGTACAAATACGACATCGAACTGTTCAAATATTTTGCGCTTGGCTTAACCGTCAGCACCGGCTTGCTGATGGTGAGCAATTTCCGCTACTGGAGTTTCAAAAAAATCGATTTGAAAGGCAAAGTGCCTTTTATTGTCGCGATTGCCGCGATGCTGGGTATCGCTTTTGTGATGGCGCAGCCGCAAACGATGTTGTTCCTGTTGTTTTTAGGTTACGCGATTTCAGGCCCGGTTATTACCCTGGTTATGCGCAGGCGCAGGTTGCAGGGGCGCAAAGCATAAAATCTGCTTGAGGGCGCACAGCCATTGGCGTATAGTCACGACCATGTTTATTCATATCAATCATGCATTTCAAATTCCGCTTTCCGGCGCAATGTCCGCCGGAACAGCTTTGTGTGCGTGGTTATGCCTGCCTTTAAGATTCCTGCCCTGACGGGCAATCAATCTTTTTCTATTTAATCACTTATATCCCTATATCCCGTGCCATCGTAACAGTTGGCAGTTCTCCAAGAATGGAGTGAGCTTTTATGAAAGACAAGTTAATAATATTCGATACCACCTTGCGCGATGGCGAGCAAAGCCCCGGCGCATCGATGACGCGCGAAGAAAAAGTCAGAATTGCCAAGGCCCTGGAACGTTTGAAGGTCGATGTGATCGAGGCCGGTTTTCCTGCGGCCAGCCCCGGCGATTTTGAAGCCGTGCAGGCGGTTGCCAAGGTCATAAAAGACAGTGTGGTCTGCGGCCTGGCAAGAGCCTTGGACAAGGACATCGATCGTGCAGGCGAGGCGCTTAAAGGCGCTAACCAATCGCGGATTCATACCTTCATCGCCACCTCGCCGATCCACATGCAAATGAAGTTGCAGATGCAGCCGGAACAGGTGATCGAATACGCGGTCAGAGCGGTCAAACGCGCACGGCAATATACCGATAACGTCGAATTTTCCCCGGAAGACGCCGGACGCTCGGATGAAGATTTCTTGTGCCGGATACTTGAGGCGGTTATCGACGCCGGAGCCACGACGCTGAATATCCCCGATACCGTGGGTTACAGCGTACCCGATCAATTCGGCGCGACCATTGCCAACCTGATCCGCCGCATCCCCAATTCGGACAAGGCGATTTTTTCGGTGCATTGCCACAATGATTTGGGGCTGGCGGTTGCCAATTCCTTGTCGGCGGTCATGAACGGCGCACGGCAGGTTGAATGTACCATTAATGGTTTGGGGGAACGTGCCGGTAATGCGTCGCTCGAAGAAGTGGTCATGGCGGTGCGCACCCGCAAGGACGTGTTTAGCTGCCAAACCGGCATCGACACCCGCGAGATTTTGACTTGCTCAAAACTGGTGTCGTCAATCACCGGTTTCCCGGTGCAGCCTAACAAAGCCATCGTCGGCGCCAATGCCTTCGCCCATGAGGCAGGCATTCACCAGGACGGTGTATTGAAAAGCCGCGAGACTTACGAAATCATGCGCGCTGAAGATGTCGGCTGGACGGCTAACCGTATGGTATTGGGCAAGCATTCGGGCAGAAATGCGTTTAAAAGCCGCATCACCGAATTGGGTTTTGAATTCGGCTCGGAAGCAGAATTGAATGAGGCTTTTGCCCGCTTTAAGCAGTTGGCCGATAAAAAGCACGAAATCTTTGATGAAGATCTGCAAACTTTGATTTCGGAAGCCAGTTTTGAGGCGGAAGATGAGCATGTCAAATTGATCGCGCTGAAAGTGTGCTCGGAAACCGGCGAGATACCCAACGCAACTGTTACGTTACGAGTGGACAACAAAGAAGTCACCGGCAATTCCGATGGCGGCGGCGCTGTGGACGCCAGTTTAAAAGCCATCGAAAAACTGGTGCAGACCGATGCGACGCTGGAGCTTTATTCGGTCAACAGCATTACCAACGGTACCGATGCC
Source organism: Methylobacter sp. (assembly GCA_030679035.1). GTDB lineage: Bacteria > Pseudomonadota > Gammaproteobacteria > Methylococcales > Methylomonadaceae > Methylobacter_A. The sequence continues at coordinate 32,815 of JAUXTH010000133.1, read as the reverse complement.
CAGGGCGAAGTCACTATTCGTCTTGAAAAAGCAGGCCGGATCGTCAACGGCTTGGGCGCTGATACCGACATTGTTATCGCCTCGGCCAAAGCCTATATTAATGCGGTGAATAAGCTGCACAGCCCCGATCAACGTCGTCATCCTCAGAAAGGGGATGTTTGATTGATATGCAAGCGTTCCCACGCTCCTGAGCATGGGAACAGTCTGCGGTACGCTCATATGTTGATCTTGGCGTTGTATGTTATGCTACTGACACTTTAGAATTTGCAGGATTTTCATTATGACAACAATAACATTCGATACTCTGAAATTTGTTGAAAAGCTCAAAGCTGCGGGTGTGTCTGAATCACAGGCTAAAGCTGAATCCGAAGCATTGCAGGAGGCTCTTGGGACGGCGGAAGTGGCTACCAAGCGCGACATTGAACGGGTTGAAAGTCAGCTGCGTGAAATGAAGGCAGAGATTAATGGTAAGTTGACCCTTGTTCAATGGATGCTGGCGTTAGTCGTTGCTGCTGAAGTCGTTCCCTTATTAGGCAAGCTTTTTTAATTTTAAAGTTTCCGAAGTGTGGCAATAACAACCAGCTCAGTCTTGGATAACGCAACACGTCTGCAATACCTGGAGGCTATGGGCATTGATGTTTGGGTGCCCAGAGTCTCTGCCGATCATCAGCAAGCGCCGGTATCCGATGCGCTGCCAGAACCAATCGACAACTGGGAAGCGTTGCAAGCTGAAGTTGCCCCATGCACTAAATGCGGTTTGTGCAAGACACGCACCCAAACCGTTTTCGGCTCGGGTAATAAAAATGCCGAATGGATGTTTATCGGCGAAGCGCCAGGACAAAGCGAAGATCAGCAAGGCTTGCCATTTGTCGGCAAGGCGGGGCAGCTGTTAACGGAAATGCTACGAGCCATAGACCTTGATCGGGAAGAAGTCTTTATAGCTAATGTTGTAAAGTGCCGTCCTCCCGCCAATCGCGATCCCGAACCTATCGAAATTGAATCCTGCAAACCTTATCTGCTGCGACAAATGGCGCTGATCAAACCGAAAATCATCGTGGTTTTAGGACGAGTGGCCGCACAGGCTTTGCTAAACACGGACGAACCGATAGGCAAGCTCAGAGGAAGAATACACGCTTTAAATGATACCCCGGTTGTTGTAGTCTATCACCCGGCGTATTTGTTAAGATCGTTGCTGGACAAGCGCAAAGCCTGGGCGGATTTAAAGCTCGCAATGCAAACAGTTAAACACATTAAAGGTTGATCATGTTGGGAATGATGTTGGAAAAAATAAAAGACTTTGTAGTTTATGATGCCGATAAAGAGTTTTACGCCAAAATATTTCCCGATTCGGTAGGTAGAAAAGATTTGATGCGTCTGAGAAAAATGCGCAGCTCCGATTTGCCTGGAGTGATGGCGATCGAAAGAGCAAACTACCAATTCCCTTGGGGGGAAGACATATTCAGGGATTGCTTCAAAGCCAGCTACAATTGCTGGGTCTGTGCAGAGGACGACAACGTGTTGGGATACTGCATACTCTCGATGGCAGTAGGCGAGGCACACGTTTTAAATATTTGCGTATCGCCTGCCGAACAGGGACAAGGGATAGGCCGTAAAATGCTGGAACATCTTATCGAAACAGCCAGAGGCCAGGCAGAAACCATGTTTCTCGAAGTCAGGCCGTCCAACACTGTCGCCATCGCCCTGTATCAGGACATGGGCTTTAACGAAATCGGCATCAGAAAAGGTTATTACGAAGCGGAAAACGGCCGGGAAGACGCCATCATGCTGGCGTTGCAGATTTTCTCGTAGGGGCAATCCCTTGTGGTTGCCCTTTTTGCAGTTGCCCTTTTTTCAATTGCACGGATAAAAGGGCAGGGACAAGCCCTGCCCCTACGATGCAAATTATTTCAAATTATCGGTAACATGGGGCTCAATCAGCTGGTACATGATTTGATGCATTTTGGGACTTGCGGCGATCAGGTTGCCTGACTCCAGATACTTATCATTAAAAGAAAAATCGGTAACTACGCCGCCTGCTTCCTTTATCAATAAAATCCCGGCGGCCATATCCCACTCCATCAGGCCGATTTCCCAAAAGCCATCCAATCGACCGGCAGCCACATAAGCCAGATCCAGCGCTGCAGCGCCTGCACGGCGAATCCCCGCCGAATCGGTTGCTAATGCGCGGAACATGCCCAGATAAGCATCCATGTGCAGGCCGGTTTTAAACGGGAAGCCGGTGCCGATCAATGCGCCTTTCAAACTGGTTTGATTGGTCACCCGAAGACGGCGGCTGTTTAGCATAGCGCCGCCGCCGCGTTTGGCGGTAAACAATTCATCACGTAACGGGTCATAAATGACGCCGACTTCAATCCTGCCTTTGTGTTTCAAGGCAATGGAGACGGCGTATTGCGGAAAGCCGTGCAAGAAGTTGGTCGTGCCGTCCAGCGGGTCGATAACCCAGACAAAATCGTTACCCTGTTGTGCACCGCTTTCTTCGGCCAGGATGCTGTGGTCGGGATAGGCTGTCTTGATGATGTTGATGATTTCCCGCTCAGCCATACGATCAACCTCGCTGGCATAATCGTTTTTGCCTTTTTGGTCGACCTTGAGGTGACCGATATTGTCGGATGAGCGGAGGATCAAGTCGCCGGCGGCTCTTGCGGCACGGACGGCAGTATTTAACATGGGTTGCATAGGCGGATTTATATGGGTACAGAAAATGACATAGGATACCAAATTTTTTGCTAAACTTAGGCTCTTTTTTGTAACTACTCAGCAGATGCTAATTCTATACTAGAGCACGGATGATAATGATTAGGCGGGTTTAAACGGACTTCAAGAAGTCAAGAGGGCTAACCTAATTCATTAATTTATCCGTGTTTATCAGCCAAATCCGTGTCACCCGTGTTCCATTTTTCTTACTGCTGAGTTTAACCAAGGACGATACCTTGCTGTCTACTATAAAAATTGTGCTGGTCGAAACGACGCATCCGGGGAATATCGGTGCCGTTGCCCGTGCGATGAAAAACATGAAGATGCACAATCTCTGGCTGGTTGCGCCAAAAATATTCCCCAGTGCCGACGCCACCTCCAGGGCTTCCGGGGCGGATGACGTACTGGCCGGTGCGACCGTTTGCCAGACCTTGCAGGAGGCCATTGCCGACTGCCAGCTGGTGATCGGTGCCAGCGCCCGAGGCCGGACCATCAGCTGGCCGGAGCTGACGCCCAGAGAATGTGCGGAAAAAGTGTTGATCAAGGAACCCGGCAATCGCCGCGACTGCTCCCAGCAGTCTTGCGGCATACACACCATCCCTGGCAATAAAGTGGCTATCGTTTTCGGCCGTGAAAATTCAGGCTTAAAGAACCACGAACTGGATCTGTGCCACTTTTTACTGCGCATTCCCTGCAACAGCGAATACAGCTCTCTAAATATCGCCGCAGCTGTGCAGGTGGTTTGTTATGAATTGTTCGTCGCATCCGGGATGGCCGCGCAGGAAGAAATCATTGTCGGCGACAAAGGCGAAGACCCCTTGGCCACGGCGGCGCAAATGGAGTCTTTCTATGCTCACATGGCTGAAGTCTTAGCAGATATAGGTTTCATGCATCCCGCCAAATCAAGATCCATCATGCGGCGTTTGCGCCGGATTTATAACCGGGTACAAATGGATACCAAGGAATTGGACATACTCCGGGGCATCTTAAGGATGTCTCAAGGCCACAAGAGGAATAACGATGTTTAACCGAATAAAAGAAGATATTGCCTGCGTATTCGACCGCGATCCGGCGGCGCAAACGGTTTTTGAGGTGATTACCACCTATCCCGGATTTCATGCTGTTTTGATTCACCGGGTCAGCCATTTTTTCTGGGTAGCCGGATTCAGATGGTTGGCCCGGTTTATCGCTCATATCGGCCGCTGGCTGACCGGGATTGAAATTCACCCCGGCGCAGTCATCGGCAGGCGTTTTTTTATCGATCACGGCATGGGTGTGGTGATCGGCGAAACCGCCATTATCGGTGACGACTGCACCTTGTATCATGGCGTAACCTTGGGTGGAACCAGCTGGGATAAAGGCAAGCGTCATCCGACCCTGCATAACGGCGTGGTGATCGGTGCGGGGGCAAAAGTCTTGGGGCCTATTGATATTGGTGAAAACGCCCGAGTGGGTTCAAACTCGGTGGTGTTAAAACCGGTACCGGCGGGCGCAACTGCGGTCGGCATTCCCGCCCATATCGTCGACCCTAACAGCAAAGCCGCAACAGCCGAGCGTGACAAGATTGCCTACAAGATGGGCTTTCATGCCTACGGCGCAACAACCGACGTACCCGATCCAATCGCCTATGCCATTAATCATATGCTCGATCATATTCACGAGATGGACAGACAGATAGAAACCCTGCAAAAAGCGCTCAATGATGCTGGCATTAAATACACCGAATCGCCTATTTCAAAATTGGATGGCTGCGAAATTGAGGATGGTTTTGGGAGAGAAGGCTAAAGGCACAAGGCGAAAGGCAAAAAACCGCATCCAGGCTTAAGTCGCGTGGGCAATTTTAGTTCTTAGCCTTTTGCCCTTCGCCTATCCATCCATAATAGTTGACTATTTTGCTGGGTTAAGTATAGTAACAATATCTTAATGGTATTTATAGAGGAAGTTACTGTGCGTTTAACAACTAAAGGTCGCTATGCGGTCACTGCAATGCTGGACTTGGCTTTCCACAGTCAAGTCAAACCGGTCACCCTGACGGAAATTGCGGCTCGTCAAACCATTTCCCTGTCTTATCTGGAACAACTATTTGCCCGTCTGCGCCGCGCAGGCATGGTCAAAGGCGTCCGTGGACCTGGAGGCGGCTACAAGCTGTGTCGTAAGGCCGGCGAAATTAATATTGCCGAGATTATCGCGGCTGTTGATGAACCGCTCGATTCAACCAAATGTGGCGGCGAGGGGAATTGCCAGAAAGGCGATGCCTGTTTAACGCATAACCTGTGGATGGGCTTGAGCAAACAAATCAGGACTTATTTGGTGGGCATTTCTTTAGCCGACCTGTTAGAAAAGGATCAGGTTCAGGAAGTTGCGAAAAGACAGCATTATGATGCACAGCAGGCTATTGAAGTTTGTTATCGTCCCGAATAACGCTCGCGCCGCGCCTGCTCCCGGCAGGCTAGCGACATACACACCATCCATGGCGATAACTGCATGATCTACCTGGATCATAACGCGACCACACCGATAGATGATCGCGTTCTGGAGGCGATGCTTCCGTTCCTGAAAACATTTTACGGCAATCCTTCAAGTCTTTATCGTCTCGGCAGGGCCGCCAAGAGCGCCGTTGATGCAGCCCGTGAGCAGCTTGCGGCGCTGATTGGTGTCCAGCCGGGGCAAATCATTTTTACCAGCGGCGGTACCGAAGCCAATAATCTGGCTTTGGCGACGCTGGCTCCTCAGGCCGGACTCGCCGTTTCATCTATTGAACATCCGTCGGTCATAGAGCCTGCCCTGTATTTACAAAGCCTGGGACATCAGCTTACCCTGCTTAAGGTCGATGCTAACGGCCGGATAACGCAGAATGCTATCGACGAGGTTATCCGGTTAAAGCCCGGCCTTGTTTCGATCATGCTGGCAAATAACGAAAACGGCGCGGTGCAGAATATCGCTCGCTATGCCGATCAGCTAACAGCGCAGGGCATCAAGGTTCATACTGACGCCGTGCAGGCGCTGGGCAAAATCCCGGTAGATTTTAACCGGCTCGGCGTAGATTTGATGTCGCTGTCCAGCCATAAAATCTACGGCCCCAAAGGCTGCGGCGCGCTGGTGTGCGATAAATCCGTGGCGATAAAGCCGGTCTTGTTGGGCGGCGGGCAGGAGCAAGGACTCAGGGCCGGGACTGAAAATGTCGCCGCCATTGTCGGGTTCGGCAAAGCTGCGGAACTTGCCAAAACCGAACTTGCCGAACGGCAGGCGCATCTGCTAAAACTTAAAAATCTGCTGGAGCACGGCTTAAGCGCGATTCCCGGCCTGACTGTTTTTGCCGAGCAGGCGGAGCGATTACCCAATACCGTGCAAATGGGCGTTCACGGCGTCGACGGCGAAATGCTGCTGATGCAACTGGATCAAAAAGGCATCGCCGTTTCCAGCGGCTCGGCCTGCGCCAGCGGCATGAGAGAACCCAGCCCGGTGTTGGTCGCGATGGGCGTTGAAGCTGCCGAGGCAAAAAGCGCAATCCGCATCAGTTTGGGAAAAGCCAACACCGAAGCTGAAATTTTTGAATTTATTAAACAATTAAAATCCTTAGTCGAAAAAGGATAAAGAGGTTATATGTCTGTCTCACTAACTGAAAGCGCCGCTCGGCAAATCAAAAAACAACTGGAAAAACGCGGCAAAGGCTTAGGTCTAAAACTGGGCGTAAAGCAATCCGGTTGCTCGGGCTATGCTTACACGATTGATTACGCTGACGCGCTGAATGACGGCGATGCGGTGTTTGAAAATTTCGACGTCAAAGTCATCGTCGCCGCAAACGACCTGGAATTTGTGGACGGAATAGAGCTGGATTACCGCAGGGAAGGCATTAACGAAGCCTTCCAATTCAACAATCCGAATGTAAAAGGCACCTGCGGCTGCGGCGAGAGTTTTACTGTTTGATCGAGACAATGTGGGTGGGGCAATACCGTTAAGTTAAGCGTTGTAGGAGCGGGCCATGCCCGCGATGATGAAGCACAACTTATAGTCCCAATATCGCGGGCGCGGCCCGCTCCTACGGTGTCATTGTGCTTAACTTAATGGGCACGTCATACATGTTTTGCAGCACTCGGCCAGCGATATGCTTTCAGAGCCGAGGGCGCAGCGGCTTTAGCTTGCTTTGTGGTTATGGAGTAACGCTCCATTAAGCCCCACTATTCATCCTAGTGAATATGTACCTCACGTGATTTTGTCATATCGCTTCTGCGCAAAGTATAGCGATCCAAATCGCCTTTCACCCGCGCCCCATCACTGTTAAGTTGAATAAGCGTGCCTTCATTTTCAATGTAATATTGTCGTGTGGTTGATTCCTGGCGCGGTGTTAAAACAACGATTTGAGTTTTATCATCCCAGCTATATTTGCCTTTTTCATAAAACTCCCGTGAGGAATCTTTTGCGGGCTGAGTCACCAACAGATAATTGTTATTTTGTTTTAACGACAATGTCGCTTTAATCCCATCACAATCATCGCAAGGAAGATAACCGTAAAAAACGCCATGAAACTCCAGACTCTTATCTACAGGAGTTAAATGGGCTGCGTGATCTGTATTTTGCTGACGGTTCATTACCCGTGCATTGAGAAGTTTTTTTTGATCGGCGAGGTCTGTTTCTGCCATTGCTGGCTGTGAAGCCAAAAGCAAAGTGCTGAAAAAAATCAAAGTCAGCTTTTGTGTTAATTGTATTTTTAATGCTGGCATATAAGTTCCTCTGTTGGTAAAGCGGACGGCTAGATTGGGAATTGGTTTAGATGATTTTACCCTGCAAACGCATCTTTTAATAGCGCTTGCATGAGTTGTTCTGCATAGCGTTTCCGCCCTACAGATGCACCTCACTAAATTGAATTATGAGACAAGGTGAAAAGCATTAACGGTTTGAATTGTCGACTAATTCCGTTATTTATTTGGATATGCAGGAATCTAACTGGATAAATACGGGGAAGCTTTTACGAAAATTAAGACGAAATGGAATTATAGCTGACCGCCCTGTCTTGCTAAAGGCGCTCCTTGATTATCAAAGCAATCAGTTGATGTACCGGGAAAAGCCAAAAACAAACGGGTTTTCATATCCTGGTCATCAGCAAACACTGTCAACCAGATTGAGAAAAAACCTCTTTCGCAGGCCATTTCAACAATTTCTGCGCGTCTTTCCGGCGTATCATTTATGGTCAACTCTTGTTTCCTTTTCTCCGCTTTTCGCCAAGCCTCTTTTCGATGCAACCAGCGATTGTCTTTTACGGTTGGTTTTTGATTGCCTTCAGTAAATATGTCCGGATGTTTATTCAAACCTAACATTATCCAGGTCTGTTTAATTTTTTTGTTTAATGCCTCACCATAATCTGTTTTTGGAAGCACCCGGCCTTCCGAATCATAATCAAAAGCTCGAAAAGTATTGTCACAATCGGGCCACAGGTAATCGTCAAGGTTTAACTTGTCGTGGCCTTTACCTGAATTGCAATTACCGCAGGCCAATAAAAAATTGCTCCAACGATATTGATCTTCCGGATAATTCTTCTTCGGTTTCTTGTGTTCGACATGAATGCCACTAGCAATCCAGCGCTCGCAGTACGAACAATATTCGCCCAAGCGCGTTACCAATGGCTGTTGAGCATCTGAATAAGGGTTGAACTCGCCCAAGTCATTACCTTTATCAACCGGCCGCATTATTTCTTATCCTTCTCAGCCAGCATCGTATCCCTCTCAAATTTTAATTGCGCTACAAAAGCTGGATCATCGCTGAATGGAATACTGAGTTCCTCAAGAGTAGCGCGTAATTGCATCAGTTCCGCATCTGACTCGTCTTCGCATTGATGCAATTTTTTATAGTAAGCTTCTGCTGCTGCCATCATATCGAGGTATCGTTTACTTTTTTGCGGCAACTCCACGCCTTGAACATTTTCTACAATATCTTCGATACTGAGATCGTGATATTCGATATTTGTATCGCCATCAAGCTGAATCAACTTACCCTTCCGCAGCGATTGAATTAAAAACGGTGAATGTGTGGTACAGATAAATTGAATCTTTGGGAAAGTCCTGCTCAAATCCTCGATAATGCGGCGCTGCCATTTGGGATGCAGGTGTAGATCCAGCTCGTCAATCAACACCACACCCGAGGTTTTTGCACTAGCATCACCCTCTAAATGAGGATTCAAAATAGCTGCACGACGCGCCAAATCACAGAACAAGCCCAACATGGTGCGCTGGCCATCACTTAAATGTTCGAACGGTGTGGTATGTCCGTCTTCAAATTCAATCATCACCCGCCCTTGTTCGAAATCGAATTTTAGCCCGGTACACCCTTCTAATGCGGCTTTAGCGGCATTACGGATGGATTGCAAAATCGGGGTTTCTTTTTGTTGCTGGATGGATGCCAGTTCATGCTTCAACAACCATTCACCGACGGCCTGATGGTCAGCTCCGGTGTGAAAACAATCGACATAAGGATCAAAGCGTGAGTACTTTGCCTTAGCCGACGACTCAAGGTTAAGTTCATTTTTGGGTAGCCAGAGACGGTCGCATTCGTAAAAAGCAATTAGTGGTAGACTAAATGACTTGCCAGTTTCGATGTAATTTAGAATATTTAAACTCAGTTTATCGAAGTTAAAATTGTATTGTGTTGGGTTATGAGAATATTTAATGTCTCCATAAATAAAAGTGTCTTCAAAACCTTCTTTACGAAGACGAGTCCAACCAGCATTTACTTTCATTAGGCAATCATAATTATCAACGATAAGTGCAGTACCGACTGCCTTAATTGATGTTTGCTTGGTTTTATCGAAACGCTTATCTATTTCTATTTCCCGTATTTCCTCGTTTAATATCGGGCGTAGATTATTTTTATCTTTGATATAGGCATGGGCCCAGCCTCCTAACGCAACAGCTACGGCTCTTAGCAACGAAGTTTTTCCGCTACCGTTTTCGCCAATAAGCAGATTAAAGCTTGAATGAAACTGAAACTCTTGTTCGGCGAATAATTTGAAGTTTTCGATTTCGAGTTTATCAATCTGCATTACTGTTGGAGCCTTGAGTTTTTAAAGGTTGCATTTGATTTGTACTATTTTGGTGCTGTCCGCTGAAATTAACTCGTTGGCTGTGACAAATGAGGATTTGCAACGAAGTTATATTTTCCGCCAAGCTTACAGTTGAATAATGAAACTAACAAGCATCTGCATCAGTCAGGTAGGGTACGCTATAAATCTGACAGCAGATTACTTAACCGCGCAAACTCAACCAATGATATGCTTTCGGCCCTCAATGTAGGGTCTATACCCAAAGCAACGATCTCTTCCTCTTCAATCAATTTTTTCAGCGAATTACGCAAGGTTTTGCGCCGTTGCGAAAACGCCTGAGTGACTACCCGGTTGAGCTTGGTTATATCATTAACCGCAACCGGCGGCTGTTGATGCGGCACCAGTCTGACAATAGCCGACGTTACCTGCGGCACCGGGTCGAAGCTTTCCGGCGGCACTTCAAACAACAGCTCGGGCAAGCAGTAATATTGCATCATCACGCTGAGCCTGCCGTATTTTTTACTGCCCGGAACCGCGCAAATCCGGTCTACCACTTCCTTTTGCAGCATGAAATGCATGTCTTCAATGCAATAGGCGTTATCCAGCAGGTGGAACATCAACGGCGTTGAAATGTTATAGGGCAGGTTGCCGATGATACGCAACTTCTGATCCCCGTCCGCCAGCGACGAGAAATCAAACCGTAATGCATCGGCGCTGTGAATTTGCAGGTTGGGGTAGTGCTTGAATTTATCTTTCAGCAAAACCACCAGATCCCGGTCAAGCTCAACTACGTCCAGGCGCACCTTTTCGTTTAACAAAGGCTCGGTCAATGCGCCTTGGCCCGGCCCAATTTCTACCCAGTGTTGGTCGGGCTTGGCCTGGATGCTGGAGATGATATTGTAAATAATGTTGTGGTCATGAAGAAAATTCTGACCGAAGCGTTTGCGCGGGATATGTGCCATTTTATTATTGCGTAGCCATGGTTAATGCGGTTTGCAGTGCGAATTGCAGGCTGCCTAAATCGGCCTTGCCGCTGCCGGCAAGATCCAACGCCGTGCCGTGGTCAACCGAGGTGCGGATGATCGGCAGTCCCAGCGTAATATTGACTGCCTGCCCAAAGCCCATATGTTTAAGCACCGGCAAGCCCTGGTCATGATACATCGCCAATACCGCGTCCGCTGTAGCCAGATACTTATCGGTGAACAGCGTATCGGCCGGTAACGGCCCGCGCAGATTCAAGCCCTGTTTGCGAAAGGTGTCGAGCACCGGCACAATAATGTCGATTTCTTCCCGACCCAGATGACCGTTTTCACCGGCATGAGGATTAAGCCCGCACACCAGTATTTTCGGGTGAGCTATGCCAAAACGCGAGCGCAGTTCATGATCCAGTATCCGAATCACCGTACGTAGCCGGGTATGAGTAATGGCCTGGCTGACTTCCGACAGCGGCAGATGCGTAGTCACCAACGCCACCCGCAAGCCCGGCGTTGCCAGCATCATCACCGGATGTCCGCCGGTAATGCCGGCAATAAATTCGGTATGGCCGCTAAAAGACAAGCCCGCATCGTTGATAACGCCCTTGTGGACGGGGCCGGTGACCATCGCATCGAAAACCACGTCCATGCAGCCTTTGGTCGCTTTGGTGATGGCTTTCAACACGTAGCGGCTATTGGCCGGATTCAGCTGCCCGCATTGGACCGGTTCTGCCAGTTCCACCGGCAAAATCGTCAGGCATCCGGCAGTTTGGGCAGTGGCGGGCAGAGTAGCGTCAAATTCTTTTAGCTGTAGCGGCAAACCTAACTGCTTGGCGCGTTCTTCCAATAATTGCGGACTGGCGATAACGATGATTTCGCAAGGTAAATCCTGCTGTGCAAGCTGGATGCAAAGGTCGGGACCAATGCCTGCGGGTTCTCCGGGTGTTAATGCGATGCGCGGTACGGGTAGCCTGATGGTCATCTGAAAGCTGAAATAAAAAAGAGTGATTTTACAGCATAACTGCCGGGGTGATTTAAAAAACGCTGATTTTGAAGATGAGATTGAGTCGGAATCAACCTTGTAGGAGCGGGCCATGCCCGCGAACAAGGGGATGCAACTTAGCAGTCATTGCTCAAATATCGCGGGCGCGGCCCGCTCCTACGGTGTCTTTGTGATTAACTTAATGGCGGTGAGGTTCCACAAGTGTAGATAAAGTCATTTACAGCTAACGGCTAATCAAGGGGGAGGTCATAAAGCTGCCGTAGTTTTCAGCTGATTTAAGGACTGGATAGACGTTTGATCGGGCAATACCCTAAGGTTGTACGAACAGAGGTCATCTGTCACAATAACCCCATATAGTGACTAACAAAAGGACAGCTCATGGCTGAGATAACTGAAGTACCTAGCCCTTTCTGCGGTATCGGCACGGATGACCTGACTATTCAGGTTGACGGTGTATCGCTCAAAGTGGTTAAAAACGGCTGTGCGGTTAATACGCCCGCGTTTGAACAGGCTATTACCGATACCCGTCCGAGAGTCGATGGTAAGGATGTCAGCTTGGATGTGGCCGTGGCAAAGGCGGCAGCGTTATTAAAAAATACCAATCAACCGGTTATCGGCGGCTGCGCGACGGATGTCAACGGAATGCGAGCATTGCTGGCATTGGCTGACCGTAGCGGCGCTGTCGTTGATAATATGAATTTTACCGGTGCACGCAATAACTTTCTGGCCTTGCAGGATTCCGGCTGGATGAATACGACGCTGGCGGAAGTAAAAAACCGCTGCGATTTGTTATTGGTGGTCGGTGCCGATCTGGAAAGCTTTTCGCCGCGCTTTTTTGAGCGTTATCTATGGAATGAAGAATCCATGTTTCTGGCCGATACCGGCAAGCGTGAGGTTATTTATTTGGGTAAAGCGCCTTCCGGTGCGGCATCGACGTCTCCTAATGGCCAAAAAGCGCTGGTCTTTGAATGCGCAAACGAAGACTTGCCGGATGTGGTCGCGGTATTAAGGGCACTGGTTAAAGGCAATCCTATTCGAGTCGATTCAGTCGGCGGTATTGCAGTTTCCGACTTACAGGCCATTGCCGATAAATTACTAGCGGCGAGCTATAGCGTAGTGACCTGGGCGGCTGGCGCGTTAGCCTACAGCCAGGCCGAATTGACGGTGCAGACTGTTTCTGAAATGGTTAAGGATATTAACAATCGGAATACCCGTAGCTCCGGTTTGCCGTTGGGGGGCAAAGAAGGCGATCAAACGGCTAACCAAGTTTGCGGTTGGACGACCGGTTATCCGGCGCGTACCCGTTTTGCCAGCGGCTTTCCCGAATACGATCCCTATTTGAATGATACCAATACCTTGCTGGCTAATGGCGAGGCTGATGCTTTGGTTTGGGTGCAGGCGTTTAATGCTAAAGCCGTACCCCCGACAACAAACCTGCCGACCATTGTGGTGGGCCGTTCCGGGATGACTTTTGCCAAAGAGCCGGATGTGTTTATTCCAGTCGGTACGCCGGGTATCGATCATGCCGGTCATGCGTTTCGTCTGGATAACGTAGTTGCGATTCGCTTGAAAAAATTGCGCGATTCCGGCCTGCCCAGCACGTCCGACGTGCTCAATGCCATTGAACAAGCTTGTAGGTAAGTAATTATGTTGATTAGATTAACAGGCGGAGCGGTTTATGATCCTGCGAGCGGGATTGATGGCGCGAAACAGGATATTTACATTCAGGACGGGCGCATCGTCGATAAGCCCTCCGGCGATTTTAAAGTCGATAAAGAATACGATTTAAAAGGCAAGGTGGTGATGTCCGGCGCGATTGATATGCACACGCATATCGGCGGCGGTAAAGGCAACATCGCCAGAACCTTGTTGCCGGAAGATCATCGTGCCGATCCTGTCGCACGTACCGATATTACCCGTTCCGGCTGCGGGCATGCGATGCCCAGTACTTTTGTGACCGGCTACCGTTATGCGGAAATGGGTTATACCGCCGGTTTTGAACCCGCGGTATTGCCGATCAACGCGCGGCAGGCGCATATGGAAATGGCCGATATTCCGATTCTAGATAAAGGCGGTTATGTGTTGATGGGCAGTGATGATTATTTGCTGCGCATGTTGACGGCCAAAAAAGACCAAAAAGCGATTAATGATTATGTCGCTTTTACTATGCAAGCCGCTAAAGCGATTGGCGTTAAAGTCGTTAATCCCGGTGGTATCAGTGCGTTTAAGTTTAACCAGCGCAAACTGGATCTGGATGAGCAAAACAGCCATTACGGTGTGACTCCTCGTGAAATTCTAAAGTCACTGGCGACAGCGGTTAAAGAGCTGGGTATTACGCATCCCTTGCACGTACATGGTTGTAATCTCGGTGTGCCCGGCAACATGAATACCACGTTGGATACCATTCAGGCCATAGGCGGCTTGCCGTTGCATTTGACCCATATTCAGTTCCATAGTTACGGCACGGAAGGTGATTTTAAGTTTTCATCGGGCGCGGCGGCAATTGCCGAAGCTGTCAACCTTAACAAGAATATCACTATCGATGTCGGGCAGATTCTGTTCGGTCAAACCGTAACCGCGTCCGGCGACAACATGCGCCAATTTGCCAATCATAAACATGCCAGCCCGAATAAATGGGTAACCATGGATATTGAATGCGATGCGGGTTGCGGTGTTGTACCGTTTAAATATAAAGACAAGAACTTTGTCAACGCGCTGCAATGGGCGATTGGCCTGGAAACTTTCTTGCTGGTTGATGATCCGTGGCGTATTTTCCTGACCACGGATCATCCCAACGGCGCGCCATTCACCAGTTATCCGCATTTGATCCGCTTGCTGATGGACAGAAGTTTCCGTAACGATGTGCTGTCCACGATACATCCCGAAGCGCAAAAAATGACCACCTTGGCGTCGATTGAGCGCGAGTACAGCTTGCAGGAAATTGCGATTATGACCCGGGCTGGTGCAGCCAGATTGATCGGCTTGCAAGATCGTGGCGGTTTAAGCGCCGGTAACTGGGCGGATATTACCGTTTATACCGACAATGCCGACCGGCAGCTTATGTTTGAAAAGCCGGATTATGTGTTTAAGGACGGTGAGCTGGTAGTGGTTGACGGCAAGGTCGTGCATACCAAATGGGGTACGACCCATGTCGTTAAACCTGACTGGGATGTCTCGGTAGAAAAGGATTTACAAAAATATTTTGATCGGTTCCTGACTATGAAACTTGGCAACTTTAAAATCAGTGATGATGAAATAACAGAGGATGGTCGCGGCAGTTTGACTGTGCATCCGCTTAAAGGAGATGTGGCATGATCATCAATGGCGTAGCTATAGATGCAACCTTTGCCGAGGCCTTTCCGATGAAAGCCACTCGCGCCATTATCACCGCCCAAAATGAAAAATGGGCGATGATCTCGGCCCAAGCCATGACCGGTTTTGCGACCTCGGTGATTGCCTGTGGCTGCGAGGCTGGGATTGAGCGGGTTTTGGATCCTTCCGAAACGCCCGACGGCCGCCCCGGTGTGTCTATCATGATTTTTGCGATGGGCGGCAAAGGCTTGGCCAAGCAGCTGGAAACCAGAGCAGGGCAGTGCGTATTAACATCGCCGACTTCGGCCTTGTTTGCCGGCATAGATGGCGGTACGCGCATAGCCTTAGGTAAAAACCTGCGTTATTTCGGCGACGGCTTTCAGGTGGCTAAACTGATCGATGGTAAGCGCTACTGGCGTATCCCGGTCATGGATGGCGAATTTTTAGCCGAAGCGACTACAGGGCAAGTCGAGGCCATTGGCGGCGGTAATTTCTTGGTGCTGGCCGAGTCGCAACCGCAAGCCTTGGCAGCCTGCGAGGCGGCGATTGAAGAAATGCGCAAAATTCCCAATGTGATCATGCCGTTCCCCGGCGGTGTGGTGCGTTCCGGCTCCAAGGTCGGTTCAAAATACGCGGCTTTGGGCGCATCAACCAATGATGCATTCTGTCCGACTTTAAAAGGCATGACCAAAACCGACCTGTCGCCGGAAATTGAATCGGTCATGGAAATCGTAATCGACGGTTTAACCAAAGAGGATATTGATAAAGCCATGCGTGTTGGGATTCAGGCGGTCTGTGATTTAGGCGCGGCGAACGGCATTAAACGCATTAGTGCGGGTAATTACGGTGGCAAGCTGGGGCCGTTCCACTTTCACTTACAGGAGATTATGGCATGAGCGCTTTAACCTTTACGCTGAAACACAAACCGGATCAGCGCGTGGATATGTCGCCGCTGGTTTGCGATAAGCTGGCCGATATGCC
Organism: Methylobacter sp.; assembly: GCA_030679035.1. GTDB lineage: Bacteria > Pseudomonadota > Gammaproteobacteria > Methylococcales > Methylomonadaceae > Methylobacter_A. Next base: position 16,797 of record JAUXTH010000133.1, on the reverse strand, counting down.
GCTTGCGGAAATTGCCGCGCTCACCTTGCAGAATGGCAAGCGCAAAATCCGCGTGGATGAATTATTCAGCATTGCAGGTAGCGATGCGCAAAACATCGTGATCAAAGGCAGCTTTGATAAGCTCGATTTTATCGGCAAGGAACTGGACGGCGGTCGTATAACGGTTGAAGGTGATGCAGGCGCTTATCTGGGTTTGGGCATGAAATCCGGCGAAATTGAGGTATCGGGTGATGTCGGGATTTATGCGGCCTGCGAAATGAAAAAAGGTTTTCTAAAGATTAACGGCAATGCCGGTGATTTTTTGGGGGCGGCTTTGCCAGGCAACAAAATGGGCATGAAAGGCGGAACGATTCTGGTTAAAGGCAATGTCGGCGAGCGTGCCGGTGATCACATGCGGCGCGGCAATATCCTGGTCGAGGGCAATGCCGGTGATTATTGCGGTTCCAGAATGACCGCGGGCACTATCGCGGTCATGGGGCAAACGGGTAGGTATTTGGGTTTTGCGATGCGCCGGGGTACGTTACTGTTATGGAATCAACCGCAGGCATCGGCAAGGTTTAATGATTGCGGTGCGCACACCTTGGCGTTTTTACCGATACTGTTCGCATCATTTAAAAAATTGAATTCCAAATTTGCAGACAGCTCCGCGGCCTTTAATCGGGTGCAACGTTATGCAGGCGATATGTCGGAAATGGGCCGTGGCGAAGTATTGGTTAAAATAGGATAGCGTTCTTAAATCATTTGATTCGTTCGATACAGTTACAAAAAAAGCCCCGTTTATCGGGGCTTTTTTTGTATGGTTTTAAATTTTTCCGTCCAAGCCCATCTGGAAGTACTTGTGGGTGATTTTATCCTGATTTTCCAGCAACCAGTCGATATCCGGCGTGTTGGTCATGGCTTTATGGATTGCTTGCGCCATGGCTTTGCGGTGTATGTCGAAGAGAATTTGATGATCCAGGTTGTCATCAGTCGCAACGCTCGGATTTAACCAGACCGAGCAGATAATGCCCAAGTCATTTGCCTTTTCTTTGGGAATGTCTCCAGCACGCACAGCATCAAGAACACCGTTAGCAATTGCGGCCTGTACTGTGCCCATCAGGATATTGGTGTAGCGGCTGTTTTTTACCGTTACTTTGCTGACCATCAGGGTTACCGGGCGCACTTGAATGTCGGTGTTTAAAATGGCAAAGACTTTGGAATGACCTTTAGCTTGATTGCCGGTTAATGTTGCTAGAGCAATGCCGACCGGGCCATCCAGTTCCCCGATAATGATTTCAGGTTCTGCTGCGGTGCCGGGTGGGCCACCTGCAACCAGGGCTTCGCCGGTGCGGAATATAATTCTTTCGCTCATAACTTCAAAAATCCCAAATTAAAAATAAATAAAATCGTAGAATATCACGATTTGAATTATTTCCGGGCGCAGTTATGGCTTCGATATTGACAATAAATAATCACAGTCGTGATGTTGCCGGTTTAAAGTATGTTTATCCTGTGCTTTCCAGGCGAGCTGGCGGCTTGTCTATCGGTATCAATTTTAATATCAATAATGCCTGTAACTGGCGTTGCATCTACTGCCAAGTGCCTGATTTAAAAGTCGGCGCCGCGCCGGACTTGGATTTTCAGTTATTGGAAGATGAGTTGAGGTTTTTTCTGGATGATGTGCTGAACGGTAATTTCTATCAGCGTTTTCATGTGGATGAGGACAAACGGGTTATTAAGGATATTGCTATTTCCGGCAACGGCGAGCCGACCAGTTTAAAAGATTTTGATAAGGCTGTGGCGCTGATCGGCAAAGTGGCGACAGAGGCCGGGATATTGCCTCAGAGTAATTTTGTGTTGATTACCAATGGCAGTTTGGTGCGTCGGCCTAGCGTCCAAAGTGGCCTGAAGGTATTAAAGAAGTATGGTGGAGAGGTATGGTTTAAGCTGGATAGCGCAACCGAAGAGGGTCGGGCTTTAATCAATAATGCCGGTCAGAGCTGTCAGGCGAGCGCGGAGAATCTGTTGCTTTGTGCAAAGCTTTGCCCGACAAAACTGCAAACCTGTTTATTGGATTACGACAGACAAGGCTTGTCCCTGAAGGAAAAAAACGCATTTCTTGATTTGCTGAAAAGTATTAAAGCAAAGGGCTGTGAGTTGAAGTGTGTAATGCTGTATACGATTGCCCGGCCCTCTCGACAGCCGGAATCCGGTCGGCTGGAGAGGTTGTCGGCGGAGATGCTGAATACATTCGCAGATGAAATCAGGCTCTTGGGTTTTGATGTATCGGTAAGCGATTAGCTTAGGCTTTGGTGTCCAGCAAAGAGCCAATCGTTTCTTTATCGGCTTGAAGTAATTTAACAGCGGCAGAAGTTTCGAGTTCGGCTTCTTTTAAGCTGATTATCGGTTTTGTAATGTCGCTGGATCTGAACTCTGAGCTGCCAACCTCATCTTTTTGTACGGGCAGCTTAGCTATCACCTGACTTGCGTCCGCTGATTTATGTTGGGCGGTATTGATCAGGTTAACTGCGCTGCTGGATGTAGATGTAATGTTCATTTTGTGCCCCTATTCACTGAATTAACTTCAAGTTAATACTACATCCATATGGGTAATATGCAAAGGTTGAATTGTGGCTTTAGGATGGAAGTGTGAACCACAAAGCATTTTTATTAACGATGATAGGCTAAGTGCTTGTGCGGGTTCTTTTTGAATTTATAGCTTGTTGTTAACGCATAATTGCGGCTATAATTAGCAGTTCATTAAAAATGCGAATGTGGCGGAACTGGTAGACGCGCTGGATTTAGGTTCCAGTAGGTTATCCTGTGAGAGTTCGAGTCTCTCCATTCGCACCACCCAATTCATAAAAAGAGTTAGCGTTCAGTGTTAACTTTTCAGTTCTATTGAGCCGTTTACCGGTATCTTAATAAAAAATCTTTTTTAAATTTAGTTGAGGTAAAGAAATGCAAGTTTCTGTCGAAAAGACATCAGAATTAAGCAGAAAAATGACTGTTAGCGTGCCTGAAGAAGTCGTTCAGGAAAAAATGGCAGCGCGTTTAAAGTCGTTGGCGCGCGGAGTTAAAATCGATGGTTTTCGTCCGGGTAAAGCGCCTCAACATGTGATTGAAAAAATGTACGGAGACAGGGTTCGCGGTGAAATTGCCGGGGATTTGATTCAATCCACTTATTATGAGGCGTTGCAGGATCAGGACTTAAGACCCGCCGGGCACCCGCATATTCACCCAGCTGATGAAAGTGAAGGTTTTAAATACACTGCAGAGTTTGAGGTCTATCCAGAAATATCACTGGAAGGCATTGAGCAAATTAAAGTGACTCGTCCTGTTGCGACTGTTCAAAATATCGATGTTGACGGCATGATTGAGAAGCTAAGAGCGCAAAAGAAAACCTGGGTCATCGTTGAGCGAGCATCTCAGGATCATGATCGTGTGACGATTGGTTTTTCTGGCGTTTGTGAAGGAGAAAACTTTACCGATGGGAAAGTAGAGAATTATCCGGTTGAAATCGGCGCAAAACAAATGATCACCGGTTTTGAAGACAATCTGATCGGTCTTAAGGCAGGCGCTAATAAAACCTTTGAAGTGTCTTTCCCTGAAGAATACGGCAATGACAAATTGGCCGGTAAAGCGGCACAATTTGAGGTTGAAGTCATTAGCGTTGAGGAGTCTGTGCTGCCGGAAATCGATGATGCTTTTATCAAGGCATACGGAATTGAAGGATCGATGGATGCTTTTCGTGAAGACATTAAAAGCAATCTGGAAAGCGAGCTTGAGCAGGCATTGCGCGGCAAGCTGAAAAACGCCGTGATGGATGCTTTATATGAAAAGATTCAAATTAGCGTTCCCAATACATTGGTCGACCAGGAAGTCGAAAGTATGATGAAGCCGTACATCGAAACGGCCAAAAGACAAAAAATGAAGCTGGAAGATTTGAAATTGCCCAGAGAGTTATTTGAAGAGCAGGCAAAACGGCGTGTGGCGTTGGGATTGATCTTAGGTGAAATTATTCATAAGAATGAGATTAAAGTGGACGATAATAAAGTGCGTTCCACTATCGAAGATATGGCGAAAAGCTACGAGCGCCCCAAAGATGTTATTGATTGGTATTATTCCGATGAAAGCCGATTGAACGATGTGCGGCAGATGGTTTTGGAAAATCAGACGATCGAGTGGCTGGTTGCGCAAGCAAAAGTGACTGATCAGGCTATAGATTTCAATGATGCCATGAGCAAACAAGGGTAAGGAATTTAAAATGTATAACCAGTACATAAAAAATCAAATGACAGCTCCGGAAGCCGCAGGCGGATTGGTTCCTATTGTTATCGAGCAAACGGCTCGAGGTGAGCGTTCTTTCGATATTTATTCAAGATTATTAAAGGAGCGGGTCATCTTTCTGGTGGGCCAGGTTGAAGATTACTCGGCTAATCTGATTGTTGCCCAGTTGCTTTTTCTGGAGTCGGAAAATCCTGATAAAGACATCCATTTATATATCAATTCGCCGGGTGGTTCGGTGACGGCAGGTATGTCAATTTATGACACCATGCAATTCATTAAGCCTGATGTCAGCACCATGTGTATTGGGCAGGCCGCCAGTATGGGAGCGTTGCTTCTGACGGGGGGAGCAAAAGGTAAGCGTTATTGTTTGCCTCACTCAAGAATGATGATTCATCAGCCGTTAGGCGGTTATCAGGGGCAGGCTTCCGATATTGATATTCATGCCAGAGAAATTCTGTTAATCAGAGAAAAACTGAATAAAATTCTTTCTGATCATACCGGTCAACCGATAGAAAAGGTTCAGCAAGACACCGACAGAGATAATTTCTTAAGTGCAGATGATGCAGTTAGCTATGGCCTAATTGACCAAGTGTTGTCGAGCCGGGCAGCGATTGCGGATAAATAATGCTTGGTATTTTTTTGTATTTCGATCTATTCTTTGCCCTATCGAAAATAAAAACATCATCTCTGGATGTTTGCGGGAGTCCAATTTATGAGTAATGACAAAAACAGCAAAGACGACGATAAACTGCTTTATTGTTCTTTTTGCGGTAAAAGTCAGCATGAGGTCAGAAAGCTTATTGCCGGGCCATCAGTTTATGTCTGTGATGAATGTGTAGATCTTTGTAACGATATTATCAAAGACGAATTACAGGATGATTCATCTTCCCTTGGCGGTGGCGAGTTGCCTAAGCCGAAAGAGATAAAGGAAGAGCTTGATAACTATGTTATCGGGCAGGAAAATGCGAAAAAGATCTTGGCCGTGGCGGTTTATAATCACTATAAGCGTCTGCGCAACAAGTCCAAGAAAGATGCGATTGAATTAGCAAAAAGTAATATTTTATTGATAGGTCCTACCGGTTCAGGAAAAACCTTGTTGGCGGAGACTTTGGCTCGTTTATTGGATGTGCCGTTTACTATCGCCGATGCAACTACGCTGACAGAAGCCGGTTATGTAGGCGAAGACGTAGAAAATATTATTCAGAAGATCCTGCAAAAATGTGATTATGATGTAGAGAAGGCTGAAACAGGCATCGTTTATATTGATGAGATTGATAAAATTTCCCGGAAATCCGACAATCCGTCGATTACCCGCGATGTTTCAGGTGAGGGCGTTCAGCAGGCGCTGTTGAAATTGATCGAAGGAACTATTGCTTCGGTTCCGCCCCAAGGTGGACGCAAGCACCCTCAGCAGGAGTTTTTGCAGGTTAACACAGCAAATATCCTGTTTATAGTCGGCGGCGCTTTTGCGGGCTTGGATAAGGTTATTAAAGATCGTTCAGAGAAAGGCGGGATAGGTTTCTCGGCCGAGATAAAAACCAAAGACGAATCTAAAAACATTGGGCAGCTGTTTGCCGAAGTCGAAGCGGAAGACCTGATTAAATATGGATTGATTCCTGAATTTGTGGGTCGCCTTCCTGTTGTTGCGACCTTGGAAGAGCTGGATGAAAACGCTTTAGTGCAGATATTGACCGAGCCCAAAAATGCGCTGATCAAACAATATCAGCACTTATTCGAGATGGAAGGCGCCGAGCTGGAATTTCGCGATGATTCGCTGATTGCGATTGCGCGTAAAGCGATGGAAAGAAAAACAGGCGCAAGAGGACTCAGGACCATCGTTGAAAATGTCCTGCTGAACACCATGTATGAACTGCCGTCTGCGGATAATATCTGCAAAGTGGTGGTTGATGGTGGGGTTATTTTAGGTGAGTCCGAGCCTATTCTGGTTTATGAAACCGAAAAGAAAAAAGCCGTGGCTGAATCCTAAAACTTATTGCTGGGTCATGAAAAAGGGAGCTTTTATTTTTAAAGCTCCCTTTTTTTGTGCGGTAGATAAGCAAAAACACTCTTTCGAGTCAGCATCCTTGCTATTTTAATTAACGCCCCCATAACTTTCTTTTTAAGAAAATTGGTATTAAAGGCTCCATTTATGGAAACGCATAAAATGACAGAGTTACAACAAATAAATGTACTGATTCCGGTTTTGCCGCTCAGAGATGTGGTCGTTTATCCGCACATGGTCATTCCTTTGTTTGTCGGACGGGAAAGGTCGATTGACGCCCTGGATGCGGCGATGAAGGACAATAAACAGATATTGCTGGTCGCGCAAAAAGAAGCGGAAGTCGATGAGCCGGATATTGCCGATCTTTATGAGGTGGGTACCCTGGCTAATATCCTGCAAATGCTGAAATTGCCTGATGGCACGGTCAAAGTGCTGGTTGAAGGCATACAGCGCAGCAAAGTATTGCACTATAAAGAAACAGAAAGTTATTTTTCTGCGATGGTGACGGAAATTTACGATGTTTTGAAACTTACCGAGCAAGAGCAGGACGTATTGCAGCGAACGGTCATTAATTCGTTTGATCAATACGTTAAGCTGAATAATAAGATTCCGCCGGAAGTTTTGAACTCGTTATCGGGCATTGATGATCCAAGCCGGCTTGCCGATACCATGGCGGCTCATATGACTTTAAAGGTCAATGAAAAGCAGTCTATTCTTGAAACAGCCGATATTGAAAAGCGCCTTGAAGATTTGATGACCTTAATGGAAGGGGAGGTTGACCTTCTGGAGATGGAAAAAAGAATCCGCGTGCGGGTTAAGCAGCAAATGGAGAAGAATCAAAGGGAATACTATCTGAATGAACAGATGAAAGCGATTCAAAAGGAATTGGGGGATATGGATGATGTGCCCAATGAAATTGAAGAACTGGCGAAAAAAATTGAAAATGCCGGCATGTCCAAGGAAGCCAAAACAAAAGCGGATGCCGAGCTTAACAAGCTTAAACAAATGTCGCCTATGTCAGCGGAAGCAACCGTGGTACGCAATTATATTGACTGGATGGTCAATGTGCCCTGGAAGAAGAAAACCAAAGTACGGCATGATTTAAAACTTGCCGAGCAGGTTTTGGAGGCCGAACATTATGGGTTGGATAAGGTTAAAGAACGCATTCTTGAATATCTTGCCGTTCAGCAACGGGTGAAACAGCTCAAAGGGCCGATTTTGTGCCTAGTAGGACCTCCGGGCGTAGGCAAGACCTCGCTGGGCGAGTCTATTGCCAGGGCAACCAATCGCAAATACGTGCGTATGGCTTTGGGCGGCGTGCGTGATGAGGCTGAAATTCGCGGACATCGTCGAACTTATATCGGCTCTATGCCGGGTAAGATTTTGCAGAATCTGGCTAAAGTGAAAACGCGAAATCCGATGTTTTTACTCGACGAGATCGACAAGATGGCGGCCGATTTTCGAGGAGATCCGGCGTCGGCTTTATTGGAGGTGCTTGATCCCGAACAGAATCACACATTTTCAGATCATTATCTGGAAGTGGATTTTGATTTGTCCGATGTGATGTTTGTTGCGACCGCCAATACCATGAATATTCCTCCGGCATTGCTGGATAGGATGGAAGTCATACGTATCGCGGGTTATACGGAAGACGAAAAAATCAATATCGCAATCCGATATCTGATTCCAAAGCAGGTTAAAAACAACGGTCTCAAGGAGCGGGAAATTCAGATCACGGAAGAAGCGGTCAGGGACATCATTCGTTATTACTCTCGGGAAGCGGGGGTTCGGAGTCTTGAACGGGAAATTTCGAAAATTTGCCGTAAAGTGGTTAAAGATTTGTTATTGAAACCGAGAAAAACCAAGGTCGTGGTTAATTCTGAAAATTTGGATAAATATTTGGGGGTTAAGCGGTTTCATTACGGTCTTGCGGAAGAGAAGGACCAGATTGGGCAGGTCACCGGTTTGGCCTGGACCGAAGTGGGGGGGGAATTATTAACCATTGAGACGGCGGTTATTCCCGGTAAAGGCAAACATTCGGCAACAGGCAAGCTTGGCGATGTCATGAAGGAGTCTATTGAGGCGGCGATGACCGTGGTCAGGAGTCGGTCAGAAATCCTGGGCATTGATAATGAGCTGTTCCAGAAGAATGATATACATATCCATGTGCCCGAAGGCGCCACGCCAAAAGATGGCCCAAGCGCGGGCGTGGGTATGTGTACAGCCATTATTTCCGCTTTGACCAAGATACCTGTTAGAGCGTGTGTGGCGATGACCGGTGAAATTACGTTACGAGGCGAGGTGTTGCCTATCGGTGGCCTTAAAGAAAAGCTCTTGGCGGCTCATCGTGGTGGCATAACAACGGTTTTAATTCCTGCTGAGAATGAAAAAGATCTGGCTGAGATACCGGAAAATATTAAGCGGAATCTGGACATAAAGCCTGTCCATTGGATCGATGAGGTGCTGGAGGTTGCTTTGCAATATATGCCGGTTCCGGTTGAGAAGATAGAAGTGGAAGAGCAAGGAAAAAATGAAACTGACGCAGTTAAAGTCGTAAATCAGGGTTTAACGGCGCATTAATTAATTTTCGGTTTTGTCGAAAAATTGGCAGAACCTTAAAAATCATGGCTTCCGGAGCTAGTTAATGCTTGACACTGCGCAAGTGCAGTTGTTATAAAGTCCTGTACTTTTTGTGTCGATGAAGATCAGGCATAAGAATTATCAAGCTAGCCTTCTATATATAATTTAAAAAATGACTTCCTAAGGGGGAATAATGAATAAATCGGAACTTATTGACGCTATAGCAGAGTCTGCTGAATTAACTAAAGCGGATGCGGGTCGTGCATTGGATGGTTTTATTGGTGCGGTTACAAAAGCATTGAGCAGCGGTGATTCAGTCGCTTTAGTTGGATTTGGCACATACGCTGTAAAAGAAAGAGCAGAGCGTAAAGGGCGTAATCCACAGACTGGAGCAGAGATTACTATTAAGGCTGCAAAAATTCCGTCATTTAAAGCTGGTAAATCTTTAAAAGATGCTGTAAACTAGGCCTTCTTTAGTCGGGTGCTTAGCTCAGCTGGGAGAGCATCGCCCTTACAAGGCGAGGGTCGGGGGTTCGAACCCCTCAGCACCCACCAGACTTTGGAGTGGTAGTTCAGTTGGTTAGAATACCGGCCTGTCACGCCGGTGGTCGCGGGTTCGAGCCCCGTCCACTCCGCCAAATCAAGAAAGCCCCGGATCCATTGGTTCGGGGCTTTTTTTTTGATTAAGCTTTTTTGATTAAACCCAAGTTGTTTCTTTAGGACAGACCATATGCTGACAAAAATTAGAGAAAAGGCACAAGGTGCTTTTGCATGGGGTATTTTGATAGTGATTTGTGTGCCCTTTGCATTATGGGGCATTCAGAATTACCTGGATACCGGGGAAGAAGCGCCTGTTGCTTCCGTAGGCGATAGGGATTTTTTTCAGCGTGATGTTAACAAGGCTTATGAACAATATAGCCAGAACCTTCAGGGAATGACGATAGACGAGCAAAGCTTGAAGGCTCAGGCGTTGGAAAAGCTGATAAAGGATGAGGTCTTATTGCAGTATGTGCGTGGCAAAGGTCTGGTCACTACTGATGATACAGCGCGTGAGTTCATACAATCTTTACCCTATTTTCAGGTGGATGGTAAGTTTGACGACAAGCGCTATAAGACAATGCTCAATTTACAAAAAATGTCCTCAGCGGAGTTTGTAAGCAGAATCAAGAATGCACTGATCATGGAACAGTTTCAGCGCAGCATTATAGATAGCAGTTTTGCGACGAAATATGATGTGGAAAGCTTTTTCAAAATCCAGAATCAGCAGCGCGATGTGGATTACATTACTGTTGCGGTACAAAAGCCGGCACAGCAGCCCTCAGAGGAAGATGTAGCGGCCTATTACCAGCAACATCAGGATGGCTATCAAACGCCTGAGCAGGCGTCTGTAGAGTACATCGAATTGTCGCTTGAAGACATAGCCAAGACGATAACGGTAACCGATGACAAGTTAAAAGCTTTTTATGAAGAGCAAAAAGATCAATATACCAAGGCAGAGCGTAGAAAAATCAGTCATATCCTTTTTGCAATCAATGACAAGACCGACGAAAAGACCGCTTTGGAAAAAGTCTTAAAAGCCCAAAAAGACTTGGCGAATAAAGACTTTGCAGCTGTTGCGGCGGAAGTTTCCGATGACAAGTTAACCGCTAAAATAGGCGGAGACTTAGGCCTGTTTAATGTGGGCGTTATGGAAAAATCGTTTGAAGATGCAGCGAGTGCGTTAAAACTGGGTGAGGTATCAAATCCCGTTAAATCGGCATTCGGTTATCACCTGATTAAAGTGACCGAGTTAATGCCGGGAGAGGTCAAGCCGTTCGATTCAGTTAAAAACGAAGTCACCAAGGCTTATCAAAAAGCCCAGGCAGAAAACGCTTTTTATGAGTCGGGTGAAACACTGACCGAAATGAGTTATGAACATCCCGACAACCTGAAAACGGTGGCAGATGCGTTGGGCGTTACGATCAAGAAATCGGCTTTGTTCACCAAAGATAAAGGCGACGGCATTGCCGCTGACGATAAGATCCGAAGCGCGGCCTTCACTGAAGAAGTTCTGCACGGCAACAACAGTACGCCGATAGAATTGGGAACTGACCGTCTGGTTGTGTTGCGATTGTCTGAGCACAAGGCGGCTGCGGCGCGTGAGCTTAAAGATGTCAAGCAGGACATAGTCGCCGTATTGTTGGCTGATAAAGCCAAGCTACAGGCTGTTGAAAAAGCCAAGCAGATCAAGGTCCGATTGCAGACAGGCGAGTCTATTCAAGCCGTTGCAGCTGAAAACAAGCTGGCAGTAAAGACTGTTGCAGGATTAACGCGCAGCAAGGATGATGTGCCGTTGCCACTGAGCGAGGCTATTTTCAAGGCCGCTAAACCAGTAGCCGGAAAGCCGACCATTTTTATTGCTGAATTACCCGAAGGCGAACAAGCGGTAGTGAGTTTGTCCAAAGTAAAAGAAGGTGTCATGACTGAGGATGACAAAAAACAGCTGGAACTGGCGTCCAAAAATATCGCCAAAGCGTTTGGTCAGACTGAATTCAATGCGTTGATAAACAGTTTGCAGGCAGATGCTGATATATCGGTGAAGGCGCCTAAATAACTGTCGAGCAGGAAATAAAAAAGGGAGCTTAAAGCTCCCTTTTTTTGTGCCGAAATTTTTGCGTTAAGATGCCGCTAAACCGGCGATGTTATAGCCGCAATCGACAAAAGTGATTTCGCCGGTAATGCCCGAAGCCAGATCGGAACACATAAAAGCCGCCGCATTGCCGACTTCTTCAATGGTGACGTTTTTCTTTAACGGCGCAGTATCGGCCGCTTTGCCGAGCATCGATTTAAAATCATTAATGCCCGATGCGGCAAGCGTTCTGATGGGGCCTGCTGAAATCGCATTAACGCGCGTACCTTCCGCGCCTAAGGCCACCGCCATGTAACGGACATTGGCTTCCAGGCTGGCTTTGGCCACACCCATCACGTTGTAGTTAGGAATCGCCCGGTCGGCGCCCAAATAAGTCAGGGTTAACAAGGAACCGTTGCGGCCTTTCATCATCGAGCGTCCGGCTTTTGCCAATGCAGTAAAGCTGTAAGAACTTACATCGTGGGCAATTTGAAAGTTTTCGCGGGTGGTGACATCAACATAATCGCCATTCAGCGCGTCGCGGGGTGCATAAGCGACCGAATGCACGATACAATCCAAGCCGTCCCAGTGTTCGCCCAGCTTGTTAAATACAGTGTCGATATGCTCATCAATGCTGACATCACATTCAATGGTAATGTTGGAATCACATTGTCCAGCCATTTCTTCGACGCGACTTTGCAGCTTTTCATTTTGAAAGGTAAAGGCTAATTCAGCTCCCTCGCGGTGCATGGCTTGGGCAATACCCCATGCAATTGAACGGTTACTGGCTAAACCCACAATCAAGACTCGTTTGCCTTGCATAAAACCCATTATCATCTCCCAATGTTTTTGTTGTTACAATAGAACTTTAAGTATCTATGACCCTTATATTGATGTCCAGTCTTTTGTCTCGGCAATTACTCTACCTCCTGCATCCGTGCAGGCGTATGAACACGCAAACCCGCAAGGTTCGCGTATCGGTTCTGATGATGTCTGTCGCATTTTTGGCGGCCACGTTTTCATGCGCGGCATGGGCATCAGCGCAACTGAACAATCCATATAGCGACGACGAGGGCGAACAGGCGGTTTTGTATGAATCGTTTTCAGAGCGGCCCAAGCATATGGATCCGGCTGTCGCTTACAGTTCCAATGAATATGCCTTTATCTCACAGATTTACGAGCCGCCGTTTCAATATCATTATCTGAAAAGGCCTTACCAAGTGGTGCCACTAACCGCCACCCGCATGCCCGACGTTATTTACCTGAACCCAAAAGGGGAAAAAGTGAGCAACGGCGCAAATGACAGTGATATTGCGTTTACTGATTATATGATTGAAATCCAGCCCGGTATTCGCTACCAGCCGCATCCGGCGCTGGCTAAAAATGCCCAGGGCGATTATGACTATCACCAGTTAAATACATCGCAAATCGATGCCGCGACGTCACTGTATGACTTTACAGCTACCGGCTCGCGCGAACTCACCGCCGAGGATTATGTTTACCAGATCAAGCGTCTGGCGCATCCCAAAATCCAGTCGCCGATCGCCGAAATCATGAAAAACTATATCGTCGGCTTTGACGATTTTTCCAAACAGGTCAAAGATAAACCCAAAACGGCGATCAGGGATCTGCCGATAACTGGTGCAACGGCGCTCAGTCGTTATCAATATCGCATCCGCATTAAAGGTAAATATCCGCAGTTTATTTATTGGTTGGCCATGCCGTTTTTCTCACCGATGCCTTGGGAAGCGGATGTTTTTTATGATCAGGCCGGACTTGCCGACAAAAATATAACGCTGGACTGGTTTCCGCTAGGCACGGGACCTTACCTGATGGCGGAGAACAACCCGAACCGGCGTATGATCCTCTTAAAAAACCCGCTGTTTCACATTGAAACCTATCCGAGCGAAGGCGAGTCTGAAGACAAGCAAAAAGGCCTGCTGGTTGATGCCGGAAAACAGCTGCCGTTTATCGATAAAGTGGTTTTCATGCTGGAAAAGGAAACTATTCCCTATTGGACCAAATTTCTGCAAGGCTATTACGACGCGTCGGGCATTGCCTCGGACAGCTTCGATCAGGCCATACAGTTTACCGGCAGCGGCGGCGTGGCGTTAACGCCGACCATGCTGGAAAAAGGCATCCAGTTGCAAACCTCGGTGGCGGTCTCCAGTTTTTACATGGGCTTTAATATGCTGGATGCGACTGTCGGCGGCGCGACCGAACAGGCCCGGAAGTTGCGGCAGGCTATCGCCATCGCGGTCGATTATGAAGAATATATCTCCATTTTTACCAACGGGCGCGGCGTTGCGGCGCAAGGTGTTTTGCCGCCCGGCATCTATGGCTTTGACGATAAAACCGGCATCAATCCATATGTTTACGATAATCAGGACGGAAAAGCTTCCGCTCCTGCTCACGCCCCTTACCTACGTCCTGTAGGCAAGGCGCAGCGTAAAAAAATCGATGCCGCGCGGGAACTGATGACAGAAGCCGGTTATGCGGGTGGCATCGATCCAAAAACCAAAGAAGCCCTGATTTTGTATTTCGATACTGCGGCTGCTGGTGTTGACGACCGCCCCCGGATGAACTGGTATCGCAAGCAATTTGAAAAACTGGGCATAAAACTGGTGATACGCGCCACCGACTACAACCGTTTCCAGGAAAAAATGCGCACCGGCAACGCCCAGATCTTCGTCTGGGGCTGGAATGCCGATTATCCCGATCCCGAGAATTTCTTTTTCCTGCTGTACGGCGCAAACTCCAAAGTGAAGCACGGCGGCGAAAATGCCGCCAATTACCATAATCCTGAATTCGACCGTTTATTCGAGCAAATGCGCAACATGGATAACAGCGAGCAACGCTACCGGATTATTCAGCAAATGCAGGAGATAGTGCGTCGTGATGCGCCGTGGGTATTTGGCTATCATCCGAAGAATTTTTCGTTGTTTCACGGCTGGTACAAAAACCTTAAGCCCAACCTGATGGCGAACAACCAGCTTAAATACACCCGCATCGATACGGCCGCTCGTGCCGAAAAAAGGCAGCAATGGAACGAGCCGGTGTTTTGGCCTTTAGTGCTGGGCAGTGTGGTGTTTGTGCTGATGTTTATTCCGGCGGTTAATGCCTACCGCCGACGCGTTAAGGAAACCAAGCTATGACCCAATATATTATCCGGCGACTTTTATACAGCCTGCCATTGTTGATGGGCGTCAATATCTTAACGTTCGTCCTGTTCTTCGTCGTCAACAGCCCGGACGATATGGCGCGGATGCAGCTGGGGCAAAAGCACGTTACCGTGCAAGCTATCGCCAACTGGAAACAGCAGCACGGCTACGATGTGCCGCTGCTCTGGAATTCTGACGCGCAAGGCGAGAAAAAAATAACCGACACCATTTTTTACCAAAAATCGGTCGGCTTGTTTTTGTTTCGTTTCGGCGTGTCCGATAGCGGACGGAATATTGGCGCAGATATTAAAGAACGCGCCTGGCCCAGTCTTGCCGTGGCGTTGCCTACATTGGTTGTCGGTCTGCTGGTGAATATTTGTTTTGCACTGATGATGGTTTTGTTCCGCAACAGCTATCTGGAACATGCGGGCATCGTGTTGTGCGTGATTCTGATGTCGATTTCCTCGCTGTTTTACATCATCGGCGGGCAGTTTTTCATCGGCAAGGTACTAAGACTGGTGCCCATTTCCGGCTATGACGACGGCATGGCGGCGATCAAATTCCTGATCCTGCCGGTGTTGATCGGCGTGTTTTCAGGCATAGGTTCGGGCGCACGTTGGTACCGCACCCTGTTTTTGGAAGAAGTCGAAAAAGACTATGTGCGCACCGCAAGAGCCAAGGGCCTGTCAGAAACCCAAACCCTGTTCCAGCATGTGTTGCCCAATGCGATGATCCCCATTTTGACCGGCGTCGTGGTGGTGTTGCCGCTGTTATTCATGGGCAGCTTAATCATGGAATCGTTTTTCAGCATTCCCGGTTTAGGCAGTTACACCATAGACGCGATAAACAGCCAGGATTTCGCAATCGTTCGCGCGATGGTTTTCTTAGGCTCGGTGTTATATGTGTTCGGACTGTTGCTGACCGATATTTCCTACACCCTGGTTGATCCGCGCGTGAGGTTGTCGTGATGGTTTGGGTTTTGTTCAAAGCCAGCTTTGAACTCCTCTGGTACCGGTACGTTAAAATCAGATTTGGACATTTGTTCTGGAGTTCAAAGCTGGCTTTGAACGTTTTGTAAAGGTTATGCGATGCTAAAGAAAAGTTTACATACGCCAGCGCATTTATTTTTGGACAATACACCCTATTTTGTTACCAGCGCCATTTATCAAAAAAGACCGTTGTTGGCAGCCGATGCCATCAAGCAGCATTTACTTGAGACGATTCAGGACTGCTTTATTGAGAAAGACTGGGTGCTCAATGATTGGGTGATTCTGGATAATCATTATCATCTGCTTGGCATGAGCAATAAGGGCGATGATTTGAGTAATATATTTCGTAAAATTCATGGCGTAACCAGTCATGTTATTCAAGCGCATTGCGCATGTGATCTGCCGGTTTGGTGGAACTTTTGGGATTATTGCCCGCGCGATGAAAAGGATTATAGGGTTCGGTTAAATTATTTATTGATTAACCCGGTCAAGCATGGCTATTGTGATAATTTACACGAATATCCGTTTTCCAGTTTTCATCAACGGCTAGCGCAATCGGGACGGGAAAACTTAGCTAAACAATTTAAAGACAACGACGGTTATCAAAAAATGGTGTTACAAGAAGATGATTTTTAATTGTCCAAAGCCAGCTTTGGACTCCGATTTAGGCGTCCGTCATTTAAAATGGGGTTCAAAGCTGGCTTTGAACATTGTCGAACATGACTTGAGTAACACAGGCTAACCCAATGATTGTTTTATGGACAGACGCGCTGATCTACTTGCTGATTGCTGTGATGCTGGCGCTGGGCTTGTACCTGCGCGGCAAAGAACACATCAAACGCCCGCTGCAACAAATAAGCCGCAGCAAAATCGGCATGGTGTCGCTGGTGGTGCTGCTGTTTTTTGTGCTGATCGGCTTGTTCGATTCCGTGCATTTTAAACCTGCCGATGACAAAAAAAACGAGATCATCAGCCTGCTGGACTATTGGGCGACGCCGCTGCGGGAGCATGGCGAAAAAACCTACTCCGCGCCTTTTGCGACCACGCTGTACAGCAAGGAAATGATGACGCTGGCGGACGGCTTCATGCAGTGGGGGTATCCGCGCCTGGAGTTCGGCGGCAGGCATTTGAATAATCCTGAGACGGAAAAAGTCCCCGATATCTTACATAAAGCGCTTTATGGCCTGG
>JAUXTH010000131.1 GCA_030679035.1 Methylobacter sp. | reverse complement strand
GGGCGCAAAGCGGGCCAAATGGCCCGAGCAATGGCCCAAAGGGGCAGGCTGCGGCCGTGGTTTCTGGCCAATTTCTTCAATTTTCGATCATCAACGCAGCAAGGCGCTCTTTGGCCAGGGCTTATTCAGCGTAGCCTTAGTGTCCTTGCCTTCAGCCTCGCCGATCAGACGACCTTCGGCCGACTGAAAAACCACGTCGAACTCCGAATCAGACTGCTTGAACGGTTCGGCGTGGAATCCGAGAGCAATTAGAGCGTGAATGATGGCCCTCTCCAAGGGCTTGCCCTTTTCGTACAGGAGCGCGCGGGGCATTGCGGCACTAGAGAGAGCCTCAGCGATCTCTTCTTTCTTGCGCTGGACCTCTTCAACCTGGCGCTCCGCCTCTAGGAGCTGAACGCGCAGCACAGATTCAGTTGCAAGCGTGTACTGCGCGGCCGCTGCCCACTCTGGCTCAGGCGTTACTTCTGACGAGGATCGGAGTGATTTATCCAAGGCAACTACAGCGGAGAGGAACGCACCGGAGAACTGGGTAGCGTTAGATGTCCAGACCTCACTGTTTCCCTTCAGCCTTGTGAAATCCGGTGGACTGAAATCCATGTCGGGGAGCAACAACAACGTTCCAGCCGAAGACTTGCTCCGATAGATCGTGCCCACCGTCTTGTCTCCCGCGCGCGTCTGTACACACGCGGAAACGTCGGGTGCGCTCAGGACGACCTTGTAGCTGGACCGATCCCCAAATTCAGCCCAGTACGTGGCCAACACGTCAGCCCCCTTCGGGGCCAGCTTCATTGCGGTGCCGGTTGCCGAGACCGGACTCAAGGTCGCCGGGAGCGTCTCGTAATTGGTGAGGAGCGCAAGGTGACGAGTCGTCTTTTGATTTCGACCAGTACCGGAGTACGTCCGCCCACCGGTATCTACGTAGACTTCGTAGAGAGAGGGAAGAAACACAATGACCGTTTTTCCCGTTTCGACTGCCTGCTTGATCTCGCGTCTCCAGTGCTCACAACATTCTTTTGCTGCGAACGAGGCGGTATCGTTGAAACACGGCTTTCCTTGGTACGTTTCATAATAATTATGGAGGAACTCCGAGATTTCTGGCCTGAAGAGAAAGATGTCCCAATCCAATAGCGACGTCTTCGATCTAAACGTTGCGTGCGTCGTATCGGACGAGGCCAGTTCAAGACCGACCGTGAGAATTTTTCGTGCTGCCATGCTACTTTAGCTCGTATGTGAGGTCTACAGTTGGAGATGACCGGCGAAAGGGTGGCCGGGCGCAGCCCGCCAACAGGACGTTCATGTCGATCGACCTGTTAGCCTGGATACGTAGTTCATGGCAATGAACTAGGCAATCCAAGGCCATATCCGTTTGGCCTTCTCGAAAAGTGCGCTTGAAGCCAGGTTCACAGCGAGCGCAAGGAACGTGGTTAGCGCCAACGTGAGCACGGGGTGGACTTTGATCCAGTCGGTGAGTCGAAAGAATAGTGTCTTGTGGATTCTTCGCAATTCTTTGTCAAGGGACGGAAGTAAGTTGACGTCTACTCGTTTTTCAAGCACTTGATTCCGGCACGCGCCACATAGGCACGGCCGATGAAGCGAGAAGACTATGTCCCCCTTGCTGGAGCACATGTCAAAAAGACAGCCTCGGATGTCATCGTGAGCCCAACTAAATTCCCCAGTGGCAGGGATTCGCCCTTCAACTTTGAAGAGAACCGCCAACTCGTACGCCGTCCGAAGTATGAAAGTGTCGACCGAAAAGTTCTCGTATTGCACGATCTCTGCCATCTCGTACAAGGAAAGTACGGCGACGTTCTGCGGCAATCTTCGAAGGTAGAAGTTGCCTTCCAATCGAGCATTGATCAAACCGAGCGTAATCTCCGCTCCTGCTGCGGGCGCGAGCAGCTTTTCAAGCTGCTGATCTGTGTATGTCCAGTCCTCTCCTTCGGCATCTTGAAGGTGTGCGACCGAATCTCCGTGAGTAATCGCTAGGATGTTGCTTCGCCATCGGCTTAAAGACCGAACGTCGACGGGCTGCTTTAGGCTACCCAAAGTGACGAGCGAGATGCGAACAGGGTTCATTGATTGGCGTGAAGGCTAAGGAAATATGCACCTAAAGCCTGCGGCACAACTTGGCGGCTACGGTATGACGTGGGCACGTAATCCTCTTGGAATAGCCGCCCGCATTGGCCTCGCGGGAATTAGATCGAATTCATACGGGTAAATGAGGTCGCCTAACTCGGCTGTAACTGCCAACGAATTCTAGGCCTCTATCGCATTCCGCCCATCCCCCAATCGGAGGAGATGTGGTTTTTTAGTGCGTCCAACGACGCTCATCCGCGTGACATCTGCCTCGCAGCTCAAGGCAAAATGCCCCCATGAACTCCCTAAACGGCATCCGCATCCTCGACCTCTCCCGCGTGCTCGCGGGCCCCTGGTGTACCCAGACGCTGGCTGACCTCGCCGCGATGACTTGAGCTCAATGTCGAAGGTTCATGCAGCATTCAACTCTTCGCGCAGTACACGCCTCAACGCGGCGACGGTCAGCGGTTTTTCTTTGTCATTGGCTGTAGCGAGCGCATCGCGAAGTGCCGCGTTGATGAGGGTTTGATAACCCGCTCCGGCATCTTCCGCCTTGGCACGAAATGCTTCGATGATGTCGTCGTCAAGCATGATGGTGATGCGCGTTTTTCCGGGCGAGGCGATGACTGCGCCGC
>JAUXTH010000096.1 GCA_030679035.1 Methylobacter sp. | reverse complement strand
TTTAAAAATCAGGGAAAAACATAAACGGAGCCGCGACTTCAGTCGCGCACGAGTCATAACGCCAGTTGTGAAGGAAATAAACTACTGGCGCGACTAAAGTCGCGGCTCCAATAACCTGAAATTTAAAATAACCACATTTATACGCAATTGATCAGCCAGTGATTATAAAATGCAAGCTTATTTAAGCGCGATTGCCCTGTTTGTAGTGTCTGGAATATGGTTAAATGCTAAAGTGGATTGTCTGGATTTGTTATTTCATCTGCCACAGCTCACCTTCTTACAAAGGAATTGGTTATGCCTACTCAACTTGAAGTATTGCTGGAAAAAATGAAAGCCTTGGAAAATGAGCTAATTGATGAATTACAAAAACAGCAGGAAGACTTTTCCTATGAAATAACCAAGAGGCGGGTGTATTTTGAAGAGAACGTTATTATTAGGCATAAGGAATATGCTAAACAATTATTTAGATATATAAGCGATGCAAAAATAAAGCATATACTCACGACGCCGTTTATATGGATATGCATTGTCCCGATGGCATTAATGGATATAACTATCAGTCTATATCAGGCAATCTGTTTTCCTATTTACGGTATTCCCAAAGTAAAGCGGCAAGACTATATTGTTTTCGACAGGCAGTATCTCAATTATTTGAATATGATAGAAAAGATCAATTGCGCCTATTGTAGTTATGTCAATGGTTTGTTTGGCTATTTTCAGGAAATAGCCGGCCGCACAGAACAATTCTGGTGTCCTATTAAACATGCTAGGCGTATTAAAAATCTACACAGTCGTTATCAGAAATTCATCGATTACGGCGATGCCAAAACTTATCGAGATAACATTGAAGAAGCCCGGCATGACTTTAAAGATTTAGAATAAAGCCATGCCGGTTAATGGCATTTAGGGGTAAACAATACTGGCTTGTGGGCCAAGATCATCTTTTTCCTCGATATAGCGGATTTCATCTCCCACGGTTAACGTATCAAATCCGCTTCCTGTCACACTGTTGCGATGAAAATAAACCTCGTGACCGTCGTTCGCCTCAATAAAACCGTGATCTTTTTCCGCTAACAGGCGGGTTACGGTTCCGGAACTTTGCAAGTCATGAGTCTTAACCTTACCTTGCTGTATCCGCGCGTAATCTTCTAGCTGTCTTGTCGCCGCATTAAAGGCATCACGTATCGCCACATAAATATCCTCATAAGCCTGCTTGTCATGATGCTCTCTGCTGATGACCAGTTCTTTGCGCGGCGTGGTGATATCAATGCGGATGTGGTATTGATTGCCTTGATGATGGTGGTGGTGTTCGGCTTCCACCGCCACCCTGCAACTCATAATATGCGAGTGGAACCTATCCAGCTTGCCGGCTTTTTCACGGATCTTGGCTTCTACCGCGTCAGAATGAGGTATCCCACGAAAAGTAATTTGTAATGGGATTTGCATGATTTAGTCACCTTGATTGAGTTTAAATATGGGATTGTTTGTTGCAGCATCTAAATAACAATTAAATCCTCTGCTTGTGGGCCTTTTTTACCCTGCGTTACATTGAATTGCACTCGTTGCCCGTCAGTCAATGATTTAAATCCTGTGCTACTGATATTGCTGTAATGAACGAAAACGTCAGGACCTTTTTCCTGTTCGATGAAGCCGAAACCTTTGCTAGCATTAAACCATTTAACTGTACCGGTGTTTGTTTGTGTAGACATAAATAAAAATCCTAAATAATAAATTTGATTTATATTAAGTAATATTAGAAGTACTTAATATTTAATGTTTTCGGTAAGTGATAGCTATCCACCCGACAGTTAACCGAATAGGCTTTTTTCATCGAATTAATTAACTTTCATGGCAACTCCAGTAATACGTAACTCAATTTAAAATAGCTGCGCGATTGGCCTAGGGATGGGTATTTTTAGCTACCATTTCTTTAAATTCAAGTTCTGCTTCAATCCAGTCGTCAAGTTCATGCCCCGGCTCAAACCCCCTGATTTCTGCCTTGTAAAAGGCAATCTCAGCAATTTTTGTGTAACAGTCAGGAAGATTTATCGGTGTAATAGATTCTTCAGGGATTACATTTACTTCGTGAACGGATGAGCTCATCTTTTTTACCTCACGCCCAGCTATGTTGCTTGATTAGGCTGAAACCCTTTCGACAAGGTACAGAAAAATCAAACTGTCTCTATTGAATCAAAAAAATAAGAATAAACATATTGGTATAAATACTTAGTTATGAGAGGCTATTTCAAACATAACAGTTAGCGATCCTGGCAAGGTATTTTCTGAAGAAGATCATTGTAGGCTAATAACATAAATAGGATGCAATAATGTTCTGGAATTACGGAAAAATAGCAGTTATTATTAAAATGTAAAATTCGCTGTTGTTTTCATATATTAATGATCGCTTTTTGAGAAAAGTTATTTCAAAAGCAGTCATTACTTTTGTTAGTTAATGTATTGTTACTTGCACCAAGCACACGGAGCGTCGATTTAAGGCTATCCATTAATCAACTGAGTTTTCCAGGAAGGGCATATCACCATGAAAAATACACCGTTGGATCCTACGCAACTTTATAAGCCATGCAATGTTGAACAACTAAAATTCAACACCACCGAGGAACTTGAAGACATTGACATTGCCGTAGGTCAGCAACGCGCCGTGGAAGCTGTCAAGTTGGGTATCCGCATGCATAAAAACGGTTACAACATCTTTGCTATGGCGCCTTCCGGCACGGGCAAATTGACGACCGTAAGGCAGTTGGTCGAACACGAAGCCAGTCGGCAAAACATACCTTCGGATTGGTGTTATGTCAACAATTTTAGCCAACCTGCCAAACCGACAGCCATTAAATTCATGCCGGGGCAAGGCAAGGTTTTTCAGCAGGATATGGCGCAGCTGATTGATGAGTTGAGCGTCGCCATACCTGCGGCGTTTGATGGCGACGAATACCGTTCCAGGACGGGCGAAGTTGAAAGTGAATCAAGGCAGCGCGAAATAAATGAACTCAGCCAGTTACGTGAAGAGGCTGCCAATGCCCATATTATCCTGACGGAAACCGCAACCGGTTACGCGTTCTCCCCGGCAGATGAAAATAACGAAATTATCAGCCCCGAGCAGTTTAATAAGTTTGATAAAGACAAGCAGCATGAAATACAAAAAACTATTTTTAACTTGCAGGAACGTCTGGCAAAACTGCTGAAAAACTTCCCGATCTGGCGCAAGGAAACCAAACGTAAACTGCAAGCGCTCAATCGTGAAGTCGCCGAGCAGGCGGTCAATCATTCGATAGATGATCTGATCGAAAAATACGCCAAACAGGATACCGTTCTCGCCTATCTGAATGATGCGCAAAAAGATATTATTGAGCATGTACTGGATTTTCTTCCACGCAGCGAAAAAATGCTGCCTTTTTTGGAGTTCGCTCAGGAATCTAATCCGGTTAAGCGCTATTACGTTAATCTGATGGTGGATTTTAGCGACAAGAAATCGGCCCCGGTCATTTACGAAGATCATCCGAATTACAGCAATCTGGTCGGACGGATCGATCATCAGGCATACATGGGCTCGCTGGTCACCGATTTCACGATGATCAAGCCCGGCGCACTGCATAAAGCCAATGGCGGCTACCTGATTATCGATGCCCGAAAACTGCTGTTTCAGCCGTATGCTTGGGACACCCTTAAAAGAACTTTGCAGTCCGGCGAAATCCGTATTGAATCGCTGGAACGGGCGCTCAGCTTGATCAGCGCCTCATCGCTGGAGCCGGAACCCATACCGCTTAATCTAAAGCTGATACTGATGGGCGAGCCGCTGATTTATTATCTGCTGTGCGAGTATGACCCGGAATTTCACGACCTGTTCAAAATCGCCGCTGATTTTGACGAATCGGTGTCCAGGGAGGATAGCGGCCAGGACTACGCCCGTTTGCTGGCGACTATTGCCCGCCGCGAAAAGCTGCGCCCGCTGAGCCAAAATGCGGTAGCAAGGGTTATCGAGCACAGCTCCAGAATGAGCGGCGATGCGGAAAAGTTGTTGACCCATTTACGCAGCATTACCGACTTGTTAACCGAATCGGACTATTGGGCGGCCAATAATGGTCGTGAGCATATTGCCAACAGCGATGTGCAGCAGGCCATCGATCATAAGACCCACCGGCTGGATAAACTCAGAGAAAAGCTGTATGAGAATATACACCGGGGCACGGTGTTAATCGACACGGAAGGCAGTGTCACCGGCCAGGTCAACGGCCTTTCGGTATTGCAGTTGGGTGAGTTCAGCTTTGGACAGCCCTCCCGGATCACCGCGACTACCCGCTTGGGCAACGGAAAGGTGGTGGATATTGAACGTGAAACTGAATTAGGCGGAGCTATCCATTCAAAAGGCGTATTGATTTTATCGAGTTTTATCGCGGCCCGGTATTCCCGAAAAGCACCATTTTCGGTATCGGCCAGTCTGGTATTTGAGCAATCCTATGGACACATTGAGGGTGACAGCGCCTCTTTAGCTGAACTGTGCGCTATTTTATCGTCGGTCGCCCAGGTTCCGTTGCGCCAGGATCTGGCGATCACCGGCTCAATTAATCAACTGGGCAATGTGCAGCCGATAGGCGGGGTTAACGAGAAAATTGAAGGCTTCTTCGATATTTGCGCCAAAAAAGGGCTAACGGGCACCCATGGCGTCATTATTCCGGCCACCAATATTAAACATCTGATGCTGCGTTGGGATGTGGTGCATGCCGCCCAATCAGGTCAATTCAGCATCTACGCCGTATCAACTGTAGATGATGCAATTGAGTTGCTTACTGGAATGGAGGCAGGAGTTATCAACGAGCAAGGCGTTTATCAGCCGGAATCGTTTAATGGTAAGGTGGAAGCCCAACTGTTGCAGTTTACCAAGATTAAAAAAGAGTTTATCGGCAACAAGTCTGATGAATCGTGAACACACGTCCAAAGTCGGGCGGGATAAGGGATATATTCCGCGTGGACACGCAAAACCAGCCCGGCTTTTTGTAATGTCCTGAGTGTTATCGTGACAGCTTTTATTTTTGGAATTTGGAGAAAATATTTTTCATGAAATTTAATTTTTTTTCCGATGCTATGTGTTGTATCTCGGCATCTTCTTCAAATTTTATTTTTCCAAGTAGTGCAGCTTGCTCTTGTTGGTAACTGGCAAAATTGTTGTGAACAGCTGTTTTAATCGCTGTTTTGTGTTCGGCTGAAATTTCGCCCAGTTTTTGCAGTAGTCGAGTGTCTTTGCGCAAAAAATAACTCAGTAAAATATCCAAAAAATTACCATCCAGTTGTTCGGGTGAAAAATTTTTGGTGTACGATTCAAGGTTTTGATGGTTTTGGATGGTCACTTTCAATTGCGAGAGGTTATATGCAACCTCGATTCGAAAGCTAACGGGTACTTTTCGCTTAACAGTAAAATTTGCATAAGCTTTGCCGTCTTTTGGACTTAGATATTTCCAGTCAAAATCAAGTCTGTTGGATTGAAGAAAGCTCACTTCTTGCTCTATCAGATATGTAGATACCAAAGGATAGGTAAAATCCCCTTTGGCTTCGCAGGTAAAACTCAAATTAATTTGCATTAGCCGGTTGTAGTTGCTGAGTCCTACCCGTCCATCGGTATTGATTTTGTAGTTTTTCTGAAGAAGGGTGCCAAATTGTGGGTAGCGAGTGCAGTAATTATTAACAATGATGGGCTCTTCAAGAAAATTCAGGTGGCTAATGGTTTCATTAAGCATATCGTATAGGCTTTGCATTTTTGGCAAAAGCTTTGTCTGATAAGTCTCTTCTAGTAGCTCATCGGATAATTCCTTTTGATGTTCAGCTGCCTTTTTTTCGTCCGCTTTTCTTCTTAATTCATCCAGTGCGCTCATTTTTATTATTCCGATAGACTTTGAACTTTATAGCGAAATAAATATTATAAATGTATGGATAATGAGCGCAATACTTAGTTTTTCTCTTTCATATTGGGCTTATATGACAATATCCAGGTTCTAGCGTCTATTTTATGGGTCTACGAGCAGGCTGGGTTTTGCTTGTTTTCAGTCAATACCAAAAACCACCCAAATGCCAGCGGGGTTTTCTGACTGATTTTTGATAGTGGACGGGGATGGCAAACCGGTCATGGGTTGAATATTTCAAATCCGATTTCAGGGGCTTTTTTATACTTAACAGTCGTTCTATCCTTTCTTCAGTGCCAGGATGCGACCTGAGGATTGATGGAATTGATTTGCTATGACCGCGACCAAAAATAATATCGAAAATTGAGGTTTCATAGGCTTCTAATTTGCTCAGCGCCATAGCTAGGCCTTCGGGATCGCCGGTTAATAAAACGGCTTGGCGGTCGGCATCAAACTCCCTCATTCGGGATAATGATAGTTGCAGGAAACTCATAATGTTCGGAGCCACAATCAGCACGGCTAATGCACCCCAGGAAATCGTGACCATCCCCAGAAAAAACAGCGGCAGGTTTATAAGAATCATTAAAAAACCGGTTAAAGCCAAGGTGTGGGTGATCCGGCTGATGATGTCGGCATAAGTCATCACGCGCACATCATTATGCTGGATATGGCTGATTTCATGCGCCAGTACCGCGATAGTCTCTCTCGTGCTCAGTGTGTTCAGCAGCTCATCGCTAAGGCCGATGGCCGAATTTGCAGACGAGCCTACCGAGAAGGCATTCATGAGTTGACTGGGCAGGTAGTAAAGCGCGGGCTGTGCGGGTAAGTCGGCACGAGCGGACAGCTCCTGGATTATCTGATAAAGGCCGGGGGCATTATCTGCCGACAGTAATTTGCCGCCATACATGGAAAAGATGAAAGCCGGCGATATGTTCGGGCTGATAACCAGTATCAGGATACCTAAAAACGCCGCCCATACAATGCCCTCGACCCCGGCCAGAATAAAGCCCACCAAGGACAAAATGACGCCCATGCAAAGAAAGAGCGCTAAGGTATGGAAGACGTTTTTTAGTTTGTGAGGGTGTCCCGAATTTTGTGTAAACGGATTTTTTCAATTATCGGATAGGCATCCGATCCTCGAACATAATACTAAACCGGTTAAGAGCGGCTTTCCAGTTTTGGAGTGGCATCGTCCATTTTTGGCTGATATTCAGCAAC
>JAUXTH010000095.1 GCA_030679035.1 Methylobacter sp. | reverse complement strand
CAATCCCAGCCCAACCAATCAGGCCTTGATTTGCATCAATGCCGAAATAGATATGGGCGGTTTGAATGACAAGGGCCTGCCTGCGGTTAGCTGGACTGAAGCGCAGGCATGGTGTAACGCAAACAACCAGACCCCTTGTCCTGGCGTCGCTAAATAGCAGCGCAGGGGCGTGCCGCGCGCGCCAGAGGGTGACTCGCTCAAGCCATAAAAAAGGCGCGCATGGCACGCCCTCAACTACTGCTCATGTTCGTTCAAAAGAGTTCGGCTGCTGAGAATTTATTTTTCAGCAGTCATCACTTGATTCCGACCCGCATGTTTAGCGTTATAAAGCGCTGCGTCGGCGGTTTTCAACAATTCATCTTCTTTGCCGGCATGAGCCGGATAGCATGACACGCCCATCGAACAGGTGACTTGCCGGAGCGCTATGCCCTCACAGCTGACCTTCAAAGCGGCAATGCTTTCCCTGATATTTTCTGCCACGACCATGGCCTGGTTTAAGTCGGTTTCCGGCAGTAACAGCAGAAATTCCTCGCCACCGTACCGGCAGGTCAGGTCTACCTCACGCACTATCTGCGGCAGCAACGCCCCAAGCGCGACAAGAACGGCATCACCCGCGGCATGGCCGTATTCATCATTGAAATGCTTAAAGTGATCGACATCGAACATGATGATGCAAAGTTGACGCTGATACCTTTTGCAGCGTTTTAACTCATCGCTCAGCCAGCTAAGCATGTGCCGCCTGTTGACCAAGCCGGTGAGCGGATCATGATGCGCCATATAAGTAAGCTGGTTGCGTAAATGCAGGTTCATCATCGCGAGGCTGATATGCTCCAACACCGTATTAGGCAACTCTTCATCCCAGCTTTCTTTCGGCATATTATCCAGCGACAAGCGCAAAACGCCGAAGGCCTGGTTCTGGATTTCCAAGGGAACGCTATAGGCGGTAGTTTTATTTTCGTTTTCCGCCGGGTTTGATTGATCATGCGCATCAGTAAAAAGGCTGCCCCATGAAGCAATATGCCCCCACTTACCCAGTTGTTCATTTTCCAGCAAGTAGATACTGCCCGGTGTGTTCTGAAATATTTTCGGCATGGCTTGATCTATCTGCCGGTGCATCTCATTCAGATTTTCGGCCGCCTGTAACTGACGGCTAAGCTCATTAAGGAGCATGACCTGCTCACTTTGACTGCGAAGTTGCCGGGTACGAAATTCAACGGCCTGCTCCAGCGTCTGGTTGTATTCCGCCAGTTTTTCATGGGACTCGGACAGCTTTAGCGTAGTCGCTTCCAGATTGGCGTAAAGCCGGGCATTATTGATCGATATGGCCGCTTGCGATGACAGTAGAGTTAGCATTTCCAGATGATGCCGGGTAAAAACGCCCGCCGTGATATTATTTTCCAGATAGAGTATGCCGATTAATTGGCCGGAATTCATCACCGGTAAGCACAAGATAGACTTAGGTCTTTGTGCCAGCACATAAGGGTCATGGATAAACGGCCCGTCATTACAGGCATCGGATAACATCAGGTTTTTCCGGGTTCGTTCAACATAGCGAATGATAGGCAAAGAGGCATTCATAACGTTCTCCACCGGAATAGCCTGCATTTCATACAGCTTTTCGTTATCGATAGAGGCCTCGGTTACGATCATCAGGCGGTTATCTTCCCTTAACATAAACAGTCCCCGCTGCGCGCCTGCATTTTCAATCACGATACGCATAACCTTACCCAACAAAGTATCCAACACCATCTCGCCTGAAATGGCGCTGGACGCCTTCATCATGGACACCATATCCAGGGTTTCAGAGGTATCGGAGCGCGTTGTCGATTTTTTGCCTTTTGAAAAAGGATTGATTTTGGTATGTCCACCGTACTCTTTTAAGGCGTGGGGCTTTAGTTCCAGGTAGGTTTCTTCCAGCATCCTGGCTTTAGCCAGCGCCCCCCAATAGAGATAACCTTGGTGGGCGCTTTCCAGATAATGTCTGGCAAACACGACTTTACCGATGGATAGCCAAAACTTGGCGGCAAGCTCAAAAGCCAAGGCCTCGCTTTGGATAAAGCCGTTGACCCTGGCAGATTCTATGGCATCGTCATAGCCATTGATGGCGTCAATAACACGGCCTTCGACCCTGGCCAGCTCGGCATCGACGAGCAGGTATTTATGCAGGAAGTTTTGTTCACAGTTCACGGCCCATATCCGCAACTGTAGTTGTAACTTTTCGACCTTAAGCAGGCTCTCTGTATTGGCCGCCTCATCCTGGTCGCACAGAGCCAAAAGAATAAGCGACTGGTAAAAATTATGTTCCGCCATCGCGCTGGTGCCGCTGATAAAAGAGAGATCTTTTTCCGCCTCCGTGATGCAGGCAAGCGCTTGTTCGTATTGTTGATACAGGTAAAGCGTTTGAGCCTTGGCAATTAAAAAATAACTGGCGGCAACAATGACATTTCTGGAGCGACACCCTGACAAAAAAACGGTCTCGCTTATCTGATCGTCATCGAAGCAATTCCGGTGAGCGGTCATGCCGCGCAAATTGGCGATAATCATCAGGTATCCCTGAATGGCATCCATCGGCATCTGGTGTTTGGCTTTCTGGACAAACTCCATAAATTTTTCCAGCCTTTCCTGTAGGATGTCCAACCGGATGCCCTGACTGAAAAGGTTAGTTGTGCCAAAGCCCAGGATGTAACCCGCATACTGGAAATCGCCGCACTCAAGCCCGGTCTGGTAACCGTCATTAAAAAGACTCTCCGCCTCTTTAAAGGGTTTGTTCCAATGAAACAGGAAAGCAATGGTGATGAATATGCCCCGGCATTTTTGAACGGGATCATGGTAACTGTCGCTCATTTTCAGGCCCAGAATGCCGAACTCATAGCCCAGCCTGTATTGCCCCAGAACAGAGCTGAGTATATTGGCGTAGGTAACATAAGCCTTGGCCGATTCAGCGACGTGCCCGTATTTAAGCGAAATATTAGCCATCTTTACGGCTATCAGGTTATATAGCTCAGGATCGGCCATATAGCAGGTCGGCTGCATGTTCATCATTACTTTCATTGCCGCCTTGTGCAGCCCTGAAGTCATTTGCGCAGCATCCAGCAAAGACGCAACTTCCCGCCCGCGCAGATTTATTCTGGCTTCTGCAAGCTCGGCATCCAACGCTTCTTTTACATTCTGTTGCGGCAAATCAAAGCCCAACATCTCCATGGCCTTGCGTCCCGAAGCTATGCCGTTTCGATATTCTGCCTTAACGGTATTTTGATAGATCAGCAGCGTATACAGATCGGCTTTTTCTATGGGGGTTTTGGCTTTGTCCAGGCTTACGTCAATCAGCTGCTGGGATGTTTTAAAGTTGCCATTAAGATATTCGGCCTCGGCTAATTCTTTGTGCAACAGATAACTGATCTCATAATGGTTTTCCCATGCAGACTCCGGCAAACAGGTTATCGCCTCGGCAAAATAACTCAGCGATGAAGAAAACGCCGCATTTTTTTTGGCCTTCTGTCCTGCTCTGAGGTTTAAATGGGCTAAAGCGGTCAGGCTGCCCTGATCCTTTATAAGCGCCTTGCTTCGACAGTAATGGTCTACTATCTCGCATATCCGTTCATCCGCTTCTTCAGGGGAGCGCTTTGCCAACAGCAGCGTCCCTATCTGCAAATGCAAGGCCTCAATCTGGTCTGCCGGTATTAAGGTGTAGGCGGCTTCCTGAATCCGGTCATGGACAAACCTGAAATGGTTTTTCCCTTGCAGTATCATGCCGGCGCTGATGAAAGGCTGGAGATTGATGACTTCTTGCCGGTTGCTTTTGCCGGACACCATCGACAGATCCTCTGAGGTAAAGCGGTTGCCAAAGCAAGCAGCCAGCTTTAACGATTCCCGCGCCGTCTCAGGGAACCGACTCAGTTTTCTAAGCATGAGTTCAGCCACATTATCGGTGGCCTGCATCTGGCTTATTTGCTCCATATCCCATTGCCAGCCTGTATCCGGGGCAAAGCTGAGCAATTTTTCATCATAGAGCGAGCGCAAGAATAACTTCAAAAAAAATGGATTGCCTTCGGTTTTTTTAAAAATGGATATGGCCAAGGGTAGCGACCGATCTAACGCACAATTAAGCGCATCGGCGATGAGTTGGTTGGTATGAGCTATATCCAACGGCGTTAACACTAATCGTTCCAGCTTGCCCTTCGCGGCTTCTATCTCGGCTATGCACAGCATCGTAGGATGCGCGCCTTGCGTCTCGTTATCCCGGTAAGAGCCAATCAGCATGAAGTAGTTTAATTCCTGGTCGGTTGCCAGGATGGTGATAAGGTTGAGACTTTCCGAATCCGCCCACTGCAAGTCGTCGAGAAACAGGACTAAAGGATGCCCTTCGTCGGCAAAGGTGCGCACAAAGTTACCAAACACCAGGTTAAACCGGTTTTGAGACTCTACCGGCTCCAACTCCGGCACTGCCGGTTGCTTGCCGATCAGCGCTTCAACGCCGGGTACCACATCAATAATGACTTGAGCATTAGCGCCCAGGGAAGACAATAATTTTTCTCGCCATAAGGCTATTTGCTGGTCGCTTTCGCCAAGAAGATGTGTGAACAACTTTTCGAAGGCGTGGGCTATGCCGCTGTAGGCTTTGTCTTTTACCAGCTTTTCAAACTTGCCGGAGATAAAATACCCGCCCAAATGTGTTATCGGTTTGTGCAGCTCATTAACCAACATTGACTTCCCAATGCCGGAATACCCCGTTACCAGCAGCATTTCCCCGGAACCCTGGCCGGCTCGCTCAAAGGCAAACAGTAATCTGTCCAGTTCCTGCTTCCGTCCGTATAATTTTTGCGAAATATGAAACCGGTCGGAGGCATCCGACCGGCCAAGATCGAACGATGAAATAGCGCCTTTTGATTTCAGTTCGTTTAGACAGTGCAACAGGTCTTTGTGTAATCCGGTCGCGCTCTGATACCGATCTTCTGCGTTTTTCTCCAGCAGCTTCATGATGATATTGGATACCTGAATCGGGATTTTCGGCTTAGTCGTGGCTGGCGGAATGGCGGGCTTTGCCAGATGACAATGGATAATCTCTATAGGGTCGTCAGCCTCGAACGGGGGGCGGCCCGTCAGCATCTCGTAAAAAGAAATGCCCAAAGAATAAAAATCGGTTCTGTAATCCAGGCTCCTGTTCATTCTCCCGGTTTGCTCCGGCGACATATACGAGAGCGTTCCTTTGAGTTTGCGCAGGCCGATGGCTTCCTGGGTTTCCTGTTCCAGGTGAGTGGCGATGCCAAAGTCAATATACTTGGCGATCTTGGACTCGGGTGAGATGACGATGTTTCCAGGTTTTATGTCTTTGAAAACAACAGAACCGGCATGGATCGCGGCAAGGCCTGAAGCCAGCTGGATGGCGATTGCCAAAAAGTCTTCCACCGCCAGTCCATCGGCGGCAATATAGTCCTTTAAGCGGATTGCGCCGAAGTCTTCGGTAATAATCGCCGGGCCGTAATCAGTCGTCTCCAAGCCATAATATTCAATGATATTGGCATCGTTAAGCTGTGAACCTATCTGATAATCCCGCTTGAACTTTTCCACATCATCCAGGGACAGGTACTTTGAGGTGGGTACTTTTACAATAACAGCTGCGCTATCAGACTCCCGCTTCCCCTTGAAAATGGAGGAAGAGGCGCTTTTATAGATAAGTCCACCTAATTTATAGCCCGGTATCGTTAACATCAATATATTTTACAGTTCAACCCGCATTGCATATGCCCTAAGGTAAGAAAGATGGCTTCCCGATTGTAGCATATGACCAGGGTTAGTCACTCATCAAAGATCAGCTGCCTGAGATTTATCATTCTCCAACATGCATGCTTCGTGTGACATGAGGTTTTTGATGCGATTTGGCGGCTGCGCCGTTTTCAACTGCAAGCTTACAAAGATGTACGGTATAATTACCCTATATCCCACTATATTAGCATCCATCAATGGCCCAATTTTTTGAAATACACCCGGAAAGTCCGCAGCTGCGCTTGATACATCGCGCCGTGGAAATACTCCGTAAGGGTGGCGTTATTGCAAGAAGCCTTCACCTTTATTTTGGAAGCGATGCTTGATATGTCTCGCCTCTTGCGGCATCCCAAGACAAAAACGGCAGGCATGCCGGTCTTGTTGTTCCCATAATCAAAGCCATCGAACAATGGATTAATCAATAGTCAAATCAACGGATACAAGAAAAATAGTGATTACTGATTACCATGCCAAATACTATGCCCATGAGCTAACTCGCCAATACGCCGCTGATGGTGTTGACAGGTTATCCCAATCCTTATTTGACGCAACCGTCGATCTCAACCCACATCAAATCAACGCCGCACTGTTTGCACTCCACAACCCGCTTAATAAAGGCGTTATCCTCGCTGATGAAGTGGGCTTGGGAAAGACTATTGAAGCAGGTTTAGTGCTTTGCCAATATTGGGCGGAGCGCAAACGACGATTGCTGATTATTTGCCCGGCATCTTTGCGCAAACAATGGGCTCAAGAACTGCAAGATAAATTCAATCTGCCTTCACAGATTCTTGATGCCAATACTTGGCGACAATTAAAAAATCAAGGCATTGCCAACCCACTCAATAACAACTGCATCAACATTCTCTCCTACCATTTTGCCGCACGATTAGAAGAGTCGTTAGTCGTTGAGCCTTGGAATCTGGTGGTAATGGATGAAGCCCACAAGCTACGCAATGCTTATCGACCCAATAATAAAATGGGGCAAGCATTAAAACGTGCATTGTATGGTCGGCAAAAATTACTGCTAACCGCTACGCCATTACAAAACTCATTATTAGAGCTTTACGGCTTATCGACAATCCTTGATGAACATATTTTTGGTGATGATAAATCCTTTCGGCAACATTATATGGGTGGCGATGGCATCGGCCAACTTAAAGAGCGCCTAAAGGGGTTTGTAAAACGAACTTTGCGTAAACAAGTTCTGGAATATATTCGCTACACACAACGTAAGGCTATCACTGTACCCTTCACGCCATCTCATGCCGAAATGCAGCTTTATAACGGCATTACCGCGTTACTTGAGCGTGAAGATAGTTATGCCTTACCCAAGCGGCAACGCCACCTCACCGGACTCATTCTGCGTAAGCTGTTGGCGTCCAGCACCCATGCAGTCCATAACACGCTGATTACCATTAAACGCCGCCTGGAAACTCTTCTAGCTCATCAGGTAGATGATACTGACTTCATTGCCGAACTGATTGAAAGCGACGACCTGGAAACGGATTATCTCGAAGAGTTAGACAGCGAGGGAGTAGAGGAGTCAGAGCAAGTCATCGACAAAGAACAGCTACAACTTGAAATCATTGAGTTAAGCGGCCTCATCGAACAAGCTGAAAAAATCAGTGATGACAGCAAAGCAAAAGCCTTGTTGATTGCCTTGAATCAGGGTTTTGAACAAATGGCTGTAATGAATGCTCCGCGTAAAGCCGTTATTTTTACCGAGTCCAGACGCACCCAGGAATACTTGCAAAACTATCTTGCTGCGAATTACTACGCGGATAAAGTGGTCACTTTCAGCGGCACCAACAACAGCCCGGAAACCACCCGTATTTACCAGCAATGGTTAGAAGAACATAAAGGCTCCGACAAAATCGCCGGGTCACCGCAAATAGACAGGCGAACGGCGTTGATTGACCACTTCCAGCATCATGCTGAAATTATGATTGCTACAGAAGCCGGAGCCGAAGGGATTAACCTGCAATTTTGTTCCTTGCTGATCAACTACGATCTGCCTTGGAATCCTCAGCGTGTAGAACAACGTATTGGCCGTTGTCATCGCTATGGGCAAAAATTTGATGTCGTCGTTATCAACTTTCTGAACCAAAGCAATTATGCCGACCAGCGGGTACTGGAGCTATTAACCGACAAGTTTCACCTGTTCGATGGTGTCTTTGGTGCGTCCGATGACGTCCTAGGCACGATAGAATCGGGGATAGACTTTGAAAAGCGCATCCAGGCCATTTACGAAACCTGCCGCACCACCGAACAAATAGAAGCGGCTTTCACCCAACTGCAACAGGAAATGGAAGTCGACATCAACAAACAAATGCAGGAAACCCGGCAGCAACTGTTGGATAATTTTGATGAGGACATCCACAACTTACTTAAAATACAACTTAATCAGGCCGAGCAACGCTTAGATAAAATCAGTCGTTGGTTCTGGGCGCTGACACAACACCAACTTAAAGCCTACGCCAATTTTGATGACCAACAACATCGTTTTCATCTACAACAAAATGTCATCAATGAAGCGCCACAGGGCCAATATCAACTGATTGCCCGAGGTCAAAATCAACGTGCAGAGTCACATAACACCCACGTCTACCGCCTCAGTCACCCGCTTGGTGAGTGGGTGCTGGAAACTGCTAAAAACCAAGCAACACCCACCGCACATATCCATTTTGATTATGCCGCGCACGGCGCAAAAATCAGTGTGCTTGAATCCTTGCTCGGGCAATCCGGCACGCTGAAACTGCAACGCTTTAACATAGCAGCGCTGGAGCGTAGCGAAGACCATCTTCTGTTCGCGGCAGAAACCGATGATGGCAAACTATTGCCCACCGAAACAGCGCAAAAACTAATGCAACTGCCTGCAAGCCAATGCCAACAGCAAAGCGTTGTTTCGACCTCCCGGATTGAAGATGCGCTCAGTGCAGCTCAGAATGACATCATCAAAATGGTAAATAGTCGCAATCTGACGTTTTTTGAGGAAGAAGTGAATAAACTGGATCACTGGGCGGATGATTTAAAATTTGGACTTGAACAAGGCATTAAAGACATCGATCAGCAGATTAAAGAAGTCCGGCGCAATGCCAAAATTGCACCTACACTGGCAGAAAAGTTATATTGGCAAAAGCAACAGCAGGAACTGGAACGTACCCGCAACAAACAGCGTAAAGAACTCTTTGATCGCCAGGATGAAGTCGATGAACGCCGGGAAGCTTTGATCGAGCAACTGGAAAGCAAGTTAAATCAAAAAACGGAAGCAGAAGATTTATTTACCATCTGCTGGCGTTTGTAATAACAGGGTTTGTCTATTGTCAGGATGACATATTGCAACCATAATGCAACTATAGTCCACGCCGAGGAATTAGTTATGCCTGCACTGACCATTAAAAACATCCCCGAATCGCTTTATCAACAACTAAAAAACGCCGCCGAATTGCATAGGCGCAGCATCAACAGTGAAGTCATTGTTTGTCTCGAAAAAACCTTAGTCGCCAGTAAAATAACGCCTGCTGACCGTTTAAGCCGCATTAAGCAATTGCGTTCCGGTATCAAGAGCAACACCATCACACCGGAAGATATTGAGCTGGCTATTAACAGCGGCAGGCCATGATTGTTGCAGACACCAACATCATCAGCTATCTATTTTTGCCGACGGTCTATTCCGAAAGGGCGAGTCGGCTTTATCTGCAAGATGCCGAATGGGCGGCTCCCAGCCTTTGGCGTAGCGAATTCCGTAATGTGCTTGTACTGTATAGTCGGCAACAAATCCTTACTCTGGCGGAAGCGTTGCTGATACAAGAAGAAGCCGAAGCGTTAATGGCGGATCATGAATTTTCAGTAACATCCGTGCAAGTTTTAACGTTAACCGATAGCAGCAATTGTTCGGCTTATGATTGCGAATTTGTCGCCCTGGCAAAACAGTTATCCGTGAAACTGGTTACCGAAGATAAAAAAATACTGCGTGAGTTTCCCGAAGTTGCGCAATCACTAGATGATTTTTTAATTTGAGTATCCAACAAATAGAATGTTGCTACTTTGACAGAAAAAGCAATTGGAAAATAATTGGGAACATTATTTCTCTAACCCCAATTATTTGCGACCTGCAATTATTTACCAATTAGGTAAATTTCTATATACTAAGTACCCGTCTATGCAAATTGATTTCCTAGATCCCAAGTTACGCAAGCTATGTGAAATCAGTAGGGAAGCCGAAAAAAAACTAGGTTCCAATTGCGCAAGAAAATTACGTAGCAGATTAAGTGATTTAGAGGCTGTCGCCCATGTGCGAGAGTTAAATGCAGGCCGTCCCCATCCTTTAGAAAGAGATCGCCTTGGGCAATTTGCGTTAGACCTTGCTGACGGCAAAAGACTGGTATTTAAACCCGATCATGAGCCAGTACCCCAAGATACTGATGGCAATATCGACTGGTCTCAAATCACTGCGATAACAATTATTTATATTGGAGATTACCATGACTAACCCAGGCGCACCGTTTCGCCCTGATTGGGTATCCCCTCCAGGCGAAACCATTTTGGATTTAATTGAAGAGCGCGAATGGTCGCAAGCCGAGCTCGCCCAAAGGTTGGGTTTTTCCACCAAGCATCTCAACCAGCTCATTAAAGGTAAAGCCGCGTTGAGCGAAGATGCGGCATTGAGATTGGAGCGCGTTTTAGGGTCCACGGCTAATTTTTGGCTGAACAGGGAAGTTAAATACAGAGAGCATCTGGCGCGTATTGAAGCGCAACAACGACATCAAAGCTGGGTAGGTTGGCTGGATAAATTGCCGCTAGGCGAATTAAAAAAAGCCGGTGTTATTCCAAACGAACCTATCACGGCAAAATCCAAACCAAGCTTGGTTGAACCCTTATTGCGTTTTTTTTGTGTAGCTTCTCCCGACCAATGGGAGCAGCGCTATAACGCCGGGATGCAATTGGCGTTTCGTAGGACGCGTTCAACTCAATCGGATATTGGCGCTATCTCGTCCTGGCTGCGCTTAGGTGAAATTGAAGCTGAAAAAATAGACGGCCCAAACTATAACCGCGCAAAATTTGAAAAAGCGCTCAAATCAATCCGCAACCTGACGACACAGCCGCCAGAGCAATTTGAGCCGGAATTGCGCCGGTTATGCCGTGAAGCCGGTGTCGCCTTTGTGCTGGTTTCCTCGGTTCCCAAAGCGCATGTTAGCGGTGTTGCGCGCTGGTTGAATGCACACAGGCCGCTTATCCAACTATCGCTTTACGGCAAAACTAACGACAGATTCTGGTTTACTTTCTTCCACGAAGCCGCGCACATTCTTTTGCATTCGGAAGATTCCGGCGAAAAAAAGGCCATTTATTTGGATGATTTGAATGGAGACAATCAGGACTCCAAAGAAGAACAAGAAGCCAATCAATGGGCTAAAGAGTTATTAATTCCTGCTACTTACAATAAGCAATTGCCTGAATTACGCAGCAATGATTCGGTTATTCGATTTGCCCAAACAATCGGCATTCATCCCGGTATTGTCGTGGGCCGCTTACAGCACGATGGAATTATTCTGCCTTCATGGCTGAATGGTTTGAAAGTCAGTTTTCAGCTGACGAAAGCCTGATTGATAAGAACTTTGACGACAAACAAAAAGCCCCGGTGACTCCACCGAGGCTTAGTGCCGACCGAGAATCCTCAGTCCGATTTAATTATCGGCTGATTATCTGTCGCAAACAAGACATAAAAAAATCCATACGAGTATAACGCATGAGCAAAACCAAACTGGAACTGACCTGGATCGGCAAGGATAAGCGGCCTAAGCTGGAGCCGAGGATATTGTTGGAAAATCCGGGTTTGTCGTATCACGCCAAACATCGGGTTAGCGATAACGATCAGTTCGATAACAAGCTTATTTTCGGCGACAACCTGTTGGCGTTGAAGGCGTTGGAACAGGGGTATGCGGGTAAGGTGAAATGCGTGTTTATCGATCCGCCGTACAACACCGGTAGCGCGTTTACCCATTATGACGATGGGCTGGAGCATTCGATCTGGCTGTCGCTGATGCGCGACCGGCTGGAGATTATCCGGTCTTTATTGTCGGATGATGGTTCGTTGTGGATTACCATTGACGATAATGAAGCGCATTATTTGAAGGTGTTGTGTGATGAGATTTTTGGGCGACAGAATTTTGTGGCATCTGTCATATGGCAAAAGCTGTTCACGGTCAAAAATTCAGCAAAATATTTTTCAGACATGCATGAGTATGTGCTCATTTACACAAAGACAATTACGAGTTGGAATCGAAATCTTCTTTCTCGCAGTGCCAAACTTGATGAATCGTATTCAAATCCAGATAAAGATCCTAGAGGCCCTTGGACAACAAACGCAATCCAGGCACGAAATTACTATAGCCAAGGTACATATGAAATTGTGTCTCCTTCAGGTAAGGTGTTCATTCCACCTCAAGGAACATATTGGCGAGTCTCAAGAGCAACATTAGACCAGTTAGTAAGTGACAAACGGATTTGGTGGGGGCGAGATGGTACTGCGACCCCAAGAATTAAAAAATTTCTATCGGAAGTAAAGCAGGGTGTTGTCCCCGCTACTTTATGGTTTCATGATGACGTTGGCACTAATGCAGAGGCAAAAGTTGAAATAAGAACTTTGTTTCAAGATATTAAGGATGCTGATATTTTCATGACGCCAAAGCCGGAAAGACTCATTAAGCGTATATTGGAAATAGCCACCGACCCAGGCGACCTTGTACTAGACTCTTTTGCTGGTTCAGGCACAACTGGTGCAGTTGCTCATAAAATGGGCCGTCGCTGGATAATGATTGAGCTAGGCGAGCATTGCCAAACGCATATCATTCCACGACTTAAAAAAGTCGTTGATGGTGAAGATCAAGGTGGTATTTCTAAAACAGAAAACTGGCAAGGCGGCGGCGGTTTTCGTTATTATAGTTTGGCGCCGTCGTTACTGGAACAAGACCGCTGGGACAACTGGGTAGTCAACAAAAACTACAATCCGGCAATGCTGGCAGAAGCGTTATGCAAGCTGGAAGGCTTTACTTATGCGCCGTCCGATACCCAATGGTGGAATCATGGTTATTCGTCCGAGCAGGATTTTATCTATGTGACCACGCAAAATCTGTCGCACCAGCAACTGGAAGAGTTGTCCGAAGAAGTTGGCGGCGACCGTTCGTTGTTAGTGTGTTGCGCGGCGTTTCGCGGCAA
This sequence comes from Methylobacter sp., assembly GCA_030679035.1. Lineage (GTDB taxonomy): Bacteria > Pseudomonadota > Gammaproteobacteria > Methylococcales > Methylomonadaceae > Methylobacter_A. The sequence goes on along the minus strand of JAUXTH010000095.1, from coordinate 43,553 downwards.
AGCCGATCAGTTTTCCAATCTCACCTTAAAGAAGATTCCGAAGATGGTGTTATCGCGTTGCGAATGGGCGCATGACGATTACAGTTTGAATGTGGCGAATTTGCCGATGGCGCAGCCGGAGCCTGAAATTGAAAAGCCTAAAAAAACTAGGCTAAAGCAAGCCAATACGGCACAAAATGACCTTTTTGGTGAAATCTAATGCAGCAGTCATACGGCATAGTTCTACTTTGTCAGATTATACGCAAGCACGTCATGCCCGCCGGGAAGCGGGTATCCAGTGCCATGGATGGTAAGCTAAAATCCATCCATGGAGTCTGGATTCCGGCAATCCCTGCCGGAATGACGATTCTGAATTGTACGTTTATTGAATCTGACAAAGTAGAAATAGGTCATGTTAAAAACTTTTATACTGGTTCTCCAGCACCTTTTTAATTGAGGAAAACTCATGCAAACACTACAAATACAACTCCCCGATACCATCACTTTAGACGCACGGGAAATTCACATGTTGCTTGCCAGCCGACTTTATGAAAAAGGCATCCTTTCTATTGGACAAGCGGCGCAAATGACCCAGCTTTCCAAACGGACATTTATGGAGTTGTTAGGGCAGTATCAGGTTTCGGTACTCAATTACCCTGCCGACGAGATTAAGCAGGATTTCGATAATGCCTAGCATCATTTCCAACACCAGCTGCCTGATTCTTTTAGATAATATTGATGCACTTGATATTCTTGGGACGCTTTATCAAAACATTTTTTTGACTGAAGAAGTGGTTGCGGAATTTGGTAAACCGCTAGAAAGCTGGATGACTGTTTTAGCCGTTAAAGATCAAAACTATTTACGTATCCTCAATGCCAGTGTCGATTTAGGCGAAGCCAGTACGATTGCTTTAGCCCTGCAATTACCTGGAGACAACGTGATGATTTTGGATGATTTAAAAGCCAGAAAATTAGCGAAACAATTGCAGCTTAAGTTTACGGGTTTGTTGGGTGTTTTACTTAAAGCCAAACAGCAGCATGTTATTGTTTCTGTTGGTGATGTTTTGATTCGTCTAAAGCAGGCAAATTTCAGGGTTTCTGAAGACTTGGAAAAGGAAGTGTTGAAATTGGCGGGTGAATGCTGAGACAACAGCCAACCGTTATCCTTGCCGTACCGAATAGGAAGAAAATTAATGAAAGCATCCGAATTGCAACTTGCTAATACCCACTGCGCTAACGCTTGGGGCACTAGAAATCCGGACTTGATTGCATCGCTTGTCGCTATCAAGCGCGCCGCACAGTTGGCAAGGCAAACGGCAATACAAACAAATACGGCCATTGTGGTGATCAAGGATGGCGTGCTGTGCAGGATTTCTGCCGAAGAGCTCAAACAACAGGAACACGCATGAATCAGAAAGCCCTACACCATGTCGCCGGACGTCTTTCGTTACGCGCACCGCAACGGGAATCGTTAGAGGCGTTGGCTATAGCGATTGCGGCAACACCGGATATGCTCAACCCGAAACGGGATGTGGAAGTTTTATTGGAAGTTCTAAAAAGCGAATTCCCAAAATTATCGGATTTTGAACGGGAATTCCCGTCCTTGTGTTTTGCCTTGGCAACCGGGGTGGGTAAAACCCGATTGATGGGCGCGTTTATCAGTTATTTGCATCTGGCGCATGGTATCAGCAATTTTTTTGTGTTGGCGCCGAACCTGACTATTTACAACAAACTGATTGCCGACTTTACGCCCAACACGCCGAAATATGTCTTTAAGGGCATTGCCGAGTTTGCAATCAATTCGCCGAAAATCATTACCGGCGATGATTATGAAGTGAAAGGCCGTGCGTTGGATGCGTTTACTTCGGTCTCCATTAACATCTTCAATATTTCCAAAATCAATTCCGAAGTACGCGGTGGTAAGTCCCCACGGATTAAACGCTTGTCGGAATATCTGGGCGATAGTTATTTCAACTATCTGGCGCAATTGCCGGATTTGGTGCTGTTGATGGATGAATCGCACCGTTATCGCGCCGATGCCGGGGTGCGGTCGCTTAATGAATTGAAGCCATTACTGGGACTGGAATTAACGGCAACGCCGTTTACCGAGAGCAATAAAGGGCCGGTGCCGTTTAAGAATGTGGTGGTGGATTATCCGTTGGCGAAAGCAATGGATGATGGTTTTGTGAAAGAACCCGCCGTTGTCACGCAACGTAACTTTGATGCTTCGCAACATACCAAAGAAGAAGTGGAGCGTATCAAGTTGATGGATGGAATTCGTCTGCATGAAACGACCAAGGTGGAATTGCTAACTTATGCACACGAAAACGATGTACCGGTGATTAAACCGTTTATGTTGGTCATTGCCAGAGATACCACACATGCGGCGCAATTGTTACAGCTAATGGAATCGTCGGCATTTTTTGATGGTCGATACCAAGGCAAGATCATTCAGGTGGACAGCAGCAAGAGCGGTGCTGCCGAAGAGGAAATGATTAACCGCCTGCTGGCTGTGGAAAGTCGGGATGAGCCGACGGAGGTGGTCATTCACGTCAACATGCTGAAAGAAGGTTGGGATGTGACCAATCTGTATACCATTGTGCCGTTACGTGCCGCGAATGCCCGAACACTGATAGAACAATCGATTGGTCGTGGTTTACGTTTGCCTTACGGTAAACGTACCGGCGTGACTGCCGTGGACAGATTGAACATCGTTGCCCATGACCGTTTTCAGGAAATTGTTGATGAAGCTAATAATCCTGAAAATCCGTTGCGCTTGCAGCAGGTGATTCTCGATGCGCCTTCCGATGAAGAAAAGGCCGAAAGTGTGACCGTGGGCTCAAATCTGGATAGCTTGATTAACGGCAAAACCGGCGGAATGATTTATCCGGCTTTAGATAACAATCCGCCTGTGTTTAGCGGTGTTGCCGAAACGACAGTTGCACAATTCGCTATCGCTGAATTGAACAAGCTGCAACACAATCCAGGAGCTGTTGCTACCAGCAAAGCGTTATTGAATGCTGAGGTGCAAAAGTCGGTTATTCAGGCTGTCACCGAACATTTAAGTGCAGGCCAGCAATCATTGTTTGATACCGAGAATCCGGTTGATGTCGCTGAAATAGTCGCTAAAACTACGGCGCTGATGGTGAATCATACGATAGATATTCCTCGCGTGGTTGTGGTTCCTAAAGGCGAAGTCAGTTATGGCTACAAGCCGTTTGCTTTGAACCTTAGCGGATTGAATTTGCAACCGTCTGAGCGAGATATTGTTATTCACAGCCTGCAAACCAATGAGCAAGAGCTGATGGCTGCGCAAGTTGGGTTGATCGAGGCAAAGCCGGAAAATTACATCGTTCACGCCCTGATCGATTATGACGATATTTCTTATGATGATCATGCCGATTTAATCTATGACTTGGCAACGCAAGCCGTTGAGCATTTGCAGGGGTATCTATCAGAAGACGAAGTCAATAACGTATTGAGCAATAACCGCCAATTATTAGCCAAAACTATCCATACGCAAATGGCTGAACATTTTTGGGAGCAGGCTGATACTTACGAAGTCGAAGTGCGCAGTGGTTTTACGCCATTAAAAACTTGCGCTTATACTGTTGCCGCGGGTCAATCGGTTCAGCCTTATCGAGATACCGTAAGCGATAAAGGCAAAATCAAACAGATGCTGTTTGGCAGTTTTAGCAAATGTTTATATCCAGTACAGAAATTTGATTCCGATACCGAGCGCCGTTTTGCTGTGATTTTAGAGCGTGATGCACAAAAATGGTTTAAACCAGCCAAAGGCCAGTTCAAAATTTTCTATAAAGACGGGGCTGAACATCCTGAATATGTCCCAGACTTTGTCGCTGAAACTGATGACTGTGTGTTGATGGTAGAAACCAAGTCGCAAGCAGAAATGGCTGATAGCAAAGTACAGGCTAAAACCGATGCCGCAGTTAAATGGTGTGAGAATGCTGGCGATTATCTGTTGAAAAACGGCGGTAAGGCTTGGAAGTATTTATTGATTCCGCATGATGAGGTGAAGGAGAATTTTCAGTTAGGGGATTATGTGCGGAAGTTTGAGCGCTTGTAATTATTCAGCATTTGAAGGATAGAACACGGATGACGCGGATTGAACAGATTTACGCGGATTTTTAAAAAGCCAACAATGAAGTGCAATCAGTATATCTGCTTTTAATCTGCGTCATCCGCGTTCTATTTCATTATGAGTTGAATAGTTGAGGGTGAAAGTGGTAATGGAATTTATCCAGACTTTTCAACTGCAAGCTTATGGGGATGTACGGTATAATCGTTATAAATCCCACTGCTTAACACTTAATAAATGGCCCAATTTTTTGAAATACACCCGGAAAGTCCGCAGCTGCGCTTGATACATCGCGCAGTGGAAATACTCCGCAAGGGCGGCGTTATTGTTTATCCGACTGATTCATCTTATGCAATTGCCTGTCATATAGGCGACAAGCAGGCGCTGGATAAAATCCGTCGCATCCGGCAGTTGGACGACAAACACAACTTTACCCTGGTGTGCAAAGATCTGGCCCAAGTATCGATGTTCACCAAAATCGGCAATGATGCTTTCCGCTTGATTAAGGCGTTATCGCCGGGAGCCTTCACCTTTATTCTGGAAGCTACGCGCGAAGTGCCTCGCCGATTGCAGCACCCGAAGAAAAAAACGGTCGGCATCCGCATCCCCGATCATCCCGTCGCCCAATTGCTGGTTCAGGAATTGGGCGAGCCACTGTTCAGCTCCACGTTGATGCTGCCGGGCGAGGATGAGGCAATGACCGACCCTTATGAAATCAGGAATAAACTTGAGCATGAGCTGGATTTGATCATTGATGCCGGTATTATTGAATCCGAACAAACGACTATTATCGAGTTTTCCGGTAATGGTACCGAGATTATCCGTCAGGGCAAAGGCCTTGCGCCGATGTTGGGTTAATCGAGATGATGAATGAATTGACGCTGTTGCAACGTATCGTTGTCTGGATATTACCGGTGATTTTTGCGATTACCGTACACGAAGTGGCGCATGGCTGGGTGGCAAAAAAATACGGCGATAACACTGCCTCGATGTTGGGCAGGTTAACCTTGAATCCAATCAAGCATATCGATTTGCTCGGAACCCTGATTATCCCCGGCTTGTTATTAATCACTGGTACAGGTTTTATTTTCGGCTGGGCAAAACCGGTGCCTGTTGATCCACGAAATTTTAAAAATCCACGGCAGGATATGGCGATAGTCGCCCTGGCAGGCCCAGTTTCTAATTTATTGATGGCTGTCGGCTGGGCCTTGATAGCCCGGTTGGGGGTGATGATAGGTGCGCAGACTGAAGCCATCTCATTACCGCTGATTTACACCGGGGTTGCCGGTATCTCAATCAATCTGGTGTTGGCCCTGATCAATTTATTGCCTATTCCGCCGTTGGACGGCAGCCGAATTTTGTCGGGCATTTTGCCCAGTTATTGGGCGTGGCAATATAATCGCCTGGAGCGATTCGGGTTTATTATTTTATTGGTGTTGTTATACACGCGTGTTTTGAATTTGATTTTGGAATATCCTTTGTATTTTGCACAGCAAGTGTTTTTTTCAATTGCCGGGTTGTAGCTTGAGTTATTAGTCGATGACGACACTTATTGATATGGCTCAGGAGGATACCGCCGAGATATCGGATGAATCACCAGCGCTAGCAATGGTTAACGGCGCACCTTTTAACAAGCTGCCGGACGATCTTTATATCCCGCCGGATGCACTGGAAGTGCTGCTGGACACGTTTGAAGGGCCGCTGGATTTATTGCTGTATTTGATCCGCAGGCAAAACCTGGATATTGTAAACATACCGATAGCCCAGATTACCCACCAATATATCGCCTATATCCAGATCATGGGCGTGCTGAACCTGGAACTGGCGGCGGAATACCTGGTGATGGCCGCGCTGTTGGCGGAAATCAAGTCAAGGATGCTGTTGCCCAGGCAACCTGATGCCGAAGAAGACGAGGAAGACCCCAGGGCAACGCTGATCCGCCGATTGCAGGAGTATGAGCTGATCAAAAATGCGGCTGAAGAAATTGATCAGTTGCCCAGAGTTGAACGTGATATATTTGAAGTCGGCATTGATGTTTCGGCGCTAAAAAATATTGAACAACAATTACCCGATGTCCAGCTGAAAGAAATGCTGCTGGCATTTCAGGATGTACTTAAAAGAGTCGAGCAGCTCAGTCACCATCAAATAACCAAAGAGCCCTTATCTGTCCGTGAACGCATGTCAACCATTCTGGAAAACCTTAAAGGAGAAGATAGTCTCCTTTTCTCTCAATTATTTATCCGAAAAGAAGGTCGACACGGAGTCGTTGTCTCGTTTCTGGCAATCCTCGAGCTCAGCAAAGAACGACTCATCGATATCATCCAGCCAGAACCTTTTGCCGAAATACGGGTCAGAATCGCCGGCGCCGACATCGCCATCGATAGTTGAACCTTCGCCCTTCGACGAGCCTCCCTTAACCGAACAGCGTGACATTAACGTGGAACTTAAACGTGTAGTTGAAGCAATTTTATTTGCCGCCAATCGGCCGATGACCTGTAAACAGCTGCAACAGGTTTTTCCTGAAATCGAGCAGCCGGACTTACAGGACATTGAGGACGCCCTTGAATCGATCAAGGAGGATTACCGGTTCAGGCCGGTTGAATTAAAACGGGTTGCCAGCGGCTACCGTTTTCAGGTCAGGCGGGAGCTGTCGCGCTGGGTATCGCGGTTGTTTGAAGAAAAGCCGCCAAGATATTCCCGCGCATTACTGGAGACGCTGGCCATTATCGCCTATCGCCAACCGGCAACGCGCGGTGAAATTGAGGATATTCGCGGCGTTGGCGTCAGTTCAAGCATCATTCATACGCTATTGGAGCGCGAGTGGATTCGGGTGGTGGCGCACAAAGAAGTACCGGGCAGGCCTGCCTTATACGGCACGACCAAACAATTTTTAGATTATTTTAATATTACATCATTAACTGAACTGCCGACATTGCAAGAGATCCAGGAGCTTGACTTGTCGTTAGACGCATCGCAACAACCCATGCAGGTAAAGAGTGAAGAGCAAGAAACCACCGAACAAATCCCCGAAACCATCGACGACAGCAAGAAAGCAGGAGATGGGGCAAGGCAGGAGCAGTTTGACGAAGCCGAGCCGGTCTCCGAAGCAACCGACTGAAAACGAGGCGGCCATAGCGCCGAAAAAAACAGCCCCTAATCAGTCAGCAGAAGGAGAACGGATCCAGAAAGTGCTGGCGCGCGGCGGCGTCGGCTCCCGGCGGGAAATTGAGCGCTGGATCGACGAGGGACGCTTAAAGATTAACGGCAAGCCTGTCGGCTTAGGTGACCGCTTGAAAGAAGGCGATCATTTGCAGGTCAATGACCGGGTTGTCCATTGGGAAAAATTTGTCGAGCAACCCACCCGTGTGTTGCTTTATCACAAACCTGTCGGCGAAGTGGTTACGCGCCGCGACCCGGAAGGCCGTCCGGTGGTGTTTACGCAGTTGCCGAAACTGGCTGTCAGCCGCTGGATAGCCGTTGGTCGTCTGGACATCAATACCTCAGGATTATTATTGGTCACCAATAATGGCGAACTGGCGAATCGATTAATGCACCCGTCAACCCAAGTGGAGCGTGAATATGCCGTGCGTATTTTGGGTGAGATTTCAGAGGCAACCCTGGCAAAACTCAAACAGGGCGTGGAGTTGGAAGACGGCAAAGCCAAGTTTGACGAGATTAGGTTTTTCGGCGGCGAAGGCGCCAATAAGTGGTACAACGTTATCGTTGCCGAAGGCCGCAACCGATTGGTAAGGCGTTTGTGGGAGTCGCAGGAAGTCGTTGTCAGCCGCTTAATGCGGGTGCGCTATGGGCCTGTGGTATTGCCGGAGCGACTGAAAGCCCGTACGTTTTATGAGCTGACCGATAAGGAGCTGGATTTGCTGTTTGAATTTGCGGGCATGGCAGGCGAAAAACCGGCACACCCCGCCAAGCCTGAATTTAAAACCCATAAGCCTGGAAAACGTTAACGGCTCAGACCGGGTTACCTACAATGCATAAAAGTGGCACACCAACAGTAGGCGCTTTACGACTGCATGGACAGATATTGCCGGGGGCGGCCCGACCTACCGTTTATTTAGCCAAGACCACTTGGTTTCTGCCGCTGTTTTTAGCGATATACATGGCCTCATCGGCTCGCTTGATAAAAGACTCGATGGTATCGTCGGCACGCAAAGTGCTGACGCCAAGGCTTGCCGTGACTTTGATCGTTGACATATCGTAGGCTATGGTATGACTCTCAATTGAGGCGCGAATCCGTTCTGCCAGCAATGCAGCACCATGGGTGTCTGTGTTACTTAATAAAATAACGAACTCTTCGCCGCCATAACGGAAAACAATGTCACTGTCTCTTAGGCTCTCTTTAATCCATTTTGCGCTAAAAGCCAGGGTGATGTCACCGCAATCGTGACCGTAGGTATCATTGACGGTTTTAAAATGGTCAATGTCAAAGAAAATGACCGACAAGTGTTTGCCATTGCGTGCGGCAAGACTCATTTCCCTGCTAATGGAATCGTTAAACGAAGCCCTGTTATGAGTTTGCGTAAGCGGATCTGTATAGGCCATTTTTAAGGCCTGATGAAACAAGGTTGCATTTTTCAACGGATAAATTAAGCAGCAAAGCAGCGTTTCCAGCAACTGAAACTCAGCATCGCTGAATCTATGGTTGCGCATCAACTTTAATTCGCCCAGTTGTTGCTGTTCAACTTTAAGTGCGTAATTGCAGGAATGTCGTGTAAAAACCCCGCTTTTTGCCTCCAACCCAAATTCCGTATTGATATAAACATAGGCGCTATGAGGAATCTTGTTGGCGATTTTACTGCTGAAAATCGAGATCAGCTCATTAAATTCCAAAGTCGTTTGCAAGGCGCTACTGATGTCATAATTATGAAGATTAACTGCTTTCGTTGCTTCGAAAGTGTTATTGCTGATAATCGCTAAGTTTGCTGATTTTTCGACCATGATTGCTTCCTCGTGAATTGAAACATTACGTTGCAATAACCAAAGCGAAGTTCGTGCCATTATTTAAAAAAGCAATAATAATCAAATTATTAATTATCCTATTCCGATTCCTACTTGCATCGTGACATAAAATTGATGCTGTAAAGTGGCAAGGGATTGCCGGTAACCCGGCAATTGCCGCCATGCTGTCAATTACCGAAAAATAATCGGTATGGCGAGCCTATTTTTTGCCTTTAGACGTTAAAAGGTAAAATCGAGCCTGATTGGGATTTTGTTTTTTAAGTGTTTTTTAAGCGTAACTGACTCGATTGTCAGTCATAATAATGGTATCGAAGGCGCATTTTCATGTAAAATGCAGGCAGTTATACTGAAATTTGCCCGGTGGAGTAACGCGGAGTTATGTGATTAAAACTAATGGTGCCGAGGAGAGGATTTGAACCTCCACGGGGTTGCCCCCACCAGCACCTGAAGCTGGCGTGTCTACCAATTTCACCACCTCGGCAGAGGCTAGCTGTAAAAGCTAAAGTGAGCGCGCACTATACCGGCCCTCTTTGGCTTTGTCAATTAAGCGGCAAATTTTACTTAAAACTTAAACAATCTTGAGCTAGACGCGATGACGTTTCCTTGATCTATCCGAGAATCAACCGAGAATGTTTTTCTGTATAAGAACCAAAAACTTTTCTCTTTTAACCCTAATCGATATACTGAGCCTATCTATTTTAAGTATGTTTATTGTATCCACCCCTTATATTTATTATTTAAATGACATTGAAGTCTAAAAAAGACGTTGATTTTAACTCAACAAAAGATCCATATGCCCAGCGCGAAGCTGAGAAATATGAGAACCCCATTCCCAGCCGCGAATTAATTCTCCAATTGATCGAACATGCTGGAAAGCCGTTGCGTCGCGAAGAAATTGCCGAAGCGTTTGCTCTTGAATCCGAAGACCAATTAGAGGCCCTACGCCGCCGTTTACGGGCCATGGAAAGAGATGGGCAATTATTATTTAACCGCGGCAGCAAGTATTGCCTGGTCAATAATGAGGACTTAATTGCCGGGCGCATTATCGGTCATGCCGACGGCTTCGGTTTTATTAAGCCGGATGACGGCTCCGATGACTTGTTCCTGTCACCGCGGGAAATGAATCCCTTGCTGCACAATGACCGGGCGCTGGTGCGTATTGCCGGGATCGATAAAAAAGGCCGCCGTGAAGGGGCGGTTGTCGAGATTCTGCAGAGAAACACCCATGAGGTTGTAGGACGACTCTACAAGGAAGACGGCTTCACCTATGTGGTGCCGGACAACAAGAATATAGCGCAAACCATCCTGATTCAAAAAGGCGGTGCAGGCAAGGCAAAGCAAGGACAGATTGTTGTTGCTGAAATTCTAGAGCAGCCGACCAAGCTTCGGCAGCCTATCGGCCGGATCATTGAGGTCATGGGCGAACACATGGCGCCCGGAATGGAAATCGAAATGGCGATCCGTTCCCATGAGCTGCCTCATCAATGGCCTGATGAGCTGTTGGAAGAAATCAAGCCGCTTAAAAAGGATGTGCCTGAATCGGCAAAAGAAAACCGGGTCGATTTGCGAAACATTCCACTAGTCACCATTGATGGCGAAGATGCCCGCGATTTTGACGACGCCGTTTATTGCCAAAAAACCCCAAAAGGCTGGAAGCTGCTGGTTGCGATTGCCGATGTCTCGCATTACGTGCAGATTAACTCGGAATTAGACAAAGAAGCCCAAAAACGCAGTACCTCGGTGTATTTTCCTGAACAGGTTATCCCGATGTTACCGGAGATTTTATCCAACGGACTGTGTTCGCTTAATCCACAGGTAGATCGGTTATGTATGGTCTGCGAGCTGTACATAGACCAACAGGGCCAAGTTACCCGGTCACGCTTTTTTGACGCGGTGATGAGTTCCCATGCCCGACTAACCTACAACGAAGTTGCAAAAATGCTGGTCGATGGCGATATCGCCAGGGATGGTGTGTATGCCGCAAGCCAGCCGGGAGCTGGCGAGGCGCAGGCATTGGCCGAGAAATACAAGATCCTGATGCCGCATTTGCAGGAGCTGTACGCGCTGTACAAGGTAATGCGGGTGAGCCGCGAGCAACGCGGCGCGATGGATTTTGACACCCAGGAAACCCGGATTGTGTTCGGCGCTGAGCGTAAAATCGAAAAGATAGTGCCGGTGGTGCGTAACGACGCACACAAGCTGATTGAAGAGTTTATGATCACCGCGAACATGGCCGCAGCGCGTTTTTTAAACGGCAAGAAAATGCCCAAGCTGTTGCGGATACATGACGGCCCGAGTAGCGACAAGCTACTGAACCTGAAAACCTTTCTTGGCGAACTGGGTTTGAGTTTGGACGGTGGGGTAAAACCCACACCGCTGGATTACATGCACCTGATTGAGTCTATTAAGGACAGGCCCGATGCGCATTTGATCCAGACTGTATTGTTGCGCTCAATGTCGCAAGCCGTTTACAGTCCCGAGTTAAAGGGCCACTTCGGTCTGGCTTTGGACGCTTACGCGCATTTCACCTCCCCTATCCGCCGTTATCCCGATTTACTGGTACATCGTGCGATCAGGCATTGTTTGCAAGGCAAGCCGGTGGAAAGCTTTTTCTACGGCGTCCCTGACATGGTTGTGTTGGGCGAACAATGCTCCGCCAATGAGCGGCGCGCCGATGAAGCCACGCGCGACGTGGTCAGCTGGCTCAAGTGCGAATACATGATGGATAAGGTCGGCGAGGAATTCCCCGGCATTATTTCAGCGGTCACCTCGTTCGGTTTTTTTGTGGAATTGGCTGATATTTATGTTGAAGGCTTGGTTCATATCAGCAATCTGGCGCAAGATTATTTCCATTTTGACGCAACCAGTCACCAGTTGAGAGGCGAGCGCACCGGCATTAACTATCGTCTGGGCGACAGCGTTAAAGTCATGATTGCCCGTGTCGATCTGGATGAAAAGAAGATTGATTTTGAACTGGCGCAAAAACAAGCCGCGATGGATACCAAACCTAAAAAAAGACGCCGTAAAAAATGAAATTAAGCAAAATATACGGCATACATTCAGTACAGTCGGCCTTAGATTATTCACCTAAAAACATCCACAAAGCCTGGATTGACGGCCAAAGGCAAGACAAGCGTCTGACGCAGCTGGTCGAGGATTTATTGGACTTAGGCATAGAGCCGGAAAAAGTTGACCGGAAAAAACTGGATAAATTAGCCGATAGCAACAACCATCAAGGCATTGTTATTGAAGTTGAAATGCCCGGTGAATTATCGGAAAGCGACCTGAAAGACGCGGTGTTGACGCTGTCAGGCGTGCCTTTATTCCTGGTGCTGGATAATGTGCAGGACCCGCATAATTTCGGCGCTTGCCTTAGAACCGCCGACGCTACCGGCGTGCATGGCGTGATTATCACCAAAGACAATGCCACCGGCATTACCCCGACGGTCTGCAAAGTGGCCAGCGGCGCTGCTGAAACGGTGCCGGTTTATCAGGTAACCAATTTGTCCAGAACCTTGCGCTGGCTTAAAGATCAGGGCATCTGGGTCATGGGCGCGGCAGGCGAAACAACACAGACTGCCTATCAAACCGACTTCACGGTACCCCTGGCTTTGGTCGTGGGCGCAGAGGGTAAAGGCTTAAGACGATTGACCAAGGAGCAATGCGATGTACTGGTCAAGCTGCCGATGCTGGGCCGAGTGGAAAGCCTTAACCTGTCGGTTGCAACCGGCGTGCTGCTTTATGAGACATTGCGTCAGCGATTACTGGCTGTTTAATTAGCACGTCAAACTAATGCAAACACAATCGATACATTCCCTTGAAGGCAGCGGTTTAAGCTGTATTCGCGATGACCGGGTGCTGTTTGAAGAACTGGCTTTTGAATTGGTTTCAGGACAGGTTTTATTGCTGGAAGGCAAAAACGGCAGCGGCAAGACTTCGTTGTTGCGTATTTTATGCGGATTCCGGGAACCCGATGCAGGCGAAATTAACTGGTGCGGCGACGCGGTAAATGACAGCCCGTTTTATGCGCAGATGGCTTATGTTGGTCACCTGGACGGAATTAAAAAAGAGCTGACGGTAAGGGAAAACTTAAAAATGTCCTTGGCCTTAAGCAGCCCCGGACAGTATCCCATTCATGAAGCTTTAGCCAAGGTTCATATGGCGGGCTACGATGATGTCCTCGCCCAGGCTTTATCCGCGGGCCAGAAAAGACGACTGTCTTTGGCCAGACTGCTGATTACCGAAAACGTGTTGTGGATACTTGATGAGCCGTTCACCTCATTAGACAAGCAGGGCATCGCGCTTATCGAAACCTTAATGACCGAGCATTGCGCCAGCGGCGGAATGATCGTCCTCACCTCGCATCATGACATAGACCTGCCTGATGTCGATGTCCAGCGCATTAATTTATCCTGATGTCTTTATCTCACGCATTTTTTGCCGTTATTCGGCGCGATCTGGTTTTGGCTCTGCGGCGTCGTTCGGAAATAGCCAATCCGCTGCTGTTTTTTATCCTGGTGATAACCCTGTTCCCGTTGGGTATCGGCGCGCAACCGCATTTATTGCAGGCCATTGCGCCGGGTATTATCTGGGTTTCCGCGTTGCTGGCGGCGATGCTGTCGCTGGATAGCCTGTTTCGTTCGGATTTTGATGACGGCTCACTGGAGCAGATTTTATTAAGCCCGCACCCGACCTCTGTGCTGGTGTTGGCGAAAATCATCGCCCACTGGTTGGTGACCGGTTTGCCGCTGTTGATTGTCGCGCCGCTGCTGGCGGTTTTTTTAGGCATGCCCAATCATTCTTTGGGGATCTTATTGCTGACCTTGCTGCTGGGAACTCCGGTGCTAAGCCTGATAGGCGCCATTGGAGTCGCACTCACCGTAGGGCTGCGCAGAGGAGGCATGATTTTGTCGCTACTGGTGTTGCCCTTGTATGTGCCGGTCTTGATTTTCGCCGGTAATGCCGTACAGATGGCAGGCAGTGGGTTGCCGGTTGATGCGCAAATCAATATTTTGATTGCCATTTTATTGATGGCTTTAGTTTTGGCGCCGATGCCGACCGCAGCTGCATTAAAAATGAGTATTAATTGATAATATCTCGTAGAATAATCGGTCATATTATCGACCTGGAATGAATGATGACGGCGTCAGTTAAATATTTACCTAAAAACAGACTGCCCATACATCTTTAGTTTTGAACCTTTCGCTTGATTCCCTATGTTTTTAATTCCTGATCCCGTAGTTCGATTTTTTCACCGCATGGCCTCTCCGCCGCATTTTTATGCGTTCACACAGCGCTTAATGCCGTGGCTGGTGGTTATTTTTCTGTTGCTGACAGCCGCTGGCCTATATGGCGGTTTGTATTTGGCACCTGCCGATTACCAGCAGGGCGATAGCTACCGCATTATTTATATCCATGTGCCCAGCGCCTGGATGTCGTTATTTATTTATGTGGTCATGGCCGTTGCAGGCGCAATAGGCTTGGTCTGGCGCATAAAGCTGGCGGAGATTGTGGCGATCAGCAGCGCACCGGTTGGTGCCAGTTTTACCTTTATCGCGCTGGTGACCGGCTCCTTGTGGGGCAAGCCGATGTGGGGAACCTGGTGGGTTTGGGATGCGCGGTTAACGTCCGAATTGATACTACTGTTCTTGTATCTGGGTGTGATCGGGCTTTACGGCGCGATAGACGATAAACGCACCGCGTCCAGAGCCGTGGCTATTTTAGCCTTGGTCGGAGTGGTCAATATCCCGATTATTCATTATTCCGTCGAATGGTGGAATACCCTGCATCAAGGCCCTACGGTAACAAAAATGGACAAGCCGTCGATACACGTTACCATGTTGATACCGCTATTGCTGATGGCGTTATCGTTCAAGTTTTATTATCTGATCGCGATGTTGCAGCGGGCGCGCACCGAATTGTTGCTACGTGAACGCAATGCACAGTGGGTTAAGGCTATGATCTTGGAGTCAAAATAATGACGATGCAGGAATTTTTCGCCATGGGCGGCTATGCCTTTTATGTCTGGACCTCTTACGGCCTGACATTAATCGTGCTGCTTGCCAATATTATTATTCCAGTGGTGCAACGTAAACAATTTTTACGCTCCTTGGCGCTCAAGCAAAAACGGCAATAAATCATGAAACCAGCCAGAAAACAGCGATTAATGCTTATCGGCCTGATGGTCATCGGGGCCGGTCTAGCCACGGGCTTCGCGCTCAAGTCCTTCAATGAAAATTTGATGTACTTTTTTTCCACTACTGATGTCGTGGAAGGCAAAGCGCCCAAAGACACTTTATTTCGCTTGGGTGGCATGGTCATTAAAGGCTCGGTGGAAAGGCCAAATGACGGACTGATGGTGCGCTTTAAATTGACCGATTTCAGTAAGGATGTGACCGTCGAATACACGGGCATCCTGCCTGATTTGTTCAGGGAAGGCCAGGGTATCGTTGCGCACGGCAAGTTAAATGGACAGGGCGTGTTTATCGCCGAAGAAGTGTTAGCCAAGCATGATGAAAATTACATGCCGCCGGAAGTAAAAGATAGTTTAAAAAACCAGCCAGCGCCACTTGCAGGCCAAAAATAATGATTGCAGAACTGGGACATTTTTCGCTGATTTTGGCCTTATGCATGGCCGTTATTTTAGGGATGCTGCCGATTATCGGCGCTTCCCGATCCATATCCGGCTGGATTGCCGTGGCAAGACCCGCCGCGTTTGGACAACTGTTATTCATGGTCGTTTCCTACGGCTGCCTGACTTATGGATTCTTGACCCATGATTTTTCTGTCGCCTATGTCGCCAGAAATTCCAATACCGCATTGCCGGTTTTGTATCTGGTTTCCGGCGTCTGGGGTGCACATGAAGGCTCGTTATTGCTTTGGGCGCTGATTTTATCTTGCTGGACAGGCTTGGTTGCTTTGTTCAGTCGCAATATTCCCGATGCTACCGTAGCCCGTGTTTTAGGCGTGATGGGCTTAGTCTCTATCGGTTTTATCCTGTTTTTATTGCTGACTTCCAATCCGTTTGAACGCTTGTTCCCTGCCCCGCTGGAAGGACGCGACTTAAACCCCTTATTGCAGGATCCGGGCTTGGCGATACATCCGCCGATGCTTTATATGGGCTATGTCGGCTTTTCCGTAGCTTTTGCTTTTGCCATTGCCGCATTGCTCGAAGGCCGCTTGGATGCGGCCTGGGCGCGCTGGTCAAGACCCTGGACTAACATCGCCTGGATGTTTTTAACCGTCGGCATTGCCTTGGGCAGCTGGTGGGCTTATTACGAACTGGGCTGGGGCGGCTGGTGGTTCTGGGATCCTGTCGAAAACGCCTCATTCATGCCTTGGCTTGTCGGCACTGCATTGATCCATTCTTTGGCCGCCACCGAAAAACGCGGCGTGTTTAAAACCTGGACGGTATTGCTGGCGATTTTTGCCTTTTCTTTAAGCTTGCTCGGTACATTCCTGGTGCGTTCCGGTGTGTTAACCTCGGTACATGCGTTTGCCAGCGACCCTGCAAGAGGCCTGTTCATCCTGATATTTCTAGCGGTCGTGGTAGGCGGATCGTTATTGCTGTATGCGGTAAGAGCGCCCTACGTCAAAAGTAGCGCGACTTTTGAGCTGGTATCCAAAGAGTCGGCGATATTGCTGAATAATGTGCTGTTGGTGGTGACCGCTTCCAGCATCTTGCTGGGCACCTTGTATCCGCTGGTGATCGACGCGTTGGGATTGGGCAAGATTTCGGTCGGCCCCCCCTACTTTAATGCCGTATTCATTCCGTTAATGGCACCGCTGGCGATTGCCGTGGGCCTGGGCATGTTATTGCGCTGGAAAAGAGACAATATCAGCGTTATTGCATCACGGGTGCGCTGGGTTGTTTTGGCCTGCGTTGCCGGAGGCTTACTGATTCCGTTGGTCATGCCGTTTTACTCCTGGGGCGCGGTATTGGGCTTAACGCTGGCATTGTGGACGGTTGCGATTACCGCGATGTCTTTTGTTGACCGCATGGGGCCGCAGGGATTCTCATGGCAACGGCTGCAAACCGTACCGGCCGGTTTTTACGGCATGACTGTGGCGCATTTAGGCATCGCCGTGTTTGTGGTCGGCATTACCCTGACCTCGGTTTACAGCGTCGAAAAAGATGTCCGCATGGCACCCGACGACAAGCTGGACATGTCCGGTTATATCTTTGAATTCCACGGCGTAAAACAAACCCAGGGGCCTAACTATGTTGCCGAACAGGCTTTTGTAACCGTCAGTTACGAAGGCAAGCAGGTCGCCAAACTGGAACCGCAAAAACGGGTTTATCAGGTGCAAAAAATGCCGATGACCGAAGCGGCTATCGATGCCGGCTTGTTTCGGGATTTGTTCGTTGCAATAGGCGAACCGCTCGGCGACAAAGGCGCATGGAGTCTTAGAATTTATTACAAATCATTCATCCGCTGGATTTGGCTCGGCGCGCTGTTCATGGCGGCGGGCGGTTTGTGTGCGGCTTGTGATAGACGGTATCGTATTGCAAAATAGTTTAAAGATTATCACCACGAAGACACGAAGAACACGAAGATATAAAACTTCGCGTTCTTCGTGGTGAATCCTTGTGTAACACTAAATAAATATAATGCTTAAATATATTCTCCCCTTACTATTATTCATCGTGCTGGCGGTGTTTTTGGCGCTGGGCTTAAATCTTCATCCCAGCGAAATTCCATCGCCGTTGATCGATAAACAGGCTCCGGCGTTTTCCGCTGCCAAGCTTCAAGCACCCGAAGAAAAACTAACGCCCGCTGATTTAAAAGGCAAAGTTTGGCTGTTTAATGTCTGGGCATCGTGGTGTGCTTCGTGCCGTTCCGAGCATCCGGTACTCAACCAATTGGCTCAACAAAAAGCCGCCATTATCGTCGGCTTGAATTACAAGGACGAGCCGGAGGCTGCAAAAGGCTGGCTGGCGCAATTGGGTAATCCCTACGATGTCAGCATCATGGATCAGGATGGCCGCATCGGCATCGACTGGGGCGTTTACGGGGTGCCGGAAACCTTTGTGGTCGATAAACAAGGTGTAATCCGGTACAAGCATACCGGCCCCGTCACTCCTGAAGACGTGCAGCAAACTTTCCTGCCTTTGATCGCTAAATTACAGGCTGAAAATTAATGAAGTATTTATCTGTCATTTTTCTGTTGGCATTGTCCGGCATAGCCTGCGCGGGCGTCGAATACCGGCAGTTTGCCAGTCCTGAGCAACAAGAAGCATACGAAAACCTGACCTCGGAACTGCGCTGTCTGGTCTGTCAAAACCAGACCATTGCCGATTCCAATGCTGAACTGGCCGCGGATTTGCGCAGACAGGTGTACGAGATGCTGCAACAGGGTAAATCAAAGCAGGACATAGCCCAATTTATGACTGATCGATACGGCGATTTCGTTTTATACAATCCGCCGTTTAAGCTCAAAACCGGTCTGCTGTGGATAGGGCCGGTGGTGTTCTTGTTAATCGGCTTGGTCGCGGTGTTTTTATTCGCCCGGCGCAAAAAGACAAATGCGACCGTGGAAATCAGCGCTGAAAAACAGCAAAAAATCCGCAGTTTATTGGAAGAGGGTGACCAGTCTTGAATATGCTATTTTTGCTTATCGTCAGTGTAATGATCTTAAGCGCTTTTCTGATTGTACTGCCGCCGTTGTGGCGAAAACATCCGGTTGCAGAGACAGACCAGGATCAGCGAAATATCGCTATTGCCCGGCAGCGACTGGTGGAGCTTAAAGAGCAGTTGCAAGCAGGCGCATTGAGCCAGGCGCTTTATGATGAGCAGTTGGCCGAGCTTGAGCTGGCTTTAAGCGATGATCTCGACATACAGCGTCAAGTAAAAACGCCGCAATCATCAGGCCGATGGATGGCGTCCGTGCTGGTTTTGGCTATCCCTGTGGCAGCGGGTTCGCTTTATTGGACATTAGGCAACTATCAGTCATTAAGCCAAGTTGAACAAACTGCGGCAACTCCCGAGCAGGAACAAATGAGCAAGATGGTTGCAGGATTAGCCGAGCGCTTGGAAAAGCAACCCGATGACGCGCTGGGCTGGACTATGCTTGGCCGGTCCTACAAATATTTACAGCAAAATGATAAAGCGGTTGTAGCCTTTGAACACGCCTACAAGTTAATAGGCAATCAACCGGAAATCATGCTGCTTTACGCCGATGCCTTGGCCTTTGCGAACAATGAACAACTGGCAGGTAAACCTGCCGAGCTGGTATTCAAAGCCTTGGCGATGGAACCTGATAACGTGACCGGGCTTTGGCTGGGCGGCATGGTGAAAGCGCAAACAGCTGATTTTGCGGCGGCAATGGACTTGTGGAAAAAACTGGAAGCGCAGTTGCCGCGGGGGTCGGAAGCCCAGCAGGAGATACAAGGCATGCTGGCAAAGCTGGCGACCCAAATACCGGAAGGGGCTACGGCGCAAGCGGAATCAAAGCCTGCCAATGCCGTTAGCATTGATGTTCAGGTGAGCTTGTCGCCCGAGTTGCAAAAATCAGTCAGTCCTAGTGACACTGTTTTTATTTACGCTCAGGCCTTATCCGGCCCCAAAATGCCGTTGGCTATCGTGCGCAAGCAGGTTTCCGAATTGCCGTTAACCGTCAGCTTGACTGATGCGATGGCGATGATGCCGAACATGAAATTATCGAATTTCGAGCAAGTCAAACTGCTGGCGCGTATTTCCAAATCCGGCGACGCCATGCAACAGCCCGGCGACTTGATCGGCGTTATCGAACAGGTTGCCCTAACCGATAAAAGCCCCCAAAAAATAGTCATCAACAGCCAAGTAAAATGATGGATCAATCTATAAAATTCGATTTGGGCCTTATCAACCGTTACGATAAGGCCGGGCCCCGTTACACCTCGTACCCGACCGCGCTGGAGTTGCACGAAGGCTTCGGCGATAAGGAATATCGCCAGCACATCGCAAAATCCAATGCCGCAGGCGGGCCGCTGTCGCTGTATTTCCATATCCCGTTTTGCGATACCGTCTGTTTTTATTGCGCCTGCAATAAAATCGTCACCAAAAACCGCAAACATGCAGAACCGTATTTGGCGAATCTGTGCAAAGAAATTGCGATGCAGGGCGATTTGTTCGACTCCAGCCGGGTGGTCAATCAATTGCACTGGGGCGGAGGCACGCCGACTTTTTTAAGCTACGAGCAGATGAAAACCTTGATGGCTGTCACCCGCGAGCATTTTCAGCTAAGGAATGACGACAAGGGCGAATATTCGATAGAAGTCGATCCTAGGGAAACCAACAGCCAGACCATGAAGCATCTGCGCGAACTGGGCTTTAACCGGGTCAGTTTAGGATTGCAGGATTTCGATCCGGCCGTACAAAAAGCCGTCAATCGCCTGCAAAGCGAAGAGCAGACGTTCAGCGTTTTAGCCGCCGCCCGCGCCGAGGGTTTTCGCTCGACCAACATAGATTTGATCTACGGCTTGCCGCTACAGACGGTCGAGACCTTTGCCCTTACCCTGGATAAAATCCTGGCTGTGTCGCCGGACCGCTTCTCGATCTTCAACTATGCGCACATGCCCGCACGATTTAAAACCCAGCGCCAGATTAACGACGCCGATATGCCGACGCCCGACGTCAAACTGGCTATTTTGCAGATGGTAGGCCAACGGCTTACCGAAGCGGGTTATGTCTATATTGGCATGGATCATTTCGCCAAACCCGATGACGAGCTGGCCGTAGCGCAGCGTGAGGGACATTTGTACCGCAACTTCCAAGGCTACTCCACGCATTCGGATTGCGACTTGGTGGGTTTGGGCATTACCTCGATCGGCCGGGTAGGCGATGCCTATATCCAGAACGTCAAAGAGCTGGACGAGTACGACCAGCTTATCAGTCAGAATAAATTGCCGGTATTTAAAGGCGTCGAACTGGATGATGACGACAAGCTGCGCCGCGCAGTGATCACCCAACTGATTTGCCATTTCGATTTGAGCTTTGCCGCTATCGAACAGCAATTTGCCATTAACTTTGCCGATTATTTTGCCAAAGAAATTGAGTCATTAGCACCCATGCAAGCCGACGGCTTGTTGGTTTTGTCAAAAGAAGGCATCAAGGTGTTATCCGCAGGCCGCTTATTGATCCGCAACATCTGCATGGTGTTCGACAAGTATCTGGCGAAAAAACAACAACAGTTTTCAAAGGTCATTTAAGCCGCCTTATGAAGGATGACAGAATAATCGAATTGGAAATAAAAGCCGCTTATCAGGAAGATTTGCTGCAGGAATTGAATAAAATAGTCGCCAGGCAACAGCAACAGATAGACTGCCTGGAAGCCACGTGCAGAATGCTTAATGAGCGTATTAAAAGTCTGTCTACTGAGGGGACAGGAGGCGGCGAAAATATCGAGGAAGTACCGCCGCATTATTAATGCGGCGTGTGGAATCATCGCTATAACTCAAATCAGCTACAAGCAACCTCAACAAGTCAACCATAACAATAGAATGAAACAGACCATCCTCGTACGCCAACCTAGCGACTTAACGGTTGCCTGGGCTCAGCAAGTGGTTGATAAGCATGATACCAACACCGTCGTTGCTAAGGTGGATGTTGTTGCCGTCGACGTGGGCACGACCACACGGGTTTGCCTCGCCGTCGAACATAATGGCCCGGACACGCTGCCGAACAGATGGTTTGTAAAACTGCCGTCATTGGCATGGCGGGCGAGGATGATTACAGCTTTACCCAGACTGCTACAAACCGAAGTGCGTTTCTATAACGAATTGGCGGAGGCTGTCCCCCTTAGCAAGCCTGTTTGCTTGGCGGCGCAAAGCCGGTTCGGTCGCGGGTCGACACTGGTGCTTGCCGATATTGCGGAATTCGATGGCGTTCCCAGTGCCGCCAGCGATACTTTGACATTTGAACAAGCGACCTTGGTCGTTGAACAACTTGCCTGTAGCCATGCGCGGTTTTGGAATAACGTGCACCTCGACCCCAAATATAGCTGGTTGGCCGGGCCGATCCGGCTTTTGGAAGATGCGCTGGGTACGGCTTTGGCTGTGCCGTTGATGAAGCGCGGCTTACATCAGGCCGGAGCGCATATACCTTCCGCCCTGCATGCACCTGCCATTCATTATGCCCGACACCGTCGAACAGTGATGCACTTTCTTTCCGATGCTCCAAAAACCTTGGTTCATCACGACTGCCATCCCGGTAATTTATTCTGGAATAAAAATAGGTCAAAGGTCGGTTTTCTTGACTGGCAACTGGTTCGTATCGGCGAGGGTGTCAGCGATGTGGCTTATTTTTTGTCAACCGCGCTGAGCGTGGAAACACGCAGAAGCTATGAAGCAGAGCTGCTGGTCAAATATGCTCAAACGTTGGCGGATAATGGGGTGGCAGGTATTGACAACACCCAGTTGGTGCAGCGCTACCGTGCGCATCTGGCTTATGCTTTCGAGGCAATGGTGGTTACGCTTGCCGTAGGCGGCATGATGAATGTGGACTGCAATCTGGAGCTGATCCGTCGAACAGCGACAGCTGTGGAGGAGCTTGACGCCTTCTCCGCTTTGCCGATATGAGACGTGGGACATAAACAAGGCAGGGCGTTTCTACTCATCATATTTTTCAGACAACCGCAGCAACACAAAAACCGCCCCTGTCCCGCCGTCTTTGGGCGGTGCGGAGCAAAAGGCCTGGACATCCTGATGTTGTCTGAGCCAGAGGTTGAGGTTGTTTTTGAGTACGGGGTGGTTGTCTTCCGAACGATAGCCTTTGCCGTGAACGATATGCACACAGCGGCAGCCGTTTTTTACACTGTAATGCAGAAAATGCAGCAGTTGTCGTTTTGCTTCATTGCTGTTGAGTCCATGCAGGTCGATTTCCGCATCCAGTCCGAACTGCCCTTTACGCAGTTTTTTCAGCACATTATGTTGCAGCCCAGGCGCTGTATAGCTCACCGAGTCCTCAATGCCCAGTTTTTCAACATCAAATTCAGCCGTGGCGTTTAAATGCCCCTCCAGGTTGACGGCTTGTGCCTTAGGGTAGGGTCTGGGTTTGTTATCTGCTGTTAACTGCACTTTATCGTTTTTTACGGCGTGTACTTTGCCGATAGTTTGACGAAACAAATCGCTGTCTTCGGGGGTAAGGTTTTTTTTTGCCATGAAAGCTGATTTTGTTGTGTATTGTTGCTAATATGATTGATTTTATAGCTTAATCCGCTTCAGGGCGATTAATAATCCTGGGAACCTCGGCTGAGGATATTTAACAGTATGATTCCAACATTTTTTTCATGATTTACCGTTACACCCGATTGATGATTACACGCCGCCCCGCCCAACTGAGGTTTCCAGAATAATGCATATTTTGTTGAGTAATGACGACGGCTACTTGGCCGAAGGTCTTGTTGCATTAGCCGAAGCGTTGCGTGAGCATGCCGATATATCGGTGGTGGCGCCGGATAGAAACCGCAGTGCGGCGAGCAATTCTTTAACGCTGGAAATGCCGTTACGCGCTTATGAGACGGACAATGGCTTTATTAAGGTCGACGGCACGCCCACCGATTGCGTGCATTTGGCAATAACCGGCTTGCTGGGCTCTGAGCCGGACATGGTTTTTGCCGGGATTAATCACGGCTCCAATTTAGGTGATGATGTGCTGTATTCAGGTACGGTTGCAGCAGCAACCGAGGGACGTTTTTTAGGTTTGCCGGCCGTCGCGATTTCGCTGGCGGGTAGTAATCCCAGTCATTTTGAAACCGCAGCTCATGTTGCGGTGACGCTGTTGCGGCAATTGGTTGACCATCCGTTACCGCAAGATACGATTCTTAATGTCAATGTGCCGGATGTCGCCATAGCGGACTTAAAAGGCTATCAGGCAACCCGGCTGGGGCAGCGGCATAAGTCGGAGCCGGTCATCAAGAGCGAAGATCCTCGAGGACGCATTATTTACTGGGTAGGCCCGCCAGGCGCTGAACAGGATGCAGGCCCCGGTACTGATTTTTATGCCGTTAATGCCGGTTTTGTATCGGTTACCCCGTTACAGCTGGATTTGACCTGGTATGAACGGATCAATGATTTAAAGGCGTGGCTGCCCAAGGAGCCTATTTTATGATTCAAAGCCTGCAAGGAATAGGCATGACCTCTTCGCGCACCCGTGAGCGCATGATCAACCGACTGATGGAGCAAGGCATCCGCAGCAATAAAGTTCTGGATGTCATACGCAATACGCCCCGGCATATTTTTATGGACGAGGCGTTGGCCAGCCGGGCTTATGAAGATACCGCCCTGCCGATTGGTTACAACCAGACGATTTCCCAGCCTTATATCGTCGCAAAAATGACCGAACTACTGCTGGCGTCATCGGGCAGGTTAGCCAAGGTGTTGGAAATAGGCACCGGCTGCGGCTATCAGACGGCAATCTTGGCGCAACTGGTCGATCATGTTTATTCCGTTGAAAGAATCGCGCCGTTGCAGAAAAAGGCCAAAGATCGGCTATGGAGTTTAAAGCTTAAGAATGTCAGTTACTTGCACAGTGACGGCGGATGGGGCTGGCCGGACTATGCGCCGTATGATGGTATTTTGGTAGCCGCCGCACCACCTGAAATACCGGAAATGCTGTTACAGCAAATGGCTGTCGGCGGCGTTATGATTATCCCGATCGGCAAGGGCGGCAGCCAACAGTTACAGCGAATTACACGCACAGAAAACGGCTACGAAGTTGAAAAACTGGAGCCGGTTATTTTTGTGCCTTTCCAATCAGGAAGGAAGTAAACCTGCCTCAAAAACAGGCCGACATTTCCTGTGGTGTTGCGAGCCAGCCTAATACGTTTAGCATTTTGGATGCGGCTAATACTAATCGGCAGCATAAAAAATTATCTGAATTTGTGTTTTGATTGGCATTTTTATTTTTTTTGATGCTATAGACGGGGGTGATGTACGATTTTGCAACGAAATCAGCAATTATATGATTTTCTGTGCGGCAATTTAAGGTTAATATCCCCCTATGAAACTAAATTTTGAGTCAAAAAAGATTTTGGTAATCGAGGATCAGGCGATCATACGAGAAACCATTAAACACATACTGTATTCATTGGGTGCACGACACATCGTTGAAGCGGGAACGGGTATTAATGGGATCGTTGAGATGAGACGCGTTCAATTTGATATTGTCCTCTGCGATTATAATCTTGGCGACGGGAAAAATGGCCAGCAAGTTTTAGAAGAAGCCAAACATTTTAAATTGCTGCCGTTTAACGCCATTTTTATCATGATTACCGTTGAACAGAGCAAGAACATGGTGCTTAGCGCCCTCGACTGCAAGCCGGATGATTACCTGATAAAACCCTTCAACCGGATACAACTGTCAACCCGGATCGAACGATGTATTGCTCGCAAGACCTATCTTTCCAGCATTGAACGTGAAATTGATAT
Source organism: Methylobacter sp. (assembly GCA_030679035.1). GTDB lineage: Bacteria > Pseudomonadota > Gammaproteobacteria > Methylococcales > Methylomonadaceae > Methylobacter_A. Next base: position 18,090 of record JAUXTH010000095.1, on the reverse strand, counting down.
AGGCAATATTTATCAGGCTATACAAAACTGCGAAAAGCTGCTTCAGCAGGGCGATAAAAATACCCACTTGCATGTATTAAAAATACGCGCCGAATTGGCCATTCTGATCAGCGACCTCAAGGTAGCCGAAAAAATTTACCAGGAAATACTACAAGAACGAGACATTCCCTGGGCAAGGCTGGGGGTGATTGTTATCGTCTTTTTGGAAGGCCATTACGAGCAGGCTGTTGAGTCGCTGATTCAGTTTATCGATCAATATCCGATGATGCTGGAAGCTTATGATTGGCTGGCAAAATCGTATGCCGCCTTGGGTAACGATGAGGAAGCGTTAGCTGCGCTTAATCAGGCGATTGATCTTTCACCTCAAGCCATCTTAAGACAGCAACGACTAGCCTTGCTGGCTGACAAGGCTGAAAATAATGAAATTGCCAAAAAAGCATATAAAGCTGCTGTTCATTTGGGCAAGCATTCTGTGCACGGATCATCCGGTGATTTTTCAGGTTTGGCTAAAGCCTACTTAAAGTCCAATTCAACCGATGATGCGCTAAAAATATTGAATGATATGAATAAGGTTTTTTTAAATGACCCTGATTCAAGGGTCAGGGCGGCAATATTGGAAATCGAGATTCAACAAGCAAAAAATAACGGGGTAGTGACGCAAAAACCCTATGAAAAAGCATTTAAGCTAAACGAGCAATTTGGTAAACAAATATCCAGGGAACTGCGTCTGGAAATGGCAAAGATCGGCCATCTAAGCGGAGCCGGTGAAGTTACTGATGAGATTCTTGCGGATTTAATCAAAACCAATATTGATGACAAACATTTTATCGATGAGATCGAAAAAATGTGCAATGCCTTTATCGGCGAAAATTATGCGGCAAATTTGATCACCCGGATAAAACAGGAATTAATCGACATTAACAACACGGGCGTCAACTTATTCAAGGAAGGCAGAATTGAAGATGCTCTCGCTGTTTTTGGAAATGCCATCGAAAAAATGCCTAGTAACCGGACTGTCACTTTGAATATGCTGAGAATCCTTATTCATGACCTTAAAACATCCCGGCCCGACCCTGAAAAAACCATGCATGCCCAATCCTATATCAATAAAGCCATTCAAATAGGCGTCCCCCACGATCAAATTGGCAGTATCCAATTGGAATTGGACAAAATCAAGTACACAACCGTTAGCTAAAAGACCACCGCTTACGATTCGCTTCCCCATAAACTTTTCGGGTTTGATCTTTTTCAGGCCTACTAAGTGTGCACCGTATTTTTCCGATAACGGTTATCCTAAAAACGGCGAGTGATCCACGAAATACTCGAAATAAATCAAGTGTACTGTATTTCGACCTTGGGGTAAGAACCAACAGCATCGTATCTCTTTTTGAATATTTTCGTACTTTTTGCAGATGAATTGATTCTGCGGGGATCATCAATGCGCCAAACAGAATGCGCTTGATTTTAGGTGATTTTCTGAGGAGAGAGTGTAGCCGGGCAGACTAGCTGCCCGGCGTACCTTTATAGCTTACTTCTTTTTGTTGCGTTCATTCACTTCTTTGATGACTTCTTCCGACACGTTTTTCGGGCACGGTAAATAGTGCGAGAATTCCATGGAGAATTGACCGCGACCAGAGGTCATGGTGCGTAAGTCACCGATGTAACCGAACATTTCGCTCAGCGGCACATCAGACTTGATACGAACCCCAGTTGCGCCCGCATCCTGAGACTTGATCATGCCGCGACGACGGTTAAGATCGCCGATAACATCACCGACATGATCAGATGGCGTAAAAGTATCAACTTTCATGATCGGTTCGATCAGTTGCGGCCCTGCTTTCGGAATCGATTGACGGAACGCCGCTTTCGCAGCAATTTCAAACGCAATCGCAGAGGAGTCAACTGCGTGGAAGCCACCGTCGGTTAAGATAACTTTAAAGTCCAAGCAAGGGAATCCGGCCAGTACGCCTTTATCCAGCATGCTTTTAAAGCCTTTTTCAACTGCCGGCCAGTATTCACGCGGTACGTTACCGCCGGTAACCGCTGATTCAAATACAAAACCAGTGCCGGGTTCGCCAGGCTCGATGATGTAGTTGATCTTGCCGTATTGGCCTGAACCGCCTGATTGTTTCTTATGGGTATATTCGTCTTCAACCGATTTTGTAATGGTTTCGCGGTAGGCCACCTGAGGCTTGCCGACGATAACGTCAACGCCGTGGGTACGTCTTAAGATGTCGACTTTAATGTCAAGATGCAGCTCACCCATGCCTTTAAGAATGGTTTCACCACTGTCTTCATCGGTCTCAACGTGGAAAGACGGATCTTCCTGAATCATTTTACCCAACGCAATACCCATTTTTTCGGATGCTGCTTTGTCTTTCGGTGAAATCGCTAATGAGATAACGGGATCAGGGAAGACCATAGGCTCCAATGTAGCCGGGTATTTCGGGTCACACAATGTATGGCCGGTTTGTACGTTCTTCATGCCCAATACCGCGACAATATCACCTGCTTGAGCAGAATCAAGTTCATTACGGGTATCGGCGTGCATTTCCACGATACGACCGATACGCTCGGTTTTGCCGGTGAAGGTGTTCAGTACTGAAGTGCCTTTTTCCAGTTTGCCGGAGTAAATACGCAGGAACGTCAACGCACCAAAACGGTCATCCATAATTTTGAATGCCAGTGCGCGTAGCGGTTTGTTTTCATCGACGATAGCAAAGGTACCGGTTGGGTTGCCTTCCAGATCGACTTCAGGCTGTGGTTTAACTTCTGTCGGGCAAGGCAGGTAATCGACAACACCGTCAAGCACCAGCTGCACGCCTTTATTTTTGAAAGACGAACCGCAGAAAGTCGGGAAGAAATCCAGATTGATCGTGCCTTTGCGGATACAACGTTTGATAGTATCAATATCGGGCTCTTCGCCTTCAAGGTATTTTTCCATGACATCGTCGAATTGATCGGCAACCTGATCGATCATTTTTTCGCGCCATTTTTCAGTATCAGCCACCATGTCGGCAGGAATGTCTTTGATTTCGTAGTTCATCGGGTCGCCGGAATCATCCCATATCCAGGCTTTGCGCGTTAAGATATCGACTACGCCTGAGAATTGATCTTCGGTACCGATAGGCAAGGTCATAACCAACGGTACGGCGCCAAGCACCTCTTCAACTTGCTTAACCACGCGATAGAAGTCAGCGCCGATGCGATCCAGCTTGTTGATATAGATAACACGGGCGACTTCAGAATCGTTGGCATAACGCCAGTTGGTTTCTGATTGGGGTTCTACGCCGCCTGAACCGCAGAAAACGCCGATACCGCCGTCAAGAACTTTCAGTGAACGATAAACTTCAATAGTAAAGTCAACGTGCCCTGGGGTGTCGATGATATTGAAACGGTAGTCTTTCCAGAAACAGGTCGTCGCAGCAGATTGAATGGTGATGCCGCGCTCCTGCTCCTGTTCCATGAAGTCTGTGGTTGCCGCGCCATCGTGTACTTCACCGATTTTGTGGATTTTACCGGTAAGTTTTAAAATCCGCTCGGTAGTCGTTGTTTTACCGGCATCGACGTGAGCGAAGATGCCGATGTTTCTGTAATGCGCTAAATCTGTCATGTTTTTACTCTAAAGTTGGGCATAAAAAACTTTTTTGGTGACTGCTCTCAATATGCATTCAAACATACATATTGAGGACTCGTACCGGGGCGGTGGGCTACACACCATCAGCCACCACACAACCTAAGACTGCGATGGCGGCTAGCCATCGGAGCGGATGAAATGCGTCGGATACAGGTAAATAGCTCAAGCCGAGTGAGGTGCATTTATTTGAGCCACCATCGCTGCTCACTCGTCCAGCTTCGAAAGCCGACTATTTTAACCTAAAAACATTGTAAAAACATAGAAATCCATGCGTTATGTTGCACTAACACCAAAATGAACTGATCTGTTTAGTCATTTGCTGTCGGCATATTGAATAAGGACAAGCCTGGAACCTTGACGATACAGTCTTAAGCATTTTTTGGGAGCGTGAAAAAGAACCGTGCAATCTACCTGTATTTTGCCGCTATGGTCTTGATATTTTTTGGCATTGCCTGCTGGGATATAATGGGTAATGGGCGTGAGCAGCCCACTGGCTGTCCATGCTTGCCTCTGAAAGACAGCGAATAAATGGCGTAAATGAGGAGCGCCTGGTTATGGTTAAGCTGATCTTGTCAGCAAACTGCCGTAAAACAGCTATATTTACTGACATGTTATTGTAGAATGTCCAATTGAAGAGGGGACTCCAGATTATGATTGTCGCTGATATTATGACCGCTAATCCGGTTACGGTTAACATGGATACCGAGCTATTGTTGATCAAGGAAATTTTTGACCACGTTTATTTCCATCACCTGTTGGTTGAAAATGAATCGGACAATACTTTCGCCGGGGTTATTTCGGACCGTGATTTGTTGAGCGCTTTAAGTCCTTATATTCATACGGCCGCAGAAACTTTGCGCGATAAAGAAACGTTAACAAAACGCGCTCATCAGATCATGTCTCGTCAGATTGATACCGTAACGCCCACCACGGATTGCAATATCGCCGTACAGAAAATGCTGGATGCGGATATATCCTGTCTGCCTGTTGTCGGCGACGACAAGGTTATTCTCGGTATCGTTACCTGGAAAGATTTCTTAAAAAACTATTTAAATCAACAATCGCCCCGAAAACTATAACCATCTCGACATGAAACATGATTAGCATAATGACCGGAATCAATAAGGGAAGCAGCAAAACCGCCTTTGTCAGCACGAGCCAATGCCGTTCGCTTTGGCAGAGTACGTTAATGCATTGCCGGTAAAAAACAAATGGCCTCCCAGAACGACCCGCTAAGCCTCAGCATAATAGACATCGATCAGCTGGAAATAATCCCCCCAAAAATCATAGCGGAGCCTCTTACGCTTAATGGCTGGACGCATGTGCTGTGCAATGAAGAGATGCCGATATTTTCCAATACCGCGCTAAGCATCCATGATATTTTGAATGATGACAGAAAAGGCGCTATGGAACTGGCCTCTGTTATCTTGCAGGATCCGAACCTGACCGTTAAATTACTAAAAATCAGCAACACCCCCCATTACAACCCGACACGCCAGAAAATGGTGACGGTGTCCCGAGCCATTATTATGATTGGTTCCGATGTTATTCGTGAATTAACACTGGTTTGCGCCTTTTTTGAATCTATTTTATCCTCAATCAACAAACAACAGGCCAATGAAGAAATAGCCCAAGCCATTCATGCCGCGGTACACGCGAAGTCCATTGCGATGGCAACAAACGATAAATCACCGGAAGAAGTTTTTATTGCCACCTTACTTAACCATATTGGCAGCATTTCTTTTTGGTGCTTTTGCGGTGACCAGGGTGAGCGCATTCAAGCGCTGATAAATAAAGACAATTTCAGTCCCGAAGAAGCTGAGAAAAAAGTGCTGAGCTTTAAATTAACCGATCTGGGGGCTTCTTTAAGTAAAGCGTGGAAATTAGGCTGCTTGGTTGAAGAATCGATCAAGCCCAAGGCATTATCCAAAGATCCCAGGGTAGGCCTGGTTCATTTAGGTTATGAAATTACCGAAGCGTTAAAAGAGGGCACCGGCTCAAAAAAATATGAGGCTTGCGTCAGGAAGATTGAGGCACTCACCAAGCTATCCAAAAAAGTTATCAACGAAAAGCTGAAAAATAATACCGCTACCGCAGCCGATATCGCCAGCCAGTTTGGCGCCACTGACGCCGCCAAGATCCTTCAACGCGGACTAAATCAAGCGATTATCGTAGAAGAACCACCTGTCATTAATAAAAAAGAACTGCAACTTCATATTTCACAGGATATAACATCAATACTAAGCGACCAGTTTGACATTAACCTGTTACTGGAAACGGTGCTTGAGGGGATTCACCGTGGCATTGGCATGGATCGAACTATTTTTTCCCTGTTAGTTGCCGATAAAAAGTCCCTTAAAGAAAAACTGTCTTTGGGCTGGCGCAAAGAGATGTATGAGCAAAAAATTATTTTCAATATCTCGGAAATACCGCACAACCTTTTTTTCCATGCCCTGTCCGGCACCCAGGCTTTTTGGGCTAAACCCTCAGACAATATCAAGTTGTACGGACTCCAGGACATTAGTGTGATTGGAAAAAACGAATGTTTTATGATGCCGATTTTTTCCAATAAGATACCGATCGGTTTAATTTATGCCGATCGCGGGTTGAGTGACCAGCCCTTGACCGAAGAGGATTTTAATGCCTTTAAATATTTTGCCCAACAGACCAACATAGGCCTTACGCTTTATCGTGTGCAGCGCAGTTAATGGCGCCTACGACAGTTGCTGAACTTGCCATGCGCACGACTGGACAGGGATGTCGCAATATTGATCAAGTAGCTTGGTAAAATAAGCCCGGCTGATTTCTTCTGCGCCAAAGCTTGCCAAGTGCTTAGTATGCACTTGGCAGTCTATCAGCTGGTATCCCCAGGACTTAAGCTGTTGAACCAGGGTTGCAAAAGCTGCTTTGGAGGCATCGGTTCGGGTGTGAAACATCGATTCGCCAAAAAAAACCTGCCCCAGTGCCACACCGTATAAGCCGCCGACCAGTTCATCGCCCAACCAGGCTTCAACCGAATGGGCAAATCCGGCTTGGTGCAGTTGCTTATAAGCCGCATTGATTTCTGCCGTTATCCAGGTGCCGTCCACGTCTTTTCTGGGATCTGCACAGGCAGCAATAACCTGATCAAAAGCCTGATCGAAGGTTACGGTAAAAACATTTTTACGCAGGGTTTTTCTTAAACTGCGGGAAATAACCAGCTTGTCGGGAAACAAAACCAGACGCGGATCCGGCGACCACCATAAGATAGGTTCCCCTGGATTGTACCAGGGAAATATGCCGTGCCGGTAGGCATTCAGCAACCGACTTTGGGACAGACAACCGCCGACGGCAAGCAAGCCGTCCGGTTCGCGGAGGGCTTTGTTTACCGAGGGAAAGTCCTGTTCCGGGTTATTCGGATCAAGCACAGTCAGTTGCATCTGAAAGGCTACCGACAACGGGCGAAAGGAGCGCGGTATTGGAGTATGTTTTTTTCGCCTTGAGCCCTTTGCCTTTAGCCTTTAACCTAATTTCATACCAATTCATCAAGGAATTTTTCCGCATCCAGGGCCGCCATGCAGCCTGCGCCCGCCGAAGTGATGGCCTGCTTGTAAACGGAATCCATCACATCACCCGCCGCAAAGACGCCTTCAACACTGGTTGCGGTGGCGTTGCCGTGGATGCCGCTTTTGACTTTGACATAGCCATGATCCATATCCAACTGCCCCTCAAAAATACCGGTGTTGGGCGTGTGGCCGATCGCGATAAACACGCCGTGCACATCCAGTTCTTTGGTCGAGCCGTCCAGGGTGTTTTTGATTCTCAGGCCGGTAACGCCCATGTCGTCACCCAGCACTTCATCCAGCTGGTGATTCCATTCGATGACGACATTGCCGTTTTGCGATTTTTCAATCAGCTTGTCGGAGAGGATTTTTTCGGAACGGAATTTGTCGCGGCGATGCACGACTATGACCTTTGAGGCGATATTGGCTAAATAAAGCGCCTCTTCAACGGCCGTATTGCCGCCGCCGATGACCGCAACGGGTTTGTTCCGATAGAAAAAGCCGTCGCAGGTGGCGCAAGCCGAAACGCCTTTGCCCTTGAAGGCTTCCTCGGATTCCATGCCCAAGTAACGGGCTGAAGCGCCGGTTGCAATAATCAGCGCATCACAGGTATAAGTGCCGGAATCGCCGGTCAACGTGAACGGGCGGGCGGACAAATCGGCCGTGTGTATATGATCGAAAATTATCTCGGTATTGAAGCGTTCGGCATGTTTAAGCATTCTTTCCATAAGCGCCGGCCCTTGCAGACCTTCAACATCGCCGGGCCAGTTATCAACTTCGGTCGTCGTCGTCAACTGACCGCCTTGCTGCATGCCGGTAATGATAACCGGATTCATATTAGCGCGTGCGGCATAGATTGCAGCCGTATAACCGGCAGGGCCGGAGCCGAGAATCAAAAGGCGGCAATGTCTGGAATCACTCATTAAAAATCCTTTGCCCGGAAGACAGGAAAAATTTTAATTATGCAGAGGAAAGCGGGATTCGTAAACTGTTTTATCGGCAAAGCCTACGGATAACCACCAAAATGCGAACTGGCATTTATTGCCGACATTATTAATGTGAACTATCTCATTATTGATCTATAATCATGTTTTATTAGTAATTTATCTGACGAGTTGTTGACTATGGCTGCTGTAATGGAAGAAAAGACCTTTCGCGGCTTGCGTGAAGTTGCTTTATTAGGCTTCATTGCATGCGCATTATTTTTTTTAATCTCGCTGATCACGTTTAGTAACGAGGATGCGGGCTGGACGCATAGCGGCTCAGTGCAGGCTGTCTCTAACGCTTGCGGTGTTTTTGGCGCGTGGATCGCTGATTTCATGCTCAGCTGTTTTGGCTTGGCCGCTTACCTGTTTCCGGTCATTATCTTCTGGCAAGGCTATCTGGTCTACACGCAGGGCAAGCAGGGCCGCGAAAAAATGATTATCGCGCTGCAATGGATAGGCTCTATAGCGACCATTATTTCCGGCTCTGCGTTAATGAACTTGTATCTGCTAAGAATAGGCGTTGAACTGCCCAGCAACACCGGAGGCATTTTAGGCCAGGAAACCGGCAATGCATTGCTGGTGGTGCTCGGTAATTCGGGGGCGACATTGTTCTTGTTGGTGGTTTTACTGGCCGGGGTGACTTTGGTTACCGGACTGTCATGGATCGCGTTGATAGATACCATCGGTAAATGTACGGTGGTTATCTGCCAAGTTCTGTTTGGCGGCGTTTTGGGCTTAGTGCAGGATCGTTCGGCCAAGCGCAGCCAGATGCCGGCCGGTAACCCGGAAAAATCCGAGCTGAAGAGAAAAACCAGCGCCAAAGCCAGCCCCATTATCGAAAAACCGGCAGAAAAACCGACAAAAAACAGTATCCCGCCCAAAAAACAGCCAACCATTAAATATGACGCCAGCAAAGGCGTGTTGCCTTCCCTGGAGTTGCTGGATCACCGCGATACCCGCGTAATCGGTTATTCGCAAAGCGAATTGGAAGACATGTCGCGCTTGGTGGAAGAGATTCTGGCCGATTTTAACGTTGCCGTCACCGTCGTCGGCTTTCATCCTGGCCCCGTTATCACCCGTTTTGAATTGCAACCTGCGGCTGGCGTTAAAGTCAGCCGCATCAGCACCTTGTCTAAAGATTTGGCCAGAGCCTTATCGGTGACCAGCGTTCGCATCGTCGAAATCATCCCCGGCAAATCCGTAGTCGGCCTTGAAATTCCCAACCGGGAACGGGAAATGGTGACTTTGCGCGAGTTATTGGTGTCTGCGCCGTTTGAAAAGTCCAAATCCATGTTGACCCTGGCGATGGGCAAGGACATTTCCGGCACGCCGATGGTTGCCGATCTCGGCAAAATGCCCCATGCACTGGTTGCCGGTACCACCGGCTCCGGTAAGTCGGTCGCCATCAACACCATGATCCTCAGTCTGCTGTATAAAGCGACGCCGGAACAGGTGCGCTTGATCATGATCGACCCGAAGATGCTGGAATTATCGGTATATGAAGGCATCCCGCACTTGTTGACCCCCGTTGTAACTGACATGAAGGAAGCCAGCAATGCATTGCGCTGGGCGGTTGCCGAAATGGAAAGACGCTATAAGTTGATGTCCAAAATGGGTGTCAGGAACCTTGCCGGATTCAATCAGTTGATAGAAGACGCAACCGCAAGAGGCGAGACCATCAGAGACCCGATGTTCCAAATGATCAACCCGCTGGAAGAAGGCGAAGAGTATCCGACCTTAAGCACCCTGCCCAGCATCGTCATTGTCATCGACGAATTAGCCGACATGATGATGATCGTCGGTAAAAAAGTTGAAGAGCTGATCGCCCGTCTGGCGCAAAAAGCCCGTGCGGCAGGCATCCATTTGATCCTGGCCACCCAGCGCCCATCGGTCGACGTATTGACCGGCCTGATCAAAGCCAACGTGCCGACCCGAATTTCATTCCAGGTATCATCACGCATCGACTCGCGCACCATACTCGATCAAGGCGGCGCGGAAACCCTGCTGGGCAACGGCGACATGCTGTTTTTACCTTCGGGCACCAGCATTCCGATCCGTGCTCACGGCGCTTTTGTCGATGACCATGAAGTGCATCGCGTGGTTGAGTTTCTAAAACAAACCGCACCGCCCAATTATCTGGAAGCCATCACCCGCGAGCCTTCCGATTATTCCAGCGATGGCTACAGCATGGGCGGCAGTGGCGGCGATTCCGAAAGTGACGCCTTGTATGACGAAGCCGTGCAATTTGTCACGGAGACCCGCAAAGCCTCAATATCCAGCGTACAACGGCGCTTTAAAGTCGGCTACAACCGAGCTGCAACGATGATTGAAGACATGGAGGCGGCAGGTGTCGTCAGTGCCGCGGAAAGCAATGGCTCAAGAGTCGTGCTGGCGCCGCCGCCCGTAAGAGCTTAACAATGAACCTTGCGTTAACCGGAGCCGTCATAGCACTACTGGCGACTCTGGGCGGCGTTGTTATCGTCAGACGCAATTCTCCCGAGCAACCGATACAAGTCAAAGCCGTGCTGTTCGGGCTTTATTTCTGGGGGCTGGTATTTCTGCAGCTGATTATTTTCAGTTTATTGTTTTATTGGACTAAAACATAGGCGGGCAAACCAGGGATTTTGGGTTGCCCCCTGCTAATCAGGCAAAATGCTCAGCTTCTGCCAATAGCTTGCCTTGTTGATCTTTTGCAGACAAGGCCGGTTCGCCTTGGATGGGCCATTCGATACCGATGGCCGGGTCATTCCAGGCAATGCTGCGCTCGAATTCAGGCGCCCAATAGTCGGTGGTTTTGTAGAGAAACTCCGCAGTATCCGAAATAACCACAAAACCATGCGCGAAGCCTTCTGGAACCCAAAGCATGCGTTTGTTTTCAGCCGACAATTCTTCTGTCACATGCCGCCCAAAGGTCGGTGAGCTGCGGCGGATATCCACGGCCACATCAAATACAGCACCCTGCACCACGCGCACCAGTTTACCTTGGGGGTACTGTATTTGGTAATGCAGACCGCGTAGCACATTTTTGGCTGAGCGACTGTGGTTGTCTTGCACGAAATCCACGTCCCGCCCGGTCAATTCGGCGAATTGGCGGCGGTTATAACTTTCAAAAAAGAAGCCGCGCTCATCGCCGAACACTTTGGGCTCGATGATAAGCACGTCAGGGATAGCGGTGGGGATAACTTTCATGGCTGTGCTCCTTCTTTCAGCAAGCGTTGCAGGTATTGCCCGTAGCCGTTTTTAGCCAGCGGCAGCGCCAGTCTTTCCAGTTGTTCGGCATTAATGAAGCCTTTGCGGTAGGCGATTTCTTCCGGGCAAGCTACTTTCAAGCCCTGCCTATGTTCGATGGTCTCGATGAAATTGCTGGCTTCGATCAGGCTCTCGTGAGTGCCTGTATCTAGCCAGGCATAACCTCGTCCCATGATTTCCACATTGAGTTGGTCGCGTTCGAGGTAAATGCGGTTCAGGTCGGTAATCTCCAGCTCGCCCCGAGCAGATGGCTTGAGGTTGGCCGCAATGTCGACGACCTGATTGTCGTAGAAATACAGGCCGGTGACGGCATAGTTGCTTTTCGGGCTTGCGGGCTTTTCTTCCAGGCTGGTGGCGCGGCCTTGTGCATCGAAGGCTACCACGCCATAACGCTCGGGATCCAGCACATGGTAGGCAAAAACAGTGGCACCTTGTTCGCGCGCTGTAGCATTTTCAAGCTGAATTTGCAGATCATGGCCGTAGAAGATGTTGTCGCCCAGCACCAAGGCGCTGGCAGCGTTGCCGATGAAGTCTTTGCCGATGATGAAGGCTTGGGCAAGGCCGTCCGGGCTGGGTTGCACGGCGTATTGCAGGTTCAGCCCCCAGTCGCTGCCGTCGCCGAGCAACTGCTCAAAGCGCGGCGTATCCTGCGGCGTGGAGATGATAAGGATGTCTCGAATGCCAGCCAGCATCAGGGTGCTGAGCGGGTAGTAGATCATCGGCTTATCGTAAATCGGCAGCAGTTGCTTGGAGACTACCTTGGTCACCGGGTACAGCCGGGTGCCGGAGCCGCCGGCGAGAATAATGCCTTTGCGTTGGGTCATGATTGTTTCTCAAGAATTTCAGTGAGCATACGGTTAACGCCGCTTTGCCAGTGGGGTAGCGTCAATCCGAAAATGTTTTGCAGTTTGCGCGTATCCAAACGCGAGTTTTTGGGGCGCGGGGCGGGCAATGGGAATGCGCTGGCAGGCACCGGCTCAATCGCCTCCGGTGCAACCTTGATGCTGATGCCGATTTGACGAGCATACTCGATTACAAAACTGGCATAGCCGTGCCAGGAGGTCTCGCCCCCTGCAACCATGTGATACAGGCCGCTGACATCAGGACGCTGCAAGGCCGTGCGAATGGCATGGGCGGTTACATCCGCCAGCAGATCGGCACCGGTGGGCGCGCCGATCTGGTCGTTGATGACTTTCAGGCTGTCCCGATCTTGTGCGAGTTTCAGCATGGTTTTGGCAAAGTTGCCTCCGCGCGCAGCATAAACCCAGCTGGTGCGAAAGATCAGGTGCTGGCAGCCCGAGGCACGTATGGCTTCTTCGCCTTCCAGTTTGGTTTTTCCGTAAATACTCAAGGGGCCGGTACCATCGGTTTCCAGCCACGGCGTGTCGCCACTGCCGTCAAACACATAGTCGGTGGAGTAATGAACAAGCCATGCCCCGTTGCGCTTGGCTTCCTGGGCCAAAACGCCCGGAGCCAGTGCGTTGATGGTGCGGGCGAAGTCCGCCTCGCTCTCGGCTTTATCGACGGCGGTATGTGCAGCGGCATTGACGATGATGTCCGGTGCAACGGCGCGAATGGTTTGGGCGATGCCTTCCAGGTTGGTGAAGTCGCCGCACAGATCCCGGCTGTCGGCATCCAGCGCCACCAGTTCCCCCAAGGGCGCAAGGCTGCGTTGCAGCTCCCAGCCGACTTGACCGCCTTTGCCGAACAGCAGGATTTTCAAAGGCGTCATGCGGCACGCCCTGTATAGTTCTTTTCCACCCATTCCCGGTAACTACCGGATTGGACGTTGGCTACCCAGCCCTGATTTTCCAGATACCACTGCACGGTTTTACGTATGCCGGTGTCGAAGGTTTCGGCAGGCTTCCAGCCGAGATCTCGCTCTATTTTGCTCGCATCAATCGCGTAGCGGCGATCGTGTCCGGGGCGATCCGTAACATAGGTGATTAAATTCCGGTAAGTGGACGTTGCCGAGTGATCGTCAGAAAGTGGCCGCAGCTCGTCGAGGATGTCGCAAACCGTGTGGACGATGTCGATGTTGGGCTTTTCATTCCAGCCGCCGATGTTGTAGACCTCGCCGACGCAGCCTGCTTCCAGCACACGGCGAATGGCGCTGCAATGGTCTTTGACATAGAGCCAGTCGCGGATTTGCTGGCCGTCGCCGTATACAGGCAAGGGCTTCCCTGCAAGCGCATTGACGATCATCAGCGGGATGAGCTTTTCCGGGAAGTGAAACGGGCCGTAGTTGTTGGAGCAATTGGTGGTCAACACCGGCAAGCCATAAGTATGGTGGTAGGCGCGCACCAGATGATCGCTGGCGGCCTTGCTCGCCGAGTAAGGGCTGTTGGGCTCGTAGCGGTGAGTTTCGGTAAAGGCGGGATCGTCTTTAGCGAGCGAACCGTAGACTTCATCGGTGGAGACATGCAGGAAGCGAAAATTTTGCTTAGCCTCGTCTTGCAGATTGCTCCAGTAGCCGCGCACCGCTTCCAGCAAGCGGAAGGTGCCGACGATGTTGGTTTGGATGAAGTCTTCCGGGCCGTGGATGGAACGATCCACATGGCTCTCGGCGGCGAAATTGATGATGGCTCTGGGTTGGTGCTGGGCTAGCAGGCTGCTTACCAACGCTGAATCGGCGATGTCGCCTTGCACGAAAATATGCCGTTCATCACCGGACAGCGAGGCTAGATTCTCGCGATTGCCTGCGTAGGTGAGTGCGTCGAGGTTGATGACCTGTTCATCGGATTGAGCCAGCCAGTCCAATACAAAATTCGCACCGATAAACCCGGCACCGCCTGTTACTAATATCATTTAATATGCCTAAAACTTGCTGGCGCTCGACAAAGTTGGCGCGCTACCTGACTATAATTAAGCGCATTTTAACCTACGATAGGGGGCAATACCATTAAGTTAAGATTAAGTTCAGCGCATTAATAACATTATGTGCGGGCCGCACCCGCGACATTTAGACAACAGTTGCTGCGTTTTAGCGGCATCATCGCGGGCATAGCCCGCTCCTACGCCGCTTAACTTGATGGCATTGCGATAGGATGAGGGACAAATTATTTAGACTGTTAACTGCCCTTCTTTTTAAAGTCCCTCACCGCTACAAACCCAATCACCAAAACCAATAATCCGGCAATCATCACCATTATTTTTGTCACCGGAAACCCCACCAAAAACACAAAGCGTTGCTGCTGTCTATTGCTGGATACATCCTGTAACGTAACATTAAGCCTGTAGATGCCGCGCTTCCCAATGGTTTGCGAGATTGAAACAAGACCCGCACCCATCAATTGCTCAGGCTGCTGCTTGATTACGGTAAAAGCCTGGGCAGGATTTAACGCCGTCAATGCCGCCAACTCCAGGGTAACCAAGGTCTTTTCCTGCCCCTCTGCCAACGGCTCTACCGCCAGCACTGTCTGTCCAAGCTCAGGAAAGAAATGGCAGAAATGTTTTCCTTCCAACTCCGGCTGAAACTGGTAACCGCTGATTCGCAATCGGGTATCGCCCACGGTCAGGAAACAGCTATTGTTGTGATCGACTCCGGCATGGGCAAATACCGGCTGATAAGTCATTAAGCAAAAAAGCGCGCCGATCAGCGACTGCGTCATCAAATATCTCAAAATACTTTCCATCAACTTAAAAAGGTTAGTGTAGCAATTTATCGCGCTGCCTATGGCACTGTCACTAAAATTTAATCCGATCCCCTGCCCATCAATGCTAGAATTTTGCCCTAAAACATATTTCCTTTTCCTTATTTCCGGAGCATCAATGGGCCCTCATTATCTGAACCGTTTTTTCACCCCCAAATCCGTTGCTATCGTTGGTGCGTCCGAACGCGAGGAAAGCGTAGGTTACCGGCTGCTGCTTAACATGCAGGAAGCTGGCTTTAAGGGCGGGCTTTATCCGGTCAACAACAAACGCGAAACCTTGTTAGGCTTAAAAGCTTATGCCGATCTTAATGCGGTTCCCGAGGATCTCGATCTGGTGGTGATTGCGACGCCTGCGCCCAGCGTTCCGGGCGTAGTGCGTCAGTGCGGCGAGAAAGGCGTCACGTCGGTCATCATTATCAGCGCGGGGTTTGGCGAACTGGGCGCGGAAGGCAAGCGGCTGCAACAGGAAGTTCTGGACATCGCCCATCGCTACAGCATCCGCATCATCGGCCCGAACTGTCTGGGCGTGATTCGCCCCAGCGGACAGCTGAATGCGACCTTCGGCGACGGCACGGTTAAGGACGGCAGTCTGGCTCTATTATCCCAATCCGGCGCGGTGTGTACGGCGATTCTGGATTGGGCCAAATCCCAGGACATCGGCTTTTCGACCGTGGTATCGATGGGCGGCGCGGCGGATATTGATTTCGGCGAGGTGCTGGATTATCTGGCCACCGACAGCAAAACCACCGGCATATTGATGTACGTTGAAGGCATACGAGATGCCCGCCGCTTTTTGAGCGGCCTAAAAGCGGCGGCGCGTCTTAAGCCGGTGATCCTGATCAAGTCCGGTCGCCATGAAGCGGGCTGCAAGGCGGCCATGTCGCATACCGGCGCTATGGTCGGCGGCGACAATGTGTTCGATGCAGCGATTGCCAGAGCCGGTGTGGTCAGGGCTTACAGCATTAATGAATTGTTCTCCGCCGCCCGCGTTTTGGCCAACAACTATGTAGTCAAAAAAGATCACTTAGCGATTATCACCAATGCCGGCGGCCCCGGCGTGATGAGCACCGACCGTGCCGAAGATGTCGGCGTACAAATGGCGGAACTGAGCGCTGCCAGCATCGCCGCGCTGGACGAGGTTTTGCCTGTGCACTGGTCACATGCCAACCCGGTCGACATTCTGGGCGACGCAACCGCTGAACGTTACCAGAAAGCGCTGGAAATCTGCCTTAAAGACAAAAATATCGACGGCATCTTGGTAATTCTGACACCTCAGGCGATGACCAATCCGACGCTGGTCGCCGAATGTGTTATCGAAGCCGCAAAATCCAGCAAAAAGCCGGTACTGGCCTCATGGACAGGCGGCGCACGGGTTCAGGAAGGCCGCGACTTGTTTGCCAACAGCAAGGTCGCCCATTTCAGTACCCCGGAAATCGCCGTCGATGCATTTTCATTCCTGGCCAGCTATACCCAGAATCAAATCCTGCTGAAACAAATCCCCTCCCCTACCGATGAGTTGGCGACACCGGATGTTAATGGCGCCCGCTTGATTATCGAACGGGTGCTTTCGGAAGGCCGCCAAGTTTTAACCGCGCAGGAATCCAAAGCCATCCTGGCCGCGTTCCATATTCCGGTCAACCAAACCATCAAGGTTTCCAGCGCCAAGGATGCGATGATTGCCGCTGAAACGATGCGCTTTCCTGTGGTGTTGAAAATCAATATGGCCGAGTTCAGCCATAAATCCGACATCGGCGGCGTTCGGCTTAATATCAACAGCGTCCAGGAAATTTCACACAACTTCATGGAAATGGAATCGGCCATTAAACAAAAATACCCCGAAATCACCGAAGTCGGCATGACGGTTGAACCGATGTTCAAATCCCCCAGCGGCCGCGAGCTGATGATAGGCGTGGTCAGGGATCCGGTATTCGGCCCGGCGATCAGCGTCGGCCTAGGCGGCACGATGGTGGAAATTTTGCAGGACAATGCCGTCGCCCTGCCCCCGCTGAATGCGTATATGGTTGAGCAAATGATCGCCAAAACCAAGGCTGCCAAATACCTGGAGGCGTTCCGTCAATTGCCTCCGGCCAATAAACAAGCACTGGTCGATGTATTGCTGAATGTATCGACCATGGTCAGCGAACTGCCGGAGATTTTGGAGCTGGATATTAACCCGCTGATCGTTGACGAACACGGCGTAATAGCGGTTGACGCTCGCATTAAAGCGCAAACATCGCACCAGCTTAGCCCTTATTCGCACATGGCGATCCATCCGTATCCGCATGAATTGATCGAGCAATACCAGTTAGCCAACGGCTCCAATATTACGATCAGGCCGATCCGTCCTGAAGATGCAGGCATGGAAAAAGACTTTGTCCACCGCTTATCCGAGCGCACTAAATATTTCCGTTTTATGCAGGCCTTGCAGGAACTTACTCCGGAAATGGTGGTGCGCTTCACCCAGATCGATTACGACCGCGAAATGGCCTTTGTGGCGGTTGCCGACGATAAAAGCATGCCGAATGAGTTGGGCGTGGGCCGCTACATGGTCAACCCCGACGGTCATTCGGTGGAATTTGCTCTGGTCGTTGCCGACGACTGCCAGTGCATGGGCATCGGCACCCGGCTGATGAAAACCTTGCTGCAAACCGCCAAGGCCAAAGGCATGTCGTTCTTTGAAGGTGAAGTGCTGGCGGTTAACAAGCCGATGTTGTCGTTGATGACCAAGCTGGGTTTCAGCATCGAAACCATCGCTGGTGATAATGAAGTAGTGCGGGTTGTTAAGGATTTGAGGCAGTGATTTTGGATTATTGGCTTATATAAATAGAACGCGGATGACACGGATTGGGCGGATTTACGCTGATTTTTAAAAAATCAGCGCTGTAGGATAATGGTATGGACTCCTCCTCTTCCCTCCGGCATCGCGATGTGCCAAAGTGGAAGAAAGTAACAACCACTTAATGAAGAAGAGGAATCCGCCATGAATATTACGACAATCGGTTTAGACATTGCAAAAAATGTTT
>JAUXTH010000086.1 GCA_030679035.1 Methylobacter sp. | reverse complement strand
TTTAGCCTTTAGCCTTTAGCCTTTAGCCTTTAGCCTTTAGCCTTTAGCCAACTTCCATACCAACTCTTCATTCGCCTTGAGCGGCGTGATGGTCAAGCCATTTTCTCCGTAAATGGGCGGCACTGTCCAGGCGGTTTTTTCCAAGGTGGCCGTGCCTTCGTTTCTCGGCAACCGGTAAAAATCTGCACCGTAAAAGCTTGCGAAGCCTTCCAGTTTGTCCAATGCATCCGCCCGTTCAAATGCTTCCGCATAAAGTTCCAAAGCCGCATGGGCGCTGTAACAACCGGCGCAACCGCAGGCGGTTTCCTTTAATGAGGTCAGATGCGGCGCGCTGTCGGTGCCCAAAAAGAATTTCGGGTTGCCGCTGGTGGCGGCCTCGACCAACGCCAGACGGTGAGACTCGCGCTTGATAATCGGCAGACAGTAATGGTGCGGCCTGATGCCGCCCGCCAGAATCGCATTGCGGTTAAACAGCAGATGCTGGGGAGTGATGGTTGCGGCAATATTGGCGTCAGCATCCTTTATAAACTGCACGGCTTCGGTCGTGGTCACGTGTTCGGCTACGATGCGCAAGCCTGGGAAATTTCGAGTGATGTCAATTAGGTAGGTATCGATAAACACCCGCTCCCGGTCGAAAATATCGCAAGCGTCATCGGTCACTTCGCCATGAATCAGCAACGGGATGTCATATTGCTCCATTGCCGCAAATAACGGATAAACCGCTTTGATGTCGGCAACGCCGGAATCGGAATTGGTGGTCGCGCCAGCCGGATATAGTTTAAAGGCATGGACATGTTCGGACGCGGCGGCTTTTTTGATTTCATCAGCAGTCGTCGAACCGGTCAGATAAAGCGTCATCAACGGCGTAAAATCAAGACCGGCAGGAACCGCGGCTAAAATTTCTTCCCGATATGCCAAGGCCTGAGCCACCGTCGTAACCGGCGGTTTGAGGTTCGGCATGATGATCGCGCGGGCAAATTGCCTTGCGGTATGCGGCAGTACGGTTTGTAAAATCGCGCCGTTTCTGACATGTAAATGCAAGTCATCCGGTCTAGTGATGGTTAATGTTTTCATTATTGGAGTTAAATTCTGTAAAATAGGCGGTTATTTTATAGTAAGTGCCTTGAAAAACTAAACGCAGCACTTATCGTAGCTATTATTTTTTGTTATCGGAGCGATAAATGCCTATATACGAGTACCAATGTCAATCATGCGGCCATGAGCATGAAGCCTTACAAAAACTCAGCGCTGAGCCCTTAATTATTTGTCCCGCGTGCAGCAAGCCGGAGTTAATGAAAAAGATTTCTGCAGCCGGATTCAGATTAAAAGGCACAGGCTGGTACGAAACTGATTTCAAAAGCGGCGCTAAAAAGAATGTAGCGGGCGAAGCGAGTTGTTCGCCTTCCTCCGGCGGCTGTCCTGCCGGCGGCTGCAAAAGTTAATAAAATAGACGAATGGCTCAAGGCGAAAGGCAAAAAAACACGCCTTCGCCTTGAGTCTTTCGTCTTTTGCCTTTTTATCTTAATCAAATCAACAGGGAAAATTTATGCGTACTCACAAGTGCGGAGAATTAAACACACAACAGCTAGGCGAAACGGTTTCAATCTGCGGCTGGGTACATAGACGCAGAGATCACGGCGGCGTTATTTTTATCGATCTGAGAGACCGTGCCGGATTGGTGCAGGTCGTAGTCGATCCCGACGTAGCCGACACCTTCGCCACTGCTGAAAGCGTCCGCAGTGAATATGTATTGCAAATTACCGGGTTGGTTCGCGACCGTCCCGCAGGCACGGTTAACGCCAACATGCATTCCGGCGCGATTGAGATACTGGCTAAAAATATTGTCGTGCTGAATGAATCGGAAACCCCGCCGTTCCCGGTTGAAAGTGATATCGAAGTCAACGAGGAACTGCGTTTGCGCTATCGGTATATCGATTTGCGTCGTACCGAGATGCAGGAAAAGATGAAAGTGCGCCGCGATGTGACGCGGACATTAAGAAACTTCCTCGACGACAACGAGTTTTTCGAGATCGAAACGCCATATCTGACCAAAGCCACCCCCGAAGGCGCCCGCGATTACATCGTGCCTAGCCGTACTCACGAAAACTCGTTTTTCGCCCTGCCGCAATCGCCGCAGTTATATAAACAGATTTTGATGGTGGCGGGTATGGATCGCTATTATCAAGTCGTGCGTTGTTTCCGCGATGAAGATTTGCGCGCCGACCGTCAGCCTGAATTTACCCAGCTGGATATCGAAACCTCGTTCATGAATGAAAACGAAATCATGCACATCATGGAGGAAATGATCCGTCAGTTGTTCATTAAAGTGATCGGCGTGAATCTGGGTGACAAATTTCCGCGCATGACCCATCAGGAAGCCGTATCGCGCTACGGCGTCGATCGCCCCGATTTGCGGATTCCGCTGGAATTGGTCGATATTGCCGACGACATGAAAAACGTCGATTTCCAAGTCTTCTCCGCACCGGCCAACGACCCGAAAGGCCGCGTCGTTGCGATGCGCGTCCCTAACGCAGGCGATTTAAGCCGCAAAGACATCGATGCGTTAACCAAGTATGTCAGCATTTACGGCGCAAGAGGCTTGGCTTATATCAAGGTCAACGACCTGGCCGCCGGCGTCGACGGCTTGCAATCGCCTATCGTTAAATTCGCCCCTGCCGAAGTTTGGGACAGCGTGTTGGCCAAAACCGGCGCGCAAAACGGCGATTTGATCTTCTTCGGCGCGGATAAAGCCGGCATCGTTAATGAAGCGATGGGCGCGTTGCGGGTCAAGTTGGGGCATGATTTGAATCTGTTGCAAGGCGATTGGAAACCGGTTTGGGTGATTGACTTCCCGATGTTCGATTGGGATGAGAAAAGCCAGCGCTGGAATGCGATTCATCATCCGTTCACTGCGCCAAGTTGCTCGGTCGAAGAGCTGGTAGCCAATCCGGGTACAGCTTTATCACGCGCTTATGACTTGGTGTTGAACGGCACCGAAGTCGGCGGCGGCTCGATTCGTATCAACCGCAGTGCTATGCAGCAAACGGTGCTGGAAATTTTAGGCATAGGCGAAGACGAAGCCAGGGAGAAATTCGGCTTCCTGCTGGATGCGTTGAAATACGGTGCGCCTCCGCATGGCGGTCTAGCCTTCGGCCTTGATCGTCTGGTCATGCTGATGACAGGATCAACGTCTATTCGCGACGTGATCGCTTTCCCTAAAACGCAATCGGCGGCTTGTCCGTTGGTCAGCGCACCGGCGGTCGTTACCGATGAACAATTGAAGGAGTTGGGCATCAGGTTAATTAAGCCAGCGGGAAAAGAAAAAGTTAAGGACTGAAAGGATTCAAGCCGGGGGGGTAAGTGTCCTCGTCCGAAATACATTAGGAGTGGGGTTGCAAACCCAATGCCGTAAACTGAAGCAAAATGATACCGTAGGAGCGGGCTATGCCCGCGATATTAGGACAGCGATTTATACTATCATCGCGGGCATGGCCCGCTCCTACATAACGGCATTGGTTGCAACCCGGTTCTACCAGACTAAATAATTACGACATCCGCGAGACAAGCAGATATGGCTAAATGCCCAATATGTGATTCAAGAAAAGGGAAAAGACAGTGTGTAATCGCCAATGGATTAGTGTGTAGCCAGTGCTGTGGAACTATCCGCAAAGAAGACTTATGTTTAGATTGTTCATATTATCAAAAGCCAAAACGGAAATATAACGAAGTACCGTCTTTTACAACCAATCAAATACACGAAAGTGATGTATTGACGGGTTATAGCAACGCCATTGAAGGTGCTTTCTGTGCTTATGATATTGAAAATAACAAGAATCTAAAGGACGCCGATACCATCAAAATCCTTGAGCTGCTGATTGATAAATATCATTTTAAAGACACTGAAATAAACTGCGATAGCCCATTTCTATCGGCAGGGTTCAATTTTGTCGATGCCGTGATAGGCAAAGATTTAACCGGTTTTGATGAACTGGTATTAGTGAAAGTTTTGAGTATTCTTCATGCTGTTGTGAAAAGACTAACCAAGACGACCGGCAAAGAATACATGAATGTTATTCATAGCTATGCAGGTTAAAAAAAATGGCTCTTCCAAGCCGGGCGGGGCATGGCGCCCCGTCCGAAACGTTTTGCGCAGGTTAAACTTAGGCATCGCATAAACATTAGGGGCGGGGTTGCAAACCCCGCCCCGCTTGAGGAGTTATTAAGCGCTATTCAGGCTTTTTCCCTAGGGGACAAATTCCGCATTCTGCCGATGTTGAGCAGTAAACTAACCCCAAAATTCTCCGCAGAGGAGCATTATTTATGACCAATACCCCGTTTCCGATTCAAGATTACGCTTTACTCAGCGATGAGGAATGCGATGCCCGGATTATCGCTGCCAAAGCCAAGCTTGGCCGCCGCTGCGTGGTGCTCGGGCATCATTATCAGCGCGATGAAGTGTTCAAACACGCCGATTTCACCGGCGACTCATTAAAACTGTCCCGAGATGCGGCACATTCCGACGCCGAATACATCGTATTTTGCGGCGTGCATTTTATGGCCGAAGTCGCCGACATACTGTCGCGTCCCGAGCAGATTGCTATCCTGCCGGATATGGCGGCAGGCTGTTCGATGGCCGATATGGCTAATCTGATCAAAGTGCAAAAGTGTTGGGACGAATTGGCGCAAGTGATCGACGTGGAGACGGAAGTCACCCCGGTGACCTACATCAACTCGGCCGCCGACCTTAAAGCCTTTTGCGGCAAGCATGACGGCATCGTCTGCACCTCGTCCAATGCCCAGAAGATATTGGAATGGAGTTTTGCCAAAAAATCGAAAGTGCTGTTTTTTCCCGACCAGCATCTGGGACGCAATACCGGTTACCGGATGGGCATCCCGTTGGAAGCTTTGGTCACCTGGGATTTCACCAAGCCGATGGGAGGCCTGACCGAAGATCAAATCCGCAACGCCAAAATCATACTCTGGAACGGCTATTGCTCCGTGCATCAGGTGTTCAAGCCGGAACATATCGACGAATTCCTGAAACGTTACCCGGAAACCAAAGTCATTTCGCACCCGGAAGCCTCGTTCGAGGTGTGCCAGAAATCGGATTACATCGGTTCCACCGAATACATTTTAAAAACCGTGCGCGAAGCCGAGCCCAATACCCGCTGGCTGGTGGCGACGGAATTGAACCTGGTCAACCGCCTGCACGACGAATGCAAGGCGCAGGGCAAAAACGTGCATTTCATGTCGCCTACGCTGTGCATGTGTTCGACCATGTTCAGAACCGACCCGCAGCATTTGGCCTGGGTGCTGGAAAATCTGGCGGCTGGGCATGTGGTTAACCGGATTTCAGTGCCTGCGGAAGTCGCGAAGTACGCCAAAAAGGCGTTGGATAATATGTTAGGAGTTATGTAATGTCAGTAGATTTTAATCGTTTAAAGCATTTTTCCATGACCTATGTGTTCATCGATGACGACTGCATGGATGCAGGAGGTAGAGCAATGCAGGAGCAATTGCCGAGAAAGGATGTGGCCTGTGAATATGAGCAAACAGACCAAAACCCGGTCGTCGCCCCCGATGGCAACAGCGTCAGTTTTAGCTTAAAAAATATCGACCAAAACGAAGATCAAGAGTGTTATTCAGTCGTTCTGGTAAAAGAGGGGGACGACGAGTTTTACATCAAATCCGATTATTTTGACGATGCCGCCGAACCTTATCCGCTGGATGTCGAAACTTCCGATGATGACGTAAAGTTCATATTGGAAGGTGAGGATGAGGTTATGTATTTATATGGGTTTTTTGAATAAAGCCCTGATAGGGTAACCTTTTAATGATTTCGCAGCGTCGATCGATGTTCTAGGCCACGTTATTGATAGCTTGTGCTGGTGGAAGAAACGGATATTTGGTCAGAAACTGTGGTTCAGGTGGAATAGTTGCGCAGCCACAAAAAATCATTTAATCCATGTCACCTGGGGTCCATACAGTTAACATGCACTGAATAGTTATAGCTATCATTGAGAATTTAGCGAGGATTGTGTCTATGGGTACCCCTGATATTCGTTGGCAGCAACGCTTTGCCAACTATAAAAAAGCCTTAGTGCAACTTAAAAGTGCAGTAGAGCTCAGCAAGCAGCGTTCATTGTCTTTACTGGAGAAACAAGGCGTTATTCAGGCCTTTGAGTTCACTCATGAATTGGCTTGGAACGTCCTGAAGGACTACCTCGAAGACCAGGGTAACCAATCTATTAAAGGTTCAAAAGATGCTACCCGTGAAGCTTTTAAGGTGGCATTGATAGCTGACGGCGATCAGTGGATGGCGATGATTCAGAGCAGGAATGTGTCTTCGCATACCTATGATGAGCAAACCGCCGAACAACTGGTTATAGCGATAATAAACGATTATTTTCCCCTGTTTGAACTGCTGCAAACAGAAATGCAAAAATATCTGCCATGAGAACAGCGACAGCAGCCAAACTGGGCTTATCGCAAACCACGTTAGATAAACTTAACAGTGTTTTCTTGCAGCACAAAGCCATTAGCTCAGTTTTGATTTACGGTTCACGGGCCAAGGGTAACTATCGCTCAGGCTCTGACATAGATTTGACGATAAAAGGTAGCGTGCTTGAATTCGCCGAGTTAATGCAAATAGAAGACCAGATTGATGATTTGTTTTTGCCTTACACGGTGGATTTGTCGCAATACGCACAGCTCAGTAATATCGATTTAATTGAGCATATTGACCGCGTCGGCCTAGTAATTTATGAGAAAAATGCCGAAGAGCTTCATCAGAATTGCTGATTCATGCCCATGAGGCTAACTTATATACTTTGAGTAGTTATATTTCCAGTTTTTAGGTTTCCTGATCGGCAAAGCCCCTCTTGTTGGATTTTTTATTTCCATAGCATGCCCCAGAGAAGTTAGATTCTTTCCTTTTTAGGTTTTGCGATAGTCCGCTAAATTAATCCCATATTTTTTCAGCTTGGTGTAGACGGCGCGCGATGTAATGCCCATGTCTTCTGCGGCTTTTTTTACATCGCCTTGGTGCTGTTTTAGAGCGCTTTCAAGAAACGCCTGTTCGGCCTTGGCAAGCGCCTGTTCTTTGATGTCTTTCCATTCCTCAAGGTTAAGTGTTTTGGCCGGAAGCGGCAAATCCAACTCGGTCATTTCTTTACCGGTCGCAAATAAAATACTGCGTTCAAGGATATTTTCCAGTTCGCGGACGTTGCCAGGCCACGGATAAGCGCGGATTTTTTGCATGACTTCACGGCTGACCGATTCAACCGCTTTGTTATATTTCTTGCTCAAGCGCTGCACAATCAACTGGACCAGATAAGGCAAATCTTCCGGGCGTTCGGCCAGCGGCGGGATGCTTAACCGGACCACGTTGATGCGGTAATACAGGTCATTGCGAAACAGGTCTTGCTTAACCAGATCTTCCAGGTTGTGATTGGTTGCGGAGATTATTCTCAGATCAACCGACAGGGTTTGTTTGCCTCCAACTCGTTCAAGTTCGCCTTCCTGTAGCACACGAAGTAACCGGGTTTGTGCGGCGGGAGACAATGAATCGACTTCATCCAGAAACAAGGTTCCGCCTTCGGCCCGCTCAAAATAACCTTGATGCACTTCGATGGCTCCGGTGAACGCGCCTTTTTCATGCCCGAACAGCGCGCTCTCGATCAAGCTTTCGGGAATTGCGCCGCAGTTGATTGGGATAAAGGGCTTGTCGCAGCGGTCGCTCATCGCATGGATGGCGCGGGCAATCAATTCCTTGCCGACGCCGGTTTGCCCTTGAATCAGCACTGTTGCCTGGGTGGGTGCGATCACTTCGATGGCCTGCAATATTTTCTGCATGGTCGGCGATTTGGCAATAATCGCCGGGGGCTGGTGTTTTTTTGCAGGCTGATTGCTTTGTTTACGCCAAATCTGTTGCATGCTCTGCTCAATGCGAGAGTGCAGCTCGTTTATATCCTGCATTTCCTTTACGGGCGTGGTATCCGTGTATTCCATGCCCGGACGGTCTTTTGCCGCGTTCGGGTTGGTGTATACGCAAACTTCACACTGACCGTCGTGGCGGGCGATGCTTTGTTTGATTTCAACTTTGGCGTAACCGAAATTTCTGGCTGCGATGCCGCCAAAGACGCTGGATGTCATTCGGCACAATTCGGGAAAGTTGGTGACCCGATCGCCAAATGGGCAGCGGCTGTTGGTAACGGTAATGCAATCGGGGCTGCTGGAAGCCAGCGAGAATTTGCCGCCGATATTGTTTTTAAGGCCGAGGATCAGTTCGGTATAGCTTTCTTTGTCGAGCAGTTCGCTGGTATGGGTCTCTTCCCGATAGGTTTCTTCAAAAAAGCATCCGGCAGTCTTGGCGATGTGTTCAATCAATTGTTCGCAGTGCTTTTGTCCCTGTTGTTCGCTGGCATGCATCAGCTCAAGGATGAAAGTTTGCAGAAAAAAGACAGGTGTTAAATCAGAAAGAGAGTTGTTGGTCATGATGTTTAGTGAAGTAAATTTTCCATCATTGAAGCACGGCTTCCTTGATCTGGCAACGTTAAAAATCAAGTCATTGTAATTTAATAGAAAAATTATTAATAATTGCTGGCACGGCACTTGCGTTGTTGAAGTTGTAATTAACAACGAGGAGTTAAACATGAGCCAAGATAAACCACCTTTAGATCCACATCCATTAAGCGAATATGTTGCCTGGGCCGGAAATCGTAACCGTGAACCGCTTTTAGGTGTTTTAAAAGAA
Organism: Methylobacter sp.; assembly: GCA_030679035.1. Taxonomy (GTDB): domain Bacteria; phylum Pseudomonadota; class Gammaproteobacteria; order Methylococcales; family Methylomonadaceae; genus Methylobacter_A. The sequence goes on along the minus strand of JAUXTH010000086.1, from coordinate 3,865 downwards.
AAACTACCTAAAGATCCTGCAAATGTTTTGGAATTGGCCAGCGGCAGCGGCATGCACATCAACTATTTTGCGCCGCATTTCAAGCATCTGCATTTTCATCCTTCCGATAAAGATCAAGAGGTTTTTGATAATATCAAGAAGCTGTCAATCGATCACAAGAACGATAATATTGCCGATCCTGTGCATCTGGATCTGACCGATCCTGATACGTGGTTTAATCCGGGCAGTGAAGAGTCCTTTGCAGCCATATTCTGTATCAACATCTTTCAGGTGGCCCCCATCTCGATTGCAGACCGCATGATGGAATGTGCATCACTGTTGCTTCAGGAAGGAGGATTTTTGCTGATTTACGGACCGTTCCAGGTGGAAGGTACGTTCAGCACCGATTCTAATAAAGAGTTTCATGAAACGTTAAGTTCGGCAGGCGTTTCGGAGTGGGGTTTAAAAGATGTAGCCGATCTGAAAAAAGCAGCAGAAAGACATGGTTTGGAATTAAAAGAGCAGATCAATATGCCTGCCAATAATTTTTCGCTGATATTCGGCAGAAAATAATAAAACCTCTTAGGTATTCACTACGAAGAGCACGAAGTTTTTCGTGTCCTTCGTGGTGAAAATTATGATCGGGTATAGCTCTAATCCCTCTAAATGAAGTCAAATATGAGAAATGAGAATGGAGAAAAAATGTTCAGCCGTTATCATCGGAGTTGGCCCGGAGCAAGGCCTGGGCGCTACACTCGCCAAATATTTTGCAGCAAAAGGGTTGCACGTTTATATAGCCGGTCGAAGTGAAGACAAGCTTCAACGGGTAGCGGAACAAATCAGGCAAAAAGGCGGTTCAGTCAGCATAGTCCTTGCCGATGCAACGGTTGAACGCGATGTTGCCAACTTATTTAGAATGTCGCTAGATGATGATTATAGTGTTGATATTGCTGTCTACAATGTCGACAGCAATATCCCATCGCCTTTGCTGGAGATGGATGCAAAAGCCTTTTATACGCTCTGGAAGCAGAACTGCTTGGGTGCCTTTTTCTTCGGCAAGGAAGCGCTCAAGGCAATGAAGAAACAACAAAAAGGCACGCTGATTTTTACCGGAGCGACGGCGTCACTAAGGGCAAAGCCGCCGTTTACCGCATTTGCCTCAGCGAAAGCGGGATTAAGGGCGTTGGCCCAAGGTATGGCAAGGGAATTTTCGCCGCAAGGCATCCATGTGGTGCATGCCATTATTGACGGCGTGATTGATGGCGAACGGGCAAGAAACCAGTTCCCTGACTATGTTAAAGCCAAAGGCCAGGATGGTTTGTTACAGTTGGATGCCATCGCCGAAACCTATTGGGCTATGCACAAGCAACATCCCAGCGCCTGGACTCATGAACTGGATTTGAGGCCGTTTAAAGAACCGTTTTAGAAAGCAATATGTTAGAAAATTATTTCTCTGAAAAAATTATCGTATGAAAATTACCAAGTTATTTGTTTTGTTGTCCGCTATCAGCGGTATTGCCAATGCCACGACCTATACTTTGCCGGAAAACAGCGGTGATAGCGTCATCACTCAATTCCATGACGACGTACCTTTAACCCGTGCGGAACAAAACGAGACCTTGCCGGATGTAGCTAGGCGCTTTCTGTTGGGACAAACGGAGATCGTGCGGTTGAATCCTGACGTTGACCGCTGGCAAGTCAAAAAAGACCAGATTGTTCGTTTATCCAACAGACGCATTTTGCCGGATACGCCCCACGAAGGGATTACCTTAAATATCGCCGAATACCGGATGTATTATTATCCGCCGACTCAAAAAGGGGCAGTGCCGCAGGTCATGTCTTTCGCGCATGGCATAGGCAGGCAAGACTGGAAAACGCCTCTGGGCAAAACCAGCATCGTGCAGAAAGTCAAAGACCCGGCATGGCATCCGCCGGAATCAATAAGGCGCGAACATGCGGCGAATGGCGATCCTTTACCTGCTGTCGTTTCACCGGGTCCGCATAATCCTTTGGGAGCCTACATGCTCCATCTGGCCGTTCCCGGCGGCTATCTGATACACGGCACCGATATCGACAAGATTTACGGCATCGGTATGCAGATAACGCATGGTTGCGTGCGTATGTATCCTGAAGATATTGAGGCCTTGTACAACTCGGTGCCGGTAGGAACGCCGGTCTACATGGTCAAACAACCCATCAAGGTTGGATGGTTGGACAATACGCTTTACATCGAAGCACATCCCGATTTGGAGGGAGAGGAAACAACGCTGGAACAGAAATTGGATGTGGCGTTGAAGCTTATTCAAAAAGCCGCCAGTGATGGCGCGGCGCAAAACCTGCCTGAGATTGACCAAACAGCATTAAAGCAAGCGCTTATCGCGCTGGACGGGAATCCGGTGGCGCTATATCAAAGATTGCCGCAACAAGTATTGCCGGTATGGTTGCCAACGGGGCACGGTTCTAAGGGCGGGTACTATCACGGCGTTTAGGGCAGCGGAAGCCTTCAGTTAACAATATGCTCCTGAGTATCCTTGTTGCCCAGGTTATCCACCCAGCTGATGGTGATTTTGTCTCCGACATTGCCGCCTTTCAGCGTAAAAGCAAAGTAGGGGTCTTTGGAGATATTGGCCCCGGTGTTGCCGGTAATAATGACGTTTTTGTTATGTTTAATGGTCAGTTCCTGAATAAAATGCGCCGGGATTAAAGCATTGGTTTTGGTGTCGCGATTGCGTCCGTGCTCCATCGGATGGGCGATCAACATCCTGATTTGCGTATTACCATCCATGCGTTTGGTGCGTATTTTAATGCTCGACATGTTAAAGCTCGCAGCCGCCAAGGGTGACGATGACTTTCTTGCTGGCGGTGTAAAAACCTTCGTTGGTCTCCACGATGACGGCCACAGCAGATGACTCGGCAATTTTTAAGCGAGTCGAAACAAAAGGCTCCAGGTCTGAGGATAATTCAAATTTGGCGACTAACGGTATCGGGTTTTTTTCAATCAGTATGGAAATGCCCTCAACATTATTCAGGCTGCTGGTCACCGTAATAGGGACGGAAGTGCCATTTTCCGCCGTTTTGGGGATCTGGATGTCGATTTTATCGGACTCGATGATTTTTTGGTCTTTGAATAAGCGCTTTATGGTCTGTTGCAGTATGTCTGTCGATGTGGTCTCGGCAAGCCATTCTGCACTTGCCTCGGGAGAGGCCAGCAGCCCGCCGGTTGCAATAATTGAGTAACCGCTGAAGGCAACAGACTTCTTGATGAATGCTCTACGATTGTCGGTCATGCTTATGTTTTCCCGGCTTGGTTTAAAGCGTTTAGCGACTGAATAAGGCCTGATAAGCCCGAGCCGATTGTTCCGGCTGATCGTCGAATATTCCGCCGATGACCGCCAACAAATCGGCCCCCGCTGCAAGTAACTGTGCGCCATTGTCAGGCAGAATACCGCCTATGGCAACAACGGGGATCGTAAGCGCAAGTTTTGCTTGTCGTAACGTTTCAATCTGGGCGGGTGCGGCCAAGGGTTTTGACGAGGACGGAAAAAACCGCCCGAATGCGGCATAAGTTGCTCCCTGCGCTTGAGCTGCGATGGCCTGTTCGACAAAGTCATAACAGGAAACGCCGATAATGGCGTCGCTGCCCAAAAGCTTTCTTGCCTGAGTGACAGCGCCGTCTTCTCTGCCGAGGTGGACGCCGTCAGCGCCTACCAGAGCCGCAAGTTCGATGTCATCATTGATCAGCAACGGCACCTTATGTCGATGGCAGATTTTGACCAGCTCACGAGCAAGACAGGGCGCGTCAACCGGGTTTTTGTCCCGGTATTGCACGATGACTGCACCGCCTCTAATGGCTGCCGCAACTTCGTTAATAATGGCGTCGGGGGAT
>JAUXTH010000076.1 GCA_030679035.1 Methylobacter sp. | reverse complement strand
CTGATGTTACGCAGTCGCCACCCAAAAAGCGTATTATTTTAGAATGGAAAAAGAAAAATTAGAGTTATATACAGATTATCTGATCTGTAATAGTGGGTTTGCGACGGCAACCGGTTTGTCGGCAATGTTGGAAGGGGATATGAGCCACGACCAACTAACCCGATATTTGTCAGCAAGGGAATATACCTCCAAAGACCTGTGGGGGGAGGTCAAAGTGACCGTGCGCCAAATAGAACAGGAAGACGGTTGTCTGATCTTTGACGATACCATTCAGGAGAAGGCCTGGACAGATGAGAACGAGATCATGTGCTGGCATTATGATCATTGCAAAGGGCGGTCGGTCAAAGGCATCAACCTGTTGAACGCGTTGTATCATGGTGGAGGTGTGTCAATCCCGGTCGCTTTTGAAGTGGTTCATAAACCCTATCAGTTCAGCGATGTGAAGACCCGCAAGGTCAAGCGGGCCAGTGAGTTCACTAAGAACGAATTGATGCGGACCATGATAGCAACCTGCGTGGCGAATGCCATCAAGTTCCGCTATGTATTGACCGACAGCTGGTTTGCCGCGAAGGAGAATTTCGAGTTCATCCTGAAGAAAGGCAAGCACTTTATAAGCGCATTGAAGGACAACCGCTTGGTGGCTTTAAGTGAAGAGGACAAGAAAGAAGGACGCTTTGTACGGGTCAGTCAGTTGGAATTGGCGGATCAGCAAGCGGTGCGCGGTTGGCTGAAAGGTTTCCCCTCAGAGGTACTTTTCGTCCGCCGGGTCTTTACAAACAAAGACGGCAGCATCGGCTTGTTGAATCTGGTATGCAGCGATTTGGCGTGCAACGGCGGACAAGTCGCCGCGATCTACCAAAAACGGTGGAAAGTCGAAGAGTTCCACAAGTCGTTAAAATCCAATGCGGGCTTGGCGAAGTCACCCACCCGCACGATCACCACACAGAACAACCATATTTTCATGTCTATTTACGCGGTGTTCAAACTGGAGTGTCTGAAGATTAAGCACAAGACCAATCATTTCGCGTTACGGGCTAAGCTGTTCATAAAGGCGAACCAGATGGCTTATGAAGAATTGCAGAAATTACGGGCTGCGTAACATCAGT
>JAUXTH010000103.1 GCA_030679035.1 Methylobacter sp. | reverse complement strand
GAGGGTCAGCAGAAGGGGCTCCTGCCCCTCTGCTGACGTGCGGCATCCATGCCGCACCCCTGACGGGCTATTCTCGACAAAAGCTCCGGTGCTCGGAGCGGCAAACGGGAGAAGTACCGTCCGTGCGTAACATCAGTTATTAGGCTAAATCAATGGCCAATGGATAGATGCGGAATTTTGGAGCTAGAAGCAGCCATATTTCGTCTAAAAATATAAGCCATTAAATCTAATGGGGGTGAACGACGGGGCTCGAACCCGCGACAACCGGAATCACAATCCGATTAAACACCATTATATTTCAATAAGTTAATGAGATAGCTTCCCACCGGAGCCCCAAAAAAAACCTATAAAAATCAATCTAGCGACTAATATTTACCACCACGAAGTACTGCGATTACTGACTGTGTAAAAATCGGGAATATCTACAATAAAAGCGTCTTCAATGGGCACTCCTAGACCCTACACCTTAGAATTGACAAGCCTCATCGTCTGTTTTGATTAGCCCCCACAATCCTGCATTGATCTACGAAGAGGACACGCAATTGATCATGAGTCTGAAATCGGCAGGTGCTGCATCGATCGAGAAGTCACAACTGATGTGGCTAGTGCGCCCCTCAAGAGTTTTTTATTAAACAAACCTAACCTCAACCATTTCATTTAACCGCTTTCTTCGCAATTCCCAATCCTTTAATGCGGCCGTTATCAGACGGTAAAAAGCAGGCCCATGATTATGTTCTTTCAAATGACAAAGCTCATGTGTAATGACGTAATCGATACAGTCTTTAGGGGCTGCAATTAATTCGGGATTCAGGGTAATAATGCCCTTCCCTGTGCAACTCCCCCATCGGTTGGACATAAACCGGAGCTGGAAATCTTTTTCGTGATAAATACCCACCCGCTCGACACGTTGAACACATTGCGCATAACGTTCGGTGAATACAGTCAAAGCCTTCGATCGATACCAAACTTGTAGAAGCCTTTGTACGAGTAAACTATCTTGTGGGCTATGAGTTTCAACCAGTAATTTGCCGTGAGTCAGTTTTACTGTTTCGCTGTCACCTGCAATGATTTTCAACCGATACTGCCGGCCTAAATAGCGATGCGTTTCGCCAGAAACATAACGTCTTTCAGGAAGAGCGGCGGGATAGCCTTCAAATTTCCGTTGTTGTTTAAGAATCCAGGAGGCCCGTTTTTTGACCTTACCGTAAACCTTTTCAATGTCTGTCGACAGCGGGGCATCGACGCTGACCTTGCCGTCCGGGTAGACATGGATGGCCAGTGTTTTACGATCAACGTAGTTCAACGAAAAACTGATTTCCGTTTCACCGAATAGCACCGAATGTGCAGGTGGCAGTAATGTAGTCATTTGCATCAACTAAGAATCCCTGCGTTCAGCGATGGCCAGCACTTGATTGATCATGGTTTCAATCACCCCGAAATCAATATCCAATTCATAACGGCCTTTCAGGCTGTAAAAGTAATCTTCGATGTCGTTGATGATGTGATTCTTGACGTCCTGGCTGCGGGTCCAGTCGCGGATTTTATGGCTCTGGATGATGTCCTCAATACGCAGAGCAATATCAGCCACGAACATGTCCGGCGAAAGCTTAGGCACGTCATAGCTCGCCATCGGCTCGCGTAAAACGCCGTAATAAGCCTGGGCTTCGTCGCGGCCTTTGAGTTTGTCCGGAAGTTCGGAGCTGCTCTTGCCGCGCAATTCATCCAACGTCTCGCGGATTCTTTTCAAGTATTCCATATCAGACAAGCGTTTTGCCCGGTGCTCGGCAATAGCCTCGTCGATCATTTGGGAAAGCCGCTTGTAGAGTGCCGGATCTTCTTCCATTTTTTCGGTGATGGTCTTTTTCATCCGCGAAGCGATGGTGTCAGCCTTGCCGGCGTCACCGTCTATAGCCTCGATTTCTTTTTCGAATTCGTCGATGGCGAACACATTCACCGGGGCGATGAGTTGGGTTACGGCACCGGCTCCGATATACTTATTGACCATATTGCGGATTTGTTTCTCGTAAGACGAGTAATCGACCGTCTCGCCGTAGCGCTGTTTCACTGCCGTGCGCAGGTTGAGGAAATTTTTCAAATCGGTTTTATAACGGTTGACCTTGGCTTCCGGCGTCTCATCTTGAAAGCGCGCATTAGCCAAAGCCAATTGCAGGGTTTTGGTGAATAAGGTCAATGTTTCATAAAAGCGTTGCCGCCGGTCTTCCGGTTCCAGATACCGCTGCATCGCCTCCAGGTCTTGTTGATTGCCGACTTCCTTGAACACCTCCCAGACGTTGGTATGGCGCTGCGGCAACAGGCGGATTTCTTCGCTCACATCGGTCAACGTGCCTTCCACGTCTTCCCGGTCAAAGCCTTCATTTTCCAACGCCGCATAGGTATCGATGGCGTCGTTCAGCTCACCGAAGATGCCCCGGTAATCGATAATCAAACCGTAATCCTTGCCTTCAAACAGCCGATTCACGCGGGCGATGGCTTGCAGGATGTTATGCTCCTTCAGGCGTTTATCGAGATAGAGCACGGTATTTCTAGGCGCATCAAAACCAGTCAACAGCTTGTCCACGACAATCAAAATTTCCGGCTCAT
>JAUXTH010000063.1 GCA_030679035.1 Methylobacter sp. | reverse complement strand
GATATTGCGGTAGGGCTGGCATCCGACCTTGGGCGGCTGGCGCAATTGCGCGCCGGGCTGCGGGATGAAATGCGAGCCAGCGCTTTGATGGATGAGCGTGCGTTTGCCAGAAAAGTTGAAAATGCTTACCGTGAGATGTGGGCTATCAGCTGCAAGAAGAGAAATGATCTCAGTCCTCAAGAGATAAATACACGAGTTGCCCCCGTCACCGATGAGCGATACACAGAAGACGCAAGTCTCGTCCAGGCCATAACAACATGCTTGGAAGATGGCGACCAAATCGTAGCGCAATCAACAGCAGAAAATCAGCAAGCAGCGAGCGCCCCGTTACCAGTTTTGCAGAACAGCAAGAAAAGACCAGACGCCAAGCCGGATAAATCAGTCAAGAAATCTGCCCTGCACAAGGAAAATAATCCCAGTTCTCAAGAGATTAATGCCCTGGTAACCTTGTTCAATGAGGGACGATACCCAGAAGCAATATTTCTAGCCCAGATCATGACGGAGCGATTCCCTCAGCACGGGTTTGGTTGGAAAGCGTTGGGAGCCATGTTCAAGCAGATGGGGCGGAATGCAGACGCGCTGGTACCCATGCAAAAAGCGGCAGCACAGTCGCCGGGAGATGCTGAGGCGCATAACAACTTGGGTCTCACCCTGCAGGACCTGAGTCGGCTAGACGAGGCCGAGACCAGCTACCGGCGAGCCCTGAAAATAAAACCGGATTACGCAGAAGCGCATTTCAATTTGGGAACAACCCTCACCGATCCGGGTCGGCTAGACGAGGCTGAAGCCAGCTATCGCCGGGCGTTGAAGATTAAGCCTAATTATGTTGAGGCGCATTATAATCTAGGCAACCTTCTCAAGGGACTAAGCCGACTAGATGAGGCCGAGACCAGCTACCGACGAGTCTTGGAGATTGCGCCTAACCATGCCGAGGCGCATAACAACCTGGGTCTTACCTTTAATGATCTAGGTTATCTAGGCGAGGCTGAAGCCTGCTACCGACGGGCATTGCAAATCAAACCGGATTACGCGGAAGCGCATAGCAACCTGGGTAACACCCTAAAGGATCTAGGTCAGCTGGACGAGGCCGAAGCCAGTTACCGGAGGGCGCTACAGCTTAAGCCGAATTTTGAGACGGCC
>JAUXTH010000102.1 GCA_030679035.1 Methylobacter sp. | reverse complement strand
GGCGATCGGCAAGCCGACCGAATTCGAGCATCATCCTGAATTCGACCCGATTCCCGGTTTGCCGCTGGTCAGCGAGTTCCGTTATCCGGTCGCTGAGGCCAAGACGATCCAGCCGCCTGCCGGCGTGGATCTCAGCGGTTCATCGAGTAATTTTATTGCGCCGTCCGAAGGCAATGTTTATATCCCGCTCGGCAAATTGGAACCGGGCTTGTACCTGACTGAAGCCTTTGCCGGGCAGTTTCGCGCCACGACGATGGTTTTTGTATCCGACACCATCGCCGTTACCAAGATTTCCAGCAAGGAACTTTTGGTCTGGGCGGCGGACAAAAATACCGGCGGTGCGGTGCCGGATACCCAAATTTACTGGACGGACGGCGTCGGCGTGTTGAATAGCGGCAAGACCGACGATAGCGGCCTTCTGCATCTGTCTCATGCCAGTTCCGAGCGCAGCTATGTGCTGGGCGAGGATAAGAACGGCGGCGTCTTCGTATCGGAAAATTTCTATTACGACAGCGAAATATACAACAGCAAGATGTATGCGTTTACGGACCGCCCGCTGTACCGTCCCGGCGATGCGGTTGATATTAAGATTGTCGGCAGGCATTTTAAGAGTGCGCGCGAATCGGAGCTGCCCAAAGCCGGGCCGATTGAGCTGACTATCGTCGATGCAGCCGGTGCATCCTTGCAAACGCTGAAACTGGATTTCGATCCCTTGCACGGCGCCGATACCCAGTTTTTGCTGCCGCAAAACGCTGTGGCGGGCGGCTATGAAATCCGCTTCAATTACGATAACCAACAGTATTCCAGCGCGTTTCGGGTGGCCGAATATGTAAAACCGCATTTCGAGATTTCGCTGAATTTAGACAAGACGGATTACCAGACCGGCGAACCGGTGGAAGGCCAGTTACTGCTGCTTTATCCTGACGGCAAGCCGGTTCAGGGCGCGCATATCGATATCAGTCTGCGGGCGCAACAGCTGTCGATGGTCGACAGCGAACTGCAATATCTGGGGCAATTTCCGGTCAAGCTGCAAACGATGAACCTGGTGACTGATGATCATGGCGCGGCACATATGACGCTCCCTGCCGCCGAAAAGCCCAGCCGTTATCTGTTGACGCTTTTTGCCAGCGACGGTGCGGCATTCAGGGTCAAGAACACCAGGGAAATCCTGATCGAGCGCGGCGCGATGCAATATCAGTTGAGCGCTCCGCAGCGTTTCAGCGCTTTCGGCACGCCGGTTACGTTCTCCTACAGCGGTCAGGCCGATGCCGCTAATAAGCCGGTGCGTTATGAGTGGGTGCGTCTTGAAGATCAGAGCCGAGATTCCGCTGATCTGACCGACTCAGGCGGGCAATTTACCGTGCAATTTGAGAAGCCCGGCACTTATAACCTGAACCTGAAAGATCAGGCAGGCCTGATTGTCGCCGGTACCAGCCATACCGTCAGCGGCCCTGACATGAAAGCGGCGGCGGGCAGTATTGAAATGATCATGGATAAGCCCGAGTACCAAGTCGGCGATACCGCGGTTGCGTTACTGACTTTTCCGGAGCCGGTGCAGGATGCGTTGCTGACTTTGGAGCGGGACAATGTCCACTCCACCGCGTTGCTGTCCAAGGGCGGCGATTGGTTGAAAATCACCCGTCTTAACGACACGCAGTATCAGCTGTCTATTCCTGTACAAGCCGATTTTTCGCCAAATATCACCGTGTCTGCGCTGTACACCTTGCATGGCGATTACAGTTTTCAAAATGCCGGTATCAAGGTGGTGATGCCGACCATAGCGGTCGAGATCAAAACCGATAAAGAGGTCTACAAACCCGGCGATACCGTCACCGTGAATCTGCAAACCCGATTTGCCGATAAGCCGGTATCGGCGCAACTAACCGTGAGCGTCGTCGATGAAATGATTTATGTGTTGCAGCCGGAAATTGCGCCGACTATCGATAACTTCTTCTATCATCCGCGAAGGAACAATGTGCGCACCGCGGCGAGCCTGTCTTTTATCAGCTATGACGTGGCTATTCCGCATTCGCAGGCAACGGCGCAGGGCAACCGCAATGACCGCAACGTTAAGTTGCTGGAGCGCCCGCGCAGGGAGGATGTCGATACCGCAGCCTGGAAGCCTGACTTAAAAACCAACAAGGACGGCAAGGCGCAGTTCACCTTTGTAGTGCCCGATTCCCTGACCCGCTGGCGCATCACCGCCAGGGCGATTAACGCCGATGGCCATGTCGGCCAACGCAAAGCTTATCTGCGTTCGGAGAAGGATCTGTACCTGAAATGGTCCGGGCCTACGCGCTTTCGCACCGGCGATCATCCTTCACTCGGTTTGTTGGCGTTCAACCAGCAAAAGCAGACTATTACCGCAGACTGGTCCGTAGACCTTGAAGGGCAATCGCAGAGCAAGACGGTGGAGTTGCGCCCCGGCATCAATTATCTGGCCCTGCCTGCCGATGTCGCGTTTGCACCGGGGGAGCTGGAAACCAGCCTGGAACTGGCAGGTGAGGAACAGGACAGCCTCAGCGTCACACTGGAGAGCAGTGCGGCAAACTGGCAGGATCCGCATATGCTGACGCTGGACATCACTCAACGCAATACCGCGCTGGCGTTGCCGGATGATGCAACGGATATTGATTTGCGCATCAACGGCAGTGTCTCGGCTTTGTTTTACTCGGCGCTGGACGATTTGCTGGACTACCCGTACGGTTGCGTCGAGCAGACCGCCAGCCGCTTGCTGCCGTTGAGTCTTGCCTATCCGCAATTGCAGCAGGCGGCTCCGGGCATCCGCGAACGCCTGCAACAAATGATGAAGAACAGCCGTTTGCGTTTGGTGCAAATGGCCGGGCCTAACGCGGCGTTTACCTGGTGGGGCGACAGCTCCGGTGCCGACGCGTTCCTGACCGGATACGCTTATTACGCGGACTGGTATGCCGGCCGTGCGTTGGGGCTGAACATGCCTAAAGAACACTGGCAGCGGGTGCTGGATGTCTATGCAACAGAAGCCCAGCATACGCCGCTGCTGCAACGGGCATTGATCATCGATTTTGCCGAGCACATGCAATTGCCGGTGGCGACATTGCTGCAAGGTTTAATGGACGATCTGGCAAAAGCCGGTAACGGCGACTCATCGATCAACGTCACAGAGGGTATGAGCGTTGTATTGGCCGCACCGGAATCGCCGTTCGGGCTTGCTGTGGCGCGCGTTGTTACGGCTCGGCTCGCGCAAGCTAAAGGCATCGCGCAGCCCAAGGCCTTTGCGGCAGGTTTGCCGGCTGCACAGGCCTTGCTGGACAGCAGCAGTCTTGTTTTTGCCGAAGCGGTGAAGCTGTACCGCCAGCCGCTGGACGCTGTGCGCAGCCGGGCATTGTTTGCCCGCTTGTCGCCGGAGCAGGCGACACTGGAGCGGGCTTTGGCGCTGGTCTGGCTGCATGAAGCTGCTGCGAAGACGGAATCAGGTCAAGTTTATGCACCGCACGGCGAATGGCAACCGCGGCCAACTTCACTAGGTAACGCTCACTGGCAATGGCAGGGCGAGACGCCTCCCGCTGCATTGATCTTGACGGAAGACCCGAAACAGCCGCTGCATGCCGGCCTGAATTTTTCCAGTGCGAGTGCTCCTGTTGCGGGCAATGCGCCGGTTCAAATCACCCGCCATTTGCAGCAGCTCGTGCCCGGCAGCGAAAGCCTGCATTTTCAGGGACAGGACATTGCTGACGGCAAGGTTTCCAGCGACGCTTTGTATCTTGACGAAATTGTGCTGAAGAGTTCCGCCGACAAGCCGTTGCGCTACGGCCTCATCGAAGTGCCGCTGCCGCCCGGTGCGGATGTCGAGCGCACCACCTGGGGCATACAGTTGACGCCTTCCGGCAGCCAAAAGGCCGCGCCGCTGGAAAAAGCGCAGAATGAA
>JAUXTH010000041.1 GCA_030679035.1 Methylobacter sp. | reverse complement strand
ATAAAAAATTATCTGGAACATCATTTTGAACCCAAAGGTGATGATAATTTTAGGACAGAATCATGAACGGGTCTTATGACCCGTATCCGGACTTTAGTCCATTATACGAACCCACCAGCTTTAGCTGGTGGTTGTTCAGTTCATGTCTTTCGTGCTTTTCGTGGACTAACTGCGGTTTTTAGAATCAATCCAGCTGAGCATGAATTATATAACCCCGACCACGCAATGTTTCGATGGGCTTACGCGTACCGTCGGGATCGAGCTTTTTTCTCAAGCGACCGATAAAAACTTCAAGCACATTGCTGTCGCGCTCAAAGTCTTCATCGTAAATGTGGGCAGTCAATACGGATTTTGAAACCACTTCGCCTTTACGGAACATCAGGTATTCCAGCACCTTGTATTCGTAAGCGGTTAATTCCTGTTTGACACCGGACACGGTGACTTCCTGGGCCACCGTATCCAGTTCGATATTGTCGTGGGTTAACACCGGATGAGCCACCCCGGCCGAGCGCCTTATCAGGGCGTTGATCCTGGCCAGCAACTCTTCATAATGGAAAGGCTTGACCAAATAATCATCCGCTCCCGCTTCCAGTCCCTCCACTTTTTCCTGCCAGCGACTGCGGGCGGTTAATATCAGGATCGGAACGGTAACCTTATCTTTACGCAGGCGCTTGATCAATTCGATGCCGGAAAAATCGGGCAGGCCGAGGTCGATCACTGCCGCGTCAATCGGATATTCCTTGCCCATATAATAGCCGTCACTACCGGTATTTGCAGTATCGACGGCAAAGCCTTTATCGGCAAAGAACTGCTGGATTTGTTCGCAGAGTTTTACTTCATCTTCAACAACTAGAATGCGCATGTTTTTTATCTGTTGGGCTTAGCTGACTAATTGGCCGGTTTCGGCATCGATTTTGTAATACTGGATACGTCCGTCAGGCGTCAGGACTTTAATGATATGGACTTCTTTGCCGTCAATGACTTCTGTTTGCGCGCCCAACACCTTGTTGTAGGTGCCTTCGATGATTTGTTTAGTAGCCTCATCCAAACTGACGTATGCCAACAGGTTGTTTTCTGCAAAACAGCTGTTGGAAAACAACAAGACGACAGCAACCGCTTTAAGCAAATTTCTCATGGGCAATCCAAGCGCAAAATATTCGTTCAACTTAACCAATAACAATAGAACGCAGATGACGCGGGTGGAGCGGATTTACGCGGATTTTTCTCTTTTTTATCTGCGATTATCAGCCAAATCTGCGTCATCTGCGTTCCATCATCTTTAATCAAGCACCCTGAATCGACGCTGAACCTTTAACGCAACGACACGCCCTGAACCAAGCTGCCGATGGCTTGCCCGAAAGAGGCGCCCAGCTTGCCCGCGATTTTATCCAGCAAATGTTCCTGCCGGCTGAAATCAACCCGTTTTTCTGCACCGATCAGTTCTTTGGCGACGCTGTCCTGAGTGCCGACAGCATCGACGAGACCCAGCTTCACGCCTTCTTCGCCCGTCCAGACCAAACCTGAGAACAGGTCAGGGGTTTCTTTAAGCCGGTCGCCGCGACCGGCTTTAACTGCGGCGATAAATTGCTGATGCACTTGGTTTATCAGGCTTTGCACATAGCGTGATTCGTCTTCTTTAGGCGGAGAAAAAGGATCTAGCATGGCTTTATGCGCGCCAGCCGTGATTAACCGGCGCTCTACGCCCAACTTTTCCATGGTTTCCACAAAGCCGAAGCCGTCCATAATTACGCCGATAGAGCCGACCAGACTGGAGGGATTAACAAAAATCTTGTCGCTGGCCGATACGATAAAATAACAACCTGAGGCGCAAATATCGCTGACCACCGCATAAATCGGCAACTCAGGGTGTTCTTTTTTAATTTTCCTGATTTCCTCATAGACATAAGAGGACTGCACGGGGCTGCCGCCCGGCGAATTGGCATTCAGGATAATGCCTTTGGTGTGCTCGTCTTTGACCGCATTTCTCAAGCTTTCGATAATGCTGTCGGCATTGGCATCTTTGCCGTCGGCGATCATGCCGACCACATCGATAATGGCGGTATGATCCTTGCCGTCAACGCCAATCTCATCACTGATCTTTGGATACACAGCCACACCGAACACGGCGATCAAATACACAAACATCAGGCTCTTAAAAAAAACGCCCCATCGCCTTGCCCTGGTTTGCTCGGTAATGGCGGCCAGCGCCAACTTTTCAATAACCTCCCGCTCCCAACCGGGTTCGTTCGTTACTTCTGGTTTGTTCTGATTGTCCATGCCTTGTTAACCTCTAATAATACTCAGTAATTCTGCCGGTTGCTGTAAGCACATCAACGGATTAAATTGTTGCAAGATGTCTTCAGGATGCGCTCCGCACGACACCGCTATCGACGATATTTGGGCATTCATCGCCATTTGCAAGTCATGGGTGGAATCGCCCACCATTAAACTCCGGTCATTCGCTGCCTGGGTATGCTGCATAATCTGATGCAGCATTAAGGGGTCAGGTTTGGAGGCGGTTTCATCGGAGCAACGGGTAATGCAAAATAAGTCTTCCGTATCTGTCGCCTTTAATGCCTCTTGCAAACCTGTCCGGGTTTTACCGGTAGCGACGGCCAGTTGATAACCTGATTGTTTCAATTCGACCAACATGTCGTAAACGCCGGGAAACAAATCTTCCCGGCTTAGCTGCCGGGACAAATAAGTTTGCTGGTAACAGGTCGTCAATTGGGTCAACGTAGGCTGATCGGCGCCAGGAAATAGAGTACTACAGGCATTGGTAATGCTCAGGCCGATCACGTCTTTTGCCGCCTGAGGCTCGGGAATATCGTAGCCGCAGTGTTTGCCCGCCGTTTGCAGGCAGTGTACGATCCAGTCTATCGAATCGATCAGGGTACCGTCCCAGTCGAATATGATTAAATCAAACCTGTTCTTCATGTTTTAACAAATCTTCCAATTGCTGTGGCAGCGGCGCCAAAATGGTTAGTGCGACCCCGGTAACAGGGTGTTGAAATTTTAATTTTTCCGCATGCAGGAACATGCGCTTGTAGCCTCGGGCTTTAAAGCCTCGATTAATGTCATCCCGACCATAACGCTCGTCGCCGACGATGGGATGCCCAAGGCTCGCAGCATGAACGCGAATTTGATGAGTACGTCCGGTTTTTGGCATAGCCTCAACCAGCGTCGAATCGCTGAATGTTTTCACCCGCCGAAACAGCGTCTCGGCTTCTTTTCCGGCTTGGCTTATCACAACCATGCGCTCGCCGCCTTTGCTGACATTTTTTAGCAAGGGTGCGTTGACGACCAGCTTCTTCCTGGCCCATTGTCCTGCCAGCAGAGCCAGATAGGTTTTATGGATGTGATTGTCGCGAAACAGCTCATGCAACAGTTTCAGTGCGCTACGTTTTTTGGCGATGATCAGGCAACCTGAGGTATCTTTATCGAGCCTATGCACCAGCTCTAAAAAATGCGCTTCGGGTCTTAGCAGACGCAATCCCTCGATAATGCCGGAACTCACGCCGCTGCCGCCATGCACAGCGTAGCCGGCCGGTTTGTTGACGATCATGAACCCCTCATCTTCAAACAAAATGCCTTGTTGCAATGCCGCTTGCAAGCCCTGCGGAACGTAAGACTCTTCGCTGCGTTCAGCCACCCTGACCGGAGGAATTCTGACTATATCGCCTGCCACCAAGCGGTATTTAACATCGACTCGGCCTTTATTGACCCTGACTTCACCTTTACGAACAATCCGGTAAATTCGGCTTTTAGGTACGCCCTTCAAACGGGCAATTAGAAAATTATCCAAGCGCTGATCACTATTTTCTTCGGTAATTTCGACCAGCTGGACTTGAGGTGTTACACTTTTTTCTGCACTATTCATAGTGTAAATAATACCAGTATCTGGTTATGAATGATTCTTTAAATTGATGTATAGCGATAACATTGCTATATTAAGCAAGTTTTTTATATAAAAAACATACTTTTGCTCAGCGGTTTGACCAATCAAAACTGCCTTGGAGCATTGCTCGATGATGAATAACACAGCACTAGCTGACTCATCATTGTAAGATTTTCGGGTTCATCGTTCGACCCTAGACGAACGATTAATAACTCCTGTTTAAGACGGAATTTACAACATAAGACTGAAAAAAGAATATTTATTTGCTTAGACTCTGTCCGTGCAACTATCCACGGTCTTCACCTAAGTGAAGTCAGGGATACAGTTTACAACACGCAGAAACGGAATATTAAAACCGTAAAAAACTAAGCTATGTAGGAGCAGCCTCACTTACCAACAGTAGGCGCTTAAGGCAAAGCGCCAAACATTGGTCGCAGGCCTCCTTACACAAACACGATGACCCAAACCAGTCTGTTCAGTAAAATCTGACCATGGAGCAGGAAACAACAAGGAATATTGAATGAAAAGAATGCTTATCAACGCTACGCAGCCAGAAGAACTGCGAGTCGCTTTGGTAGACGGTCAAAAACTGTATGATTTTGACATAGAAGTACCTTCGAAAGAACAAAAAAAGTCTAACATTTACAAAGGGATAATAACCCACGTAGAACCCAGTTTAGAAGCCGCCTTTGTAAATTACGGCGCCGAAAAACACGGCTTTTTACCTTTCAAAGAAATCTCTCCGCTCTACCGTAATCTGCAAGAAGGCGTCGAAAACGATGGCCGCCGCCCAGCTATCAAAGACCTGATTAAAGAAGGTCAGGAAATCGTTGTTCAGATTGAAAAAGAAGAACGCGGCAATAAAGGCGCAGCTTTAACCACCTATATCAGCTTGGCCGGCACCTATCTGGTGTTGATGCCCAACAACCCTAAAGCAGGCGGCATTTCACGACGCATAGAAGGCGAAACCCGCAGTGACCTGCGTGAAGTGATGGAAGTGCTTGAAATTCCTGAAAGCATGGGACTCATTGTTAGAACGGCCGGTTGCGGCAAAAACGCTGAAGAACTGCAATGGGATTTGAATTACCTGCTGCAACTCTGGGA
Source organism: Methylobacter sp. (assembly GCA_030679035.1). Lineage (GTDB taxonomy): Bacteria > Pseudomonadota > Gammaproteobacteria > Methylococcales > Methylomonadaceae > Methylobacter_A. The sequence goes on along the minus strand of JAUXTH010000041.1, from coordinate 17,717 downwards.
AGCCATAGAGCGCTCTGCCGAAGAACATACCGCGCCGTTCCTGGTCTTTCAGGAAAGCAACGTCATCATCAGAGCCTTGCGCGACCATTTGCGCGGCAATATTGACGAGATTTTGATCGACAATGAAGACGCTTTCAAACTGGTGCAAAACTTCTTAAAGCAAGTCATGCCGCACTTTTTGCCCAAGGCAAAACTGTATCAAGATGCCGTCCCCTTGTTTAACCGTTACCAGATTGAATCGCAAATTGAAGTGGCTTATGGCCGCGAAGTCTCCTTGCCGTCCGGCGGATCACTGGTTATCGACCATACCGAAGCGCTGACCTCAATCGACATCAATTCGGCGCGCGCCACCAAAGGCAGCGACATTGAAGAAACCGCGTTAAATACCAACATGGAAGCGGCCGATGAAATTGCCCGCCAACTGAGACTGCGCGACTTGGGCGGCCTGTTTGTGATCGACTTCATCGACATGATGTCCAATAAGAACCAGAAAACCGTAGAAAATCATCTGCGTGATGCCCTTAAAATCGACCGCGCCCGCATCCAGACCAGCCGCATCTCGCGTTTTGGCCTGCTGGAAATGTCCAGGCAACGGATGCGTCCTTCGCTGGGCGATTCCACTCAACTGCCGTGCCCGCGTTGCAAAGGCCAAGGCACGATTCGCAATGTAGAATCGGTCGCACTTTCCGTACTGCGTATTCTTGAAGAAGAAGCGATGAAGAAAGGCACGGAAAAAGTGATTGCTCACTTGCCGATTGAGTGCGCGACTTTCCTATTGAATGAGAAGCGTAGCGCCATTGACCACATCGAACACCGGCTGAAAGTCGGCATCGTGATCTTGCCCAGCAAGCATTTGGAAACACCGGCTTACGACATCGAACGCATCAAGGAAAAAGAAGCCGGCGACAGCAAAGCCAGTTACTTGCAGATAAAAGCCGAAGACATCACCATCCCTGAATTTGCCCAGCAAGTAAAACCGAGTGCTACCAAAGCGGCAGTCAAGGAATTCCTGCATGAATCGCCCGCACCGGTGCAAAACAAAAGCGAATCGGCCAGCCTGATCCAACGCTTCTGGCATAAGCTGGTAGGTTCTAGCGCTGAATCCAAAGCAAAAGCACCGGTAATACAAACCGCTGAAAGAACCAAGCCTGTGGCGGACGAGAGCCAAGCGAACAGAAGCAAAGGCGGCAGACAGGGTCAGGAAAGAGGACGCAGCCGTGGACGCGGACGTGGACAAGGGCGCGATCAAAAGCCTGAGCAAATTCAAGCATCTGAACAAGGACAAGCACCCAAACAAAAACCGGAACAAGGCCAGGAAGCTCCCCGTCAAAACCGCCCGCCTCGAGGCCAAGGCAGAAACGTAAAGCGCAATCTCGACACGGCGAATTTGCCTATCGCAAAAACCGAACAGGTTAAAAGCGAAACGGTTGCGATTAGCGAGGTTGTTTCAGTTGCGCCGGAACTGACTCCTGCTGCTGCTGCTGCTGCAAGCGGGGATCAGCCTAAAAGAAATAATGCCAGAAGAGGGCCAAACCGCAGAAGACCGCGCAACCCCAACTACAAAAGACCTGAAACAGATGGCGATTCAAATTCCACTCATGACGCATCCAGCGTAAGTAGCGATGAGCCACGTCCGGTCGCACCCCGTTCTTATGACAATGACTTTGCGGAAAGAGCGGAAAGAGCGGAAAGAGCCGAGCGTCCTGAGCCTCAAGCTCATGTCTCTAGCCAGGTTAATACCGGCAATCAGCAGACAGAAGCCCCAAAACCGGCGGCTACCGCTGAACCAGCACCGGCACCAAAACCGGTTGAAGTGCCGAGGCAAGAAACGGAATAATAATCGGGGCATTTGATTGACCCACCTCTCCCAAAAAGGTGCGCATTGCGCACCTTTTTTTTGCTTGACCAGTTCCCGCACAGCTCGCCACTGTCATTAAATTAAGCCTAATTTATGGGAATTTGGTGATATGGGCGAATTTTGGAATTTATAGGGTGACGAATTTTGATGAGCTATGAGCCCAACCTGTTCTCAAGACTAGCCTGATGCTCGGCTTGAGCGATCCAGGCATCGACTTGGCTTTCAGCAGCCCCACAGAAACTACTAAGCGGATTTTCTCGAAGCGCTGGACAACCTGCCCCCTTACCTGTTTTGACATAACATATTACGAAAGCCTGAAAAACGAAGGCTTGAAGGCACACATAAATCGCGTCGGAGTTGTGATTTATCAGCAGGGTGAATTGAATAAAGCATTTATGGCATGATAGGTAAGTTCCAAGTACCCAAAAGAAAAAATAACTTAGCCCCTGAAGACTCAAAAATGCCCTACCATTCCTCCTTTAAAATAAAAAACGCCGTCCGTCATCTCAAAGACGGAGCTGTGATTGCCTACCCCACAGAAGCCGTCTACGGCTTAGGCTGCGACCCGCTTAACGAAGCTGCGGTAATGACCCTGCTCGACATCAAACAGCGCCCGATAGAAAAAGGCCTGATTCTTATTGCCTCATCCCTAGAGCAACTGCGCCCCTACCTTGTTTTAGACCAAACCATCATCGACCGCATAACGCCCACCTGGCCGGGCCCTGTCACCTGGGTTATTCCGGTCCAGCCCTGGGTTCCAAAATGGCTGACCGGCGAACATCAATCCCTGGCCGTCAGAGTGACCAACCACCCGATAGCCCGCGATTTATGCGCCCAATTCGGCAGCCCGCTAGTATCTACCAGCGCCAACCCCACAACCCGGCCCGCCATTAAAGAATCGAGGAAACTGCTAAAAACCTTTGCCGATGCCGATATTTTTATCGTTCATGGCAAAGTCGGCGAGCTGGCACAGGAAACCGCGATTTATGACGCGGTGAGCGGAGCGCGGTTGCGTTGATTATAAAAACTCGGACATAAAAGCAGCGCCATACACCACATCCTGTTTCCATGCGCGAACAGAAAAATTTATTAGGGTGCGTTATACGGCCCAAGAAAACGCACACCATTGAAATGAATAAGATGCGACGGTGCGTCTGCCACCCACACTTCGGTTTCCCATGCGATTTCGCTAAGATAACGACCCATGATCGCCCTATCGGGAAAAGCAGTCACATAAACAAGCCCGGCAGTTGACCCGACGAACAGCTGCGCCAGTTCTGCATGACGCTTACCGTCAACCGGCCCATGACTTGTGACAGACTCCACCAGTAATAACCAATTTTTCTCGACGAAGTGGAATACCACATCAGGCATCTTGCCGTGTGAATCTACATCAACACCCAACTCGGCCAGCAAGACCGCATCGAAGTATCCCCACTTGTCGCCAGTATCACCGGCATAGATCAACACACTACCGGGGGCGAAGCGCGAGGCAAAGTCTTCCACAATAGCGCGGATCAGCTCACTATGCGCACCCGGACTGAGGGTAATTTCCTTACCCGGTGCAATCTGCATCGGGATGCGGTTTTGCTCGCGCTCCATCGCGTACTTTGCCGCCAGCGTCTGGCTCAGGGACAAATAAGTTGTCAAATTATCGTGCCATTCTGCTGAGCCAAAACTACGCAGTAAAGTCAGTACTGTGGGGGCAATCTGATAAACAGCCTTTGGACTATTCACCGGTCGATCTGGCTTGTCAGGATTATAGAGAGCGATCCCAGCATCAACGAACTGGTGCATTGTCTGGCGTCGAAACGTCTCTCGTGAATTTGGTGCATAATCCTTGCCGTAGTGCTCTCGCGACCAATCCATGATCGGAGTGATGCCAACAAGCGGATTTTTAGCCTGCGCCCATGTATTGCTGGGAGCGAGGTTCAGCAGCGCCAGCAGGCACAGCGCGGACCGTTCGTTATGTTGTGCACGCGGCAAGCCAAGAGAAATGAGGATTTTATACGCTTCGTCGATATGCTTGTTATTGTTCGTGGTCATGCGCTCAACTTATCCAATTGTTCATCAATCATGTTCTGCGTAGGCTCGCCGCAACACTTTGCCCATTCCCCAAGCGCAATCAGGGCCTTTCGACTCGGATACTTCATCATTTTAAGATCGGTTGCATTAACTTGGGTATGGCCGCTCGAACGGCGAAAGTTTTCATCAACGCCGGTCGTGTTGAGGTATATAGCCAAGCCACGCGCAAGAGCTTCCGGTAAACCGTGCTTGTTCTCGTGATACACGTTCAAGTGGTTCTCCAAGCCCAGCATTTGTGCATCACCAAAGGTTTCCGGCTGTACAACGCTGGCAACGATTCGTCGGTTTTCTTCCTTTGATGAAAAACGACGAACCACGCAATAGAAGCCATTCGGATACAGCCACTTTTCCGTCTTGAAATTACGCTGGATAGCATTTGGCTTCTTGATGCCAAATTTCGGCCATTCGATATTTTGCCCGGCAAAGTGTGCTGGGTACAACAGCGGCACAGTGCCCGATTCCGGCATATCACAGAGATACTCCTTCATTCGAAAATCGACAACCGGCCCAGTCGATACCTTGATGCCGACGTCATCCAACGAACAGTGAATTGCATTTGAAAGTTCAATGACGTTGCGCTCTGCCGAAGTAGGTACATGAATGAAATGTTCGGAATCATCGGGAAACACGATCCGGTTGAATGGATGCGTATGTGTAACAAGGTCAGCGAAACTGTCATCGGTTGATGTTGTCACCGTCACATCACCTTGCTGACCGCCACGCTCAAGCAACATAATAATATTTTCCTGCAGCACGTCATCATCCTTGAATGCCTTGCTACGCGAGCCAAACAGATGTATGCGTCGAATTGCAGCCCGCTCAAATACAAAGTCGCGGAAAGGCCGGTAATACGGCCCATTGCAGAAGCTACGCGGAATGATCGCAACGATCTGCCCACCCGGTTCCATCATCGCCAGAGCCAAGGCAACAAAAGCGGAATAGAGATTTACCGTTTCAATTCCTACCTGTCGAAGCAATAGGCGGTAGCGGGAGTGGCTGCTAATTTTTTTATAGGGAGGATTCAGGATTGCATGAGTGTACCCATTGCCAAAATCAAATTGTATTCTATTGACGGCCTGCTCAATAAAGTCGTCACCCAGTATTTCATAGACAATCGGCAGTCTGTTCTTGTAGCTTGAAAGCAAGTCATTTAATTCTTCGTGGATAAGGTTGTCTAGTTCGAAGGCAGTTACTTCTACCTTTCTAAAAGTCAATTCATCAGCAATACACCGCTCAAGAAATGCGCTTGAAAGCGAACCAATGCCAGCACCGGCATCAAGCAAACGACAGTCAACGTTGTCTTTCGATATAAACAAACTGGCCATAAACTGAGCCGTTCTTGCAGGCGTAAGAAATTGACCAAGTTGCGACTTTCGTTTCGCATCGGTGTTTTTCGATACCCTCAATCTTGTTTGTTCAACTGCTGTTAGCAATGATGCGTCTCCTTTTTTCGATCTAATAAAGCTACAAGGTGATTCGTCTCCATGCAATCAACTACACCATCCATCCGCTCAAAACTATCCAATAACTTCTAACCCGCCCATATAAGGCCGCAATACCTCAGGAATGTGAATACGCCCTTCTGCATCCTGGTAATTTTCCATCACCGCAATCAGGGTTCTGCCCGCCGCCAGACCGGAACCATTCAAGGTATGCGCCAATTCGGGTTTGCCTGTTTCGGGGTTGCGCCACCGCGCTTGCAGACGGCGCGCCTGGAAGTCTTTGAAGTTGCTGCACGATGATATTTCCCGATAAGTGTCCTGCCCCGGCAGCCAGACTTCCAGGTCGTAGGTTTTGCTTGATGAAAAGCCGGTATCCCCTGCGCATAACAACATCTTGCGGTAAGGCAGGTTGAGTTTTTTCAACACGGCTTCGGCGTGATGGGTTAACTCTTCATGAGCCTGAGCTGAATCTTCAGGCTTTACGATTTGCACGATCTCGACTTTTTCGAATTGATGCTGACGGATCATGCCTCTGACGTCACGGCCATAGGCACCGGCCTCGCTGCGGAAACAGGGACTGTGGCAGACGAATTTAAGCGGCAGATCTTTGGCGTCGATAATCACGTCCCTGACGATGTTGGTGACCGGCACTTCGGCGGTGGGAATCAGGTATAAGGCGGGATCATCACTGGCCTTGAACAGCTCGGCTTCGAACTTGGGCAATTGGCCGGTGCCGCGCAAGCTGTCGGCATTGACCAGGAAAGGCACATAGGTTTCGCTGTAACCGTGTTCAGTGGTATGGGTGTCTAGCATCAGTTGGATGATGGCTCTTTGCAAGCGTGCCAGCGGACCGTTTAATACGACGAATCTTGCGCTGGCGATTTTTGCGCCCAGCTCGAAATCCATGCCTATCTTTGCGCCTAAATCGACATGGTCTTTGGGTTCGAAATCGAAGCTCGGGATTTTGCCCCAACGGCTGATTTCGAGATTGTCGTCTTCGCTCCTGCCGTTCGGCACAGACTCATCAAGCAGGTTGGGGATGCCTTCCATCAAGGCGGTCATTTTTGCCTGAATGTCGGACAATTCGGTTTCCGCAGCTTTCAGCTCATCGCCCAGATGCTGAACCTGATCCAACAGCGGCTGCACGTCTTCGCCTTTGGCTTTGGCGATGCCGATGGCTTTCGAACTGCTGTTGCGTTCGTTCTGCAATTCCTGGGTTTTAACCTGGATGTCTTTGCGCCGGGCTTCCAGCTCGGAGTAATACTCGGGGTTAAAATCGAATGAACGTCTGTTTAGTTGTTCCTTAACAAAATCAAGCTCGGTTCTGAATAAGCGGGGATCTAACATGATTGCGTAGTTACCTTTAATAAAAATGTGTAGTTGACTCTTCGCGCCGCCGGAGCGGCGCCGACTGCGTTCCCACGCCGGAGCGTGGGAACGATAAAAATATGTAGTGTAGTGTAGGGTACGCTTCGCGTACCTTTCGGCGGTTAATGGTACGCACAGCGTACCCTACCCGGCTTTAGCCTTTAGCCTTTCGTCCTTTGCCTCTCAAATCTGCCTGCCCACCAGCAAGCCCATCCATATCACCAAGACACAAATCAGGCCATTGCCGACGAAAGTGCCCAGCATTAAATTCAAATTGGCGTCGAATGAAAACCCGTGTTCTACCAAATACAGCAGTAGATATAAGCCGGACAGGGTTAAAAAGACGCCCACCATGACCACCGTCAGTACGACACGGTATTCCACGGACAGCGCCACTTTGTGCAACAAGATAGTCGCGATGATGCTGATCAAAAAAGCGCCTATCGCGTTAACGGTCATCAACGCATAAGGAATCATGCCGCCCGACCATTGGATAACGCCGTCTGAATAATAAAACAAGCCTCTGCCGCACAGCAATCCGATCCAGATCGCCAATACGCAGGCCGTAACGCTGGTGAATATATTCAGCGCCGCTTTGGTTAAATTGCCCTGCTCTATCAGATAAAAAGTTTCCAGCGAAAACGTGGAGAAGGTTGTAAACGCGCCGATAAAGCCGACCAAAATGGCCGCCCTGTATTCGAAGGTGATGGTGATGCGTTGCTGCATCAGAGATTCGGTCAGCAAGCCGAGCATAAACGAGCCGATCACATTGACGACTAAGGTGCCATACGGAAATCCGCGCCCCAGCCACTGGTAAATGCCCGATGACACCAAAAAGCGTATCACCGCCCCAAATGACCCACCCAACGCAACTGCAATTATCTGGTTCATAGGCTAGAACTTGATGAAGTGCTCGCGGTAATAACGCAGCTCTTCGATAGATTCGATAATGTCGTCCAAAGCCTGATGCGACGACTCCTTTTTAAAACCCTCTTTTACTTCGGGCGCCCATCTTGCGGCCAGCTCTTTCAGCGTTGAAACATCAATATTGCGGTAATGAAAATACGCTTCCAGTTTGGGCATATAGCGGTACAAAAAGCGTCTGTCCTGACCGATACTGTTTCCGCAGATCGGCGAGGTGTTTTCCGGCGCCCATTGCTTTAAAAACTCAATCGTTTGCCGCTCGGCTTCTGCATCATCAATAGTGGAAGCCTTGACCCGTTCGATTAAGCCGGATTGCCCGTGATGGTGCTGATTCCACTCGTCCATTGCCGCCAATGCCGCATCGGACTGATGCACGGCCAGCACCGGGCCTTGAGCCAGGATATTCAAGTTTTGATCGGTGACAATCGTAGCAATCTCGATGATCAAATCGCTGTCCGGATTAAGCCCGGTCATTTCAAGGTCTATCCAGATAAGATGCGATGGGGCCTGCGCCATTTGTCGATTCCATTGTATATAAGAGGGCGGTTAGTGTAGCATTGGCTAATCTGTACGTCTAACTCTTAAACTTTGAAGAATCCCGCTTATGAATAGCTTTACCATCGTCTTTTTAATCGCGCTAACCCTTTCTTTTTCAGTCCAGTTTTGGCTGGCTAAACGACACGCCGGTTACGTTGCCAAGCACCGCGACGCCGTGCCTGAAGCGTTCAAAAACACCGTCTCGCTGGAAGCCCACCAAAAAGCGGCCGACTACACGCTGGAAAAAAGCAGGCTGGGCGATATAGACAGCATCATCGGCGTTATCCTATTGTTAGTGATGACCCTTGGCGGCGGCATTAATTTGGCTTTCGAGTTTTGGGCATCCTCAATTGAAAACCCGTTGCTGGCGGGCTTAGCCGCTGTTGCCAGTGTTTTCCTGGTCATGACTTTGGTAGAAATCCCCACCAGCGTCTACCAAACATTTGTGATCGAGGAAAAATTCGGTTTTAACAAGAGCACCCCGCAACAATTCATCAAGGATCAGCTGCTGCAACTGGTTTTAGTCGCCGCGATCGGCATGCCGTTGCTGGCTTTAATCCTGTGGGTCATGGACAGCATCGGTTCACTGTGGTGGTTATGGGCCTGGGCCATACTGATCAGCTTTTCACTGCTGATGAGCTGGCTGTTCCCTACCGTGATCGCACCGCTATTCAATAAATTCACCCCTATGGAAGAAGGCTCGTTAAAAGAGCGTATCCAGGGCTTGCTTGCCCGTTGCGGCTTTAACAGCAACGGCATCTTCATCATGGACGGCTCCAAGCGCTCTGGCCACGGCAACGCCTACTTCACCGGCCTTGGCAACAACAAGCGTATCGTGTTTTTCGACACATTGATCAACTCGTTGGAGGATGAAGAACTGGAAGCGATACTGGCTCATGAGCTGGGGCATTTCAAGTGCAAGCATACGATCAAGATGCTGATTGCCACGGCCATCATGAGCCTGATCAGTTTTGCGATTTTAGGCTGGCTGATCGACCAGACATGGTTTTACAATGGGCTGGGCGTAGTGCAACCGTCGCATGCCGCCGCCCTGTTGTTATTCATGCTGGTGTCATCGTCGTTTACCTTTTTTATGCAGCCGATCAGCGCCTATTTTCAACGCAAATTTGAATTTGAGGCTGATGATTTTGCGTCAAACCATGCCAAAGCCGAGAAACTGGTCAGCGCCCTGGTCAAGCTGTTTGAAGAAAACGCCAGCACCTTGACGCCCGATCCTTTATATTCCGCCTTCCATTACAGCCACCCGCCTGCGGCTATTCGCATTGCCAATTTAGAATCCAAAATACGTCCTGCGTAATGGCTGAATTAATTGAAGGCCTGGTCATCTCCCATTTAGGTCAGGGCATTGCGGTCGAGCATGACGATAAGATTGTGCTGTGCCAAACCCTGCGCAAGCTTGACACCGTCGCAGTCGGCGATAGGGTTTTATGGACGCAATCCTCGCCCGACCAGGGGCGCATAGAAGAAATCCTGCCCCGGCGCTCACTGTTGATGCGCCCGTCCAGAAACGGCAAGATCCGACCGGTTGCCGCCAATATCGACACCGTATTTGTCGTCTTTGCAGTCGAGCCTTTTTGCGATTTTTTGCTGATAGACCAGTATCTGGCGATTTGCGAGAACCGCAATATCGACGCGGCATTGGTGCTGAATAAAACCGATCTGGCGCAATCGACCGGCATTGAACAGGAGCTGCTGGACTATACCAATCTGGGCTATGCGCTGTATCGGGTCAGCGCCACCCAAGCCTCGGGACTGGATGAACTAAAGAAGGCATTAAAAGACCAAGTCAGCATTTTGGCAGGGCAATCCGGCGTCGGTAAATCGTCGTTGACCAATGCGATCATTCCCGACAAGGAACTGAAAACCAACACCATCTCGGAAACCACCAAACACGGACGACATACCACCACAGCGGCCACGCTGTATCACATGAACGAAGGCGGGGATTTGATCGACAGCCCAGGGGTTGCGATTTTCGGACTGGCGGGTCTTTCCGAACAACAACTGGCTTACGGCTACCGTGAATTCCAGCCGCTGATTGATAAATGCCAGTTCAAGAACTGCCGTCATCTGGTTGATAAGGGTTGCGCGGTACGGGTAGCGGCTGAAAACGGCGAGATTTCAATGACCCGGTATCAACGGTTCTTAAAGCTTAGGGAGAAAATGCCTACGTCATAAGCCTGGATTATCGCCCGCTTTACTGTCATTATCTATAAATGGAGGCGCGACTTTAGTCGCGCATGAGACATCATACACAGACGATGATAACAACCATCAGCGCGACTAAAGTCGCGGGTCCACATTCTGCAAATACCATTAAATTACAAAACTTGAAACAACCACATTTATAAGCAGTAGGTATAAAATCAAGCTTATTCAAGCGCGATTGCCTTGGCATCGATAATAGTTTTCCAGATCACTTAATGATTATGAGGACACGATTATGAACATACTGATTACCGGCGGTACCGGTTTTATTGGCAGCGCACTGACTAAAACCCTGATCGATCAAGGCCATGCGGTTACGGTGTTAAGCCGCAGCCCCGACAAGGTCGCCAAAATATGCGGCGCTGGCGTTAACGCATTGGGCAGTCTCTCGCAGCTTAAAGCGGAAGACAGCTTCCAGGTCATCATCAATCTGGCCGGCGCGCCGATTGTTGACGCCCGCTGGAGCGAGGCCCGCAAGCAGCTGATCAGGGACAGCCGCATCGGTCTGACTGAACACCTGATAACCTGTATCGGTCGCATGACGGTAAAACCCGAGTTATTAATCAGCGGTTCCGCTATCGGCTATTACGGCGATCAGGGCGACACGGTGCTGACCGAACAATCAACGCCCTATGAAGATTTCTCGCAGCAGCTTTGCGCCGATTGGGAAGCTGCCGCAAAACAGACCGAACAATTCGGCGTCAGGGTCTGCCTGATCAGAACCGGCTTGGTCATTGCCGACGGCGGCGGTTTTCTGCAACGGATGTTGCCGCCATTTCGTTTGGGATTGGGCGGACGCTTGGGCGACGGGCGGCAATGGATGTCCTGGGTACATCGTCAGGACTGGATCAATATCGCGCTAACCATGATTGCCGATTCAACTATGCGGGGTGCTTATAACGCGACCGCCCCTAACCCTGTCACCAATGCCGAATTCACCCGGATACTGGCGCAATGCCTGAAACGCCCGGCTCTGCTGCCGGTTCCGGCCTGGCTGTTAAAAATACTGCTCGGCGAAATGTCGCAACTGGTCTTGGGCAGTCAGCGCGTGATGCCGGAACGGCTGCTGGCTCAGGGATTCAAGTTTCAGTACATGGAGCTTGCTGCTGCGTTGAATGAGGCGTTGGCGCATGAATAGGCTACAGCTTGTCCGCCTTTGGTAAACGTAAAGGAGACTTTCAAACACTTCAAGCTTTCAAAATCACCCCTTCTTACCGCGCTACGAGCGCCACACGACACGGGTCAGTTTTGATAGTCGCTGCCAAAAATCGTAATTTATTGATGTTTTGCATCTGCGACTTCATTCAGAGCATCCAATTTATCTTCCAATCTATGACAGCGCTCTAGGGACATGTGCCATAATTCCATCACTGAATCCAGCATTAAGTGTGTGACAGCAGCATCATATTTTACTGTGCTCAGTGAGTCATAAGCCTGTTCAGGTGTAGCTCCGTGCTGAATGGCAACTATTTGTGCGGCCATAGCTTGATCTATTCCCAATATGTGAAAAGTCAACCACGAGGTGACAAAACATACCAGTTTTTCCGAAACCTCTTTGAAGTCGTCTTCAGTACACAAATGCCCACTCATATTTTTTATATCGTATAAAAAAGACCGGTGTTCCATGCGCTGAATATTGATATGCCTAGGATCCACTTTGCTCTGTACCATCAGCAATTCTTCATCAACGAAATGTTTGTCCGCATAGTCCATCAGTTCTTGTAATGTTTCATAGACCATCACGTCACTAGGGCTACCCTGCTTAAAACTATCGGACAACTTATTAAGCAGCTCGAATAATTTTTTATGCTGAAGATCGACTAATTCTATATTTGTTGCAAACCTGTCTGACCAAACTAACATTTTATTTTCCTATACGAGATTATCAAAAACAGACCTGTACTAAAGCGTCAGTTATGTCGCCTCTTAACTTTATTGCTTATCTATCATATTCGCCACTCCCGCAGCAATGGGATAATAGTCGGCTTTGCAATATGTCGATTCATTATATATGTTAGTTCAGTTTGAAGCACTTGCCTGCCGTTTTTTGGTCAGGCATTTTTGATCCTTAGCCTTTAGCCCTTTTATTCAATAACACGCGCCTGTTGCAGCTGCGAACGGAGCGTTTCCACCCGCTTGCGGTTAACCCCGAAATCGCCGTAACCGGTGCGCGATGCGGAGCGGATATGAATTAACCTGGCGTCCGCATCCAGTATCGCGTCTATATCATCGACAAAACGAAACACCAGACTGGTTGCCTCGGCATGTACCGTGTCTCCGGTTTCATTGGTGATTACGGTGCGGCTTTGGCTGATCAGTGCATTTTTAAGCACCGACCAAGCCTCTTCAGGCTTACCGATAATTTTAAACGGCGCAATAAAATGACCGTCATCTGCCGCCTGACTGGAAACGCAGTTGGGACTGCTTGGACAGGCCGCTAATTTCTTTTCTGATGCTTGAGTTGCTGTGCTTAGTGTCATAACGAGAATATAAACAATGGTTTTAAATTTCATCAGTATAGCTCCTCAAAAAGATATGCCGAATTAAAAGCATCTCACCAATCAGACGCAAATGCCAGCAATACAAAACTATCCACACCGCAAAGTTTTAGTGATACAGTCAAAACTATCTTTACACCTGTAAATATTAAATCCCTATGAAAAAAATTCCTATCGGCATCAGCAGCTGTTTATTGGGCGAGAATGTCCGCTATGACGGCGGCCACCGGCTGGATGCTTACATCACCGGCACGCTGGGCGAATATTTCGAGTTTCATCCGTTTTGCCCGGAAATGGGCATCGGCCTTGGCGCGCCCCGCCCTACCCTGCATCTGGTGAAAATCGATGATGCCGTCCGTTGTGTCGGCATTAAAAACCCGGATTGGGATGTGACCGAGCCCTTACGCAGCTATGCAAAGCAGCAAGAAACCCTGCATGCCAACTTATGCGGCTATATCCTGAAAAAAAACTCGCCCAGCTGCGGCATGGAGCGGATCAAGGTTTATACCGATAACCAACCGCACGCCGACGGAGTCGGCATTTATGCGGAGGAAATGATGCGCCTGAACCCGCTGTTGCCGGTCGAGGAAGAAGGCAGGCTTGGCGATCCCAATTTGCGCGGGAACTTCATCCAGCGCGTTTATATACTGTACCGCTGGAAAGCGATGCTGGCAGAGGGGCTGACCGCAAGCAGCCTGACTAAGTTTCATGCCCGCCATAAACTGATCATCATGAGTCATGAAGATTATCGCGACCTGGGGCAATTATTGGCAGACGACACTAAAGCCAACCTTGCACAAGTCGCAGAGCAATATATTGCGCAGCTGATGACTACGCTTAAAAAACCGGCTACCCGCAAAAATCATGTCAATGTATTGCAGCACATCCAAGGTTATCTAAAAAAGGACTTGAGCGCTGACGACAAAGCCGAACTTTGCGAGGTGATTGAGCGTTATCGCAACGGCTACGTCCCGCTGATAGTGCCGTTGACTTTGCTTAAGCATCATTTTCGTAAAAGTCCTGACCCGTACATAGAAGAGTCCTATTACATGTCGCCTTATCCGCAAGAACTGCAACTGATCAATCAATTGTAACCATGGCAAAAATATTAATTGCCGGCTGCGGCGCGATAGGCTCGGAACTTGCGGAAGTCTTATCGGCTAAGGGCCATGATGTCACCGGATTAAAACGCAAACCGCCCTTATCTTCGCCCGACTCCGTCCGCTATGTCGCGGCCGATATAAGCTCACCGGCCGACCTGGCGGATTTGGACAGCGATTTCACCCAGGCGTTCTTTATTGTTTCGCCTGACGGTCGCACCGAGCAAAGCTATCGCGCCGTGTATGAGACCGGCCTGGACAACCTGCTTGCGAAACTCCCTAAAACGCATTGGATCATGGTTTCATCGACCAGCGTCTACGGGCAAACGCAGGGCGAATGGGTGAATGAGGATTCACCCGTAGAACCAAGCCATATCACCAACCGCTTAATCCGGCAGGCGGAGCAAAAACTGACGGCTTTAAACTCGGTCAATATCGTGGTACGCTTTTCCGGCATCTACGGGCCGGGGCGCGAATACCTGTTAAGGCAGGCGATGCAGACACCGGCCATACAGCAAATCCCGCCTTATTTTACCAACCGGATACACCAGCGGGACTGCGTCGGCGTTCTGACCTTCTTGCTGGAACAACGTTTGGCGGGCAAGGCATTGGCGCAATGTTATGTTGCCAGCGATGACGATCCTGCGCCGATGTGGGACGTGGTAAGCTGGCTCGCAGAGAGCCTGCATTACCCGCCGCCGGTTGTTAAAGCAGGTGCAGGGTTAAATAAGCGCTGTAGTAACGCCAAACTAAAAACATTGGGTTATCAGTTTCAATATCCATGCTATAAAGACGGCTATTTGGAATTAATCGGCGCACGGGGATAATTTTTTCACCACGAAGAAAACACCATAAACTTCATGCTCCCGGCAACGGCTCTATGCTCCTGCATGCCCCACAGGGATGTGATGAATGCAGATATTGCATAACGCCGAGAAACAAAACAAATTACGCCAGTATTGAACGAAAATACCATCAATGAAAAGGGTGCCGCTACGTACCATGGGTGAACTGGAGTTGGTGAAAACATTTCGCCACTGAAGATTCATGTCAGTTAAGTAAAGCAGGAGAATGTGCGGATGAATCCGACTGGAAATAAGAAACGGCTTAGCCTCCATCTGGTAGTGATTTTGAGTGTTTTGCTGGCTGTTGTTGTGGGAGTGACGGTCGCCGAGTGGCAATGGCAGTTAATAAGCCGGCATTTTTTCGCAAAATCGCAGCAAGATTTGGATACGCTCGAAAAGCTGTCCTTGAACCTTGAGCATCCCGATGCGTTGATTGAAAGCGAAACGTTTGCGGATTTGCCCAAGGATTTGCTCACAGTCCCTTTGTTGCATGACACCCTGACCGAAGACTTTGTGTTTTATTACCAGGCCAATGCCGACAGGCTGGGCCTGGCCGGAAGTTTGCGCCGGATTGCCTTTGAGCACAAATTAACCTTGCAGGACACCCTGATCGCCGACCTGTTGAGCCAGCCTGCGCAGCTGGCTCTATGGCGCAGTGCGGACGGCAAGCTGACTTACAGCCTGCTGCGCATCAAAACCGGCATGCTGGCAAAAGCATCCCTGTCGATGGTGAATATCATGCAGTCGCTTGCCGAAGCGGCGGGCGAGGATCGCCAGCTGGCAAAATCGGCAGACATGATGCTGGACGGGGAAAAAATACAGTTTTACAGCCTGCGCTATCTTCGCGGCAAGACCCTGCTGTTTGCGTACCACAACGGCTACTTGATCGTGCTGTCGAACCCGGCAATGGCGCTCGATGCTGAAAACGGCGCAGGCAAGTTGTCCGAACCGGCGCTTACAGTGACCGGCCGCCTTTTCAGCGGCGACAATCTTTTTCTTAGCGCTTTCGGCTTGGCGGAGCGTTCCGCCAAGCATCGCATCAGCCTGCATGCCGGTCATTTGGCGATGGGCTATCAAACATTTTTCCCGATGCTGGCAGGTTTTCGCTTTGAAATGGACAACACCGGCTGGCACAGTTTCCTGGCGGTGAATAACGGGGCGACGGATAAAAACCTGAATGTCGATGCCTTGTGGCACGCAATGCCCGCGGATGCAGGAATGTGTGTCGCATTGCCGTTGGAAACAGCCAATATTCAAAATATTATCCGGAAATTTGCATCGAAGAACACCGGGTTGGATGATGTCGATTCGGTGCTGACTGGTGCTGCTGCGTTGTGTTGGTACGGCAACTCAAGAATGCATACGCCGCTGATTGCGCTTGAGCTGGCTGCAACTATTCAACAACCTGAAACAGACGATGCATTATCCGGCTTGTTTACCGATATGATTGGCGGCTATGAAAAAAAGGTTGAGGGGGGACGCTTTCCTGTTGATAGCAAGGATTTGGCGAACGGAAAATTATGGCAACGCGTTGTCGGTTCCAGGTACGGTCTTTACCCTGCGGATCAGGCGGAACCGCCACTTAACTTGGCAGCCGCGGGTTTCTTTCGGGTGAGTTTTGCGCGTCATGGCAACACGCTGTTGTTCTCGCTGGATGACCGGTTGTTGCAGCACGCCTTGGATACCCTGGACAAGAATTACCCGGCATTGTCCGAACGAGTTCCTGCCGGTTCGGCAATGCCCGTGTACCTGTCCCCCGGCAAGTTGGCTCCGCTGCTGGAACTTGAGTCGATGGACAGCCTTCCGGCGGACCAGGAGGCTATTTTCCGCAATGCCGCCGAGAAGAATCTGCTGCCCAAAATCCGTGCCTTGCAGGCCTATCCGGACTATCTGCTGTTGCTGCCGAAAGGATTCCATGCGGACTCGGATTGGCAATGGCAGCCTCTTGAATGGAAACCGCTGTGAAAAAATGGCTGATCGGTTTTTTCCTGCTGATGCCTGTTAGCTCTCAGGTTGTCCAGGCAGAATCTGCCGATGCGCATTTGACGGCGCAACAGTCGCAGGTTTTTCGCAGCTGGTTCGTCCGTATTGTTGATGAACAGTTGCGGCAGGGGCCTAATCCTCGCTGGTACCAGCAGGACTGTGCGGGCTTGGTGCGTTTTGCGGCTAATGAAGCGCTGAAGACGCATGATGCGAAATGGTTGCGCAGCAACGGCATCAGCCACGAGTTCCTGCCGCCGGAATTAACCTTGACTCCCGAGCAACGCCGGTTGGCGCAGAAATGGAACGTCGGCAACGGTAAAACCGATGCCTATGCCGAAGCGATATTGCTGATCCAGCATAACAGCCGGTTCCTCGGCCGCGACGTCAACCAGGCCCGGCCCGGAGATTTGCTTTTTTTCGATCAGGGCGATGACCAGCACCTGATGATTTGGATGGGAAATTTTATCGCCTATCACACAGGATCCAGCTCATCGACTGATAACGGGCTGCGCTCAGTCGCCCTGAATCAGCTGATGCACTGGAAAGATACCCGATGGATACCTGATGAACAAAATCCGAATTTTATTGGCGTTTATCGCCTGGAGTTTTTAACCCGCTGAGTGGTGATTTGTTCAGTGTATAGAAAAATGGAACGCGGGTGCTAAAAGCAAACACCGCACAATGCCATTAAATATTTAATAGAACGCAGATGACGCAGATGAATATGATCAACGCAGAGTGTCTAAAAAAATCTTAGCTTAATCATAATTATCAGCGTCATCAGCGTTCTATTTCTGGCTGCTAAGTGTTTAGCCCCACAATTAATGTAGATAAAGTCATGAATAATC
>JAUXTH010000039.1 GCA_030679035.1 Methylobacter sp. | reverse complement strand
GGTATTTATACCAGGGCAAGCCTTCCGAAGGGGAGGCGATTCGTTTGAGAATATCCTGCTTAATCTCGACGGTTTCAAACAAGTCATTGAGTTCGGATTCGTCGAACTGGTGCCTGGTTGCCATTTGTTCGATGAAGGCATCAACTGATTCGGTGTCTTTGATGGGGCTCGTGGTGGCGCAGGAGATCAGAAACAGGCTAAAGGCGAAGGGCGAAAGGCGAAGAGCGCGGGTTGCGTGATTGCACCAGAATACAAGATCGTTTTTTTTCATCTTTAACCTGTTTTGTTTTATGAGTGCGGTAGGAATTTATCTATCTATTTTAAATTCCAGGATATTGGAGCCGCGACTTTAGTCGCGCCGACGGTTATTTCCTTCACAGCTTGTGTTATGACTCGTGCGCGACTAAAGTCGCGGCTCCTTAAATTGCTCTGGATTCTGGCGCGAATCGAAGGCTCAGGCCGAAAGCAGAGCGCAAGATGGTATTTAGCATTTTTTTTAGCCCTGCGCCTTTCGCCTTTTGCCTGCTTTTATCTAATGCGGTATAAATTTTTTGTGGGTGTGAATTGACATCAGAATGCCGAAACCGGCCAGCAGCGTGACTATGGAGGTGCCGCCGTAACTGATTAAAGGTAATGGCACCCCGGCCACGGGGAGTACGCCGATGACCATGCCGATGTTAACAAAAACATAAACAAAAAAGGTAAAAGCCAAGCTGCTGGCTAATAAGCGGCTGTAAGTGTCCTGAGCCTGGGAGGCAATATACAGGCAGCGGCTGATGATAAGCAGGTATAAAGCCAGCAGACCCACGCAGCCGAACAGTCCGAACTCTTCGGCAAAGACTGCAAAAATAAAGTCGGTGGAGCTTTCCGGTAAAAAGTCCAGTTCCGACTGGGTGCTGCCCAACCAGCCTTTGCCATAGATGCCGCCGGAGCCGATAGCGATTTTCGATTGGATAATATGGTAGCCTCGGCCCAACGGATCGGCTTCCGGGTTTAAAAAGGTGAGGACCCGGTCGCGTTGGTAGGGGCGCATGAAATGCCAGAGTATCGGCGTCAGTCCCGCCAGTGTGGCACTGATTGCCAGCATGAAGCGCCAGGACAGACCGGCAAAAAATAGTACGCCGGCACCGGAACTGGCAACCAGCAACGCGGTGCCCAAATCAGGTTGCTTGGCGATCAATAAGGTCGGAATGATGATCAGTATGCTGGCTATCAGCAATTGTTTCGGTCTTGGCGGCAAGGCATGTTCTGCCAAGTACCAAGCGATCATCATCGGCGTAGTGATCTTGATCATTTCCGAGGGCTGGAAACGAAAAACGCCCAGATCCAGCCAGCGTTGCGCACCTTTGCCGATTTGTCCCAGAATCAGTACCGCAACGAGTAAAGCGATCCCGAAACCAAACAGCAACGCTGAATAGCGCTTGAACTGGTAAGGATCAACGTGAGCCAGCGCCGTCATTAAAAGAAAGGCTAAGCCGACGCGCGCCGCTTGGCGCATCAGTACATCCATATCCTGACTGCCCGCACTGTAAAGAATAACAAAGCTCAACATGGAGATCAGCAACAAGCCGACAAATAACGGGATGTCTATGTGCAGTTTTCTGAGGATATTGCCGAGCAATGACGGCGGATGAAATTGCTCGCTACGGGTTTCAGTTTTCATTATTGCTCCGCTAAATATTGCTTGATAACCTGTCCCGCCATGGGCGCTGCAACTGAGCCGCCGTGACCGCCGTTCTCAACGATGACGGCAACTGCAATTTTGGGGTCGTCAGCCGGGGCGAAAGAAATAAATAAGGCGTGATCGCGCAGTTTGAAGTCGATGTCGTTTTCGTTGTATTTGGCATCCTGCTTGATGTTAAAAACCTGGGCAGTCCCTGTTTTTCCTGCGATTTGATAATTAATGTCCTTGCCGATGCTCTTGGCGGTACCGTGTGGGTCATGAATAACATTGATCATGCCCGAGATAATAGTGTTGATGTTTTCGGGTTTAAGCTCAATGTTGCTCAAATGGTTTCCCGTTTCAGGGTCGGCCGAATCCGGGCTGGCGGAATTTTTCACCAGAAAGGGGGTGACAATTTTGCCCTTATTCGCCAAGGTTGCGGTGGCTCTGGCCAGTTGTATTGGCGTAACTTGAAGAAATCCCTGGCCGATGCCGGTAATCAGTGTTTCCCCTGGATACCAGGACTGGTTGTGTTGACTGCGTTTCCACTCGCGTGACGGCAATAATCCCGGTTTTTCTCCTGCCAGATCAATACCGGATTTTTCGCCAAAACCAAAATGCTGCATAAAGCTATGCATGCGGTCTATGCCCAAGGTGGATGCCAGAGTGTAAAAATATACATCGCAGGATTGGGTAATGGCCTCGGTCATATTAACCGAGCCGTGACCGCCTTTTTTCCAATCCCGATAATGGTGGCTGACATTGGGCAGTTGATAATAACCGGGACAAAAAAGCTTATGCTCGGCGCTGATGGCATTGTATTCAAGTCCGGCCAGTGCAACAAAAGGTTTAAAGGTTGAACCTGGCGGATATAAGCCGCGCAGTGCC
>JAUXTH010000038.1 GCA_030679035.1 Methylobacter sp. | reverse complement strand
GGTATTTATACCAGGGCAAGCCTTCCGAAGGGGAGGCGATTCGTTTGAGAATATCCTGCTTAATCTCGACGGTTTCAAACAAGTCATTGAGTTCGGATTCGTCGAACTGGTGCCTGGTTGCCATTTGTTCGATGAAGGCATTAACCGATTCGGTGTCTTTGAGGGTGCTCGTGGTGGCGCAGGAGATCAGAAACAGGCTAAAGGCGAAGGGCGAAAGGCGAAGGGTTGCATGTTTACAGCAGGATACTAGGTCGATTTTTTTCATCTTTAACCTGTTTTGTTTTATGAGTGCGGTAGGAATTTATGTATCTATTTTAAATCCCAGGATATTGGAGCCGCGACTTTAGTCGCGTTGACGGTTATTTCCTTCACAGCTTGTGTTATGACTCGTGCGCGACTAAAGTCGCGGCTCCTTAAATTGCTCTGGATTATGGCGCGAATCGAAGGCTCAGACCGAAAGCAGAGCGCAAGATGGTATTTAGCATTTTTTAGCCCTGTGCCTTTCGCCTTTTGCCTGCTTTTATCTAATGCGGTATAAATTTTTTGTGCGTGTGAATTGACATGAGAATGCCGAAACCGGCCAGCAGCGTGACTATGGAGGTGCCGCCGTAACTGATTAAGGGCAATGGCACGCCGACCACGGGGAGTACGCCGATGACCATGCCGATGTTGACAAAAACATAGACAAAAAAGGTAAAAGCCAGGCTGCTTGCTAATAAGCGGCTGTAGGTATCCTGAGCTTGCGAGGCGATATACAGGCAGCGGCTGATGATAAGCAGGTACAAAACCAGCAGACCTACGCAGCCGAACAGTCCGAATTCTTCGGCAAAGACCGCAAAAATAAAGTCAGTGGAGCTTTCCGGCAAAAAGTCCAGTTCCGACTGGGTACTGCCCAGCCAGCCTTTGCCGTAGATGCCGCCGGAGCCGATGGCAATTTTCGATTGGATAATATGGTAGCCCCGGCCCAGAGGATCGGCTTCCGGGTTTAAAAAGGTGAGTACCCGGTCGCGTTGATAAGGGCGCATAAAATGCCAGAGTATCGGCGTCAGTCCCGCCAGTGTGGCGCCGATGGCCAGCATGAACCGCCAGGACAGGCCGGCAAAAAACAGTACGCCGGCGCCGGAGCTGGCAACCAGCAACGCGGTGCCCAAATCAGGTTGTTTGGCGATCAATAGGGTCGGGATGATGATCAGTATGCTAGCGATCAGCAATTGTTTCGGTCTTGGCGGCAAGGCATGTTCCGCCAAGTACCAGGCGATCATCATCGGCGTGGTGATCTTGATCATTTCCGAGGGCTGGAAACGAAAAAAACCAAGATCCAGCCAGCGTTGCGCGCCTTTGCCGATTTGTCCTAGAATCAGCACCGCAACGAGTAAAGCGATCCCGAAACCAAACAGCAGCGCCGAATAGCGCTTGAATTGGTAAGGATCAACATGGGCCAGTGCCGTCATTAAAAGAAAGGCCAATCCGACGCGCGCCGCTTGGCGCATCAGTACATCCATATCCTGGCTGCCCGCGCTGTAAAGAATAACAAAGCTCAACATGGAGATCAGCAATAAGCCGACAAATAACGGGATGTCTATGTGCAGTTTCCTGAGGATATTGCCGATCACTGACGGCGGATGAAATTGCTCGCTACGGGTTTCAGTTTTCATTATTGCCCCTTAAATATTGTTTGATAACCTGTCCCGCCATGGGCGCTGCAACTGAGCCGCCGTGACCGCCGTTCTCAACGATGACGGCAACTGCAATTTTTGGGTCGTCAGCCGGGGCGAAAGAAATAAATAAGGCGTGATCGCGTAGTTTGAAGTCAATGTCGTTTTCGTTGTATTTGGCATCCTGCTTAATGTTAAAAACCTGGGCAGTCCCGGTTTTTCCGGCGATTTGGTAGTTAATGTCCTTGCCGATACTCTTGGCGGTGCCGTGCGGGTCATGAATAACATTGATCATGGCCGAGATAATAGTGTTGATATTTTCAGGCTTAAGTTCAATGTTGCTCAAATGGTTTCCCGTCTCAGGGTCGGTTGAATCGGAGTTGGCGGAATTTTTCACCAGAAAGGGGGTGACAATTTTGCCTTTATTCGCCAAGGTTGCGGTGGCTCTGGCCAGCTGTATTGGCGTAACCTGTAGAAACCCCTGACCGATGCCGGTGATCAGTGTTTCCCCAGGATACCAGGACTGGTTGTGTTGGCTGCGTTTCCACTCGCGTGACGGCAATAATCCCGGTTTTTCTCCTACCAGATCAATACCGGATTTTTCGCCAAAACCAAAATGCTGCATAAAGCTATGCATGCGGTCTATGCCCAAGGTTGAGGCCAGGGTGTAAAAATACACATCGCAGGATTGGGTAATGGCATCGCTCATAGCAACCGAGCCATGGCCGCCTTTTTTCCAATCCCGGTAATGGTGGCTGACATTGGGCAGTTGATAATAACCGGGACAAAAAAGCTTATGCTCGGCGCTGATGGCATTGTATTCAAGTCCGGCCAGTGCAACAAAAGGTTTAAAGGTTGAACCTGGCGGATATAAGCCGCGCAGTGCC
>JAUXTH010000016.1 GCA_030679035.1 Methylobacter sp. | reverse complement strand
CGGATCTAACATGCAACACGTCAGCCTTCAAGCCGCCACTACGCTAACCGAATGGAGCGAGCGCACCATTCGCCGCCGCCTTGCCGACGGCAGTTTAAAGTGCGCCACCGATAACGAAGCCCACCACAAGACCATGATCTGTTTCGATTCGATCAAACACGACATTTGCATTGTTCTCGATCCTGATGTCATTGAACTTATTGAACGCGCCGACTCAGGGAACGCAACCGCACAAAATGATTTGGCCTTGCTTTTTTTAAACGAAAATATGCCTAAAAGCGCGGTTTATTGGCTGGAACTGGCGGCCAAGCAACAGGTTGCCGATGCGATGCACTTGCTGGGGTGTTGTTATTTGGAAGGTAACGGCGTACCTAAAGACGATAGTCTTGCCATGATGTGGATTGCCAAAGCCGCATCACTGGGCCATTCGATAGCGCTCGCCCAGATTCAGTCGATACGCCTTACTTAAAAGCTTGCGGATTTCGCGAACATACTGAACAACAAGCCAATCGTTGCAAATTGATAGATTCCACAATGCTTTATCCAAGCTATTTGACGAATAGTTACAAAATAAAGATTTTATAGAATGCAACTGACTATATGTTGCTATAGTATGCGCATATACACCCAACATTAACGGAGTTTATACGATGCAGACTCTAGCCAACACCACAAAGAAAGCAACCAACATTACTCTCTCGTCAGATGTATTGACCGAAGCGAAAGCATTGGGCATCAATATTTCGCAATCTTGCGACCAATTCTTACGCGAACTGGTACGTAATGAACGGGAAAGGCGCTGGCAGCAGGATAACGCCGATTTTATCGCCGCTTATAATCAAACTGTGACAGATGAAAGTTTGCCATTGGACTCATGGCGGTCATTTTAATATGCCGCGTTTTGATATCTATCGAAATATTAGTGAGCATGCTGAAACGACGCCGTATCTTCTGGATGTCCAAAGCGATTTGTTACAAGGGCTGGAAACCCGCATCGTCATACCGCTACGCAGACGCGACCGTTTTCCTGCCGTCAATCTTCCCGCTAATCTTACACCGACGTTCGAAATTGAAGGCGTCGAATGTCTGTTGGAAACACCCAAGCTGGCCGCCATGCCGCTTCGTTTGTTAAAAACGCCGGTCACATCGCTTGCGTCAGGACAGTTTGAAATTACAGCGGCGCTGGATTTTCTATTTCAGGGGTTCTAAGCAAGCACATCGCTCATGTGTGATGCGCTTTGTTTACTGTCCTTTTTTTACATCCAACCATGTATCGTAAGCAAGATACGCCAGAAAACCCACAAAACCGATCATCATCACAGCAAGCAAAATACTATTCATTTTCCAAATCCTCCAATAACCGTTTTATCTGTTTGTAACTCCACAACGCAAAAGCCAAGCTACAAAAAAAGCCTGATGCGCATAGCAGCAATATCCAGAAACTAATCGTTAAATAATGCTCTGCCGCCCATCCCACCAACGCCATAACCATGGCTAACGCAGCAAAAAACATTTTTTCATGAAATGAAATTTCGGCTTTAATTCGTTCTATTTTTGGCATTTTAATCACTTGACCCATAAAACCAGCTCAATTATACCACTCCTCCGAGAACCGAGGACGTGGTTCATTTGTAACCGGCTTACTTTAACTTATCCTTAAGCATTTTGTTCACTTCGCCGGGGTTTGCCTTGCCTTGCATCTCCTTCATGACTTGGCCGACAAAAAAACCAAAGACTTTCTCTTTACCGCTACGGTATTGCTCAACTTGACCCTGGTTATCGGCAATAATTTTGTCGATAATGGCTTCTATCGCGCCGGT
>JAUXTH010000011.1 GCA_030679035.1 Methylobacter sp. | reverse complement strand
AAAGGCTTTAACTTCTCCACCTTGGAGCTCAGCCATTACTTTTGTTAAAGCAGCAGTTAAAGTAGTTTTACCATGATCGACGTGACCGATTGTGCCGACGTTTACGTGGGGCTTGCTACGTGAGAATTTTTCTTTGGCCATGAGTTAATACCTTTAAATTATATTCAATTTTATGAAGATTTTTTAATAATCGCTTCCGCAATATGCGCAGGTGCTTCATTATATTTTTCAAACTGCATACTGTATGTAGCCCGCCCCTGAGTTGCCGAACGCAAATCAGTCGCATAACCAAACATTTCCGCCAACGGCACTTCGCAGCTAAGTGTTTTACCTGATGGAGTATCCTCCATCCCCTGAATTATCCCACGTCGTCTGTTGATATCACCTACAACATCACCCATGTACTCTTCAGGCGTAGCAATTTCAACTTTCATTATGGGTTCAAGCAAAACAGGGTCTGCTTTTCTTGCCCCTTCCCTGAAACACATGGAACCGGCAATTTTAAAAGCTATTTCATTCGAATCCACATCGTGATACGAACCGTCAAATAAAGACACCTTTACATCCAATACAGGATAGCCAGCTAGAATACCACTCTTCAGCTGCTCTTGGATACCTTTATCTACAGCAGGAATGAATTCTTTTGGAACAACCCCACCAACAACCTCATTAACAAACTCATAGCCAGCACCGATTTCTTGCGGCTCAATGCGCAGCCAAACATGGCCGTACTGCCCGCGCCCACCGGACTGCCTTATAAACTTGCCTTCCTGCTCGACCATCTTCCGAATGGTTTCTCTATATGCGACCTGCGGAGCACCAACATTGGCCTCAACATTGAATTCTCTCTTCATGCGATCGACGACAATCTCAAGGTGCAACTCACCCATTCCCGAGATGATTATTTGCCCAGACTCTTCATCCGTATGAACCCTAAAAGACGGATCTTCCTGAGCCAACTTAGCCAATGCAACACCCATCTTTTCTTGATCGACTTTCGTTTTCGGCTCCACCGCAACCGAAATCACCGGATCAGGAAACTCCATACGCTCAAGCACGATAACTTCTTTCAGATCACAAAGGGTATCGCCTGTCGTCACATCCTTGAGACCAATTGCGGCGGCTATATCTCCAGCACACACTTCTTTAACTTCTTCGCGACTATTGGCATGCATTTGCACTATTCGACCAATACGCTCTTTTTTCTTTTTTATCGGGTTGTAAATACTATCCCCAGAATTGAGCACCCCCGAATAAACCCTAAAAAACGTCAACGTTCCCACAAAAGGATCCGTAGCAATTTTAAATGCCAATGCTGCAAAAGGAGCATCGTCGTCGGCGACGCGCACCGACTCAGTCACATCATCCTCAAGATGACCCTTTATAGCATCAACATCAATAGGGGAGGGCAAATATTCAACAACCGCATCGAGCACGGCCTGAACGCCCTTATTTTTAAAGGCCGACCCGCAATATGCAGGAACGATTTGATTGGCTATCGTCCGAGAACGAATGCCACGCCTAATCTCTTCGTTTGATAAACACCCTTCTTCAAGGTATTTTTCTAATAAATCTTCATTTGCCTCGGCAGACGCTTCAACCATATGCTCCCTCCACTCCTGGCAGAGCTCTAGCATACCAGCCGGAATTTCCTTTTCCTTGAAGGTCATCCCCATATTGGCCTCATCCCAATATATAGCCTTCATTTTGATAAGATCAACGACCCCCTCAAAACCGTCTTCGGCACCAATCGGCAATTGCATTGGAACCGGTTTAGCACCTAACCTTGCTTTAATCTGCCCAATTACGCGTAAAAAATCGGCACCCGAGCGATCCATTTTATTTACAAAAGCTATTCGCGGCACATGATACTTATCCGCCTGCCGCCAAACCGTTTCAGATTGAGGCTCAACCCCGCCAACAGCGCAAAATACCGCACATGCACCATCCAAAACTCGTAAAGAGCGCTCGACCTCTATAGTAAAGTCAACATGCCCTGGCGTGTCTATGATATTTATACGATGTTGCGGGAATTGGTTTTCCATTCCACTCCAAAAACAGGTAGTTGCAGCCGAGGTAATGGTAATCCCCCGCTCTTGCTCCTGCTCCATCCAATCCATTGTTGCAGCGCCATCATGCACCTCACCCATCTTGTGAGATACGCCTGTATAGTAGAGAACACGCTCTGTTGTTGTGGTTTTACCCGCATCAATGTGAGCCATAATACCGATATTTCGATAAAACCCTATTGGAGTTTTACGTGCCACAACTATACAGTCTTCAATATAATTCGTTGATTACCAGCGATAATGAGAGAACGCTTTATTTGCTTCCGCCATTCTATGGGTATCTTCACGCTTTTTAGCAGCAGAACCTCTACTTTCAAAAGCATCCATCAACTCACCCGCCAACTTAGCAGGCATATTTCTTTCGTTTCTTTTACGTGACGCATCGATTAACCAACGCATTGCCAAAGCCATTCTCCTTGAAGGACGCACTTCAACCGGCACCTGATAGGTCGCACCGCCAACACGACGAGACTTAACCTCAACCCTGGGCTGAACATTCTCCAAAGCCTTAGATAGCACTTCCAGTGGCTCGCTATGACCTTTGCTTTCAATCACATCCAAAGCACCATAGACTATCCCTTCCGCGATAGATTTTTTGCCACTTTCCATAATCATGTTCATAAACTTGGTCAGCATGACACTGCCAAATCTTGGATCAGGAATGATTTCTCTTTTTGTAGCGACTCTTCTTCTAGACATTTATCTCACCAACCAACGTTTAGCCTTTAGGCCGTTTTGTTCCATATTTAGAGCGACCACATTTTCTGTTAGTCACACCTGATGCATCTAAGCTACCACGAACAACGTGATATCTCACACCAGGTAAATCCTTAACACGCCCGCCTCTTATCAGAACCACGGAATGCTCCTGAAGATTATGACCCTCACCACCAATGTAGCTACTTACTTCAGCCCCATTAGTCAACCTAACCCTGGCCACTTTTCGTAGAGCCGAGTTTGGTTTTTTAGGCGTCGTGGTATAAACGCGAGTGCACACTCCCCTACGCTGAGGACAAGCCTCCAATGCAGGAACATTGCTTTTTTCTATTTTTTTAGCACGAGGCTTACGAACCAATTGGTTGATCGTGGCCATAACTTTGTTTACTCCGATATACAATTTAACTGTCAGATAATAAAAGAACCGTCGCACATATTAAACGCCGACGGTATTTACAATTCGACCCGACCCAAGCACGTTAGCTCATTTGAGCAGAGTATATTACTTGCTAATGCTTCGCTGGTCAAGCCAATATTTAGAAATGAACGCTATAATAAATTCCTAAATATTCAAAGCCTGCTTAAGAGCTTCTTCCACATCGCCGGCATCTACCGCTAGCGGCGCTTCACTTTCCACTATTTCATGCTGGGCAAACCTGTTTTTTCTGCTTTCATGATAAGCCAACCCAGTACCTGCCGGGATTAATCGACCAACGATAACGTTCTCTTTTAACCCTTGCAAGCCATCACTTAAACCACGCACAGCCGCATCAGTCAATACGCGAGTAGTCTCCTGGAATGACGCCGCCGAAATAAATGACTCTGTCGCTAAGGATGCCTTGGTAATCCCGAGCAGCACAGAATTATAGCTTGCCGGTATTTTCCCTTCAGCCTCGACCTTGTCATTCTCTTCTCTCATTGCGGCACGCTCAACCTGATCGCCTTTCAGGAAGCCTGTATCACCAGACGCCGTGATTTCGACCTTTCTGAGCATTTGACGAATGATAGCCTCAATATGTTTATCATTGATTTTCACACCCTGCAAACGATACACATCCTGAATTTCCTTAACCAGGTAGTTTGCTAACTCCTCAATTCCTCTCAATCTAAGGATATCGTGCGGCGTTAACTCACCTTCTGCTATCGTTTCGCCCTTTTCGACATACTCGCCCTCGAAAACAGTAATATGACGCCATTTAGGTATCAGTGTTTCAATTTGCTCACCCGCAGGATCTGTAATAATGACCCGCTGCTTGCCCTTGGTTTCCTTACCAAACGAGATAGTTCCACTGGTCTCAGCAAGAATTGCCGGATCTTTTGTTTTCCGCGCTTCAAATAAATCGGCAACGCGCGGCAAACCACCGGTAATATCTCTTGTTTTACTAGACTCCTGCGGAATCCTGGCTAAAACATCACCGACTTTTACTTCACCACCGTCCTTGATTCCGGCAATCGCCCCTGCAGGCAAGAAATATTGTGCCGGTATTTCAGTCCCGGGCAAATAGATTGCATTTCCGCCGCTATCAAACAGCTTCACCATTGGACGCAACTCCTTACCCGCACTGCCCCGCTGCTTCGGATCGGTGACGACTAATGAACTCAAACCGGTAACTTCGTCGGATTGCTTCTGTACCGTGACGCCGTCAACGAAATCGATTAATTCGACCATACCATCAACCTCGGTAATGACCGGATGCGTATGAGGATCCCAGGTGACTATGATATCGCCGGCATTGATCCGAGAGCCTTCCTGCACGGAAAGCACCGCGCCATAAGGAATCTTATAACGCTCTTTTTCCCGACCATAATCATCAACCACGCCAACTTCGCCCGATCTGGAAACAGCAACCAGATTGCCTTCGCGATTAAGTACCGATTTCAGATTGTTAAGCCGCACAGTACCTGCCGATTTAACCTGAACATTGCTGATTGCCGCAGATCTGGATGCCGCCCCACCAATATGAAATGTCCGCATGGTCAACTGCGTACCCGGCTCACCGATCGATTGCGCAGCAATAACACCTACCGCTTCACCAATATTCACCAGATGACCGCGACCCAAGTCACGCCCATAACAGGCTGCACAAACGCCATGTCTGTTTTCACAAGTAATGATTGAACGAACCAAAACCTGATCAATACTATGCTCCTCAAGAACGGCCACCCAGTGCTCATCCAATAACGTACCGCCAGGTGCCACTATAATTTCACCGGCCGGATCCATGATGTCATTGACAGCAACACGGCCTAATACGCGCTCTGATAAAGGCTCAACTACGTCACCACCCTCAATGATTGGGGTCATGATCAGCCCGTTGGTAGTGCCGCAATCATCACCATTAATAACCAGATCCTGCGCCACATCGACCAGCCTGCGCGTTAAGTATCCTGAGTTCGCAGTTTTCAACGCAGTATCCGCTAGACCTTTACGAGCACCATGTGTAGAAATAAAGTACTGCAATACGTCCAAGCCTTCTCTAAAGTTAGCTGTAATAGGCGTTTCAATAATCGAGCCATCAGGCTTGGCCATCAAGCCACGCATACCGGCCAACTGACGAATCTGCGCCGCAGAACCCCGCGCTCCAGACTCGGCCATCATAAAAATAGAGTTGAACGATTTTTGTTTTACCGTATTACCTTTAGCATCGACAACCGACTCTTCACCCAGCCCATCCATCATGACCTTGGCTATCTGGTCATTAGCATGCGACCAAATATCGACAACCTTGTTGTACCGTTCGCCGTCAGTTACCAAGCCGGAAGCATATTGACTTTGAATTTCGTTAACTTCCGCATCAGAAGCCCTGATAATATCGACCTTTTTAGCCGGAATTACCATATCTTCGATACCGAATGAAACCCCTGAAATCGTCGCATACCTGAAACCCAGATACATCAACTGATCGGCAAGTATGACGGTATCCTTGTTGCCTAAGTAACGATAACTGTAGTTAATCAAGCGCGAGATGTTCTTTTTGGTCATATCGCAGTTAACCAGCTCATATGGCATACGGTCTGGAACCACTTCCCAGATTAGCGCACGACCCACGGTAGTTTCTACGCGATGCGTTTTATCTTCAAGCTCACCATTTTCATTCGCTACTTTTTCGGTGATGCGCAATTGAATTTTAGATTGCAATTCAACTGTTTTAGTTAACAGCGCTTTATGAATTTCACCGACACTGACAAATATGCTACCATCGCCTTTTGCATTAATTTTTTCACGACTAATGTAATAAAGCCCCAATACCACGTCTTGTGACGGGTTGATAACCGGCTCGCCGTTTGCTGGAGACAAGATATTATTGGTCGCCATCATCAACGTTCTAGCTTCCAGTTGCGCTTCGATAGACAACGGAATATGCACAGCCATCTGATCGCCGTCAAAGTCGGCGTTGAACGCACTACAGACCAACGGATGCAACTGAATCGCCTTGCCTTCAATCAAGGTGGGTTCAAATGCTTGAATACCCAGCCTATGCAGAGTTGGCGCACGGTTTAACAAAATCGGATGTTCACGGATAACTTCTTCAAGAATATCCCAGACTTCAGCACCCTCCCTTTCAACCATTTTCTTTGCTGCTTTAATGGTTGTGGCCAAGCCCCGAAATTGCAGTTTGCTGAAAATAAACGGCTTGAATAACTCCAAGGCCATTTTTTTCGGAAGTCCGCATTGGTGTAGCCTTAACGTAGGCCCCACAACAATGACCGAACGGCCTGAATAATCAACGCGCTTACCCAAGAGGTTTTGTCTAAACCGTCCTTGCTTGCCTTTAATCATGTCCGCCAATGATTTAAGCGGCCTTCTGTTGGTACCGGTAATCGCACGACCGCGACGACCGTTATCCAACAGCGCATCAACTGATTCCTGCAACATACGCTTTTCGTTGCGAACGATAATGTCCGGCGCATTCAAGTCCAGCAACCGGTTCAAACGGTTGTTTCTGTTGATCACTCGGCGATACAGATCATTCAAATCAGAGGTTGCAAATCGACCACCATCCAAAGGCACCAGTGGGCGCAATTCGGGCGGCAATACAGGCAACACTTTCAAAATCATCCACTCAGGGCGATTTTTTGAACTCAATAACGCATCCATTACTTTCAGGCGTTTTGAGTATTTCTTGATCTTGGTTTCTGAACTAGTCGAGTTGATCTCTTCGCGCAGAATTTCAACCTGTTCTTTTAAATCGATTGATTTAAGCAAGTCATAGATCGCTTCAGCGCCCATTTTTGCGACGAAATCATCGCCGTGGAGTTCAACCGCATCCAGATAATCATCATCGGTAAGCAACTGACCTTTATCCAACGGGGTCATGCCTGGATCTAAAACGACGAACGATTCAAAATATAACACGCGCTCGATTTCGCGCAGCGTCATATCCAGCAACAACGCTATTCTGGAAGGCAGCGACTTTAAAAACCAAATATGTGCGACAGGGCTGGCTAAATCAATATGCCCCATTCTTTCACGGCGAACTTTGGATAAGGTCACTTCAACGCCGCATTTTTCGCAGATAACGCCGCGATGCTTCAGTCTTTTATATTTACCGCAAAGGCATTCATAATCGCTGACCGGGCCAAAAATCTTCGCGCAAAACAAACCATCGCGTTCCGGCTTAAAGGTACGGTAGTTAATCGTTTCCGGTTTTTTTACTTCGCCATATGACCAGGAACGGATCATATCCGGCGACGCCAAACCAATGCTGATTCCATCAAAGTCATCGGCACGACCTTGACGCTTTAAGAAATTCATTAAATCTTTCAAGAGCTTGTCCTCTTTAAATACTTACTGGCATAGACCAGGCTGTAGGTTGGGTTAGGCACGTGTTCTGCGCCGTAACCCAACGGGTGCGGCTAATCCCGCTGCAATTCTATATTGACAGCCAATGATCGGATTTCTTTAATTAAAACATTAAATGATTCCGGCATTCCAGCTTCCATTTTATGATCGCCATCGACAATGTTTTTATACATACGCGTTCTGCCGGTCACGTCATCAGATTTAACTGTCAACATTTCCTGCAAGGTATAGGCCGCACCATATGCTTCAAGTGCCCAGACCTCCATTTCCCCAAAACGCTGTCCACCAAATTGCGCTTTACCGCCTAATGGCTGCTGCGTAACCAGACTGTATGGCCCGGTTGACCGTGCATGCATCTTGTCATCGACCAAATGGTTCAGCTTCAGCATATACATATAGCCCACTGTAACTTCGCGTTCAAACGGTTCGCCGGTCAAGCCGTCATAAAGCGTAACCTGCCCGTGTTCCGGCAAATCCGCCAACTTCAGCATCGTGCGAATTTCGTCTTCACTGGCACCGTCAAATACAGGAGTCGCCATAGGCACACCGCTCACAAGATTAGTCGCCATTTCCAGAATTTCCTGATCGGAAAATGAGGCTAAATCTTCTTTACGGCCGCTGCTGTTATAAATTTTATCCAGGTAATCCCTGATTGCAGTGACCTTGGCCTTTTCTTGATCATACTGAGCTTCCAGCATTTTACCGATCTTGATACCCAAGCCTTTCGCCGCCCAGCCCAAATGCGTTTCAAGCACCTGCCCGACGTTCATTCGAGAAGGAACACCCAATGGATTCAAAACAATATCAACCGGGTTTCCATCAGCAGTATAAGGCATGTCTTCAATTGGCCTGATCATGGAAATAACACCTTTATTCCCATGACGTCCGGCCATCTTATCACCCGGCTGTATGCGTCTTTTAACCGCCAGATAGACCTTGACCATTTTCAGAACGCCCGGCGCCAAATCATCACCCATGGTGATTTTTTTGCGCTTGACTTCAAATTTTTCGTCAAAATCTTTTCTTTGCTGCTCTACCTGAGCGACTACCATTTCCAGCTGAAGATTGATGTCTTCATCCTTCATGCGGATTTTCAGCCACTCTGAATGTTTCAAGCCGTTAAGGTAAGCCTGGGTTATTTTAGTTTCCGCTTTCAATTGACCGGGGCCTGATTGAGCAACTTTTCCAATCAGCATTCTGGCGACACGGGCAAAAATATCTTCTTCAAGAATTTTCAGCTGATCATCAAGGTCTTTTCTATAACGCTTGATTTCTTCCTGCTCAATATCCAGAGCCCGCTTATCTTTCTTCACCCCATCACGGGTAAATACCTGGACATCAATAACCGTACCTTCGATGCTTCCAGGTACACGCAATGAAGTGTCCTTAACATCGGCCGCTTTCTCACCGAAGATCGCACGTAATAATTTTTCTTCCGGCGTTAACTGGGTCTCGCCTTTAGGCGTTACCTTGCCCACCAGAATATCACCACCTTTAACTTCAGCGCCGACATAAACTATTCCTGACTCATCAAGCTTGGACAATGCTTCTTCGCTGACGTTAGGAATATCTGCGGTAATTTCTTCCGGACTATGTTTGGTATCACGCGCTACGCAAGTTTTCTCT
The DNA here is from genome assembly GCA_030679035.1 of Methylobacter sp. Taxonomy (GTDB): domain Bacteria; phylum Pseudomonadota; class Gammaproteobacteria; order Methylococcales; family Methylomonadaceae; genus Methylobacter_A. The sequence continues at coordinate 6,997 of JAUXTH010000011.1, read as the reverse complement.
TCGATATGGATCGTCGTGAAACGGTCTTCCTTAACGACCCGCTCTGAAACCAGAATCGAATCCTCAAAGTTGTATCCATTCCAAGGCATAAACGCAACCAGCATGTTTTGCCCTAACGCCAACTCGCCGATATCCGTAGACGGCCCGTCTGCCATAATGTCGCCGGCATTAACGATGTCGCCCGGTTTTACCAGTGGTTTTTGGTTGATACAGGTATTCTGATTCGAACGGGTGTATTTAATCAGGTTGTAAATATCAACACCCGGCGTACCTGTTTCGGTTTCCGTATCGTTTACACGTACCACGATTCTAGCCGCGTCAACCGCTTCAATCTTGCCGCCTCGCGCCGCAACCACGGTCACGCCTGAGTCTTTGGCAACCGTTCTTTCCATGCCGGTGCCCACCAAGGGCTTTTCAGCTCTTAGCGTAGGAACAGCTTGGCGTTGCATATTTGACCCCATCAACGCACGGTTAGCATCATCATGTTCCAGGAATGGAATAATGGAAGCCGCAACCGATACAATCTGCTTGGATGAAACGTCCATATACTGCACCGTGTCAGACATCGCCAAGGTAAATTCGTCTTTATGGCGGCATGACACCAAGCCTTCAACCAGTTTCCCGTTTGCATCCACGGCCACACTGGCCTGCGCAATGACAAATTCACCTTCTTCAATCGCCGACAAATAATCGACATGATCAGTTACTTTGCCATCAACTACTTTCCGATAAGGCGTTTCCAGGAAACCATAATTATTGGTACGCGCATAAACCGACAATGAATTTATCAAGCCGATGTTGGGTCCTTCAGGTGTTTCAATTGGACACACGCGGCCATAATGCGTTGCATGCACGTCTCGAACTTCAAAGCCCGCACGTTCTCTTGCCAAACCGCCCGGCCCTAAAGCCGATACGCGGCGTTTATGCGTCACCTGGGATAATGGATTGTTTTGATCCATAAACTGTGACAGCTGACTGGAGCCGAAAAATTCTTTTACCGCGGCAGAAACCGGTTTCGCATTGATGATTTCCTGCGGCATCAAGCCTTCTGAATCAGCCAATGTTAAACGTTCTTTAACCGCTCGCTCAACGCGAACCAAGCCTACACGGAACTGGTTCTCGATCATTTCACCAACCGAGCGCACGCGTCTGTTGCCTAAATGGTCAATATCGTCAACGTTGCCGTTGCCGTTCCGGATATCGATTAATTCTTTCAGTACATCAATAATGTCATCTTTAGTTAACGTGCCCGGTCCTGTTGTTTCTTGACGACCCAAACGACGATTAAACTTCATCCGTCCAACAGTAGACAAGTCATAGCGCTCATCTGTAAAGAACAGATTTTGGAACAGGTTTTCAGCCGAGTCTTTGGTCGGTGGCTCGCCAGGACGCATCATCCGGTATATTTCAACCAATGCCTCAAGGCTATTGGTTGTAGTATCCAGCCTCATCGCATTGGACATGTACGGACCTTTGTCCAGGTCATTGACGAACAGTGTATTAAGGTCGGTTATACCGCTTTCAATGCATCGATCTATTATCGCGACAGTCAGCTCGTCATTCACATTAGCAACCAATTCGCCTGTAGACCGGTCAATCAGGTTATGTCCTAATATCTTGCCAACCAAATAATCCTTGGGCACTTCGACTTCAGTTAATCCGGACTTGACCATTTCACGGATATGCTTAGCCGTAATACGACGCCCTTCTTCGACCAATACTTGGCCTTTTTCAGTCTTAATATCAAATGCTGCAATTTCACCACGCATCCGCTCAGGGACAATATGGAAAATGCATTTTTGAGCATCGATAGTGAATTTGTTCATTTCGAAGAAAATCTTGATCATTTCTTCGTTATCGTAGCCTAAACCCCTCAGCAAAATAGTTGCTGGGATTTTTCTGCGTCGGTCTATCCGGACAAAAACACAGTCTTTATGATCAAATTCAAAATCCAACCATGAACCGCGATAAGGGATAACCCGCGCGTTAAATAACAGTTTTCCTGACGAATGGGTCTTGCCTTTATCATGGTCAAAGAACACACCCGGTGAACGATGCAACTGGGAAACAATAACCCGCTCAGTCCCATTAATAACGAAGGTTCCATTGTCCGTCATCAACGGCAACTCACCCATGTAGACTTCCTGCTCACGGATATCCTTGACTACCTTTGCATTTGCAGAGGCTTCTTTGTCATAGATAACCAGGCGGACCAATACTCTTAAGGGCGCAGCATAAGTCGCACCTCTTTGCTGGCACTCTCTTACATCAAAAACTGGCTCCCCTAATCGGTATTTCACATACTCCAGCACGGCATAACCGGAATGGCTTTCAATGGGAAAAACACTGGAGAATGCCGCATGCAATCCACTGTCTTCACGCTTTTCAGCGGTAACGCCTGATTGCAAAAAGCCCGCATATGAATTAATTTGCGTTGCCAGGAGATAGGGAACATCAAGTACCTCAGTACCTTTCCCAAAGTTATTTCGAATACGCTTTTTTTCGGTAAAAGAGTAGGACATATCGCTTCCAAACCTTTTCGTCATAGATAATTTTCTACCGTGCACTTATTGCAAACAGTAAAAGGCCGGCGACAAGGTTGCCACCAGCCATACTTGACAGGGGGCTGTATTCCAGCGCCCCTGCGATTGAGCCAAAATTTATTTGATTTCGACAGTCGCGCCTGCTTCAACAAGCTGCTTTTTGACATCTTCTGCTTCGGTTTTAGAAACAGCTTCTTTCACTGTTGTTGGAACGCCTTCAACAGCATCTTTGGCCTCTTTCAAGCCCAATCCGGTGATACCGCGCACCGCTTTAATAACCGAAACTTTATTCTCGCCGAAAGATGTCATAATAACATCGAATTCAGTTTGCTCTTCAACAGCCGCCGCTGCCGCCGCAGGTGCCGCGGCTACAGCAACCGCTGCAGATACGCCAAATTTTTCTTCCATCGCTGAAATCAAGTCAACGATTTCCATAACGCTCATCTTTGAGACCGCTTCCAAGATATCTTCTTGCGAAATTGCCATTGTGTGTTCCTCTGAAATAATAAGTTTTAAACTGGTTGTGGTGATAGAATCGCTGCAGTGCAACGCCTTCTACTATGCCGCTTCTTTCTGGTCTCTGATTGCAGCCAAAGTACGCACAAATTTCTCTGTGGGCGCTTTCATGACTGACATCAACATTCCAATACCTTGATCTCGAGTAGGCAGACTAGCTAGTCGAGCAAGCTCAGACCCACCAAAAGACTGCCCGCCGATAGCAACTATCTTGGTAATTAACTTGTCGTGAGTCTTGGCAAAATTACTGATTAAACGCGCCGCAGAACCCGGATCTTCCATAGAGAACGCAATCAATAACGGACCTACCAGCCCACTTTGCATGCATTCAAATTCAGTTCCGACTACCGCTCGTTTTGCCAGTGTATTTTTTACCACACGCAGATATACACCTGTCTCTCTCGCAGTTTTTCGCAGCTCGGTCAATTCCGTAACTGTCAACCCACGATATTCAGCAGCAATTGCAGAATGAGCTTTAGCAGCGTATACAGCAACTTCTTCTACGACAGCTTTTTTGCTATCTAAATTTAGTGCCACAGCTTACCTCCGGAATTTATCCCCAGAATTAATAAAAAGCATTCAGTTTGAATGCCCCTTACGGTCCCTTTCCCCAGATTTTAGGTTCCAGCTTCCGTCTACGCAGGAAGGATTAAGTTTTGCAACACCTGCGGTCTTTGACGGTTACCGAACAAGTCGGCAACCCAAAGTCTTTTATAACGTTAAATTGAAATGCTGCTTTGATCCAGCCACAAACCAGGGCCCATTGTCGAAGATAAGGTTATCTTCTTAATGTATATGCCTTTAGCAGCGGTTGGCTTTAACTTTCTTAAATCTGCAAGCAACGCTTCCAGGTTACCTTGAATAGCGGCGGCATCGAATGCAACTTTACCCAGCGTACAGTGAATAATCCCTGATTTATCGGTTCGGTAACGTACTTGTCCAGATTTTGCATTTTTTACTGCCGTGGCAACATCAGCAGTCACAGTTCCAACCTTAGGGTTAGGCATTAAGCCGCGAGGACCTAAAATTTGACCCAGTTGACCAACCACCCTCATCGCATCAGGGGAGGCGATGACCACATCAAAATTCATTTCGCCTTTCTTGACCAGCTCGCCCAAATCATCCATACCCACTATGTCAGCTCCGGCTTCTCTTGCCGCATCAGCATTAGGGCCCTGGGTAAAAACCGCAACCCTGACTGTTTTTCCGGTACCATTTGGCAGCACCGTTGCGCCACGGACATTTTGATCGGATTTGCGCGGATCTACGCCAAGATTAACACTGACGTCAATGGCTTCGCTAAACTTTGCAGTACCCAGTTCTTTCAACAACTGAACCGCTTCAGTGATTGAATACTGCTTAGATTTATCAACTTTCCCTTTGATAATTTTCGCTTTTTTTGACAACTTAGCCATTACAATCCCTCCACATTCAAGCCCATGCTGTACGCACTGCCCGCAATTGTTTTTACTGCCGCTTCCAGATTTGCAGCATTCAAATCTTCCATTTTTGTTTTAGCAATTTCTTCCAATTGAGCACGAGTTACCGTACCCACTTTCTTGGTATTGGGGTTGCTGCTGCCGCTTTTTAAGCCTGTCGCTTTCTTCAAAAGAATAGAAGCTGGCGGAGTTTTAGTAATGAAAGTAAAACTCTTATCACTGTAAACAGTAATCACCACAGGCAAAGGCAAGCCTTTTTCTGTATCCTGTGTTTTAGCATTAAAAGCTTTGCAAAACTCCATGATGTTAACACCGCGTTGACCCAATGCAGGGCCTACCGGTGGACTTGGATTTGCTTCACCCGCTTTAACCTGCAATTTTATATACGCGGTTATTTTTTTAGCCATTATTTACTCCAAATATGGGTACAAACGCTTTTCAGCTCCCCTTAGACACAAAAAATCACTGCCTTATTCAGACAGTGATTTTATAAATACTAAACACCTAAACTTAATTAGCTTTTTTCTACCTGACCAAAACCCAGCTCAACCGACGTTGAACGACCAAAGATGAGTACTGATATTTTTATTTTGCTTTTTTCGTAATTAACTTCTTCTACGACGCCATTAAAATCTTTAAACGGCCCATCAATAACCCTAATCACCTCACCGACTTCAAACATAGTCTTAGGCCGGGGCTTATTCACTCCGTCTTCTACTCTATTGAGTATAGCCATCGCTTCTTTTTCGGATATCGGCGCCGGACGATCGGAAGTCCCACCTATAAAACCGAGCACCTTGGGTACATCTTTAACTAAATGCCAAGTTTCATCAGTCAAATCCATCTGCACCAAGACATATCCGGGGAAAAATTTTCGCTCGCTTTTCCTTTGCTGCCCCATGCGCATTTCTACAACCTCTTCGGTGGGCACCAGAATCTTGCCGAAATACTGCTCCAGCCCTTCACGCTTGATTCTTTCTTCTAACGCTTGTTTAACTTTGTTCTCAAAATTAGAGTAGGCGTGCACAACATACCACCGTAGAGCCATCCCCCTACCCTCCTTGACCTGTTAAAAAACGCACACCCCAAAATAGGAACATATCCAGCAGCCACAAAACAAACCCAACAATGATAACCATTGCAAACACCAACAATGTGGTACGCAAAGTCTCATCACGAGTTGGCCAGACAACCTTTCTGACTTCTTGTTTGGATTCCAAAATGAAACCCCAAACATTCCGCCCCACCCCTGTAGTGAGCATCATACCCACCACAATCAGCGCCATAGCCACCAGACCAAGAACACGATATAAAAGTGGAGCCTCTGAAAAATAATAAAACGCAGCCACACCAGCGACTACAAAGACGACGGAAAATACTTGTTTAACAACATCAAAAACCGATGTCGATGCTTCTAGCTGAGTGTTCATGTGTTTTTTTACTATGAAAATAGATTTGATACACTTTAATCTGAATGGCAGGCCAGGAGGGTCTCGAACCCCCAACCCGCGGTTTTGGAGACCGCTATTCTACCAATTGAACTACTGACCTATTCAGACAAGCCTTACATAAACCACCATATTATACTAAATAATATTATTATTCAAGTATTGATGCAACAACGCCCGCACCGACTGTACGACCACCCTCACGGATTGCAAAACGCAAACCATCTTCCATGGCGATCGGTGAAATCAGCTTTACTTTCACTGAAATATTGTCACCCGGCATCACCATTTCAACGCCTTCAGGCAACTCGACCGCGCCAGTTACGTCTGTGGTTCTAAAATAGAACTGCGGGCGATAACCATTAAAGAAAGGCGTATGACGACCGCCCTCATCTTTGGACAAGATATAAATTTCTGAGTTGAAGTATGAGTGCGGCTTAATGGTACCTTTGTGCGCCAAGACTTGACCGCGCTCAACGTCATCTCTTTTTGTGCCTCTCAGCAGAATACCGACGTTGTCACCCGCCTGACCCTGATCCAGTAATTTGCGGAACATTTCCACACCGGTACAGGTTGTAGTAACCGTATCTTTAATGCCGACAATTTCAATTTCCTGACCGACTTTGACAATACCACGCTCAATACGCCCAGTTACTACGGTACCGCGACCTGAGATCGAGAACACGTCTTCGATAGGCATCAAAAAGGCGCCATCGACAGCCCTTTCCGGCAATGGAATGTAGCTATCCAGAGCATCAACCAATCTGACCACCGAAGGAACACCTATTTCACTGGTATCGCCTTGCAATGCAAGTAAAGCTGAGCCTACGATAATTGGCGTATCATCACCTGGAAATTCGTACATATCCAATAACTCGCGAATTTCCATTTCGACTAATTCGATCAACTCCGCATCATCAACCATGTCCGCTTTGTTTAAGAAAACCACTACGTATGGCACGCCTACTTGCCTTGATAACAGAATGTGCTCTCTTGTTTGCGGCATGGGTCCATCAGCTGCGGAACAGACCAGAATAGCGCCGTCCATTTG
>JAUXTH010000009.1 GCA_030679035.1 Methylobacter sp. | reverse complement strand
AGAACCGAGCTTGATTTTGTTAAGGAACAACTAAACAGACGTTCATTCGATTTTAACCCCGAGTATTACTCCGAGCTGGAAGCCCGGCGCAAAGACATCCAGGTTAAAACCCAGGAATTGCAGAACGAACGCAACAGCAGCTCGAAAGCCATCGGCATCGCCAAAGCCAAGGGCGAAGACGTGCAGCCGCTGTAGGATCAGGTTCAGCATATGGGCGACGAGCTGAAAGCTGCGGAAACCGAATTGTCCGACATTCAGGCAAAAATGACCGCCTTGATGGAAGGCATCCCCAACCTGCTTGACGAGTCCGTGCCGAACGGCAAGAACGAAGACGACAATCTCGAAATCAGCCGCTGGGGTGACATTCCGAGCTTCGATTTTGAACCCAAAGACCATGTCGATTTAGGCGCAAAAATAGGCATGGATTTCGAGCTGGGAGCCAAAATTGCCAGCGCAAGGTTTGTTGTATTAAACGGGCCGCTGGCGCGCTTGCAACGGGCCATCATCCAGCTGATGCTCGACACCCATACCACTGAACACGGTTACAGCGAAACCTACGTGCCTTTCCTGGTCAACGCCGACAGCTTACGCGGCACCGGCCAATTGCCCAAGTTCGAAGCCGACCTGTTCAAAGCCAGCGACGATCCCGCCTTATACCTGATTCCGACCGCCGAAGTGCCGGACACCAACATCGTCAGAGACGTGATTATCGCCGCCAAAGACCTGCCGCTTAAATTCGTATGCCACAGCCCATGTTTCCGGAGCGAGGCCGGTGCCTACGGTCGCGACGTAAGAGGCATGATCCGTCAGCATCAATTTGAAAAAGTCGAGATCGTACAAATCGTAAAGCCTGAAGATTCGGCTGCGGCGCATGAACAGTTAACTGCTCATGCGGAAGCTATTTTGAAAAAGTTAAACCTGCCTTACCGTAAGATGTTGTTATGTGCAGGCGATACCGGTTTTTCATCAAGCAAAACCTACGACCTGGAAGTCTGGCTGCCGGGGCAGGGCACGTATCGGGAAATATCGTCGTGCAGCAACTTCAAGGATTTTCAGGCACGTCGTCTGCAAGCGCGTTGGCGCAACCCGGAAACCGGCAAACCCGAATTGGCGCATACCCTAAACGGCTCCGGTCTGGCTGCGGGCAGA
>JAUXTH010000004.1 GCA_030679035.1 Methylobacter sp. | reverse complement strand
GCAAATTACTCCATGCTATCCACGGGATGTTGAAGCATGATGTGCTTTTCGATAACACCCGTTTTTATGCAATTCCGGCATCTGTCGGATAGCTAAAAATCAATGAAATAGGTTTGACTTTGAACAGAGTATCTACAGCGGCGAGAACGTTGAACGATTTTCATGGAATAATAAGGCATTGTTTTTTTAAAGGTCGGTAGTACGCCCGTTAACTTAAGCCGTTATTAGATGTGATTCCAATGGAAGCTATGGATTTAATAGTTAATCCGCAATACCCCAATTATCCGCTTGCTTTGGCTAGGTAAGGATAATCCTAAGCTAAAAACGGTTCTTGTCTCTCACTCCACAACTATCAAGGCGTTTAAAATCTTTGAACAGGCAAAGACTTCAAAAGTCACAAATGCCGGAGTTCAAAGCTTGCTTTGCAACTCAAAAAATTATGTTCTGTGACGAAGAGCGGGGGAGTGTCGGTGATGGATTGCTGTAGCAGATTTCCCCAAGCAGCAGTCAGACAGCAGCCAATCAGTCAAAGAATATCTTTGTCCAAATAACAAAAAATAGTTACCATCAACCTAATATCAACTTTGTAGTGAAAAATATGCCGCATAGAAGTTTTAAGACAAGCAAACCAACATCCACGATTACCGTGCTTCCAGAATTGGGCATGGACGAACAACACCTTGTTGCCGATTTCAAGCGGTATTACAGTCACCGTCTGGGCCGGGATGAAAACTGTACCTCGCCGCATTATGCCTACGAGGCGCTGTCGATGGCTATCAGCGACCGGCTTATAGAGCGCTGGAAGAGAACTTACAACACTTACAAAGATACGGATTGCAAGCGAGCCTACTATCTGTCGATGGAATTTTTAATGGGCCGCACCTTAAGCAATGCGATGCTGAATCTGGGCATTACCGAGGCGGTTGAGCAGGCCATGTACCAGCTGGGTCTTGAGCTTGAAGAGCTGATTGAAAGTGAGCCGGATGCCGGTTTGGGCAATGGGGGCTTGGGTCGATTGGCCGCCTGTTTTATCGATAGTTGTGCGACCTTGCAATTGCCGGTGACCGGCTACGGTTTGCGTTATGAATATGGCATGTTTACGCAAGAGATTATCAATGGCGAGCAGGTGGAAAATCCGGATCATTGGCTGCGTAACGGTAATGTCTGGGAAATTGAACGTCCCGAGTACACGCACCGGATTAAATTCGGCGGGCATACAAAATCGCATATTGATGAGTTCGGAAATAAGCGAACCAGCTGGGTAGATACCCAGGATATACTCGCGGTTCCTTACGATACGCCGATTCCGGGTTACCGGAACGGCACCGTGAATACCTTGCGCTTATGGAAAGCCACGGCGACTGAAGAGTTCAACTTGCAGGAGTTTAATGCCGGCGATTACGCGGAATCGGTCGCGGCAAAAAATACCGCCGAAAATATTACGATGGTGCTGTATCCGAATGACGCTAACGAAAACGGCAAGGCATTGCGTCTGCGCCAGCAATATTTGCTGGCTTCGGCCAGTTTGCAGGATGTTATCGGTAGCTGGGTCGGCCGTCACGGCAACGATTTTTCCGAGTTTGCGGCGAAGAATACCTTTCAGTTAAACGATACGCATCCGAGCATCGCGGTTGCGGAACTGATGCGCTTGCTGTTGGATGTTCATGGGCTGGTTTGGGACGATGCCTGGGCGATTACCCGCAAGACGATGGCCTACACCAATCATACCTTGTTGCCGGAAGCGCTGGAGCGCTGGTCGGTCAACCTGTTCAAGCAGCTGCTGCCGAGGCTGATGGAGATCATCTTCGATATTAACGCCTATTTTATGGCCGAAGTCTCCGCGCATTGGCCGGGCGATACAGCTCGGTTAAGCCGTATGTCGATCATTGAAGAAGGCGGCGAGCAATACGTCAGGATGGCCTATTTGGCTATCGTCGGCAGCTATTCGGTTAACGGTGTTGCCGCATTGCATTCAAAATTATTGCAGCAAGGCTTGTTCCGTGATTTTTACGAGTTCTGGCCGGGCAAGTTTAACAATAAAACTAATGGCGTTACTCCGCGTCGCTGGCTGGCGGCGTGTAACCCGGAGCTGGCCGAGCTGATCACTACTAGCATAGGCAACGGCTGGCTGACGGACTTGTCGTTGCTAAAGAAGCTTGAGCCCTTTGCCGAGGACAAGAAGTTCCGCCAGCGCTGGCGTGAAATCAAGCAAGGCGCAAAGCAAAAACTGATCGATTACAAGAAGCATGACCATGATGTCGATTTTAATGTCGACGCGATTTTCGATGTGCAGGTCAAGCGCGTTCATGAATACAAGCGGCAACTGCTGAATGTGCTGCATGTGATTCATCTGTACGACCGCATTAAGCGCGGCGATACCGCGAACTGGACGGATCGTTGCGTACTGATCGGCGGCAAGGCTGCGCCGGGCTATTACATGGCTAAAAAGATCATCAAACTGATCAATAATGTTTCGAGCGTCGTGAATAGCGACCCCGATGTGGGTAGAAAGTTGAAGCTGGTTTTTCTGCCTAATTACCGGGTTTCCGCGATGGAGAAAATCTGCCCGGGCGCCGATCTTTCCGAGCAAATTTCAACCGCCGGTAAGGAAGCGTCAGGCACCGGCAATATGAAGTTTATGATGAACGGCGCGTTGACTATCGGCACGCTGGATGGCGCCAATATTGAGATTCGCGAAGAAGTCGGCGATGAAAATTTCTTCCTGTTCGGCCTGACCGAAGAACAGGTTGAGGAGATGAGCCATCACTATGACCCTGTTGCGATCATCAATCAGGATGAAGACCTGCGTAGGGTCATGAGCCTGCTTGAGTGCGGGCATTTTAACCAGTTCGAGCCGGGGCTGTTTGACGATGTTTTGGCGTCGATAAAAAGCCCGCGCGATCCCTGGATGACGGCGGCGGATTTCCGCAGCTTCATCGATGCGCAAAAACGCGTGGAAACGGCTTATCAGGATCAAGAGAACTGGACCAAAATGAGCATTTTAAACTGCGCCGGCAGCGGCAAGTTTTCTACCGATAGGACCATCACTGAGTACAACAACGAAATCTGGAAACTGACGCCGGTCAGTATCAAGCTCTGAGCGTGTTTCATATCGTTTTGTTTGAGCCGGAAATTCCCGCCAACACTGGGAATATCATCCGGCTCTGCGCAAATACCGGCATGCAGCTGCATTTGATCAAGCCCTTGGGATTTGAATTGGATGACAAAAAACTGCGCAGGGCAGGCTTGGATTACCATGAATGGGTGGCGGTAAAAGAGCACGACTCATTGGCTGGTTTTATCGACAGCATAAAGCCGGGACGGATGTTTGCGCTGACCACCAAAGGCTCGAAAATATACAGCGAGGTGAGTTTTCAGTCTGAGGATGCTTTCTTGTTCGGCCCCGAGACGCGCGGCTTGCCGGCAACAGTGTTGGCGGATTTGGGTGCCGAGCGGTGTTTGTATTTGCCGATGCAGGCAGAAAGCCGGAGTTTGAATTTGTCCAATACCGTTTCGATTGTCTTGTATGAGGCCTGGCGGCAGCAGGGTTTTGCTGGTGCGACGATAAAATAGATTGGATATGCTTTTTACGCCCAACATTTCCCATACGTCAATGTTCATCGTTATGTACAAAAGCGAAAAAACGCCACGCTGCCAGGACTGTCGTTTCGTACTGTTAAGATCATCACTCCCAATTGACAACACAGGGCAATCGCGCTTAAATTTTAGCCATTTAAAAACGATAGGGTACAAATTTCTGCTTAGTGATTTTAAGTTTTTGCTTTAAAACCTTAGTCGGAGCCGCGACTTCAGTCGCGGCAGCAGTTATTGGCGTTATGTGACTCGTGCGCGACTGAAGTCGCGACTCCAATAACCTGAAATTTAAAATAACATTTATACGTATTGATCAGTAAGTGATTATAAAATTCAAGCTTATTTAAGCGCGATTGCCCTGATTGACAACAACTTATAATCTTACCATAATCTTACCTTCCGTTTAAGGAGGTAACGTTATGCAAACCACCCGCTTATCCAGCAAAGGACAAGTCATTATCCCAAAAACTATACGCGATGCTTGTCATTTAAACGTCGGGCAGGAATTAGAAGTTGAAATCACCGCACAAGGCATTTTGCTAAAAACCAAAAACACCCTACCCAAAACAACAATCGATGATTTAATCGGTTGCACAGGTTATCAAGGTAATGCAAAAACGGTAGAAGAAATGGAGGAAGGGATTCGGCAAGGCGTTATCGCGCAATGGGGTGAACATGATAGCGATTGATACTAATATTCTTGTCCGCATTGTCACCAATGATGATCCAGAACAGGCTCAACGTGCGGCTAAGTTATTGCATCATCACGCGGCCTTTATTTCCAAAACGGTCATTTTGGAGTTGGAGTGGGTACTACGCTATAGCTACGCTTTAGAACGTTCGGTTATTTTGGTTGCGGTGCAAAAAATCTTAACCACCGGTAGTTTTACTGTTGAGCATAGCACAGCAATTGCGCAAGCTCTGCAATGGTATGGGCAAGGTATGGATTTTGCCGATGCTTTACATCTCTCTTGCAGTTTGCACGCTGATAAGTTTGCCAGTTTTGATAAAAGACTCATTAAAAAAGCAGCTGACTTAAACACGGGTGTTGTTTTACTTGAACCTTAGGCGAAACCATCAGGCTAAAAAACCGTAAGAAGAAATTTACAGAGTCTCTATGACTCGGCTTTTTGCTCGCGAGCCAACAGGTTTTGTACGGCCGCCAGCGGGGCCAATCCTTCATATAAGACCTTGTAGGTTTGCTCGGTAATCGGCATGTCGATGCCGAATTTTTGGGCGAGCAAAAAGGTTTCTTTGGCGGCTGAAATGCCTTCTATTTCCTGGTCGATTTCCTGGATAGCTGCTGTTGGGTCCTTGCCTTGTCCCAAGGCCAAACCGAAACGCCGGTTTCTGGATTGGTCGTCGGTGCAGGTCAGGATAAGGTCGCCTAGGCCTGCCAAGCCCATAAAGGTTTCCTGTTTTCCGCCAAGTTTGACACCGAGACGAATCATTTCGTTGAGTCCGCGAGTAATCAGCGCTGCCCGTGTGTTGGCGCCAAAGCCAAGCCCGTCGGCGATGCCTGCGGCTATCGCCATGACGTTTTTGACTGCGCCGCCGACTTCGACGCCAATCAGATCCGAGTTGGTGTAGGTGCGAAAACGCTCGCTATGCAGGATGTCGGCCAGAAGGGCGGCAAAATCCGGCTGGGATGACGCAATGGTGATCGCTGTCGGGAGTTCTGCCGCCACTTCTTTTGCAAAGCTGGGGCCGGAAAGCAAGGCCGCCGGGGTTTGTGCAGAAAAGATGTCGGCTACGACTTCGTGCAGCAAAGAGCCGTCATCAGGATTAAAGCCTTTGGTTGCCCAGGCTATTTGCACGTCACCGGTCAAATGCGCTTTGAGCTTAAGCAGGGTATCTTTAAAGGCGTGGCTGGGTACGGAAACCAGCATCAGGCTGCAAAAACCCGCGACCTCGGCCAAGTCGGAGGTGACGGTGAGGTTTTCGGGGAAAGCCAAATCGGGTAGATAGCGTTTGTTCTCGCGGTCTTGTGCAAGCAGCGCCATGTGCGCTTGGTTATGGCCCCACAACAGCGTCTGGCAGCCATTTCTGGCAGCCAGAATTGCCAAGGCCGTTCCCCATGACCCTGAGCCCAGGACGGCTATTTTTTTATTCATCGAGCAGCCCCTTCGACAAGCTCAGGACAGGTTTAATTGATCGCGTCGGAACCGGGCGCTTGTTGTGCTTGTTGCAAATGCTGCGAGTATAAGGCGTCAAAATTGACCGGTGCCAACAGCATCTGCGGAAAGCCGCCTTTGGTGACGAGGTCGGAAATGGCTTCTCTTGCGTAAGGGAACAGAATGTTGGGGCAGAAGCTGCCGACCATCGGGCCCATTTCCGCATCGGTAAATCCGCCTAAAGAGAAAATGCCAGCCTGATTGACTTCAACAAGATAGGCGGTTGCGTCGCCGTTTTTAACGGTGATGGTTACCGTCAGCCCGACTTCGTACATGGAGTCTTCTAAAGGCAACACATGGGTGCCCAGATTAAAGTCGACAGTAGGCTCCCATTTTTCGGTGAAAACTTTGGGCGAGTTGGGCGTCTCAAAAGACATGTCCTTGGTATAAATTTTCTGGATGGAAAATTGTTTTTCTACTGCGTTGGTTTCTTCGCTCATGGTGAGTTTCTAAGATTAGGGTTTTATGTGAGGGTTGCTTCAAGCGCTGATTTAGCCTTTGTGCTTGCCGGCTGATTTTATCGGTAATTTGTAGTCGCTTTCCCAAGCATTCATGCCGCCGGTAATGACGAAAACTTGCTCGAATCCCGCTTTGGTCAATATCTTTCCTGCCGACGCGGAGCGTGTTCCGGTTTGGCAGGCAATCAGGACGGGTTTGTTTTTGTGTGTTTCCAGCTTGGACAGATGAGCGGGCAAGTTGCCCAGCGGGGTGCTGATAGCGTTTTCAATGTGGCCTTTAAGAAACTCGTCAGGTTCACGCACATCGATAACCAGCGTGTCGCTGTCGTTCATTTTTGCGACAGCCAGTAAAGGCGAAACGGCGCCGAATTTTTTGGTTGCGGCGTCGAATAATTCCTGGATTAACAGGAAAGTAACAACTGCCATGGCAAGAGATAAGATGTAGTGGTTTAAGATAAATTCTAGGTAACGGTCCATGGATAGATTTGTAAAGTTAAGTGAAAAGATAAGTTAATGATTCACATCAGGCTGTCCTGCCTGACGCCCTTCGGGTAAATGCAAATCTGTTCCAGACAGATTTGTGGCGCAGAAAACATCCTGCATCGTCAGTTTCGTTGTGTTTGTGCGCCGGCCTTGTGTTTCATAGACTTGCTTAATGTTTCCGGCTTATTGAATCTGACTTAAAAGACACCGGGAACAATTATTTATACACAACTGTTGCCAACGTGTATTAATATATTGGCTATTTGATTGCGTAACGGCGCGTCGCCAAAATACAAGGCCAGTAAATCTGGCAAAATAATACATCACTACGACCATTTTGGGTAATGAAGAATACATTGCTTCATTTTGCAGAGAGCGTAGTGATGCGGATTTTTTTTAGTATCGGGAGTTAAAGATAAAGATGTTGAATCGGCCAAAGCCTGTGGTATTACTGATCCTTGACGGATTCGGTTACACGTTGGACAAAGAAAACAATGCCATTGCCATGGCTGACACACCTTGCTGGGACCAGTTGCAAAAAGATTGCCCGATGACTCTGCTTAACTGTTCTGGCAATGTCGTAGGACTGCCTAGCGGACAAATGGGTAATTCGGAAGTGGGCCATGTTCATATCGGCACGGGTCGTTACGTTCCGCAGGATTTCTCCAAGGTCAACGACGCAATAGTTGACGGCAGTTTCTATTCCAACCCGGTTCTTTGCCGGGCTGTTGATCTGGCCAAAGAAAAAAATAAGGCTCTGCATATCATGGGCCTGTTGTCGCCAGGCGGCGTGCACAGCCATGAGGAACAGATTGCCGCGATGGTCGAGTTGGCCGCGAAACGCGGACTCGATAAAATTTACCTGCATGCCTTTTTGGATGGCCGGGATGTGCCGCCCAAGAGCGCAAAGGCTTCTCTTGAATTACTGGAGGCAAAATTTGCGGCGCTGGGCGTCGGTCGGATCGCTTCAATTGTGGGACGTTTCTACGCGATGGACAGGGATAATCGCTGGGATCGGGTAAAGCAAGGTTACGACCTGATTGCAAAAGGCGAGGGCGCGTTTAGCGCGGATTCTGCGCTACAGGGCTTGGAAGCGGCTTATGACCGGGGCGAAACGGATGAGTTTGTGTTGCCGACGGCTATTTTGGATGCCGAGCATCGGTCAGTCGCGCTTGATCCCGACGATTCGGTAGTGTTTATGAATTTCCGGGCGGATCGTGCCCGTGAGATTTCCGTGGCATTAACGGCAACGACATTTGACGGATTCGATAGAAACCGTGCGCCTCATAAAGGCTATTACTGCACGTTAACGGAATACCAGCAGGATTTCGATTATGACGTGGCCTTCCCCCCGACCGATTTAAAAAATTGTCTGGGTGAGTATTTGTCTTCATTGGGCATGACCCAATTGCGGCTGGCGGAAACTGAAAAATTTGCCCATGTCACGTTTTTCCTTAATGGTGGCCAAGATGCCGCTTTTCCTGGAGAAGACCGGATACTGGTGCCGTCGCCGAAGGTCAGAACCTATGATTTGCAGCCGGAAATGAATGCGGCAGAGGTGACCGATCATTTGGTTGCTGCGATTACCGGCGGTAAATACGATGTCATCATATGTAATTATGCTAATTGCGATATGGTCGGGCATACCGGCATAATGGATGCGGCAATTTTGGCCGTGGAAGCGGTTGATGCTTCATTGCAGCGCGTCGTTGACGCCTTAAAGTCGGTGGGCGGGCAGATGCTGATTACCGCCGATCACGGTAATATTGAGCAAATGGTCGATAAAGAGACCGGACAGCCCCACACGGCGCACACTACCAACCCCGTGCCGTTGGTTTATGTCGGCAGCGACAAACCATTAGACGAGGGCGGCAGTTTGTCGGATTTGGCTCCGACGGTGTTGGCAATGTTAGGGGTTGATCAACCTGCTGAAATGACGGGCCGGTCACTTATTAAGTCTGTTTAGTTTGTGGATGAGAAAGAAACTGATTTTTTGTTTTTTACTGAGTGTATTTGTCCAGCAGGGCAGAGCGGAAGACCCGGAAAAAAACGAGGAGTTAAATAAAATTCAGTCGGATATTACCGCAGCCAGCGAAAATATCCGACGAGTTCAGCAGCAAAAAAATACCTTAAACACGCAGTTGGGTGAAGTTGAGAAGCTCTATGGAAGGACGGCCGCTTTATTAAGGACATTGCAGGGTCAGGTTGAACAAAAACGCCAGAACCTGACCAGGATTCGGCAGGAAAAGCAGGGGCTTCAGGATGAAGTCGCCAAGCAAAACAAAGAATTAGCGGGTCAAATAAAGGCTGCCTACGCAATGGGGCAAAAAGAAAAGTTAAAGCTGTTGCTCAATCAGCAAGATCCAGCTTTATCCAGCCGGATGCTGGTGTATTACGATTATTTGAATAAGGCTCGCCTGAGCAAGCTGGCCGGCATTTCGGAGTCTATGCAGCGTTTGGATCGGCTGGGTAAGCAACAGCAGCAGGAGACCGAGCTACTAGAGAAAGATCTTGAGCAGAAGAAATCGGAGCAGATGGCAGCGGATGCTGTTAGAAAACGTAGGGCCGAATTGCTGACGCAATTAAAAAGCGACTTTTCTTCAAACGAGCAACAAATAATTCACTTGAAAGAAAGTGAAAGCAAGCTGAAAAATCTGGTATCGTCATTGCATCAGTCGACCAATGATCTTAGTTTTGAGGTTGAGCAAACCCAGAAATTGCATAAGGCTGCCGAGGTTCAGTCCGAGCCTGCCAAGGACTTGCCGGGTTCGGGGAATGATTCTACTCCCCTCCCGAGTCCTTCTTTGGCAAAGGGAGGGGATTTTTCTTCGCTTAAGGGGCAGCTGGCTTGGCCGGTCAAAGGACGGCTTAGTAATAAATTCGGCAGTGCGCGGGCCGAGAGCGCCGAGAGCACGTGGGATGGAATATTAATTGACGCCAGCGAGGGTACCGAGATACATGCGGTTACCAGCGGTAAAGTGGTGTTTTCCGATTGGCTGCGCGGTTATGGCTTGTTGATTATTATTGATCACGGCAAGGGCTACATGACCCTTTATGCTTTTAACCAGAGTTTATATCGGCAAGTGGGTGAGTGGGTGGATGTTGGCGAAGTCATTGCGTCCGTTGGGCAAAGCGGTGGTCGTAGTCAATCCGGGTTATATTTTGGAATACGCAACAAAGGTAAGCCGGTTGATCCGCTTGAGTGGTGCCGAAAGTAACCGGGTCAAGTTAGTCAATGGTGTGTCCATGTTTTGGGAAATCGAGCGTTTGGAGTTGTAAGATACATGTTAAAAAAGAAAAATATTTTCATTTTGTCCTTAGGGATTATGCTGGGCGTCTTTCTAGGCATCTGCGGCAGCGTCTTTGCCGAGCGCGATAACGCAAAGCCTGTAGCGGATACGGAAGAAACTACCCTGCCTTATGAGGACTTGCGCACCTTCACGGAAATTTTCGGCCGGATTAAAAGGGATTACGTAGAGCCCGTTTCCGACAAGAAATTACTGGAAGACGCCATTCGCGGCATGTTGAGCGGGCTTGATCCCCATTCGGCTTATTTGGTTGCCGAGGAATACCAGGAGTTAAAAGAAGGCACAACCGGCCAGTTCGGCGGCCTGGGCATCGAAGTTACGATGGAAAACGGCTTTGTCAAAGTGGTTTCCCCTATCGATGATACTCCTGCCCAGAAAGCAGGCATTAAAACCGGAGACCTGATTGTCAGGCTTGACGATCAGCCGGTAAAAGGCATGACCTTGGCGGATGCGGTCAAAATCATGCGCGGCGAGCCGGGCAGCAAGATTTTGCTGACAGTGGTTCGTGAAGGGGTAGAAACGCCTTTAAAAATAACCATAACCCGAGACATTATAAAGGTTAAAAGCGTAAAGAACCGGATGCTGGAAAAAGGCTATGGCTATGTGCGGATCAGCAGCTTTCAATCCGGAACTGGTGAAAGCCTGAAAGAAGCTCTAGCCGCGCTGAAAAAGGAAAACGGAGGCAATCTGAAAGGCCTGGTGCTGGATTTACGGAATAATCCGGGCGGCGTGCTGAATGCGGCGGTTGAGGTGAGCGACGCGTTCATCAAGAGCGGCCTGATTGTTTATACCGAAGGGCGTATTGAAAATTCGGAAATGCGCTTTAATGCGGCTCCCGATGATCTTATCGACGGTGCGCCGATGGTGGTGTTGATTAATGCCGGTTCCGCATCAGCCTCGGAGATTGTAGCCGGAGCCCTGCAGGATCAAAAACGCGCGGTGATCATGGGCGAGAAATCGTTCGGTAAAGGCTCGGTGCAGACCATATTGCCAACCAGCAATGGTTCGGCAGTTAAATTGACCACAGCCAGATACTACACGCCTTCGGGTCGATCTATCCAGGCCGAGGGTATAGAGCCTGATATTGCCTTGGCTCGCGTCAAGCTGGAGACTTTGGAAAAATCCGAGTTCAAGCCGGTCAAGGAAGCCGATTTGTCGCATCATTTGCAAAACGGCAAAGGCAAGGAGAGTAAGGAGGAGGCGCTGGAGAAAGAGAAGGAAACCTTGGAAAAAGATTATCCTTTGTATCAGGCGCTGACCTTGCTGAAAGGCATCAGTATTATCAAAAAATAAGCTTTAGCTTTTAGCGGTAATTGAAAACCCGGGTTTTGGCAGGCAGAGATGTTTGCTGGGATTCGGGTTTTTTTATGTGTTGAATTTGTGGGGGCGAGATTGTGGGTTGGGTTTGTCTGAAGGGTTGCTATTAAGTGGTTGTTATAGCATTATGACTAGCGGTATTTAGGAGCGGCTTTTACGCCCTGGATTGAAAATTAATATGCACCTAAAAGGTGTTTACTTTATGTTGGCCATTTCAAGGAGTCTTCATGGATTCAGCCGTAGATCGCTACACAGGACAAATCATTGATGGTGAACAGCTCTGGTATATTGATTCGGTTGATAAGGAGGGTTACAAATGTCGTGGTTGCGGAGTAATGGTCAATCCTGTTTCCTTTGAAGAACACCACAAGAAGCGCCCTCATTTCAAGGAGCTTCCGAGCAAACCTCATGAGTCATGGTGTGATATTGAGGGCGAAGAAAAACTCATTTCAAAAGCACGTAAGGGGCGTGTCACAACACAAGCTGGGTTTCCTGGCTCGTTTCCTTCTAAGCTAGAGCTGGTCGACGAAAAAATGAAAGTTGTTCCAACAAGCCTAACGGTTGGGGGAAAGGGTTCTTCGTCGGTGGGAACTCCGTCGGGAACAACATCTGGAAAAACTCATACGCAATGGACGGCGCGGACAATTCGCCCTATTTGTAGAAATTCATGAATTTCCCTTATGATCGTGATCTACCTCTTAGCGTTCCAAGCGTGGTTGGGAAAACGTATGATGAAGTAATTCGAAAGTTAATGTCGAGAGGTATTGTTTCACATCCTAAGCGGCATATATTAGCTGCTCCACTGAGCTGGTCGAAAGCCGAAGATGTCGATGGGAAAATTATAGTCAAACTAGGTTGTGGATTATGGGCAAACAACAAGCTTGCGGAGCCTTATCGCCTGATTATCGACTCCACGAATTGGAGCGATGCCAAGAGGAACTACATACTCACTGAATTGGAAGCATCTCGTGAAGAAGCTATGGAAAGAGCAAAGGCCGGTAAGAAATCAGAGAAAGGTTGGGTGTTCTTTT
Source organism: Methylobacter sp. (assembly GCA_030679035.1). Taxonomy (GTDB): domain Bacteria; phylum Pseudomonadota; class Gammaproteobacteria; order Methylococcales; family Methylomonadaceae; genus Methylobacter_A. The sequence goes on along the minus strand of JAUXTH010000004.1, from coordinate 1,048 downwards.
TTGGCGAACAGGATTCTGCCAATCTGTCTGATTTCGTGGTCACGGATCACCGTCTCATTTGCTGTCTTACAGGGGATCTATCAAATAGCTAACCCAGCATTTCCAACGGGAACCTATCCCAACAACATTAACAATGTGTGGTCGCTACCGCGACGATTGATTTGATCGGGTTCTCGCACCCGACGGCGAGATACTTTCTTTTGCTTCGCCTCGGCAACTGCTCCTGCGTTGCTCTACCTCCTGCATCTTATTGATTGAAGCTTAAGTTGATGCGAATGAGGCGCTTGCCCTACTAACTGCCCTTATAGCCGGAAGTGATCGGGTAACGCCGGTCGCGACCGAACGCTCTGACTGTAATCCTGATTCCGGGAGGGGATTGCCTGCGTTTATATTCGTTTCTATCAACCAGCGTGATGGCTCTCGTTACATCTTCGCGCCTGAACCCGGCGGCAATAATTTCATCGGCGGACTGATCCCTCTCGATGTAACGCTCCAGTATCGGGTCTAACACGTCGTAAGGCGGCAAGGAGTCCTCATCGAGCTGATTGGGCGCCAGTTCAGCTGAAGGCGGGCGGATTATGACCCGTTCCGGTATCACCTGAGATAACGAATTGCGATAACGTGCCAATCGGTAAACCATCATCTTGGGCACGTCTTTTATCGGCGCAAAACCGCCTGACATATCGCCGTACAAGGTCGCATAACCCACGCTCATTTCGCTTTTATTGCCGGTGGTCAGCAGCAGCTTGCCCTGTTTGTTTGATAGCGCCATTAAAACCACGCCACGGCACCGCGCCTGAATGTTTTCTTCGGTGGTATCCTTAGCCGTGCCGGCAAAAATATCGGCCAACATACCGGTGAAGGCATTAACCGCAGGCTCGATTGGAATGATATGGTAGTGCACGCCTAATGACTTCGCTTCCAGTACTGCATCTTCATTACTCATGTCCTGTGTATAGCGAGACGGTAGCAGTACGGCTTCAACTTTATCGGCACCCAAGGCATCGACTGCCAGAGTCAGAACCAGTGCCGAATCAATGCCGCCGGA
>JAUXTH010000099.1 GCA_030679035.1 Methylobacter sp. | reverse complement strand
GTATGAATAAGCCCAAAACAGGTAAATGAACCGTGAACTTTTAAACAGATAAGAAGCATATAAAGGATCGATTCCTTTTTTTGGAGCAAGCACCACATATGCAGGGCTTAGCAATCCATCTCTATCCGCCAAGCCGGAAGCGCCTTGCCACATGCGCATTGTGTTGTAGACGATATCGTCTTTCCGAACCAACAAATGCTCCTCATCCGATAAGTTGGTTTCCATTTTTCTGTCCAGCGAGTCGCGGGGTATAAGTCCATTTGTTAATGTAACAGACAGAGTTGGCAGATTAGGTATTCCGCGCTCCCTGCGACTACTGAAGAAGTTTCCAAGCTTATCAGCTGCCTCATATACCATAATCCAACCCCATCAAATATCCCGCCATCTTTTCACTGTTCATTGTGTTTCAGCCCTTTAATCACCCGATCAAAATCGGATTCTATTTTCTGTGTTTTGTTGAATTCAGCATATTCAGCCAATGCTTTTTGTGTGGCTTGCGTTTTGCTAATGTGCCCCTTGCCTTGCAACAGTTGGTATTCGTTAAAGCTTAAAAATTTGTCCACACTGGCAGCCATATCGTCCATACCCATTTGTACTCGATTTTCAATGATGTTTTCGATATAGTCGAAAAAGCTGGAAATGGTGCGTTCCAACCGTTTGATTTCGGGTTCGGTTAAATAATTTTTAGCAATAGTAACGTCGGATGCCAATACGCGACCTTGAGGCGCATTCTTCCAGGTAAGCAAACCCATGTGGGGTTCGCTTCGATCAGCTTTACCATGGATTATTTCCGCTGCTGTTTGTCCGGTGATGGCGTAGTGGAACTTATTTTGAATCATCGCGTAAAAATTTTTGGTAATGTCTGACTTGGGATCGTAATCCGTACTGCACTCGGCAAAAATATCGGTGATTTGTTGATAGATTCGTCGTTCGCTGGCACGAATGGAGCGAATACGCTCCAATAGTTCCTGAAAGTAATCTTCGCCAAAAATTTGTTTACCTTGCTTAAGTCGCTCATCGTCAAGCACAAAGCCTTTTTTGATATATTCCTTGAGAATCTGCGTGGCCCAAATGCGAAACTGGGTGGCACGTTTGGAGCTGACTCGGTAGCCTACCGCAATAATGGCATCAAGATTGTAGTGTTTGAGCTTGCGGCGAATCGCCCGCCCGCCTTCGTTTTGAACTACCGAGAAATCCTCGGTAGTTGCTGCTTCAGTCAGTTCACTTTCTGCGTAAATATTCTTAAGATGCAGACCGATGTTATCTGTTGAGGTTTGAAAAAGCTCAGCTAAGAGCCGTTGGGGTAACCAGATGGTTTCAGCGTGCAATAACACATTCACATGCACTTTTTCATTATCACCCGCATAGAGCAAAAAGGGTGTTTCAGATTGAGGAACTATCGGCTCGGGTGCTGTTGTTGGCGTAGTTTTTTTATTCATAACCCAACTCCTTCAAATACTCCGCCATTTCCCGCTTTACGTCGACCAGTTCATTTTCCAGCTTGATAATCTCAGTCTGCACCGCATTGATGTCGATTTCCTGCTCTTCCTCGAAAGTGTCCACATAACGCGGGATATTGAGGTTGAAGTCGTTCTCCTTGATTTCTTCGAAGCTCGCCAGATAGGCGTATTTATCAATCGTTTCCCTGGCCTGATAAGTCACTACGATCTTATCAATGTCCGTTTGTCTCAGCCTGTTCTGGTTCTTGTCGTTCTGATACTCCCGGCTGGCATCGATAAATAACACTTTGTCATCGGACTTGTTGCGCTTGAACACCAGCACCGCCGCCGGTATGCCGGTTCCATAGAACAGATTGGCGGGCAGGCCGATCACGGCATCGAGCAGGTTTTCTTCGATGAGTTGCTGGCGGATTTTGCCTTCTGCGGCGCCACGGAACAGCACGCCGTTTGGCACGACCACGCCGACCCGACCGGAGTCTTTGGTCGTGGTTTCAATCATGTGCGTGATAAAAGCGTAATCGCCCTTGGATTGCGGCGGCAGACCGCGATGGAATCGCTTATGCGGATCGTTGTTCGCTACTTCATGGCCCCATTTATCCAGCGAGAACGGCGGATTGGCGACCACCACCTCGAATTTCATAGTGCTGTCGTCTTCGATCAGCTTCGGGCTGCGAATGGTGTCTCCCCATTCGATGCGGGCATTGTCCATGCCATGCAGAAACATGTTCATTTTCGCCAGTGCCCATGTTGCGCCGGTAATTTCTTGACCGTAAAGGGCAAAGTCTTTGATGCCGCGCCCCAGCAATTGGTTGCCGCATTTAACCAGCAACGACCCGGAACCGCAGGCCGGATCACAAATACGTTCGCCCGCTTGCGGATTGACCAGTTCGGCGATCAGTTCCGACACTTCCGCCGGCGTATAAAACTCCCCGGCCTTTTTTCCGGCGCCGGCGGCAAACTTTGCAATCAGGTATTCGTAGGCGTTGCCGATGACATCCAGATTGCCGACGCGGGAAGGACGCAGATCAAGACGCGGATCGTAAAAATCTTCCAGCAAGTGCTTGAGACGAGTGTTCCTGTCCTTGGTCTGGCCAAGATTGGCCTCTGAATTAAAATCGATATTACGGAACACGCCAGCGAGTTTTTGTTTGCTGGATTCCTCGATATGCTCCAGGGCGATATTGATAATCTCGCCGATATTGGCTTGGTTGCGTTGATTATAGAGATCCTCGAAAGCGCAGCCTTTGGGCAGCACGAAGCGCTCGCGTTGCAGACGACGCAGGATGGTTTCCTCGTCGTTACCGTATTTTTCGATTAGGGCGTCGTAGTGTTCCTTCCAAACATCGGAGATGTATTTGACGAACAACATAACCAGAATAGAGTTTTTATACTCCGACGCATCGACCGCACCGCGAAAGGTATCGCAGGCCTTCCAGAGTATGCCATTGATTTCATCCTGATTAATTTTGGTGGTCATGCCCTGTCCTCGTATGTTTCATAGTGTTTTAATCTTTTATCCAATAGCTCATTTAAAAATAGTTTCTTTTTTTCAATCAACGTTTCCAGCAAGGCTTTTTCTTTAAGCCTGCAACGATGGGCGTTAACAATCTGCTCCTGTACCTGCAAGGGTGGCAAAATTACCGGTAAATCTTCCAGTGCCTGGCGGTTGATATGTGGCAATGCTGTACCTGCAACATGCTTGGAAAAATATCGCTGTGCCCGTGTATGGTTGATATACCAAACTAGATAATCAGGCCGAATAGGTTTTTCCGGTTTGATCCGAAGAATAAAAAAATGTGGGCTGGCTACTGTTTGTTTTAAATCTTCATCGACCAGCACAGCAAAAATTCGATACCCGCGACCTACGAACAAGATGTCACCTTGACGCAAATAATCCGGGTTTTTTCGGCCAGTTAAATTTACACGGTAAAACCGATCCTTGCTGATGCCGCCTTCTGGGTCTACATCTTTCATCTGGACGACAGCCACTTCTCCACTCGGCGTATGCTCAATACTGCCACGTAACGGATGCCCTGCCATCAATATTGCTAAAGTTTTTAAATTCATTTTTTGTGCGTCAATCTATTTAACGCATAATGTAATAGAGCAGCCAACTCATGTCAATATTTTTGCGTTAAAGGAGAAGATGCATAGATACACTTGACTGTATCACTAACAGCATATCTCCTCAATAAACCAGCCCGATTTGCATCGATTTGGTAATATCGATCAGGCCTTGTGTGTTCCTGGATATCGAAAATAACCTGTTATTTTTTGCAATTTTTGAATATAAACGTATTCAAGCCCAGTTTAATATCGTGGTTGCCAGAACCGTGATGGAGCTGAACGGCACTTAGGTGCCTGCTGGTTTCGATATGCTCGGCTACAACGGTGATATTTTTTGATGTGAAGTGATGAACTAAAGTGTTTCAAAATTGCTTTATTTTCCGCGCTGGACATTGCCAGCTTCAGAAAATTACCGTCAATTTTTAGAACATCAGGTTGCGTGAGAGAAATTCTCAACAGGCCATCCATAGATCAGCCTGTTTGTCACTGGCCGACAGAGGATGCTTCACGGAAAATCGTTTCGTTCAAAGGATTTCTGGCGTTCCAAACAAGAATTGCTCCGTTTTTTGCTCTCCAGCTCTGCAATCTCTGTTAAGTCAATTTCCTTATACTCAAACCCTGGACTCAATGGACTTAAAGCTCCACACCCTAAACACTGCACAACACACTCCAAAACGGCTTGTCTATGAAGCTTACCGCTTTTGTTGAGCGCTAAATTCTGACGACGACTGTCTGTTACGATCAACGAATTTTCTGATGATTCCCCACAAAAAGGATACTCCATGATTTCCATTAAAACCCACCTAATCCAAATAAGACTACAAAACTCATAACGGACGCCTGTCCATCTCAGTAACATAACAGCCTAACACCGAAAACCCATTCTGCCATTCGTTATCCAAGAAGCAATCAAAACAGGCTTCGTTTGCCTTATGGATCAATCGATCCAACAGCAAATAAACGATATTGCCAAGCTTGTCTTTCTTGAAATCCAACGCTTTCGCTTCGATGGCTTGGGAGCTGCCTCGAAACTGAATTACAAGCCTCCGTGATTCCTCGTTAAGACTGATTTTTTTAATGACTCGATTGTTTGCCATGATATTCCCCTTATGCCGCCAATTTCTTCAATGAGTCGAGCTTTTCTTTAAGCTCGGGCAGTGAGTTGATAAACCTGTAGACGAATGCGTCAAAATGCACAAATTCTTCATCATTACTTTGCTCGGCATAATCGAGACCCGATTCGCTCGCGAGGGATTTCCACTTAATGAGCTGCCCCATGTACTCGTCGATACTGCCTTTCAAATGGAGGAAGCTACCTGATACCTGGCTTTTTTGTTGGGGCCGTATAAGCCGGTAAATCGCTTGGAACTCTTCGCGAAGTTTGTAACTCCGATTGTAAAAAATGAATGAGTTCAATTGAGGTAGGTTAAGGCCATCCTGGGTTACTCCGAGGCTCGCAAGCATGACCTGATCATTTCCTTGACGGATTCTGGTATTCAGTTTCTCGATTCGTTTATTGATGGTTTCCTCTCCGGAAAATACCAGATTGGTGATGTTGCGCTTATCCAGTTCCGCCGATAGTCGATGTAAAACAACTGGGTTTCTGGCAAAAATGATGGGGCGCAATCCCCGATTAACTTCGCTCTCGATCAGATCCAGGCAGGCTATTTCTTTCGTAGTCAGGCGTTGAAAGCCTTGTCCGAAACCGGATACCGCACTAGGCACATTAGTCGCTTTGAAGCAGGCCTCCAGTCTCGCAAGGATCATGGTCAAATTAAGCGATTTACCTTCTTCCCCGCGTTCCTGGGCGTAGTTTTTGTACCAGTTCGCGAATTCCTCAACGGTTTTGACGTACAACAGTAAATGATCAAAATCCCAATCGACCTCAATAGGATCTCGTAACTCGGGTACCGGGAATTTAACATACCGGCTTACAGCGGGTTCTTGTTGGACGCGGCGCTTAATCATGGGCGCTACCCAATTCCTAAAATCCTGCAAAAAAGCCGCTTTGATCTTGGGTACTTCGCGCTTGGCACCCACCCCAGTATCCAAAAACTCATTGGTAGCCCATTCGATTGTTACATAACGCTTATTAAATTCATCACGGCCAGTGGGTTGGAGTTCGGCACCATTGAACAGCCTTGGCTCAATAAACCCCCTGCTCATTGAATAGGGTTGATATACTCTTTCTTCGCCAACGGCCCAGGCCGCAAGATTTAACATTTCGCGTAGATAGTTTGGGCTTGGCGTTCCATCCAGGATGTATTTGCACTTTGCGCCAAGCCGCCAAACGGATCGCGTTTGCAGCGAATGATAGTTAGCCAGCAGCCCGCCTTCATCGCACAGCACGTTAGGTACTTTCTTCCGGATAAATTTCGCTAGGGTGATCTTTGGGTATTTGGGGTGAAGGGGGCGCTTCAGGCGTTCGTAACTGATGATATTAATTTTGCATAAGCATTCAGCGTCGCTTTTGGTTTTAATTACCCGGCAATCCGAGATCCCCAATTCCTTTAGCTCATTAACCATTTCAGGAATCAACCGGGACTTAAGGACGATTAACGATTTTCCGGTGAGAAGCAGTGCCAGGGAAATGGCAAGCCTGGATTTGCCCAGTGCCATTTGCCAGCCACAAATACCGCCTGTGGGCTTAAATGCCAGCTCACACAAGTCCTCCATCTGGAAGTCCCAGGTAAGCCATTGGTCGATACCTAACTGCGTTGCATTTGTCCGCAGCCTGGCGATTTCAGAAGGGAATATTTTGGCGATGGACGGGTAAATTTCTTCCCAATACCCTTCGCCTAGAGCCTTTTCTTCAGGCTCGAATAGCGAGAAGAAAGTGTCATGTTCGCAGGTAAACTGTCCGCGTCGAGTCGTGACCAAGAAGCCAGATTCAATTCGCTTGGCCGTTACCGCTTCATTCATCGCTATGGCAGCGCCTTTTTGCGTGCGATTGATCAAGGCCATGCGTTTTGCCGTGGCGTTAAATTCAGGCACACCTTTTCTGTAAACAGTGCGCCCGTAAGGAACGCTCATTCTATTGTTTTCAGCAACAATCCCTTTAATGCCAGCTTTTAACTGATCGGTTACGATCGGATCACCGCCCGCGCTTCTAATCGCGTCGCAAATAGAATCCAGCGCTGCAAAAGGTTCGTTCTGCATTGCAATAACATCCAGATTAAGCTTGAACTGCCCTGCATACAGCGTTTTCGACGGATACTTGTGCAGATGGTCGGAATAAAGTCGTAGCCGGTACAGGCTGTTTTTAACACGCGCTTCGGTTGCGCCGTCTGAAAAGGTCAGCTTAATCCACCGTCCGGCTCTTTTTAAAAGCACTGTGTTGTTGCCTGTGACTGGTGTGGTAATTACAGGTTTACTTTGTTCAACCCCGACAACCTTAATCGGGTGTCGACTATGACCGATATCGCCGATAGTCCGGCATTCGAATTGATAAAGAGCAGGCGGTACCGAGAACTCATCAATCGCGAGTCTTTTTACCCGAATTGCTTCCGGAACATTGGCTTTGACGCCGGTTAATTTCCTTCCGAATATCAGCAAATCCGTTTTTACCGCTTTGACGTTTTCGTCTTTGAATGTGTCGCTGGGCAGCTCAAACACAGCCCGCAGTCTACCAGCCATTTCGCTGTTCTGGGAGATAACGTCCTTGGTAGTTTGTGGCACCACGGCTGCGATAATGTCGCAATGGCTCAATGCCTGCGCTAACGCATACTCATGAGAGACTGCTGAAGTATCGGGGCCATGCTTGCCGTAATGGGTAATCTCTGGATAGGGCTTCAGGAATGGGCTCGATAACGGGATGCTAAATGGAGGATTAATCAGCGCCGCACTGAATTTTTCAAGCTCGACATTTTCCATGTGAGCATGCAATACATCGAACCCGAACCCGTACTCGCTCTTTTCGAGAATACTGACAACCTCGTCAATCAGATCGCCGTCTGCATCAATGCCGAATAAATGAAACTGCTTGGGATCGGCATAACGAAACATGCCGGCACTGCCGATGCTGTTATCAAACAAACTGTAGCGCTGTTCGCCAGGGAAAGCCGGTGATAGTGTTTGCCATATGAATTTGCTCAACCAATCCGGCGTCCAGAACTGCGAGAGCGTTTCTTTTCTTTTTTCGTGCAAGGCCGCCAATGATCCGGGTTTTGCGGCAACACTGCCCCTTGACTGCAGGTTATCGAGTTCAATAGGTAAATATCTATGGATCATTATACAGCCTCCATAAAATCGGTTTTTTCCATAATATTATCGACGACATCAGATTTGCCGTTGATCGTTAGAAACGCCATAAGCGCGTCAAAGGCCTGGCTTGAAAATCGGTATTCGTGTTTGTCTTTGAAGCAATGGATTTCGAGGTGACCACCTTTGCCAAAGATTGTGCGGGAGGGGATTTTTTCGCATTTCCAATGCAGTTTTCCGGCGGCAGAAATGTATTCCCTAATCGACGGCCCGAACGTTATCCCGGCATCCTCTTCAATAGCATTGAAGGCATTTTTCAAAGTTTCCAGTTTGCTGATTTCTGAATGATTATGAAGGTAATTGAATGCCCAGGTTTTACAAATTATTCGGCTGTTTTTTCGGTAGGGAGAATAGTAACCATCCAGGTTCCACAGGTTCATTTGGTCGATGATTTGGCGGGCAAAAATACCAATACCAGTATCTTTTAGTTGCTCAGCCTGTGTATTAATTTCGTCGGCGATGCATTCAAAATCAATCTCAGTCAGATACTTGTCAATCAACGATTTTTCATCATCAAGAGAGTAATCGTCCGCATTGTTAAACAGTAATGAAAGCGCTCTGCTTGCTGCTCTACTACCAATGATGCAGTAAAGTTCGGGATCAATCATTATTTTAGCTGGCGTGCCGTTAGCGTGCTCCTGTGTTAATTTCTGACACAGACCATCAATATAGGTTTTTGCAACAGATTCAAAACATCGACACAGATGAAGCCTGTTGTCTTTTATCTCAACGCCAAGTGAAGATAAAAAATTAGCGTGATTTAAAAGTTGGCGACGAGATTCAATCATTTCCTGTAGACGGCTTCTAATATTGTTTTTAACTATTTCTGCGGTTTGCATCTTCGTTTCCCTTTTTTCTGTTTTTTCATCTACCTTAAAACAGGTCGGAAATAACGCAATAGCCTTTTTCGCATTTTTTTCGTCTTCTTAATTATGCCGATCATCTAAATCCGGCATTTTTCAGCAAAAGCTTTTTTGACGGCATCAATACGGTTTTTGCATTGTTTATAAGCTACCGTATTGATGGCTGCAATCTGGCGGCCAGTTGCTCAACACAAAAGTCGGTTTAGGCCATCAGGCTGGTAAGAATCTCTATTTTTCGTTTCGCTCATTTTTTTGTCCTCTTAGTGATGATGAAGTTATTTTGTATCGATGTGTTTTTTGGGTGACGAAGACGGATGCCGGACGGTTAAAAAAAGGATAGTAATAAGGATAAAAGGATAAGGGCAAAAAAAACATTATTTAATTTTAACAAATCAATGTCTTACAAAATTGACCCGCCAGCTATACCTACCGAACAGCCTAAAGTTATCCACAGATTTCGCTTTTTCACCCCATCATTTTCTTGCCCCGCCAGCTATACCTACCGAAAAATTGATACCCCGCCAGTTATACCTACCGAAAATTGGACCTCCCGCCACCTCTACCTACCGGTCAAAACGCTCTAAACAGCTCATTTTTATCCCGGTTCCCTCCCCCGCCAGCTATTCCTACCTATCTGCGCCAGCTATACCTACCGAAAATCGGGCAGAGCCGCCACCTGTACCTACCGGTCTGCGGATGATTTTTCTTTCAGGCGATTAACATTTGCATTTGCTCTTTTCGACTCGCTTGAAAATTGGGCGGAGGGGAAGACGGTATAAACGATGTCTTCGACCACACTCTTTGATCCGATAATTTTGTTTTCCATAAATGGCATAACTTTTTCGTCTTTGCCTTCTTTTTCTAGAATCGGTTGCAATATTCCATTATTCGCTAATTCATTAAGCGCATTTCTTACTGCCTCCATCCCGGCGCGATTTCGTCCATAACCCTCCAGCAATCCACTATCACGCTTAATGGTGCTAAACCGCATTTCAAACTTTTGACCAACCGATGCGTTGATAAATTTAGCAACGAGGTATTTATGCAGCCAGCGAGCCAGTTGCGTTTTATGGCTCATCATTAGTTCGTAGTTAAACTGCCGGTAATCAATGGCGCTGATCGCCTTGGTAATCAGGGGATGGAATTCAACGTACCACTTCGCGTCAGGATCTTCTTCCAAGCCAGCCCTTGATACAGTCGACAGCCGGCTGAAATAGGTGCAGACGTCGTAAATCTTATTTTTTTTATCCTCGGAGCTGATTTCGATTGAGCTGCGTGCCAAGATTCTTAAGCTCAGAACAACTTCCTGGTAGGAGCGGGTGTGACCTTGTTTCTTCAATTCTTTACGTAACTGGTAGATCGTAAATGACACGCCATGTCTGGGGCGGCTTTCATCGTAGTAACCATGGTTCTGCAATGTCGCGATTTTTCGAAGGGCATCTTCAACGAGCTCTTCGCTGATCCCAGGGTAGTATTCCGTGACCACGCCATTATCATTAAGCCGGGCTGGCTGAATCTCGATCTTGATCTTTCGGCCTAAATATTGGCACGCAATATTTAGCAGCTTCGGAAACGTTCCGGCTTTTAGCATTTTCTGTGCGGCCCGCCGCGACATTGAATATCGGGGAAGGCAATCCCATAGCGGAAAGGCATTTGACAGCTTGCCACGCTGTTCTTCGTGATTGCATAGAAAGGATTGAAACAAGTCAATTTGTTTACAATCAAAAGCTTCCACTGTTGGTGGCTCGAACTTTTTTTCTTGTTGCGTATTTTTTGATGACATGGCCGTTAAGGGTAGATGTTTAACGGTCTCCAATAGTATGCGCTTATAAACAATTGCATCGGGGTGAAAGACGCGGTTTTTCTGCCTCTTTTGATCTTTTTTTGCATTGCACCGAAAGGCGCGTTTTTTCGCGCTCTTTCGAACTGATTAATTGCTTTTTTTGTGACAAAGTATCTTTAATTTTTGTAGTTCTCTAAGAGGACTCAAGAGCAGTGCCAGTTCAGCACTTTAAATAAGGAATCAATGAAGCGCTTCGGCGTGATACTTATGAAGCGGCTTAGCCGTGATATTTATTTTTTTACCCTCCAGGGAAACACTCCCTGCTGGGCTCATGTGTTTTCCCTGGTTTTACCCGAGGAAATACACTATGAAAAAGTTACTGATTTTTGCTGTACTGATGTTCAGCATGGAAACCGCTTTGTCTGCTGCCAAGCAATATTTGGATACATACACTGCTTTAATCAACAATCGTCACGCCCAAATCGAAGCGCTGACGTCGAATTAACCCTCTGGGAGATCATGTCCCCCAGGGCAATGGTCTCCTTTTTTCTTTTTGTCTATTAAGGAGATTTACCATGTACAACAAAGCTCAAGTTATCGGCCGTTTAGGCTCAGACCCAGAAATCCGTTTTACTCAAGAAGGTAAAGCTGTAGCCACTATCAGTCTTGCAACTACAGAATCCTGGAAAGATAAAGTTTCAGGTGAACGTAAAGAAAAAACCGAATGGCATCGTGTCATTCTTTTTGGAAAGCTTGCTGAAATTGCGCGGGACTATCTTAAAAAAGGCTCTTTAACTCTGTTTGAAGGTCCTATCCGTACACGCAAATGGCAGGATCAATCCGGCCAGGATCGTTACTCGACTGAAATCCATGCTACCGAAATGAAAATGTTAGGCGGAAAACCGAACGATTCTTCTGGATCATCTTCAACCGGATCTTCACCTTCGCCTTCTTATTCGGCCAATGCTTCTTCTACTTCGTCACAATCTAATTCTCATTCCGCACCTCCTGCTTATGATGGACCTGCTTATGATGATTTTGACGACGACATACCGTTTTAGGAGTCAAGTTATTTAATTTATTAGCTTTTTTAAAGTTTAGCGCCGTTTCGTTTTATTAAACTTCGCTAATTTTTACTTTCCCTTGGGACGCCATTTGTCCTTTGGGACTCTTGGTGTCCCTTCTGTGTCATTTTTTGGAGTACACCATGAGTAGCACTAGTAAAAAAGATTCACTGTTCAAAAAGTTCGCCGATAAATTCAATTTTGAGGACGAACAAAAATTGATTGACACTTTAAAAGCGACAGCCTTTAAAGTTAAAGATGGTGTTGTAAGCGATGAACAGATGAATGCTTTATTGATCGTTGCTGATCAATATGGTTTGAATCCGTTCATTAAAGAAATTTATGCTTTTCCTGATAAGCAGAACGGTATCGTTCCTGTTGTCGGTATTGACGGATGGTCTCGTATCATTAATCAGCATCCCGATATGGATGGGCTTGAATTTGTTTACGCCGATGAAATCATTACACCTGAAGGTGGCAAACTTTGCTCAACTTGGATTGAATGCGTAATTTACCGTAAAGGTAGAACTCATCCTATTCGCATTAAAGAATTTCTTGATGAAACTTACCGTCCACCTTTTACTGGCACACCTAAGAACGGCGGCGCTCCTTACATTATCAATGGCCCTTGGCAGACTCATACCAAAAGGTTGTTACGTCATAAAGCCATGATCCAGTGTTCACGTATTGCATTTGGTTTTGTCGGTATTTATGACCAGGACGAAGCTGAACGCATTATCGAAGGTCAGTCTACTGTCATTGATATGTCAGGTTCGACCGATCAGGCACCCAGTGTTGAAGCTACGAAGATGGCACCAAGACTTATTGATCGGGCTCAGAAAGCCGGTGGTGCATTTCAAGCAGCACTTGATTATGCCGGCGAAAACTTCTCAGGATTCAACTTGCTTTTTGTGAATGAAGAAATTAATAAGGCTAAATCACTTTATGAAGCCAATTTGATTAATCTTCCGCAAAAGAAAGATCCTGTTAATACGCAAGCTGCTTCTGTGCCAAATCCTAAAGAGAATTCTTCTGAAGGTAAAGCTCCAGAGCAAGCTAGTAGTATCGTCAACAATAAGAAGTCACCTTTAGCTGAAGCAAAAGCTAATTTGGCTTAATCTACTTTTAACCCTACAGGGCATCATGTATGCCCCTCGGGACTTCATGATGCCCTTCATTATTTAAAGGATCGTCATGAGTATTCTTAAATTAATTTTTGGCCTAATTTCAGCTTTTTTATTTTCATCAGTTTTTCTGGTTTCATTATTAGGAAGAGCTGCGTTTCCAGAAGGAAATGTAATTGATATTGTTAGAGCCGTTCTTGGTTAACTAATTACTTTCACCCGTTGGGCGTCACTGAAAGCCCACTTGGGTTTTTTCATGACGCCCATTAATTACTGGGAGTCTTTTATGAAAGTCGTTAATCTTCAACAGCGCACGCCCGAATGGCACCAATGGCGCAATTTGGGTGTTTCTGCATCAGAAGCAATTATTGTTCTTGGACAATGTCCTTTAAAGACAATTTATCGCTTATACAACGAGAAGAAGGGAATTACTCTTCCAGATAATCTGGACAGTAATCCCTTTGTCCAAAGAGGAATTAGACTTGAGGCAACAGCTCGAAGGTCTTTTGAAGATCGTCATAACACGATAGTTTTACCGTTATGCGCAGAATCAGAAGATCATCCTTTTCTAAGGGCTTCTTTTGATGGGTTGAACGATGATGGAATTCCTGTAGAACTTAAAGTTCCAATGGAAGTTAATTTTCGAGATGCGCAGCAAAATGGCACTAAATCAAAAGTTTATAGGCGTTATTACTATCAAGTTCAGCAGCAGATTGTAGTCGCTGGAACTAATGAAGGTTATTTGTCGTTTTATTTGAACGATAAGGAGCCGCCTTTAGACTTTTTGATTAAAAAGAATGATTTGGTTATTGATAGTTTGATTATCGAGGGCCAAAAGTTTGCTGATCATTTGTTAAAAAATCAGCCGCCAGCGACTGATATTGATCGTGACATCTTCATTCCGTCTGGACTGGAAATTGATCAATGGAACGTACTGGCAGCAAATTATCACAGTGCTGAAGAAATAATTAAAGACTTCGCATCCAAGATTAAACCTTATGAAAAACAGCAGGCTGATATCGCGAAAAATCTCCTTAAATTAATGGGTGATTATGCTCAAGCCGAAAGCAGTGGGCTTAGAATCAATCGCTATCTTACGCAAGGTAATGTCGACTACAAGGCTGCATTAATGGCCCTGCATCCCGATGTTGATCCCGCTTTTTTGGAAACCTTCCGCAAGAAATCGACTGAGCGAACACGTTTTACGCTTAAAGGCGAAGAAAAGGCACAAGTTCCGTTCTCAATGGACGAAATTATGTCTTCTACAGACGGTGATTTTTGGTTTTGATTTAAAACCTTAACTCATCATTAACCTTAACCCATCGGGGAACACTGCCCCCCCCGACTGGGCGCATGTGTTTCCCGAATTTTTGGAGGCACCATGCGACGAGGTTTTGATCGTAGCCTAAATCTCGATTTGTTCGATGATCAATGGCTGTGGCTACAAAGCACAGAGACCTTGCCTGAAGAAGTACCGCCCTGGACTGATACAGAAATTGCGCATATCTGCGATTGTCTTCTGGAAGACTCGTTACACAATCTGTTTGACGGTAGATGTTCAATGAAAACGGTTGTTGAAATATACAACTGGCTGACGAACATCGGCGATCTAAATCCCTTCAGTTTCATCAACTGCTGCAAGGTATCTGGATTGGATCCTAATGACATTCGTGATGCTGTTTTAGGCAAATTCGAATCCATCCCAAATAGAAAATCTCACTAAACCCATGAGGGGCAACATCCTCATTGGAAATAGTTGCCTCTTTTTTAAACCTTTAGAGGACATAACCATGACTACAAAATTCGCTGTCACATACGAAATTGACTACACCCACCGCGTTGTTGTGGGTGTAACCGCGACTGATGCTGAATCCGCCAAGCAATTGGCCCAGACTGCATTTGATGAAAGCACTATTTGGGATAACACTCAAAATATGCCTTTGCTATTCGATGATTTCGAAGAAGTGAACGGCGAAACCTTGCGTTTTAGTGCTGAAGAAGTCTCGGCGTTCCCAGAACCCGATGCCTCCGTTAAAGCTATAAAGCGAAAGGAATTTGCGTTTTATGCGTGCCAAGCCTTGCTTGCAGGTGAAATTGACTCTGCTCGTGATTTTGCGAACCAGGCATTAGGTATCTGCTAAACAGGCCCGTATTACCCAGGAATGCTGAACTGTTACATCACTGACGGCTCTCAACACTCAACAAGTACATAGGGTTGCGATGACTGGCCTGATCATTCTTTATTTCACCTTCTGCAAAGACACTCATCCTTTGCGGATGCTGCGTTTCTTGCGGTCTTTTACTTTTACCTGGAGATTCACATGGAAACACTACGAAAAGAAGCATTGGAATCTGAGCTAATGCAGTTTATTGGCACGGAACACTGGCATAAACACCCGTTGATGCCTACGATGACATATACCGATGGCGTTAAGTATTTTGCGGAGCAAACCGAAAGCTATTGGCTGTTGGATGTTATTGCGACCGAGTACTTCCCAATGCTAAAAGACCAGCCGTTTTATTTATTACGGTGGAGTCTCAAAATGGATCTTGCACAATCGTTGTCAAAGATGGCGATAGTAAAGAACTAAAATCAAAGCATGTGCCATTCACAACTTTGGTTGAGGGAACCTGGAGCTTTTATTTGTTCGACGACGTTCTGTTGCTGCCTTCGGAATACTAATTTCTTTTTAAATAGAATTTCTTGCTTGCGAACTGAGTTCATTTTATCCCCCTCAAAAGACGCGTAATTTGAGCGTCTTTTGATCTTACTATTTTGACGGTAAATAGCATAATGACTTTACCGTCTCTCCAGAGTGCTTTGAGCGAGTATTGTGGAAAGACGATTTTTTGTAGTTCTCTAAGAGGACTCAAAAGTAGTGCCAGTTCAGCACTTTAAATAAGGAATCAATGAAGCGCTCCGGCGTGATACTTATGAAACGGCTTAGCCGTGATTTTATTTGATTTATTTTTTAACCCACTGGGGAAAATTCATTTTTCCCGGCTGGGAACTGTGTGTTTTCTCTGGTTTAATCTGAGAAAACACTATGACTGCTCAAACTAAAAAATTCGCGATTGGTTCAACTTTTGGCATTGTTGCTCCTGCCGCAATGACTGTTGATGGCTTTGAAGATGCTCTGCATCCTTTAATTCCAGCCAATAAAGAATATGTATTCAGAAATGAACATCTACGCGATATCTTGGCATTTATTACCAATCCTCTCGGCGATGCGCTGTATTTGACTGGCCCTACCGGTTCAGGCAAAACCTCGCTGCTCTGCCAGGTTGCTTCTCGCTTGAATTGGCCCGTTAATCAAGTCACCTGTCATGGTCGTCTTGAGCTGAACGATCTTATTGGTCAATTTATGCTTGTCAATGGTTCCATGTCTTTTATGCATGGACCGCTTGCTCAAGCTGTTCGCGATGGTCATCTGTTGATTTTAAATGAAATCGACTTGATGGATCCCTCTGAACTCGCTGGTTTGAACGATATTATCGAAGGGCAACCTTTGGTCATTCCTCAAAACGGCGGTGAAGTAATTAAACCTCATCCTAAATTCCGTCTGATCGCTACCGGCAACTCCGCAGGTCAAGGTGATCAAAGCGGTCTTTATCAAGGCATCATGCAACAAAACCTTGCGTTTTTGGATCGGTTCAGATTAATGGAAGTCGGTTATCCTGAAGCTTCTATTGAGAAGTCCATCCTGCAAGCGGCGCTTGTTAGCATGGGTATTTCTGTTGATGCGGTTATGGGAAATTTGACTGATAAAATGATTGAGGTCGCTAATGAAATCCGTCGGCTTTTTGTCGGTGGTTCTGACAGCTCTGGTGAATTAAGCGTTACGATGTCCACACGGACTCTGGTGCGCTGGACGAACTTGATGATTGCTTACAAACGCGCTCCTAATGCGCTGGCGTATTCGTTAGATCGTGCCCTCACATTACGTGCAGAGCCGACTCAACGTGAAGCTATCCATCGTATTGCCAAAGACGTTTTCGGTGATGCTTGGGGAGAATAGCAATGAACCTTAACCCATTTGATTTTTATCGGTTTGACAATCCAGACGGTTCGTCAAAGTTGTGGGCTCTTCGTTATAATCACGATGGCACATTCACAACATTCTGGGGGAAATCGGGTGCAAAGATGTCGTCCAACACCAAAGGTATTGTTCATCCCGACGATATGCATAAACTGATACGTTCGAAACAGCGAAAAGGCTATGAACATTCCGGACAAGCCTGGATTGGTGATGACGGAAAAATTAGCAACGTTCCTCCCACATCTTCAAAGCCCGTTGGTGTAGACCATCAGCCTACAGAGAATGATCCGCATATTTATTGGCGAATTAAGATACCTCCTCCTATGGTGGATAGTCCCGCACATCATTTTTCAAGAGGCCTGGCTGCCGGTTATGCCAACGCGATTCTGCGTACATATCCGGATTGTTTATGGGCAGAAATGATCATTCATGGTCATGGTGATTTTGTTAAACCAGATGCGGGGTGTTTGTCGAAAGAGGATGGTGTTGCTTCTTTGTTGCTGCTTATGGTACTGAAGAAAAACGCACCCGAAGGTATCACTGTTTCCTTGTCCCATGAAGACGGTGTTGAAATCAGTGACCAGCTCAAACTGGAAACCGAAGCGTTGTCATTTTTTGACACCGATCTGGAATCCGTACGTCTTATCGCAGAAGAAATAGGTTTGCTTGTGAAAAGGATTGATCTATCCATGATCGCATCTGAACAGGAAGACTTTTACTTCTGAACTTTTAATTTTTTACTTACCCAGAAGGGGCATTTTTCGCCCTGATGGGACGCAATCTGTCTCTTCACTTTTACTTTTTTTGGAGAAGCAGATATGACAAACGCAGACATGATACTTGACCAGGTTGACGTCGTTAAACTCGACATCAGTATTTGGACAAGTTCGAAAAAACTTCGAGCTGAAGACCTTATGCTTGCCGATGGTTCCAGACTTCCACCGGAAGACCTAGCGTCCCTTGGCACTAAGAAGACCATTCATCCTGACAAGCTGAAGGAATTCAATCGTATTAAGAAAGAAGCGGAAAGGATTTGTCTTGAATCCGGCACCCGTTTTATTGGTGGTTTTGCTAATCCAAGGACTGAGATCACAAGGATTACTCAAGAGCTTGATGCGCTTTCCAAGAAGTTTTATCAGGAAAGAGATCTGTTTTTGGCAAGCTACACCGCCGATACTGAAGAATGGATTCGTTGTCATGCTGAATTTGGCGATGCTATTCGTAGAGCCATTGAACCGGTTGGAACTGTAGCTGCCAAGCTGCGTTTTGATTATGTGGTTTTTCGTGTAACTAAACCTGAGCAAGAAGAATCTCTCGAACGTCGCGCACTCACTATGAGTGAACAACTTTTTAGGGAAATTTCTCAAGATGCCAATCAGATTATCGATAGGTCATTTGTGGGTAAAGATTCAGTGACCGTTCGGGCATTGAATGGTTTTCGAAGAATACGTGACAAGCTCGATAGTCTTGGTTTTCTCGATCATCGGTGTATGCCGATTGTTGATGAAATCGATAGTGTTTTGGATTTGCTTCCAAAAAGTGGTCCTTATAACGGCGTTGTCTTTCATAGCCTATTCCGTCTTGGTTTGTTATTGTCCGATCCGGAAAAGATCAAACGGCATGGCAGTGGTTTATTGCAGCCAGATACTGTTATCAATTTTGATATTGAGCTTGAAGACGATTTGGATGATCAACTCATTTCAGATGCCGATTCAACGCTTGCCGATGAAGATATCGTTCAACAGCCTGTGCTGGAGATTACAACGGATACTGAAGATAACGACTTAGGTGAACAACCTGAAGTTCAAATTGAAAGTGATGTTGACGATCTTCCTGGTTTTGATGCATTCCTGGCTAAATACGACTCTTCGAAAGAAGACACCGTTACTCAGGAACCTTTAGAAGCCGCAAAACCTTTCGTTCCATCCGATGCATTACTTGGTTTAGTAGAAAGCGTTCTTGGATCACTTGTAGACGATGTTCAGGTCACTGCTAAAGCGGTTACTCAATTCGCTAATGTTACGCCGGTTGAATCTTCATCTGAAGACGATCTGGAAGATATTGATGACGACGATCTAGTCGAATCAGAAGAAACCGCAGAATCTACGGACTTCTGGTTCTGATTTTATTTATTTTCACCCGGCGGGTTGCAATTCAATCCGTATGGGTTGCGTTGTTGTCCCGCCTTCATTTTACCAGATACTATTGAAGGTTCGCGATTGCATCCTGATCCCGGATTGCTTTAGCCATCTAAAAAACTTAAAAAAAATTTTTGATGATTTGAAAGACACTGAATCAACTATTGGGGATTATTATTTCCCTTGATAGATATTTTTAGTTTTTAACCCACCAGGGGCAAACATAGCCCCTTTGGGTCATGGTTTGCCTATTTTTTTATTTTTAGGAATACACCATGAAAAATCAAAGTTTGAATAACGCATTCCCTATCGTTGCCGCTGCACTGGGTAACAAATTTGGCGTCAAAGTTAAAGTTGGCGGTTCTGATGCGTATACAGATGGAAATACGATTAACTTGCCGGCTTACAACCTTGAAGATCCGTCTTACAAGGATGTGGCATGGGGCTATTTGGCACATGAAGCAGCTCATGTTCGGTTTACCGAATTTGCTGATTTTCGTAAAGCAGCTACCAGTCCTATTCGGAGAAGTATCGTCAACATCCTGGAAGATATCCGTATTGAGAAATTAATGCAGAATACATATCCAGGCACTAAACGAACTACTGAGAAGGTGGTTGAGTATCTTGTTCAAACCGGTGGATTTCAAATAATCGGTCAAAATAAACAGATTCATCCAGCTGACGTTTTGTCGCAGTTTTTGTTGTTTCGTCTTCGTAACGATGTCTTGGGCCAAACCGCTCTAGCGTCATATGCAGACACCGCAGAATCATTACTGGAAGATACTTTTCCAGTGGGTGCGGTTACAAGACTTGTGGCTCTTTTATCTGAAGTCCCTGAGTTTCAAGTAACGCGTGACTGTGTTCGGCTTGCCGACCGCATCTTGCGCATGATTGAAGAAGAGCAGGAAAAAGCGCGTCAGCAGCAGTCTAAGTCTAACCAGTCTCAGCAAGAAGAAAGTGATGATTCGTCGTCACAATCTCAATCTGGACAAAGCAATAATGATCAGGATGATGACTTAACCAATCCAAGCTCCGGCAATTCCTCACAGGATAATCAGTCGCAAGGTGATGATTCTCAACCCGATCAAGATACTGATGACAGTCAATCCGCTCAAGATCAGGATGCATCTGGACAGGACGATCAAAATCAAAGTCAAGGCGCAGGTTCTCAGAACGACGCTGACACCGATGATCAAGATCAAGATTCTCAATCTGGACAGAGTCATGTTGATTCTACTGGGAGTGGTGCCGATGATTCACAAGGTCAGGATAGCGAGCACACGCTGCAAGCCCTGGCTTCTGTTTTATCAGCCAATGAAGATGATGTGCCTCAAGATTTATTTGAAGCTGTTCAAGAGCTTTTAGGCAGTCAATCTCGCAATAGTTACGATGCTGATATTTACATGCCCGTCGCTATGGATCCTAACCGGAATTCTTCTGTTGGTAACGACTTAATGAATAAGGTTTTAAGTGACTCCGGCAAAATTCGCGCTTCGCTTCAAGGTCTGGTTCAATCCAGTCGTTATGATCGTCCCCTGAATAAACGCTCGGGTAATCGTATTGATGGACGGAAACTGTCGCGCTTGATTCAAGGTGATGCTCGTGTTTTCGAACGCAGGAGTCATAAGCAGGCGCCAAATACCGCTATTCATTTACTGGTTGATTGTTCAGGCTCAATGAATGGAATTTACAGTACGGACTCAAATCGTAGGCTGATTCAATTAGCCATCGAATCCGCTATGGCATTGGCATTGGCACTTGAAGGTATTTCAGGCGTTAATCCTGCCGTGACGCGATTCCCGTTTGGTGATTCTGATGATGTTGTTCCGCTGTTGAAACATGGACAAAAGGTTCGTCCTAATGCTTCTGCATTCTCGGCTGTTACCAATGGAAGTACACCGCTTCATGCCGCTTTGTGGTATGCCGCATCATCCGTGATTGCTACTCGTGAAGAACGGAAAGTAATTATGGTGTTGACCGATGGGCAACCTGACGATGAATGCGCCGCAAAAGCCGTTATCAAGCGCTGCGAATCGTCCGGGATTGAGATTGTAGGCGTGGGGATCTGTTTCGACACAAGTCATTTATTTGATCAATCAATCTGTATAAACAACGTGTCCGAGTTGCGTTCTGAGCTATTCAGAATCAGCCGCGATTTGTTGGCAGCTTGATCCTTACCTTCTGGCTAATCACTTTCGATTAGCCGGTTTTTAACTCAATCTTTTAGGAGAATTTATGCTGACTGAAAAGCAATCCGAGTTTTTGAAGAAACTGGCTGATTTGTGCGATGAATACAACGCGGGCTTTACTTACACAAACAATGACGATGGCACTCATGTTTTGGTGGATGGCGATGATATTTTTGCCGACCATCTTGATACTGATGCTGCGGGTATGTTTCGTAAAACGCTAAGCTCCAAAATTTAACGTCCATTTAATCTTTAACTGGCGAATCAGGTTTTTGATTCGCCATTTTTTCAATTCTTTACCCAACCGGGAATCATATTCCCTATCGGGCTTATGTGGTTTCCCGTTTTTCTTGAGAGACTACGAAGATGAAAAAAGTAATTGTCCACAACCTGAAAACGATTCCGAAAGATGCTGCCATCTATTGGAATAACAATGGCTCTGGCTTTACCAAGCAATTGGAAATCAGAAAGGCAATAACGGCATTTTGCGAGCAACCCGGCATTAAAAAAGTTTGGTTGAGTCGTAAAAGAAAGTCCACTACAGCAGCGTTGAAAGAATTCAAGGATCTTTATGCTCCGAAGAATTTTTACTCGATGTTTGAAGAATTTGATGACGTCTTTGAAATGTTTTACATGGAAAAGTCTGTTTAATCATTAATTTTACCCTTGGGAAACTCCAATCGTTTCCCAATTGGGTTGCTTTGGGGTTCCCACTTTTATTTTTTGGAGAACCTTATGTTTGATGATGAATATTTTGACCAATATACCAGCCTTCTTGAATCCAAGCCCGAGCTTTACGTGAGCATTGAGATTCACGGGGTAAAGGGCGAATTCGATCCCGAAGCGAATGAAACCATTTGTGAAGTTGATGACGATAATCCTCAATTTTTCTCAGCTTATACAAGAGATTTCAATAATGAGGCTTATTGTATCGCTGATGCTGGTATGTATAAGCTTGAGGATCTTCGCACTCTTGCAAAAAATCTTGCTACCCGGCATAACTGGGAATATCAGGATTTTACGTTCGATAAGCCTTATTGGACTTGTGACCAGTGCAGCACAAAAGTTACTACCTTGTTTGATGAAGCTTATTGCGCTCAGTGTTATGAGAGCATTGGTGACGATACTAGATTGATCCATCTTCCTGTTGGAACTCGACTTATCTCCATTCAAGGCGAAACTTCGGACACTGACTCTGACCAGGATGTTTTTACCGGGCCTAATGCAGATGGGGTTATTTGTCATGTATTGTTCGGACAAGCGCACTGTTATTCGGTTAGTTTTCCGCTTGGCGTAAGTGTTTTACTAAGCCAAGCCGAATTAGACGATAACAACAGGTATCAAGTTTTACCTGTAGACGTTCAAGTCGTTGATGATCGGCGCGTCATTGCTCATTTCCAGCCGCAGGCTTGGGTTCACGACACCGCGATGGATATTGATGGCGCTTGTGATCTTGATGTTACCGGTCGCGTTCTTGCCTTGTCTGCTGAAGTGATTCATCAGTTGGAAGATGACGACTACCCAAGCGATGAACTCGTTTACGGGTTGACTGATCATGTTGGGCCGCACTATGTCAGCGTTAAAGAGTCGATTCTCGAATTCTTTGGTGCTGACCGGTTGGTCGACATTACTGAGGAAATGCTAGTTGAAAAACGGTTGCTGTATACCGTCTCATCTTCCAGCAATGGTGTCAAAAAACACAACGTCCACATCTACGCCATTGTGCGTGTCAAGGTATGCGATATTGAAGCGGAAAGCCATGCTGATGCGATTCAAAAGGCCGAGGTATTGGTTGATCTGAATGCTTTGTTTAACAAAGGATCTGATCAGGAATTTGCTGATGACATTGACTGCTTTTTGGTTGACGAAATCGGTGATGAGGACTACCGGAACAGTCGGTGGTACGCGAAAGATAGCGTTACACGTATGGCCCAAAGCCAGGACAAACCATCTTAAATTATAAACGTCACGCTCATAAGCTATAACTCATCAGGATTGACTTAACCCAGCAGGGGAAACACTTCCCTGATGGGCATAGTGTTTCCCCTTTTTTTTATTTTTTGGAGGAACACCATGACTACAAATGCAAATGAAATCCGTATCGTTATCCGCGTCGAAGAAGGACTTGTGAAAGACGTTTATTCGGACTCATTAGTACCTATAAGGTTTATTATTGCGGATTACGATATGGCAGATGGCGCCGATGATAGCGAGCTTGTAACACTCACCAATGGTGATCAGTTTGTCGCTCTCGATGATGTTACTTCCATGGATGATTCTAATTATGTGGCAGAAGTTTTTGCTGCATTTGACGAAGAAATTCACATGGTCGATAAACAGCAAGAAGATTTGGCGATGCCTATTGCGCTCAGTGTTATGAAAGCAACCACAGTACTCAATTGAGCGAATAACTCACTTAGATTGACTTAACCCTTCAGGGAAAACAACTTTCCCCGACGGGCCAGTGTTTTCCCTTTTTTTATTTT
This sequence comes from Methylobacter sp., assembly GCA_030679035.1. Classification (GTDB taxonomy): domain Bacteria; phylum Pseudomonadota; class Gammaproteobacteria; order Methylococcales; family Methylomonadaceae; genus Methylobacter_A. Next base: position 39,735 of record JAUXTH010000099.1, on the reverse strand, counting down.
TTTGGAGAAACACCATGACTACAAATACAAATCAAATCCGTCTTGTCATTCACGTTGAAGGAGGCATTGTTCAAGCGATTTATTCGAATTCCTCGGCGCCCATTCAGGTTGCTATTCAGGATTTCGATATTGAGGGTGCCGATGGCGACGAGATAGCGATGCTTAATGATGGCACGGAGTTTATTGGTCACATTGAGGCCATTATTCATAATGATTCTTGTGTGGCAGATGTTTTTGCCGCGTTTGATGAAGAATATCCTGTAATCGATAAGCAACAGGAAAGTTATGTTGCTCGTGGCGGCCAATTTTGTCCGAATTGTGGCGCTAAATAATGTTCAGGCCAATGTTGGCATTGAGGCTGACGGACTGTCCGCATGGGTGTTGGCGTATACCCAGATGCCGGGCTCCACGCCTGTATTCATCGCTGGTATAACCGGCATCCGCAAAGGTGACTCGATCATCCTCTCGCAACAGCTTGGGCAATTCATTAATGTCAGCTACGTTGGCTGCCGTTGTGGTGACCGTATGAACAGCGCCGGAATTCACATCGGCGCCTATATGGATAATACCATTGCTTGCCTTTTCAGGTTTGATGCATGTCTGGATCACGCGATTTATCCTTGTTTTTGGTGGAACTGGGTGCATGAATAATCGTAGCCGACCATCGTGCCTTGAGAGACTAAAAGTCCTTGTTCTTTCAGGTATGCATTAATCGTCTCTAACAGTTTTTTGGTCAGTTGCTGTTTCTGCAACGGAGGTGACGAAAGTTGAGGATCGTGGTCTCATCCGGCAACAAAGCGGCGGATGCTCTCAATTTCATAAAGGGCATCTTCTATCTGCCGGTCGAAAAAACAAGACCAGTTCTGCATGCAGTGAATGCGCAGGATACTGGCCAGTGGCATCGATTGGCGACCGCGTCGCTCCGAGGAGGGATAAGCGGGCTCAATTAAGGCAACCAGCTTTATCCAGGGAACTGTTTGCTCTATTTCGTTCAGAAACACTTCCCTTCTTGTGAGGCGTTTTTTGTGGCTATATTCGAGGTCAGAAAAACTGGTTTGATATGTCATGAGGTATTGGGGTTGCTTTGATTGATGGCAATATTATCCCACAATGGGGGATTTAATCAGCGCTTCCCTAGGCGAGATAAGGCTTTCAGAGCGCTATTACCCATTTACGTAATCCTTACGCCTACCCAGAAAGGTTCGAAATATCTAATGGTACTTGCGAGCTAATCATAAGTTCTTTGATTATTTTGTTGTTTTTAAAAAGTAGAGTTAAATTCCTCGATAGCTCGCTGAATGCAGCTTATACTTTTTCAGCTTTGTGTAGATCGCGCGTGTTGTAATTCCCATCTCTTCAGCTACTTTTTTCACATCGCCTTGATGCTGTTTTAGAGCGCTTTCAAGAAATGATTGTTCGGCCTGGGTAATAGCGAGTTCTTTGATGCCTTTCCATTCATTGACGTTGTTTGAGTCAACTGGAAATTCCAAATCCAGATTGGTCATTTCTGTTCCGGTGGCAAATAAAATGCTACGTTCAAGAATGTTTTCCAGTTCACGGACATTGCCCGGCCAGGGATAAGCACGAATTTTTTTCATGACTTCACGGCTGACTGATTCAACGGCTTTGTTATATTTCTTGCTCAAGCGCTGCACAATCAATTGCACAAGATAGGGTAAATCTTCAGGCCGTTCGGCCAAGGTGGGGATGTTTAAACGGACTACGTTGATGCGGTAATACAAGTCATTGCGGAACCGACCTTGCTTAACCAGTTCTTCCAAATTGTTATTGGTTGCAGAGATTACTCTCAGATCAACCGCTAATGTCTGTTTGCCGCCAACTCTCTCCAGTTCACCTTCCTGAAGTACGCGCAGTAACCGGGTTTGTGCAGCCGGGGACAGTGTATCGACCTCATCCAGAAATAAGGTTCCTCCTTCAGCCCTCTCAAAATAACCTTGATGCACTTCGATGGCGCCGGTGAACGCGCCTTTTTCATGTCCGAACAGCGCGCTCTCGATCAAGCTTTCGGGAATTGCTCCGCAATTAATCGGGATAAAAGGTTTCTGACAGCGGTCGCTCATCGCATGTATGGCGCGTGCAATCAATTCCTTGCCGACACCGGTTTGCCCTTGAATCAGGACTGTCGCCAGCGTCGGTGCAATCACTTCTATAGCTTGCAATATTTTCTGCATAGTTGGCGATTTGGCAATAATAGCCGGGGGCTGGTGCTTTTTTGCAGGCTGCTGGCTTTGTTTGCGCCAGATCTGTTGCATGCTCTGTTCAATGCGGGAGTGCAACTCGTTAATATCCTGCATTGCTTTAACAGGCGTGGTGTCGGTGTATTCCATGCCCGGGCGGTCTTTTGCTGCATTCGGATTGGTGTATACACAAACTTCACATTTACCATCGTGGCGGGCAATGCTTTGTTTGATTTCCACTTTGGCGTAACCGAAATTTCTGGCGGCAATGCCGCCAAAGACACTGGACGTCATTCTGCACAATTCAGGAAAATTGGTAACCCGATCGCCAAAAGGACAGCAGCTGTTGGTAACGGTAATGCAATCCCGGTTACTGGAAGTCAGTGAAAATTTACCGCCAATATTATTTTTAAGGCCGAGGATCAGTTCGGTATAGCTTTCTTTATCGAGCAGTTCGCTTTTGTGGGTTTCTTCCCGATAGGTTTCTTCAAAAAAGCACCCGGCAGTCTTGGCGATGTGTTCAATCAATTGCTCGCAATGCTTTTGTCCTTGTTGTTCGCTGGCATGCATCAGCTCAAGGATGAAGGTTTGCAGGAAAAAAACAGGCGTTAAATCGGAAAGAGAGTTATTGTTCATGGTGTTTTGTGAAGTAAATTTTCTCTAATTGAAGCACGATTTCATTGACATGGTAAAGCTAAAACTTAGGTTGTTGTAATTTAATAGAAACATTGTTAAAAATTACTGGCACAACACTTGCTGCTAATGAAATGTAACTTAACTAACAACGAGGCGTTATTCATGAACCAAGATAAACCACCTTTAGATCCACATCCATTAAGCGAATACGTTGCCTGGGCCGGAGGTCGTAACCGTGAACCATTGCTAGGCGTTTTAAAAGAAAAGCTGCCTAAAGATCCAGGTAATGTGTTGGAACTCGCCAGCGGTAGCGGCATGCACATAAACTATTTTGCGCCGCATTTCGAGCATTTGCATTTTCATCCTTCCGATAGAGATCAAGAGGTTTTTGACAATATTAAGAAGCTGTCCACAGATCACAAGAACGATAATATTGCCGACCCTGTTCATCTGGATTTAACCGATCCTGAAACCTGGTTTAATGCCGGCACACCCCGTTCATTTTCTGCCATTTTCTGCATCAATATTTTTCAGGTAGCGCCTATTTCAATTGCTGACGGCATGATGAAGTGTGCTGCAACTTTACTGGATGACGATGGTTTTTTGCTAATTTACGGCCCATTTCAGGTGGAAGGTACCTTTACCACTGATTCCAATAAAGAGTTTCATCAGACCTTGAGTTCTGCAGGTGTTTCAGAATGGGGCTTAAAAGATGTAGCCGATCTGAAAAAGGCGGCGGCAAATCATGGCTTGGAATTAAAAGAGCAAATTAATATGCCTGCTAATAATTTCTCACTGATATTCGGTAGAAAATAATAAAGCTTTTGGTCATTTGCCATGAAAGACACGCAGTTTAATATCCCATTCTTCGTGTCCTTCGTGGTAAATCTTGATCGGCCATAACGCTATTCCCTCAAACCGAAGTTAAATCTGGAAAATTAAGTATGGAGAAAAATGTTCAACCATCGCGATCAAGTCTGATCCAGATACTTGGCTCTAGTCCGAATTATCCGTAAAAGATCCAATATGGCGGACACGCCATAATAATCCGCTATCCAAATTTTCAGCTTTAACTATTTTAAGAAGGCGTCATTCATGAGCAATAATTATACTTTCACATCAGAATCGGTTTCAGAAGGGCATCCTGACAAGGTTGCAGATCAAATTTCAGATGCGGTACTTGATGCCTTATTAGCACAAGATCCTCGATCACGGGTTGCGTGCGAGACACTGGTAAAAACCGGCATGGTTATTTTGGCAGGCGAAGTAACCACCGATGCTTGGGTAGATCTTGAAGCCCTGGTACGGAAAGTTGTTTGTGACATCGGCTATGATCACGGCGACATAGGTTTTGACGGTCAAAGCTGTGCGGTTTTAAATGCCATTGGTAAACAATCGGTGGATATCGCGATGGGCGTTAATGAAGCCGACAACCATGAACAAGGCGCGGGTGATCAAGGTTTAATGTTTGGTTATGCCAGCAATGAAACCGATGTATTGATGCCGGCTCCGATTACCTATGCTCACCTGCTGGTCAAACGTCAGGCTGAAGTACGCAAAAATAAAACCTTACCTTGGCTGCGTCCTGATGCAAAAAGCCAGGTTACTTTCCGTTACGAAAATAACAAGCCTGTAGCGATTGATGCGGTTGTTTTGTCTACCCAGCATTCGCCCGAAATTGCCACCAAAGCATTGCATGAGGCGGTAATGGATGAAATTATCCTGCCGGTTCTGCCTAAAGAATGGCTGCATAAAGACACCAAATATTTTATTAATCCAACCGGCCAGTTCATTATTGGCGGCCCTGTCGGCGACTGTGGCTTAACCGGGCGTAAAATTATTGTTGATTCTTACGGCGGCATGGCAAGACACGGCGGTGGCGCGTTTTCAGGCAAGGATCCATCAAAAGTTGACCGTTCCGCGGCCTACATGGCTCGCTATGTAGCAAAAAATATTGTTGCTGCCGAATTAGCCGAGCGCTGTGAAATCCAGGTTTCTTACGCCATTGGTGTTGCAGAACCTACGTCTATCAGCATTGAAACCTTTGGCACCGGTAAAATCAGCGAAGACAGACTGGTGGAAATTATCAGAGACATTTTTGATTTAAGACCCAAAGGTTTGATTGCAATGTTGGGCTTGTTAAAGCCTATCTATCAAACAACGGCTGCGTATGGTCATTTCGGCCGTACCGAAGACTCCTTTAGCTGGGAAAAAACCGACAAGGTTGACGCATTAAAAGATGCGGCCGGTCTTTAATTAAATACTGAATACAGGAAATATAATGAGCCAACCTGATTATAAAGTCGCCGATATCGCTCTCGCAGCATGGGGCCGTAAGGAAATCAATATCGCCGAAACAGAAATGCCGGGCTTAATGGCTCTGCGTGAAGAGTTCGGTGCAGCACAGCCCTTAAAAGGTGCGCGTATCGCCGGCTGTTTGCACATGACTATTCAGACAGCGGTATTGATTGAAACCCTGACTGCATTAGGTGCAACCGTGCGTTGGTCTTCTTGCAATATTTTTTCCACACAGGATCATGCCGCTGCGGCGATGGCTGCGGCTGGCATTCCTGTTTTTGCCTGGAAAGGCGAAACAGAAGAAGAAGCCGAGTGGTGTATTGCCCAAACCATTGACGGCCTTGATGGCTGGCGTCCGAACATGATCCTGGATGATGGCGGCGACTTAACCGTCATGATGCATGACAAATATCCTGAATTAATGGCCAATATTAAAGGCTTGTCCGAAGAAACCACCACCGGCGTATTGCGTCTGTATGAAATGGTCGCCAAAGGCACGTTAAAAGTTCCTGCCTTTAATGTTAACGATTCGGTAACAAAATCAAAATTCGATAACCTGTACGGTTGCCGCGAATCACTGGTTGACGGCATCAAGCGCGCAACCGACGTGATGATTGCCGGCAAAATCGCCGTAGTCTGCGGTTACGGCGATGTCGGTAAAGGTTGCGCGCAATCCTTACGCGGCCTTGGCGCAACAGTATTGATTACTGAAATCGATCCGATTTGTGCATTGCAAGCGGCTATGGAAGGTTATCGCGTAGTCACCATGGAAGAGGCGGCACCACAGGCTAATATTTTTGTTACCGCGACCGGTAACTTTAATATCATTACCCATCAGCATATGGTTGCGATGAGAGACCAAGCAATTGTCTGCAATATCGGCCATTTTGACGCGGAAATTGAAATTTCGTCATTGCGTCAATACACCTGGGAAAATATCAAGCCCCAAGTTGATCATGTGATTTTTCCTGATGGCAAACGCCTGATTATTTTAGCCGAAGGTCGTTTGGTAAATTTAGGTTGCGGCACCGGTCATCCAAGCTTTGTGATGTCTAATTCGTTCTGCAACCAGGTTCTGGCGCAAATGGAGCTTTGGAGCAATGCAGCCCAGTATGAAAACAAGGTTTACATACTGCCCAAGAAACTGGACGAAAAAGTCGCAAGATCACATCTTAAACAATTGGGCGTAAATTTGACGGTGTTAACCGATGAGCAAGCCAAATACATCAATGTTCCGGTTGAAGGGCCATTTAAAGCTGATCATTATCGTTATTGATTAATCATCGTTCCCACGGCCTTCGTGGGAATGCAGGCCGTGTCGCTGCAGCGACACGGATGCAGCGCGTCCACAGCGGTATCGGCCAAAACCGTGGGAACGATACATTACAGATTCCCGTCAGTGAGACCATAAAATGCAATCACAAAAAAACCATCCCCAACTGTTTAGTTTCGAATTTTACCCGCCAAAAACCGAAGAAGGCGCGGCAAGCTTGCAGGTTGTACATAGCAAACTGGCAAAACTCAATCCGGACTTTTTTTCCGTTACCTTTGGCGCCGGGGGCTCTACCCGCGATCTTACCTTCACTACGGTCGTCGATATCCAAGCCAAAGGCGTCGCCGCCGCGCCGCATTTATCCTGTGTGGCCTCGACTAAAGCCAATATTCGCGCGATTCTTAAAGACTATCAGGATCACGGCATTACTAAAATTGTCGCGTTAAGAGGCGATTTGCCTTCCGGCATGATGTCAGCCGGAGAGTTTCGCTATGCCAATGAGCTGGTCGAGTTTATTCGCCAGGAAACCGGCGATCATTTTCAGATTCATGTTGCTGCCTACCCCGAAGTCCATCCACAAGCCGCCAGCGGTATAGAAGATTTTAAAAACTTCAAACGTAAAGTAGCTGCGGGCGCCGATGCAGTCATTACCCAGTATTTTTACAATGCCGAAGCGTATTTTCATTTTGTCGATGCCTGTGAAAAAAACGGCATAACCATCCCTATCGTGCCCGGCATTATGCCGATTACCCAATATTCACAACTATTCCGCTTTTCAGAAATGTGCGGAGCTGATATTCCGCGTTGGATGAGAAAACGATTGGAATGTTTCGGCGATGATCGTCAGGCGATAGAAGCATTCGGTCTGGATGTAGTAACAAAGCTTTGTCAACGCTTGCTGGATAATGGCGCGCCGGGCTTGCATTTTTATACGATGAATCAGGCGGCACCCACTCTGGCGATTTGGGAAAATCTGAAGCTTTAATTATGAATGCTCTGAATAAAGGGTCATTGATGTGCGATAGGCTTGTCAGTGAATAGATACCCCCGTAATTCTTTATCCATCTTCGGGTTTTTGCCGCGTATCCATTCCAGTACTATAGCGGCACGTTCTTTTTCTTCATCACGGTTATGCGCCAGTATCGTTTTCAGTTCGCCATGCCGGAATAGTCCTCATTCAGTAGGATGAGAGTCTATCGATAGATTATGGTGGTGGAAAATTGATTGTTTCTATGAAAAATAATCAATTTTGTCAAGGCAATGTGTTCAAGCAATTGTTCGAGCTGTTCTTGATATTGTTGTTCATGGCGTTTTGTGAAATAAATTTTCTCAAATTGAAGTAATGCTTCCTTAATTCGACAGAGTTAAAAAACCAAGTTGTTGTAGTTTAAGAAAATATTAGTTAATAATTACTGGCACAACATTTGCTTTTATTGAAGAGTAACTAACAATCAATAATAAAGAGGAGTTAATAATGAACCAAGATAAGCCACCGTTAGATCCACATCCATTAAGCGAGTATGTTGCCTGGGCCGGAAGTCGCAACCGTGAACCACTTTTAGGCGTTTTAAAAGAAAAGCTGCCTAAAGATCCGGGAAATGTGTTGGAACTCGCCAGCGGCAGCGGTATGCACATTAACTATTTTGCGCCGCATTTTGAACATTTGCATTTTCATCCTTCCGATAGAGATGAAGATGTTTTTGATAATATCAAGAAACTGTCCAGTGATCATGGTAACGATAATATTGCCGACCCCGTGCATCTGGATTTAACCAATCCTGAAACCTGGTTTAATGCCGGAACCCCCCATTCCTTTGCGGCAATTTTCTGCATCAATATTTTTCAGGTGGCACCTGTTTCAATTGCCGACGGCATGATGGAATGTGCTGCAAATTTACTGGATGACGATGGCTTTTTGTTAATTTACGGCCCGTTTCAGGTGGAAGGTACTTTTACCACGGATTCCAATAAAGAGTTTCATCAGACATTAAGTTCTGCCGGTGTTTCAGAATGGGGTTTAAAAGATGTAGCCGATCTGAAAAAGGCCGCAGCAAATCATGGCTTGGAATTAAAAGAACAAATCAATATGCCTGCTAATAATTTCTCACTGATATTTGGCAGAAAATAATAATTACACGAGGAATAACGATGAGTACTGTATTAAATGAAGTTTTAATAGCCAATCGCGGCTACGTTGCCGGCTTTGACAAAGGCGATTTACCGATGCCTCCAGGCCGTCACTTTGCCATTTTAACCTGTATGGATGCTCGCCTTGATCCCGCCAAATATGCAGGACTTTCCGAAGGCGATGCTCATGTCATCCGCAATGCGGGCGGCAGAGCCAGTGATGATGCAATACGTTCGCTGGTCATTTCCTATAAATTGCTCGGTACGCGTGAATGGTTTGTTATTCACCATACCGATTGCGGCATGGAAACTTTTACCGACGAGATTATGCGTGATTTACTGTCCAGCAGTTTAAAAACCGCCTCTGTTGATGCGAGCGGCTGGCATGATTGCTGTGAAGGTCCTGGCTCAGCAGAAGCTAAATATATTGATTGGCTGACTATCAAAGATCAGGCGCAAAGCGTCCTTGAAGATGTCGTGCGTATCAAGTCACATCCATTGGTGCCTTCCGACATTCCTGTTTACGGTTATATTTATGACGTTAAATCAGGCGAATTAATCGAAGTTCCGGAAGCTACGGCAGCCGGAAAATAAAATGGTGCAAAAATGTTCAGCCGTTATCATCGGAGTGGGTCCCGAACAAGGCTTGGGCGCTACACTCGCCAACTGTTTTTCTGCACAAGGTTTACACGTTTACATAGCCGGCCGAAGTGAAAGCAAGCTGCACCAGGTCGCGGAAAAAATTCGGCAACAAGGCGGTTCGGTCAGTACGGTAATCGCCGATGCAACGGTTGAGCGCGACGTGGCGAATTTATTCAAAACGGCGCAACGGGAGGGTTATAGTATCGATATTGCTGCCTACAATGTAGACAGCAATATTCCATCGCCTATTCTGGAAACGGATGCGGAGACCTTTACTACGCTTTGGCAGCAAAATTGCCTGGGTGCCTTTTTCTTCGGCAAGGAAGCGCTTAATGCAATGAAGGGCCAACAAAAGGGAACGCTGTTTTTTACCGGAGCGACTGCGTCATTAAGAGCGAAACCGCCGTTTACCGCATTTGCAGCCGCGAAAGCCGGTTTAAGAGCCTTGGCGCAAGGCATGGCAAGGGAATTTTCACCGCAAGGCATCCATGTGGTGCATACCATTATTGACGGCGTGATCGATGGCGAACGAGCGAAAAATCAATTTCCGGATTATGTTAAGGCCAAAGGTAAGGATGGCTTATTACAGCTTGATGCCATCGCCGAAACCTATTGGGCCATTCACAAGCAACACCCCAGCGCATGGACGCATGAACTGGATTTGAGACCGTTTAAAGAACCGTTTTAGGAGGTAGCATGTCGGAAACCAAAAACTGGATTTTGCAGGGTAGTTATTTTGAAACCTGTAACTGCGAAACCGCCTGTCCTTGCGTATGGCTGCAACCGCCGACAACAGGCGATTGTAAGCTGTTGGTGGCATGGCATATTGAACAGGGGCATCTGGATGATCAATCGCTGGACGGCTTGAATGTTGCGATGGCATGTTATTCACCGGGACATATGAAAGACGGTAATTGGCAAGCGGCTTTGTATGTTGACGAGCGCGCTGATGACAATCAATTTGATGCGATCATGCAAATCTTTAGCGGTCGGCAAGGCGGACATCCGGCCATTTTGATGAGCTTTGTTAGTGAAGTTTTGGGTGTGAAAAAAGTAAAAATCGACTATCAGGAGCAGGGCGACAGTCGGTGTGTGATTATTCCCGGTATAGCCCAGGCCGATATTGAAAGTATTCAGGGCATAACAGGCGGACAAGCAACCATAAACAATCCGCCGTTGTGCGTGGTAACAAGTCATCCCGCGGTTGTCGCCAAATCAAAAAATTACCAGTACCAGGACTACGATAAAAACTGGCAGTTTTCTGAGCGTAACGGTTATTTCTCCGCATTTGTTTATCAGCCGTAATGGGCTGGTTTAAAGTGCAGACTTCAATTTTAGCCATTGTGCTGGCATGGGTTTTTGCTGCCTGGGGTTATCTGTTTTATCAACATAACCAAATGACATCTCAACCGATGTCGAGTATGTGGATGCCTCCCTCCGAACCGTTGGCATGGCACTTTATCGACTTCGCTTTGGTTTATTTTATGTGGGCAGTCATGATGGCGGCAATGATGTTGCCTTCCGCCATACCTATGATTCTGGCGTTTGCCCGTGTTTGTCGGCAACAAAACAAAGCGACCTATAAATTGACTTACCTGTTTACTTCGGCCTATCTGGGAATATGGCTGTTATTCAGTAGCGCGTTAACGTTGCTGCAATGGCAAATGTATGGCTTGGCCTGGTTGTCACCGATGATGGATAATCAAAATTCAATATCGGCTGCCGGTATTTTGTTTTTGGCAGGTTTTTATCAGTTTATGCCGATAAAAAACGCTTGTTTGACCCATTGTAAAACTCCGATGGGCTTTTTATTAAATGAATGGCGGGATGGCACCGCAAGCGCATTTAATATGGGTCTGAAACATGGCGCATACTGTGTAGGCTGTTGCTGGGCACAAATGTTGATCATGTTTGTCGTGGGGGTGATGAACCTGCTGGGAATGGCTTTGATAACCTTGTTGGTTATATCGGAGAAATCAATGCCTCTTCAGTCAAAGCTCATTTGCAAAGCGGTAGGTGCCGCTTTTGTTGCGTGGGGAGTTGCCCTGTTAATTGCTTAAAGATTACCCGCTGTTAAATTCCTGTTAATAAACCTGAGAAAATTACCGTAATGAAAGTTCGTTCGCTATTTGCCGTTGCTGTTTTATTGCCTGTCATTAGCGGTATCGCTAATGCCACGACCTATATATTGCCGGAAAACAGCAAGGATAGCGTCATCACCCAATTCCAGGACGATGTGCCTTTAACGCGTGCGGCACAAAACGAGACCTTACCGGATGTGGCGAGGCGCTTTCTTCTGGGACAAACAGAAATTGTGCGGTTGAATCCCAATGTTGAATTTCCGCCCACCTTTAAAACCCCCTGGCATACCCACGAAGGACCGGGGCCTCGTTATGTTGTCAAAGGCAAACTAAAAGTTGTTGAAGGAGGCAAAACCAACATATACGCTGTCGGCGATGTATTTTGGGAATCCGGGCATTTAATGTCTGTAGAAAACATGGGCGAAGACTCTGCTGAATTAATCATTTTTGAATTAGCATCAGAAAAATAAATTTATCAGCAATCAATGGAGACGGTGCAGTTCAATACTGCGGGCACAGATCCCGCTCCAGCCAGCAATCTGTTTTATCGTTTATCAGATGCCTGTGAAACGGCGTTGTTAAATAAAGAGTTGTGCCGTCGAATTACGCATACCCATACAGGGTCGTGCTTGAAAAATAGTGCCGTTTATTTCATTTGTTTCATCAGCGTATCAGAAAATTATATTGCTGTTTCATGAAACAATGCATGCACCGGGCTTAACTGAACAACCACCAGCTAAAGCTGGTGGGTTCGTATAATGGACTAAAGTCCGGATACGGGTCATAAGACCCGTCATGCTTCCGTCCTAAAATTATCATCGCCTTTCGGTTCAAAATGATGCTCCAGATAATTTTTTATCATTTCATCTGTCAACTCACCCGAAGTCACGCAAAAGTATCCTCGCGCCCAGAAGTGACGACCCCAATAGCGTTTTTTCAAATCGGGAAAACTTTCGAACAGCTTCATCGAACTTCTTCCTTTAATCCGTCTCATAATCTCGCTCGGCGCCAGATTGGGTGGCGCAGACAGCAAAACATGCACATGATCCTGGCTGACAACGCCTTTCAGAATTTCTATCTCAAAGGCTTCACAAGTTTGCCTAATCAGCTCACGAACTTTCAAACCAACGTCGCCTTTCAACACTTTGTATCTATACTTTGTGACAAACACAAAATGATATTGAATTTTATAAACTGTATGACTTCCATAACGGTAATCCATCGGTCCACCTACTTTTCAGTTCAGACCAATATCATACGTCAAAAAATCATAGATAAATCTGACCGCCTGAAAGGCGGTGGTTTTAACCTTACTACGGACTAATAAATCCATATAATATTTCTATAAATCAATAAGTTATTAAAGTTTATATTTATTGGCATGGTTATAGTCTAGACATTACGTAGCTATGTGATAGTTACAAGAACCTGATTTTCACATTATGAATATTTTAACCAAGGGAAAGTGGCAGCGTCTTTGGGTTGCCGGATTTTTATGAGAAATACAAACATGAACGAAATATGGATACTTCAGGAACTTAATGCCACTGACTTCGAGAAGAACTCCCCTTATGAGATAAGGTGTGGGGTTATTTTTAACTGGGCAGGTGCATAAAGTGATAAGGGGCAATTTTATAGGAAAATTAACCGTACTGGCCGGATTGATGATGTCCAGCGCAGCCTTTGCCGGAAGCGGCGAGCTCACACTGATTCATTCTGGCGACATCCACGGCCACCTCGCGCCAAGGCACAATGTTCGTAGCGACACCACCGGCCGCATGGAAGGGGGGCTTGCGCACATGGCGACCGTCATCAACCATATCCGAAAAGCCAATCCTGGAAAGACGCTTTATTTCAATACAGGCGATACTCTGCAAGGCTCTGCCGAAGCCATGTTCACCCGCGGCCAGGCGCTAATTGATGTAATAAATCTGCTGAAGCCTGACTTCGACGAGCCGGGCAACTGGGACTATCTCTATGGGCCGGAACGGTTCCTGGAGACTTTCGTCGGTTCACCCGGTAAGCCGCCGCTGCTTGATACCAAGACCGTCGCCGCTAATCTGTATTATGTCTGCGCCGGCGAATCCGAACCTCTCTGTCCTGGCCAGGTTTCTGACAAACCTGGCGAATCCGATCGCCCGGCACTTGGCGTGGATAAAAAGACGACCGGTGTGCCAGGCTATATCGACTTTCCATCAACCGATGCCACCACCCCCTATCCTAAGCTGGCAGGTCAGCGCCCATTACCGCCTTATCTTGTGAAAACAATCAACGGCATAAAAGTCGGCGTTCTGGGCATGACTACAGCGCGAGCCATTCGTGCGGTCGGTCCGGTTGTCACCAAGGGTTTCGTATACACCGATGGTGAAAACGAAATGCCTTACTACATTAACGAGCTGCGTAATATCGAGCATGTTGACATCATTGTGATGATCTCGGAACTGGAATTGGCCAGGACCATCGATCTTGCTTCCAGATACCCTGGCGTTGACTTTATTCTGAATGCGGACATGCACGAACGTACTATCAAACCTATAGTACTTAAAACAGGCACCGTCCTGGTGGAAGAAGGCCAAGATGGCACCATGCTGGGTGAGATTCGCATCAAGGTTAAAAAAGATCATAAACTTCCAGGAGATGGAAAACTGACCTGGAAATGGACGCCGCACATCATCACAGACCAGATCATGGAAAATGCGGCAGTCGCACGCAAGATTGCAGAAGTCCGTGCGCCTTTTGTAAGCAGCACTTTTGTTGAGGGCCAGACGGTAACAATCGGCGGCAACACCAGTACTTTGCTACGCCCGGTAGATACCGTGGTGGGATATACCGACGTGGCTTTGCATCGCTCAAATTTCACCGATAGCAAAACAGATAATCCTAGCGTCATTGAGGGCAGCTCTCACAACCTGATTGTCGATGCAATGCGTTGGGCTGCCGGTTCGGATTTTGCGACGATTCGCGGTTTTCGTTACGGCACCCATGTTGTACCGGGTCCAATCACCATGTCGGATATTTACCATTATTTGCCTATAGGTGCGCGCATTGCCAAAGTTTATCCCGTTTTTGGCAATCAGCTCAAAAAACAGATCGAGAACTCTACCCGTGGTTCATTCTCTACTGTACCGGGTCTTTGGACTGGCGGATGGATGTTCGGCTACAGTAACGTGACCTTCGATTTGAATGTATATGCGCCTTATGGCTCAAGTAGCTCTAACATCAAGATCGGCGGAAAAGCTATCGACCCCAAAGATGAAAGCAAATACATTACACCGCATGCGGCATCAGTTCCTTATTCCGTAGCTGGCTACTGGTATGCAGATGATCCTAAGACCATCAACAACTGCGGCTCTTGTGCTACACCAGGCAGTTCTATTGACGTTGTTAAGGACGAAAAAGGCGAGCCGCTAGATGTCAGCGAAATTGTGGTGCGTTACTTGAAGACGCTGCCTAAAATGACAGCCAACCCGCCCGGGCACCGCATCAATCTACTCTATCCCCTGTCAGGTCCAGCTTTTGGCAGCCCAGAGATTCAGCCCCGGGGAGTCGCTATTTTTGCGAAAGCTTTTATGGGCCTCCCAGCCCAACAAGCGGCAAAAACTACGCGACCGCTTATGCCTGCGGCGGCCCCAGCCGTCCTGGTCACTCGATCGCTACCCAACAAGGGGTAGCTCACATGCTCTCCAATGACTCGACGCGATTTCGGAAAGCCTGCATTTTCACTTCGCAAGCTGCGTGAAAACACATGCGCTATCGCTTCTGGGGACTACTCGACTCCTGTCTCGCAGCGTTTGAAAGGTGTGATACCAAATTAAAGCTATCCCATACAAAATCAGAGAGACTATGATATTTAGATAATGGCTTATTATTGTTCGTGCGCTAGGTAAGCTGATGCGTGTGGCTACGACCGTCTTTTACCAGACCTGCTCTGGTAAAAGACAAAACTCAATTAAGAGGCTCAAATGAATAAAGTTCTAAATTACCTTGCATGTGGCATCATGATAACCAGTGTTTGTTTGCCAACATATGCGGTGGCTGAAGATGTGAAACCGATTAGTGGTGAAGGTCAGATTACTATCGATGTGCCGGTTACCCTGAAAGTGGCAAACGTGGTATTTAACATGGATCACATTGCACTCAGCGGCGATATGCCTATCGGTATGAAGTACATGGATCTTCTTAACAGGAAAATGAGCAAGGACAAAACGCCAGGGAAAATTATCGGTGTATTCCACGGTCCTGCAGCCTTCATGGCTTTGAACGACCAAGCCTACAATGTCAATCGCAAGGTTACTACTGGCAATCCCTACAAGGGTCTGATCGAGGAGTTGGTGGCGTCTGGTGTGCAGATTGAAGAATGCGCGGTATCCTTGAAGAGCAATGGCTGGACCAATAAAGATCTGTTGCCTAAGGTGAAGGTGAATGCTGGTGCGATCGGCCGTCTCATCCAGTTAACACAAGAAGGCTACGTACAGATCCAGCCGTAAGGATCGTTACGCCGACTGCGGCGCATGTCTCTACATCAAGGATTTTGACGAAACCATGTCAAAGCCCTTTTTGTTGTCTGGAGCGTCTGGTAGCACAGTGGTTGTCTACGCAACGTACGCAACGGTTGAACGCGATGTCACACATTTTTTTGAATGGTACAACTGATGTGTCAGCGTCAGCGGTTCGCCTAGGAGGCTGTCGGATAGGCACTGTTTCGGTCACGCAGGTGGATATTTTCTAGCGTATTAACCAATAAGTATTGGTGAAAGTAGTTTTTTAATGTGATTTTGTAGTCTTTTTCCTGTCGTTAGTGGAGTTATTTTAGTATCGAATCGCTAAGGTTGGCAGACCCAAGGAGTTTCACCTTGAGTCCCTCGCAGAACCGTGCGTAAATCTCTCGATTTACACGGCTCCCGTTATCCAACCTCTCCTCCTATAACACGCCAGTGGACGAACATTTGGGGTAAGACATCCTTCATCTTGTTAAGCCATTCCACACTTCTTCGCTTATGTCGCTTCAGTGTTTTGTATTTACGTCTGGCCCATTGCTCAAGCTTTTCGTCAATATACCGATATAGCCTGCGCATCGCCGTTGGATAAAACGCCCCATAATATTGGCACCACCCGCGTATCGTCGGGTTGTATTGCTGCGCCAACAGCGCCAGATCAACAAGCGTCGCCGATGTCTGTCGGCATAGCCGCCACCCACGTACTTCCAGCCTTATCCGCTTCAAGGCATCCTCACTTACACCCGGCAGAAAACTGGTAAATCGCCGGTTTTGCTTGTTCAGCGCCCTCCTCGGCCGAAACGTAAAACCAAGAAACGTGAACGTCACTAGTGGATAGTCTTTGGTACGTCGACTGTGTTTGCAATAAACAATCTTCGACTTCTCAGGATGCATCATCAACCCGCATTCCTTCAACCTGAATGCGATGGATTGCATCACAGCTTCTGCTTGCTTCTGACTGTGGCAGTGAACTACCGCATCATCAGCGTAGCGAGCAAAAGGACATTGAGGATGGGATCGCTGCATCCAGCAGTCAAATACATAATGCATAAACAGGTTCATCAGAATCGGACTGACCACACCTCCTTGCGGAGTACCGCGTTCCCGTGACAATCGGGTACCGTTTTCCTTTTCGAACGGCGCAGTCAGCCACCGTTCGATATACAGAAGAATCCAATTTTCCCTGATGTAGACGCGAACCGCTTTCATCAAGAGACCGTGATCGATTTGATCAAAGGCTCCTTTGATATCAAACTCAACCACCCATTCATACTGCCAGCACCGCTTTCTGGTGGCAACCGCCTGTTTCGCCGACCGCCCAGGCCGATAACCATAGGAGTCTCGATGAAACATCGGGTCGAGTATAGGCTCAATAATGAGTTTGACAACGGTCTGCGCAATCCGGTCTGACACGGTGGGAATACCCAGCTTTCTAAAACCACCCACTTTCCACTTGCATTACCGGTGGCGGGAAATACGACCCCGATGACATCCGATTCCACAGCTTGTACAAATTCTTGGACAGGTTCTGCTCAAATATTGCGATTGTTTCACCATCAATACCGGCAGTCCCACGGTTGGCCTTAACTTGCAGGTATGCCTCCCATACCGTGCGCTTAGCAATACTATAAGGTTTGGCTGATATCATGTCACTCATCCCTGCAAAGGCAGGTTGGCAACCTTCGTCAGCAGGATAACGCCACCCCTTCTCCACCCTCATTACAAGAGCTTCATCACTACTATGGGCAACTCCGCCCCTCGTTCCGGCATCAGTATTCTTTCTCATGGTGTCTGCCATTTGTCATTTTCCTTTACATTCAGAACAAGGTTCTCACGTTCCATACCAAAGCCTGTATTGAGCTCATGCCGCCTTTACACCGACTGCCATCGGGCCCGTAGACAGGTTTCGTCCCGACTGATCCTGGAGTATCGGACCGACTCCAGTTTTGACAGTACCTTAAGAGTCTAACGATGCGTCATCGAACGGTTTGCTTTCGCTCATCTTCTCAATACCTACCTGACATCTTTTACGATGCCTTTTCCACAGTCGCTCACCACCGCGTATTTTAGACGCAGCAGCACTGGGCGGTTTGAGACCGACTCCTGCAAGCCGACCTCGGGAGGCCTACTCCCATCTCTGATATAGCACCGCAAGCTTTCGCTTGCGCTCGTGACACACGTCCGACAGCCTCCTAGCATCGATGCCAGCTCGATACGTTTTCTTTTGCCGCCGCTCATCGTTTTGTCCAACGGTCTGTCGAGATATTCACCGGGGTTCAGTCCGGCCTGAGCCAGACAATCCGACAAGTCGGCGTTGCTGCGGCCGAGGCTCAGATAATCGCGCACCATGATTCCCTCGAACCGGGCCGGTTCCTGCCAGATCATCGAGATTCCTAACTGCGTGCGTTTGAACATGGGCCACTCGCCGATGTCTTGATCGGCAAAGTTGATTTGTCCTGAACTGAGCCGATAACCCTCGCAACCCATGATCAATCGCGCCAATGTAGTTTTGCCGGTGCCATTCGTTCCGATCAGCGCATGCATTTCTCCTTCTCTGATCGAAAATTTCAGATCGTCAAGAATTTTTTTTTGACCTGCCTTATAACCCGCGTGGCGTATCTCCAATAGCGGCATACTATCAGGACTCTTGTTCCAGGACCGTTTCGGCCGCGTTTTCGGAACCTGACTCTAATCGCCCTTCCCGGCAAATTCGTTTTCGGTTGGTCACTTCATCCATTTTCCTGAATAACGATCCGATCACCGATTGCTCTATCCCGGTAAAATACAGGCGGCCGGCATTGACAACGACAAATACTGAACTGAAATGATGTAGCAACGCGGCAACGATGGGGTTGAGAATACCGAACGTGGCTAACGCCAATCCAATGCTGTTAAATCCGACGGCCCACAGGTAATTTTGCCGGATAATGCCGCCCATTTTATCTCAAAAGGCGCGTAATTTAAGCTTCTTTTGATCTTACTATTTTGACGGTAACTGGCATAATACCTTTACCGTCTTTCCAGAGTGCTTTGAGTGAGTATTGTGGAAAGACGATTTTTTTTGTAGTTCTCTAAGAGGACTCGAAAGCAGTGCCAGTTCAGCACTTTAAATAAGGAATCAATGAAGCGCTCCGGCGTGATATTTATGAAGCGGCTTAGCCGTGATTTTATTTGATTTATTTTTTAACCCGCCGGGAACCAACTTCCCAGTGGGAATGTTTTGTCTCCCGGTTTTTTTAATTGAAATTTGGAGATAAACCATGAAAGAAGTAGCAATGAAAGTTAACCAAGCCAACCTGGTCAAAAGCTTGAAATTCAGCTTTACCAATAAAACTACGGTTCTTGGCGAGCTGATGCAAAACGCCCGCCGCGCTAATGCGACTCAAGTCGTTTTTGAGTTTGCGCCTGAAACCAAAATTCTTCGGGTAACTGATGATGGTTGCGGTATCGATTCTATCGAGACCCTGTTGACTGTCGCTGAATCCGGATGGGACGCTGATGTGGTTGCTCAAGAGCATCCATTTGGTATCGGCTTCTTGTCCGCCTTATTTGCTTGTCGTCACATGACGGTTGTCAGTAAAAGCGGCCGCATATCAGTTAATACTGACGATGTATTGTCGTTTAAACCTGTCACTATTTCGCCAGTGACAGATTGGGATGGTGTTACCGCTATCACAATGCTTGGCGTTGATCTGGAAATCGAACAAATCGAGAGCATGCTTAATCAGCTTGCACAGGGTTTTCCGATTCCAGTTGAATTCAACGGCACAAGCTTTGATAGGAAATGTGCGCTTGATTCAGGACTTCACTTCGTAGATACCGAAATTGGTGCCGTCTATTTGGATGGTGTTGATAAAGCGGACAATGTTGTTCGTGATTTTGAAGTGTACCTACAGGGCTTGCCCGTTTACAGCTCTTATAACTTTAGATTGGTTAATCGGCATATCATTCATCTTGATTCTTCGCGTTTTTATGCGCGTTTACCGGATCGGGATAAGCTTATTGATGAAAAAGAAGTTATTGCTCTTGTCAGGATCGTCTTAGCGCAAGAAATGGAGAAGCATTTTACGTTGTTTAAAACTACAGCACCTGCTGATGTTTTTGTGCTCTTTTACGACACGCTGAAGCACTGGAAACTATTAAGCTTGCTTAATGACGTCCCCGTTGTTCCTCGTGAAGTTCTTCACGAATATGACGATTACCCTGTGTGTGACACCGAAGTCTATAGCGATTTTACGCGTCACCCTGACAAAGCATTGACCAGATCAGAAGTTGAAAGTCGCGAAGTTGTTAACTTTAATGATGATATGCAAAATGAAGGCTCTGCTTTGCACATGTTCGCATGGAAAAGGGAAAGCCTGATTTATAACGATGGACTTGATAATGATCACTGGATTTATCCTACGATTCGGTATCTCGATAATGAAGAATTGACGACTGAACTGGTCAATGCATCACACGGAGCGCTTTTTGAAGGTGAGTGGACTACGGTCTATGTGCATTTTTGTGACGCGTACCGAATTCAGATTGGCAACGATGTTGTTGAAATTGCCGACTCCGCTTTCTACCACGGTGAAGATCAAAGTGGTTTAGCTGTTGTGCCAAAGGGTGATGCTTCAGGTTATGTCCTAAAACAGATTTCAAGCTATAAATCTGAGTACGACGAGTTCCATGAATCAACGCATGAGTCCGATGTCTATGCTTTTTCCTCGTTTACTGTCGCAAATACGGCAAGTGATCCTGCTGATGCAATGAAGAAATTGATACCTAGTTCTTTTAATTGTCCATCGCTAAATAGCAAGTCGTTTGTTATTACCCTGGATGATGGCGGCAAAGTTGCTTCGGTAACCGCTGCTTAATTCATTCTTTTCATTTAACCCGACCGGGAAACACTTTCCCGTCGCGAATATTAGTGTTTCCCGTTTTTCCAGGAAAACACTATGAGCAATATCACGTTAACAAGCGCTTCTTTACGCGCTTTAATCAATGTTTGCAAAGCGTCTTTAGAGATTAAGCAAACGATTGAACTAGGTGCTATTGGCGTGTCAGATGAAGGCGAACCGGTTTGGGAGGAATCTTTAGACTGGCCGGATTTAGGAATTTCTTATTTCCATCTGAGCAAAGCCCTTGATCAAGCTAAACCAGAGATTACGCGACTGGAAACAATCGTCGATCCTTCGCCCGATAATTCATCCGGCCTAAAATTAATCGTCGAAATAGAAGGTCAGGAAACTGATGATTTGCAACTGGCTTTAAAAGAAGTCTCTCGTCTTGTATTCGAGGACTTTAATACTGGCTTTGATCGCAATGAAACGGGCTCTTACTGGTTTTCAATTGACTAATTAACCTTACTTTACCTTACCCACGCGGGAAAATTCATTTTCCCACTGGGACAATTGTTTTTTTCCGCTTTTTACTTTTCAAAGCAGGAGAAACATCATGACTACTTTTTTTCAAAAGAAAGTTGACCGTCGCAGCCGTTCCGCAATGGTAGATTTTTTACACGGGCATTTTCGTTACGACACCATGAGTTCTTGGAATCGTCTAACGTCCTATGCCAATAACGTCAAGTTTCACCATCTTGGCTTGTCGTCTTCACAGGATGATAAGGCTTACGAATTACTGGGCGTTGATTATTGGGATGACATTAGAAGTCCTATTGACGACTTTACTTATGAGCAAGGTCATCGTTATACCATTGGTTCCAATGGACGTTCTAGCGGTTATCTGATTTTGCATGATTCTCATCTGGAACTCACCGGGCATCTTAGTTACTGTCCTACCTGTTCTCAGCGGAATTTCAAAAAAGTGCCACCGGTAACTTTTCAGGACAATAACGAAGAAGTTATTGCTCAAGAAATACTCAAAAGCCAGAATTCTTGGCTACCTAAAGTATATCTTGGGCAATCTACAATTCAGGACTTGTCCATTTCAGATGATGAGAAATTTTCTCTGATTATTCGACTCAAATCTCAATTGGCAGACTGTTCTTTATCAAATACCTGTGGTGTTTGTGGAAATCCTCGATCCAATTTCAGCGTTCCGCCTTCACGATTAATGGTGGCAAATAAAAGCATTGATCAGGGCGAGGACTTTTGTGCCGAAGATTGGTCAATGGGAAGTCTTCGTGATCGTGTTGAACTGGTTTGCGCGTTTGATGCAGCATGTGATTCTATCCGTAGCAATTTTATCAATCTTCTTGATGATTATGACGTTGTTGAAATTACCGAACATCGTCCTGTTCAAGTCAAAAAGCTTGTAGCTCACGCTGCTTAGGAGGTTTTATGTTAAATGAAGCCGACGATGTTTTGGACGAGGATCTGGAAGCGTGTACGGAGCACTACCAGAATATCCTCAACGAGACTTTGCCGCAGTATCAAGCCGCAAAACTTGCGCGTGAACACTATGGCATTGAACTTGATGATAAAACGCTGAATTCAATCTTGCAGCACTTTGCTTGCACGCCATCACCGCTTCATAAATGCGTGGAAGATGGTTTGAGAAAAGCAGGTTTGTTATGAATTTGATTAATGGCGTTGCTTGGTTTGGTTCACTTACCGGTATTTTATAGCGTACAAACGAGGATCTGCTCGATGTGACATTATGCAAATTAGCTTTACCTTTACCAGTATCTTAGGCATGTGACCGCTGGATACTTGTGTTAGATACTTCAATTAAATCACCCATCTGGGAGAAAAAATACTTTCTCCTTCTGGGGCATGTTTTTCTCTCGGATGAATTTTTCATCCTGCCTTCCGGGACTTCCTTAATTTTCCCTGGACGGGCATTAAGGAAGTCTCGGTTGTCGGGACATTTCTAGGAGAAAAATCATGTTTTACCGCAATATTAAAATTGGAACTCAAGTACGTCCCGTTTGCGACGATATTCTTCCTGGCGTAACCAAAGAATCATTGGGGGAAGTTGTTAGACTCAAAGAAGTGGGTCGAGGTAGCAGGGACTTCTACGTAACGATTCGATGGGATAACGGTAAAGAATCTTATTTGAATGCGATGTTTTTCATTAAGACTGTTGCTATTGTCGATAAGGTGATCGCATGAAAACTCAGTCGCTTGAATCTGACGTTATCAAAAATGCAGTTCGTGGTTCCTGGTTGTCCGTTTTGGATTCCCTGGCGCCCGAGCTTGAACGAGCTATTTTAAAACCTGGCAGGCATATTGGTTGTCCTGTTCACGGTGGAAAAGATGGCTTTAAGTTGTTTCGTGATGCCGACATCTCAGGTGGAGGCATCTGTAATACCTGTGGCGCCAAACCGGATGGTTTTTCGTTATTGATGTGGCTTAGAGGTTGGAGTTTCCCCGATGCATTAATGGCTGTTTCCAATGTACTTGGGTTGTCGACCGATGAACATCATCAAAGACCCATTGTTGCACAGAGGCCTGTTTTTACGAAGTCAAAATCCTCTGTGGACGATAACTGGCTAAAAGCGATTCTTCGTACTGTGTGGCAGGAATCAAAATCGGTTCACCATCCAGACGCCGAACCTGTAAGGCTTTATTTACAATCACGCGGTTTGGACAATATGATTCCAAATTGGCCTTCAATTCGCTTTCATCCTCGCATGCAGTATCGTGACGAAGACGGTAAATTGATAGGTAATTATCCGGCCATTCTTGCGCTAGTTGAAAGAGGCAATGAGGCTATTACTATTCATCGTACGTTTTTGACGCCCGACGGATGTAAAGCGGCTGTGGATTCACCTAAGAAAATGATGCCGGCACCGTCTAACAAGATTGTAATGGGGTCTGCTATTCGTTTAGGTGCTCCAGGTCGTGTCCTGTGTGTTACGGAAGGTTTTGAAACGGCTTTGGCTGTTATTGAAGCTACCGGTATGGTGACATGGCCGCTGATTAGTTCGACATTGATGTCCGGTTTTATAATACCGAGTGGTGTTGAAAAACTGATTATCTGGTCTGATCTTGATCTGTCTTTTGCTGGATCGTTTGCTGCTGCAAAACTTACTGAGCGTGCAAATGCTCAAGGTGTTGAAGCAGTAACTTGGGAACCTAAAGGGCCTATACCTGCCAATGCTAAAAGTATCGATTGGTTGGATGTTCTCAACCAGTATGGCCCGAATGCGTTTTCTGTTATTCGGCCTTGCTCTTAACTGAGAAACGAAGCGTACTACTGTTTAATTGATATGTGCAATCCCCATAACCGAATCTGAATTTTTTCAGTGTTCGGTTTTTTTTCGCCTGATTTTTATTTATTTTGAAAGGTCGCTTTTTTCGAGGGCTTTCAATCCGACTTAAGCCAGAAATTAGCGTAACGTAAACGTTTTAATAAAATATTTTTGATTGCCTAATTCGGAGAAAAAAGCATGAACAAACTATTTATGGTTATAGCGGTAATGACCTTTTCAGCTTGCGCAAATCAATCACCACTATCTGCGCAAGAACGTGCTGGTAACGAAGATTGCCGTTCAATGGAAAAAAAAGAGCAAATGGTGAAATTCATAAGGAACCAACAAACCTATCAAAATCTTTAATAAGGCATTTATACGTTACGGTGAACGGCTCAATTCCAATCTTTTGAATGTTTGAGCCTTCGGTAATAGGAATATTGATGACTATTAAAATATTGCGGCGCAATTAATAAAATATTTAACGTATTGCTGCCTTAATCCATTCCTACACCCATTACTCTTGGCTCCAATGTTAAAAAACAGCTTATTAAAATTACTACAATTAATTATCCTTCTTTTCTTGGGATTTAATACTGCTTACGCTTGGCAAACTGACGCTACTCAAGGAACGTTATACGGGAAGGTTAACATTTCAACGATTCCCATTGATTATTCTACCTGGCACATGGATGCGGGGTGTTCGATAACTTTGGTGCGTAATGGCATTGATACTCAAACAAATAGCTGTGCTACTTTTTCGTCAAAAGGCGTATTTACAGACGGCACGGTAGTTGGTTCTACCCAATACGATTACGTGGTTCGTTTGAATAACTATAATTTGGTTGATCAAGGGAGCTGGGTTGATCAGGGGCATTGGGTTGATAACGGTTCAATGGTTGATAACGGATATTGGTATACATCAGGATGGCCGGCGGACGATCCTATGTGCATGAATTATAGCCTTTGTGAAACAACAGTATGGATATCTGATTGGGTCTGGGTATCGAATTGGGTCTGGTCTGCTAATTGGCAATGGGTACCCAATATCGTTCACGTTAACTATTCAACGAGCACTATTTCAGGTCAAGGCTGGGCGAAAATGCCCGGCATTATCGCGGATCTAACCGCAACTCAAGGCACTATCCCCGCCAAGGTCCGTTTAAATTGGACGACCATCACCGATGCAACCAGTTATGAAGTGTGGCGCTCGCTGACTCCGGGTGGCACCGCCACGCAGCTAACCACGACATCAGCAATTACCTATGATGACACCACGACTAGCGGGGCAACCCATTATTATTACACCGTCAAAGCCGTTGTAGGTGTACTCGTAGGCCTTAAAAGCAACGAGGCTATGGGGTTTGCTATGAATGACCCATCAAAAGTTCTGAACGTCTATGCAACGCAAGGCACGCTTTATGGCAAGGTTAACGTAAGTTGGACGATAGATCCTGTTGCCACCACTTATGACGTTTACCGTTCTACCGCTGCTGGCACCAAGGGCAGTATTGTAGGTGCTGATGTAATACCGGCAAGCTTTGACGACATCACTGTTTCTGGAACGGCCCACTATTTTTACACCGTTGTTGCAAAAAACAGCTCAGGCATAGCACCCGATTCCGATCAAGCAACTGGCTGGGGCAAAGTACCCGTTAATATTAGTGACTTGACTGCCACGAAGGGTATTTTACAAAACAAAGTGGCAATGAGTTGGTCTAAGAATCCGGACGCCTCCGGTTACGAGGTTTGGCGTTCTGCGACTTCAGGGGGAATGTCAACAAAAATTGCTACGTTAGGTACGCTGGCAACTGGTTATTACGAAGATGTCACTGTATCCGGCATGACTCATTATTTTTATACAGTCAAAAGCGTGGCTAATGGGGCACTATCACAACCCAGTAACGAAGACATGGGCTATGCCGTTAATACAACAGTAAAGGTCACGGGTGTTACAGCAACCCAAGGTACACTTTACGCCAAGTCTATCGTAAGCTGGACGGCGGATATATCCGCCGCCACTTATGACATTTACCGTTCCACCGCTGCTGGCACCAAAGGGACTATTGTGGGCGCTGATGTTCTTGGTTCCAGTTTTGACGACACTACCGTCTCAGGAACAACTCATTACTTCTATACCATCGTTTCAAAGAATATCTTGGGGTCAGCACCTGATTCCGATCAAGCGACTGGATGGGGAAAGGTGCCAGTAGTTATTTCTGATCTGGCCGCTACAAAAGGCACCTTAGCGAATAAGGTAGGGTTAAGCTGGTCAAAGAATACAGACGCTACAGGCTATGAGGTTTGGCGTTCTGCGACTTCAGGGGGAGGCTCAGCAAAAATTGCCACGTTGGGTATACTGGCAACGGGTTATTACGAAGATGTCACTGTATCCGGAATGACGCAATATTATTATACGGTCAAAACTGTTGTTGATTCTGTAGCGTCACAAGTCAGTAACGAAGCAATGGGTTTTGCGATGATAGTTCCGTTAAAAATTATTGGCGTGACAGCAACCCAAGGCACTCTTTATGCCCAGTCCACTGTAACTTGGACGGCAGATCCATCAGCCGCTAGTTATGATGTTTATCGTTCCACTGCTGCCGGAACCAAAGGCGCCATTGTGGGAGCTGACGTTATTGGCACCAATTTTAACGACACCACTGTTTCCGGAGAGACACATTATTTCTATACCGTGGTTGCAAAGAATGCTATGGGTTCAGCCCCCGACTCTAATCAAGCGACAGGATGGAGCAAAATACCAGCGGTTGTTTCGGATTTGACTGCTACACAAGGTACCTTAAGCCATAAAGTGACGCTAATATGGACGGATAATCCAGACGCTACAGAGTATGAAGTTTGGAGATCGACAACACCTGGAGGCGTTCCTTCTTACGTCGCCTCAACTACTTTTCCAACTATCTTTTTTGACACAACTGTTTCCGGTGTCACATCCTATTTTTACACGATCAAGACCATTATTGGCTTACAGTCAAGTTTGCCCAGTAACGAAGCGGAAGGATGGGCCAACGCCGCACCGACGTCTGCGACGGCGGCATTAACATCTAGCTCGACCAGTCCCAGTCTCCCCACCGCACCGTCAATTACCGATCCCAACGTAACGGCAGGCAAAACAGAGATATTTACACTAGCGATTACCACTCCGCCCGCAGCTGGTACACTGACCATTGTTAATAATAATTTTGTATTCACTCCGCCAGCAGACGGCCTGTTCTCAGGTAATTTAACTTTTGCGTTTATGGTGACCGATAAAGGCAGCGCATCTGTCATCGGTTCGGGTACAATTAACGTCAACTGTAGCGCTCCATCAATTACCTCGATGAGTATTCCAGATTTACTGCCCTATGAGGTGCCGACCGCCGCAATCGAGTATAAGTCTGATTCCTGTAATGGAGCCATGTCAGGCACATTGACTATAAAAAGTGGCGTTAAGGTTATTGAAACCAAAAGCCTGTCCGGACTTAGTTATGGTGCCTCTGTCAATTTGAATGCAGCGGTTACCGGTTTACCATCTGGTGATTATACTGCGTTACTGAGCATTGTTGGTACTAGTGGCGTTGCCTTCAAATATGTGGCTTTCACAGTTCAACCCGTGCCGATGCCGACATTGACGGTGTTGCCGGCAACAGGATCAATATTTCAAAGTGAAACCCGTGTCGATGCTTCGATTGAACCCTCAACGGATTTATCTTGCCCACTAACTTATGTTCAATCCGAGGCCGAAGTTGATCCCCGGCGGTGTTACGTGGCCTTAACAACAACGTTATCAGATATGGCACCTGGCACTGACGTCAAGGGTTTACCAACCTTAGCCGGTTACCCGTCTGTAACAGGTGATTTCGTTGTGCAGGCGGTCGTATCGCGTTGGGTCAATGGCACCCGACATGACTCTGATCCGATAATCAAAAATGTTAAAGTTACGGCCTCAGCGCCTCCGACTTTCCTGTTTACCGGGGGCACGAATGTCTACATGGGCATCGAAAAAGTCAACTTGGCTTTTGCTCAAGATTCCGGAGCACCTTATAGTTTTTATACTGATCAGGCAATTGCGCAAACTGAGGCTGCGAAGGGTACTCGTGCAGCTATCGTGAGCTTGACCGGTAATACGGGGCTTACCACCACGTTGACGACAAAACAGATTAAACTGGAAGGCACACTGCCGACGGTGGGTGTTCAAAAAATACTCTATCTCGTCAAGCGCGTATTCCCCGACGGTATGGCCGCGAACCTTCAGTCAGGGGAGCTGTCGATCACCGTCAACCCCTTAGTTCCTCCGATTGTGGCATTGAAAGGCGGCTATAAAATCACCGAGGGCAAATACTACGTCCCGATGGGGCAATCCATCACGAATGCAGTCATTACCGCCGGAGTACCGACCAATGCCAAGATGAAATTATCGGTTACAGACAGCAAACAGTCGATTGAACGTACCAATGTGATGAGTGGCGCTTCTTATTGGATATCGACTCCAAATCTCAATTTACTGGAAAAGCGCCCGGTGACCTTGCGGGTCGCCTGGCAAGATTTTCCTACCGTTTATAACGAGCAGGTGATTACCGCTATCGGTGGCGCTGAAAGCAATATGAAGCTAGTCATTGATTCACCAAAGAAAATTGCTGACACCGATCTAATTAAAATCAAGGTTAACGTGGGTAAGTACACCAAAGACGGCCTCATCTACACACCGGAAACGATGGGACAGTGGCGGACGCAAATTTTAATGCAAAGTAACAATCAGGTAGCCAAAACTCCAATCACTGGAATGCAGGACACGGTTAATGGTGAAGCCACTTTCCAGGTCAATCCGACGGGCAAACTGTGGATGAAACTGACCGCTGTATCACAGCTGGTATCGACAATTAATGGACTGGAAAGCACCTTAGAATCATCCACACGTTACATTGAAGTGGTCAAGGGCTCATTGATCCAAGGGACGATATCCAGCAAGGCATTAGATGATCCGGCACCGAAAACCTTCACGCTGAACCTGGACATGACCACGGATAATCGGGTTGCGCTCAAGGAAGTTTCCTGGGAAGAAAGTACGGATGGCAATTCCTGGATAGCCATCGAGAAGTCAAATACGCTTCGTCATAACGTTACCATGAAGGATACAGGTAAACGTCAAGTGCGCGTAAAGATGATCAACAAGAACACACTGATCGAGAGCTACACTATGCCGGTTGAGGTATGGGCCTACGCAACGTTGGAGGCATCCATCACCGGCCCGCGTCACATGGCGCCGGGTTATGCGGCCACCCTGGCGGCCGAACTGCACCGTGAAGGCGTACTGACCACCAACACGGTCAACGAATGGACCATCGAAGCGCCCAGTGGCACCACAACTACGACCGGCGCAACGGCGACGATCACTGCGGAGCAGGAAGGCAAGGTGTACGTAACCCTGAGAACCCGCCCGGTCGACACCCGCGCCGACGACCCCAATGCCTGGTCGGTCGCACGGCATTATCTAATCGTCAAAACACCGACTCGACCCAGCGTCAGCGCCAAAGGCCAGCGGGATGTCGAAACCGGCAAAACCTATCACTACGAGGGTTCTGTCCGGCCATCTTGGGGTGGCATGGTCAGCGTGCATACCACCAAATCCGAATGGCAGAAGCCGGATGGTTCACTCGTATCCGGCGACACTCTCGACTGGACGCCGACACCACAGGACATGGTTGACACCAAACCTCTGATTTTCCGAGCCTGGGTGGATGGCTTCAAGGACACGACTACCAAAGAAACCACGGTTTCATACGTTCCTTGGCAATACGTCTGGCCTAACTTCATCATGAGCATGAAACAGCTGACTGTTCAGGCGCCGTCCGATATTATCCTGATGGTCAATCATGACCGCCCTGAAATGAACCGACGCTTTGAGGGCTTGAGCTACGAATGGTCATTTCCTGCCAATGTCAACGGACGCCAGAACGACGCTTTCCCAAACCGAGCTGCCGGTCAGGTGGTCTATGCCGGCGAGTACGATGTCACAGTGACTATCCGCGACGCCCGTGGACATGAAACCGTGCTAACCCAGCACATCGTCGCCGAGCAGGCGGTGCCGTATACCGTCACGCTGAAGGTGGGCAAATCCAACTATTACGACCGGGCACCCATGACAGTCACGGTCAGGCCCACCATTTACGGCGGGCACCCGCTCGATTCCGTGGTGGGCCAGCTTTGGAAAGTCGATGGCATACCGGTGGATGAATTCACCAACCGCAGCTATATGGTGTCCAACATCACTGACGCCGGCAACCACATTGTCAGTTACACACTGAACAGCAAAATGGGCGAAACGACAACCGTTAATTCGCCGTTGAATCTGGTTCAAAACCAACTGCCAGTGTGCGAACTGATGGCGAAACCATCGTCCTATGTGGTCTATGTCGAAGCCAAATGTACCGATCCTGACGGCAAGGTGATTGGTTATGCCTGGGAGGTTAACGGCCAACCCATCGGTTCCACATCCTACCGGATCAGTTTTAGCAAAACGACTACGCCACAGTCGGCTTCGGCGACTATAACGGGTATGGACGACGCCAAAGAACTGTCCACGCCGGTATCCATTAACGTCGCTTATTGATTGCCATGTGTCGAATTCAACCAATTCTACCCATTCTATTTGCGTCTCTCCTGTTGGCAGTAGGGACTGCAAGCGGAGAACCCGTGATTACTGTTGATAAAACACGGCAAAAGCAGGATGCTGGCTTCAGACAGTCTTCGCCGGATTCCGAAAAGAATGATGCACAGACTCAAATTGAACAGGCAGCCGATCATTTCGATGCTTTTGCCTTACAAATGCCGAAGGTTATCAACGCCAAGCTTGATGCGTTTATGAAGCACGGTTTTCGTGCGATTCTGATGGATGATGCCGAAACTAAACCAGCCGAGGAAAAAATGATTGGCTCGTTGGTGAAAGGGTTGCAAGCGATGGGAGATTCGTTATCCGAAGACTTGTCGCGGCCAAGCTTGAGATCGCAAGAAGAACACCCTGTTAAGAAACAGCCCAAAAGCCAATAATTCGAGAATTCATTTTGTCACCCATAGGGCATTATTTAGCTTTTTATAATGGTAGACGCGCGCACTCAAAATTAGGCTATCAATCCCCGCTGGAATTTGAGCGGGAATTCTATAGAAAGCCTGCCTAAGAAAGTGTCCTGTTTTAGAGTTGACCATTACAAACGTTATGCTTTAGCATGTGACAAGCTGTACACCGTTGCGGCCACTGCGCTTGACACTATATAAAGCTTGATCCGACAATTTCATCAACTCATTCCAGCCCAGCTTGTCATCCATAGAACTTGCCACGCCAATGCTGACGGTAATCGGTTGGTGCTGTGCCAGTTCCTTGTATTGGTTTTTTTCGATGGAGCTCCGGATACGTTCCGCCAACAACAGGGCAGTATTGCCGCTGGTGTTGGGAGCGATTATCAGAAACTCTTCACCGCCCAATCGACAAACGATATCGTTGGTGCGTGAAGCCTCTTTCATAAGTTTGGCTGTATGCGACAATACCCGGTCTCCGACATCGTGTCCAAAGGTGTCATTGACCGATTTGAAGTGATCCAAATCCAGCATCAAAATGCTCATCGGACGCTTGCACCGTTGCGCGGTTGCCCACTCTTGCTCCAGACGGTCAAGCGCATAACGGCGGTTGGGTAATTTGGTCAGAATGTCTGTATTAGCCATAATCCGAAGGCGGCGGTTAGCTGCCGCCAGCTCGGCGGTATAGTGCTGAATGTCTCGGCTTTCCTTTTCTAATGCCTGCTGCAGCAAAACAATACGATGACCGGCCCGGATGCGAGCCAGAAGTACGCGCAAACTGACTGGTTTGGTTAAGTAGTCATCGATGCCGGCATCGAGAGCCTCAATCAGAGCATCCTCGTTTTCACTGGCAGTGAGCATGATAAGGTAAAGATTCTTCCCAAAGCCTGATGTGCGTAGTGTCTTACAGAGGGCGAGTCCATCCATGTTTTTCATGTGCCAATCGGTAATGACCATTTGGGGTTTGTGATCAATGACATACTGCAATGCAGATTCGCCGCTGCGACAGACCTCGACCCGATGCCCGGCCTCTGTAAACTGTTTGGAAAGACGTGTGAGCATTATGGTGTCATCATCGACCAGCAATAAATCCAGACCCGAAAAAATTGCTTCTGCGGAGGTGGCTTTTGGTAAAGAGTTTTGAATGTTGGTGTTAACCTCAATCAGCTTGCCCCATTCGTGCCATTCTTCGATGACTTCATCGACAAAATTGATCAGGGCTGTTTCGTCCAGATGGTGAAGATTCGCTTGTGTTTTTAAATCGGTTAACAGTGAAGCTCTATAGCATTCATCAGCCAAACAGAAACGCGCGATCTGTCGGGCAAAAGCCAGTTGACTGGCAAACCGGGCAACTCGAGAAGTATCAGTTGTTTCCGGCTCAAGGCTCAGTTTTAAAGCATCCAGAAATATTTGCGGGAATCCCCAGTCATCCAGCAGAATCAAGCTCAAGGCATTATGGTCGATGGCGAAACGCTCTCTCTCCAAAGCAATAAGCTGTTCATCCTGCGCTATGGTAAGGCATTCGCCATATATCTCGGACCAAGCGGTTGCAAGCGCAAGGCGACCAATGTCCGAGAGCAGCCCCAGAGTAAATGATTCCTCGGGTAACACTGTGCGTTCTCGTGTAGTGATGGCTGCGATAGCCACCGACATGGCCAGGGATTGTGACCAATACGCTGCGTAATCGAATTCTGCGCAATTGCCGGTGCTGTTGTTACCAATTAAAGAGAGACTGAGTGCAAAGTTGCGCACCGCCTGCATGCCCATCATCATCACCGCATCATGAACGTTGGCGATGGGGCGCCGCGTCCCGAAACCAGCTGAATTGACGAAACGCAATATTCGACCGCTTAAAGCGGGATCTATTTTAACCAATTGAGAAACTTGCTGCATTGTGGCATCGTCCCGCTGTACAAGCCTCACAATGGCCAACGCGGTTCCTGAAGGTGAAGGCAGACGCTCAGCGGCTTTCAGTTCATGAAAATTGAATTCATTGATCATAGATTGGTCTCTTTTCTGTGCAGCAGATTCTCAGGTTCTGTCGCAAATATTCAAAGGTCTTAAGCCCCACTATTTGCGGACAAAGTTATCTTGCTAAAGCTATAAACCGCTTATAGGGTGGTATTCTTTCTTCGGAGTTGTTCCTTTCTAATCATGTGAGCTGTTTCCTCTATGCAGAAATTTTGCAAAGCTATCTGCGTCTAAGGGTTTGCTTTTTAGGTAACCTTGATACAGATCGCAACCTTGTTCGCTGAGGAAGTTCAGATGCGCTATGGTTTCCAGGCCTTAAGCGAGCACTTTGAAACCTAAGGTATGGCCCATAGCAATGATAGTGGCGGCGATTTCCATATCGTCTTGCAGGAAAGGAATATCATCGATAAAGCTTTTGTCGATTTTCAACACATCCAGCGGAAAGTGTTTGAGATAGGCCAACGACGAATAACCGGATCGTTAGAACCAGCTCTTCGATCTGAGAATCGTCAAGTTTAGATAAAATAGGATCTAAGTTTTTAGTGTCAAGAAACATGTCGATAATTCTCTGCGTTACAAATAAAAGCTATTAGATCAAAAAAGCAAATAAATGTCACTCATAGTACGTGGCACTATAGAGGTCTACATAGTTAGCATACAACCAGCTCATGACTCCTGGTTAATTGCAGATGGCAGCAGATCCGAAAAAATTATTTGGAAAACGACTTATACAATTACGAAAAGAACATGGATGGTCTCAAGAAGTACTTGCTTGGGAGAGTGACTTGGCGAGAAGCTATATAGGCGGGGTTGAACGTGGGCAGCGAAATATTTCGCTGGTCAATATATGCAAACTTGCAAATACTTTAGGAGTGCCACCCCCTGAATTATTGAAATTCGAGGAAATGGATGAAAAATAAGTTGGCTAGTTCCCCCACAAGAGCAGTATTGGGGGCTGACCTCCCTGAGCTTATTCTGTTGACCACTTTTGCGGGTAAAAATCCGAATATGCTCATGCGGGACTTGATATTTAGCCTGATGCTGTAGCCATGATCGGAACCAGGCAGCGACGATTATCGATAACGCCATGCCATGCTTTGATGCCAAAAGCGCAGGTTAAGTTATTTTCGGTCAATACTGTTTCAGGCGAGCCCTCCGCTAACAAGCGCCCTTGATGCAAAAGACAAAGCCTGTCGCAATAACGCGTAGCAAGATCGAGATCATGCAGGACCAGCGCAATGGACATGCCGTCATTTGCCAGCTCGCGCAATACGTCCATCAATCGCAACTGACAGCCGGGATCAAGCCCCGCCAGCGGCTCATCTGCGAGCAGCACCGGTGTCTGCGTAGCCAGGGCGCGGGCCAGCAGAACACGTCCCCGCTCGCCGCCGGACAAGGCATTGACATTGCGTGCGGCAAGATGGCCGACATTAGTCCAGGTCATGGCCTGATTGACGGCCGCCCGGTCTTCCGCGCCCAGTTTCATGCCCGAGCCATGCGGGAGCCGTCCCAACGCGACGACCCGCTCCACTGATAAGGGCCAGTGAACGACTTGCCCTTGCGGCAGGAAGGCAAGACGCTTGGCGCGTTCCGCCGGTGTCAGTTGCGTTAAGGCGCTGCCGCCGAGAAACACCTCGCCCGCCTGCGGCTGCCGGTAACCGGACAGCAAGCCCAGCAGACTGGACTTGCCCGCTCCGTTGCAGCCAATAATGCCGGTCAGTTGGCCCCGCGCCAGGCTAATCGATACCTGATCGATGACCTGGCGTTTCCCCAAGGTTAACGATAAACTGCGGCCTTCTAAAAGACTCACCATCCCCTACTCCGTAAACGTAACACCAGGCCAAAGAAAAACGGCGACCCGAATAAAGCGGTCAATACGCCCAGCTTTAATTCCTGCCCCTGGGTGACCAGTAAACGGGTGCCAATATCGGCGCTCAGTAATAATGCCGCCCCGGCCAGCGCGGCGGCTGGCAAAAGCCGCCGCGGATCGGCCATCACTGCGGAGCGCATCAAATGCGGCGCGACCAATCCGATAAAGCCGATACTCCCGGCAACGGATACAGCGCTGCCTACCAGCAAGGAGGAACCGATCAACACCAGGGCTCGCAGCCGCGCTGGAGAGAACCCCATCGAATGGGCCGTTTCCTCGCCAAGGCTCATCGCCAGCAAGCCTTTGCCCGCGAACAACAGTAACACCGCACCGACGGCCATCGGCGGCAGCGCCAAATAGACTTCATCCCAGCTGCGATCCGCCAGCGATCCCATCAGCCAGAACATGATTTCGTAGCCGGCGTTCGGATTCGGTGAAAAATTCAGCACTAAAGCGATCAATGCGGCGCACAGCGCACTACCGGCGGCGCCGGCAAGAATAATGACGGTCATTTCCGCTTGCAAACCGGCCAATGCGATGACAATAACGGACATCAATATCGCGCCGCAGAAACCGGCTAACGGTAAAGCCAAATAGAACTCGGCGGCCAATCCGCTATAGAGTGCTACGACGGCACCCAGTGCGGCCCCGCTCGAAGCCCCTAATAAACCCGGTTCGGCTAGCGGATTGCGCAGCAAACCCTGCATAGCCGCGCCGGCCAGTCCCAGCGCCGCACCGACCAACAAGCCGAGCACTGTGCGCGGCGCGCGAATTTCCCATAGAATAATTGACCATTCCTGACTCCTGTCGCCGCGCCAATCGGCTACGGCATCGAAAATAGAGACCGGGCCGGTCAGCATGGATACCACGGACAGCATCATGATCAATAGCCCCAGCCCTATCCAGACCAGCTTGTTCATAAGCCCTCCTTGGCGGGATAAGATTTGGCGGTGAATGCACGGAGACGGTTTACGGCTTCCATTGTCCAGGAACCTCCGCCGCAAACCAGCAAGTTGGCGGGTAAAATCACAGTAGACTGCTGCATTCGTCGAAAAACCGGATGATGTTGAAAGCGTTGTGCGCGGGAGGGTGTGTTCTGATGGTAATCAGTCAATACCAGAACATCCGGCTTGGCGACGATGAACTCCTCCAGTGGAAGATGCACTATGCCTTTACGAAGGGGCGTTGCAATAATGTTCTCGATCCCAGCCAGTTCCAGCACCCGGCCCTCCATCGTATTGCTGCCGGGACTCACGCCGCTGCCGAAATAGATGACACCCCGGATCTTTGACGAAACCGGCGGCATGCTGTTATCCAGTTGCTGGATTTGCGCGATCAAGGCTTGCGCCCGCTCAGGCTCGCCTATCAAATTACCCAGGCGTGCTATCTGCTCCTTTAGTTCGGCAAAATTCTGCACGGGTGCAAATTTTTCAACCGGGATGCCCAAGCGTTGCAGCTGTTTTATAGTTTCACGCGCCCCATATTTACCGGCAAGCACCAAGTCGGGCTTTAGCGCGAGAACCGCTTCGGCTTGGACCGATACAGCAGGAACTTCTTTCGCCAATTCAGTAAAAGGGCTCCGGTTGTGGTCACTGGCGTATCGGCTCACCGCTGCGATATACTGTTTTGGCGCCAATGTCAGCAACAGCCCGTCGGTACATAAATTCACTGAAACGATCCGTTTTGGCAGCGCTTTTGCCGGGCTTGCAAGAACCAAAAGCGCTATCAGTAACATCATTAGCATCGGACTGTTAGACATTTTTGTAGGCGGGTGCAGTACGGTCGATCAGGTCGGGCTGCAAGCCAAGAAACGACTCCCGTAATTGATTCCACAGGCTCAATCGTGACCAATCGGGTTCTCGGGCAATTTTGTCCTCCGGTGTCAATAACGGATTGGGCATGAATACGGTCAGTTGCTGCTGGCCTTCGCCATTAAACATCCGAAACCCCCAACTTATCGGTTGATCATCAGAATTGAGCATCCGATAAAATTCGGCGCGGGCAGTCTGATGCACTCGCGCATCTTCGTGGCTCCCGCGATAGTCTCCGATACAGAGGTGAAAATGCCAGGAACCGAAGTCGATAGTCAAATAACCATCGAGATAGCTTATGCGTTCCGGCTTATTGGGTGCTTTGATTTCATAGACTGCGCCGGGCACCATGACACCAAAACGAATGTCCGGCCAGTGTTGCTCGAACAAGCGAGTCAACAGTCCTTGCAGCCGCGATTCACTCAGCGGCAAGGGAAAGATCTCGACCCGTCTATTCGGCGGTTCAATGAGGATTTGCCGGGAAGCGATCTGCTCGGTTACTTGTCTATCAGTCATGCTGTTTGCTCCTTAATTTAGTTGATGCAATTTAATAAGGTGATTCCCGAGAAAGAGCATCCCATCAAGAATCTGATCCGTAAAAAAACAGGGTCCACGAAAATCACGAAAGGCACGAAAAAAATCAATCGAAAGATTCGTGTTATGGGGTTTTTCGTGATTTTCGTGTCTTTCGTGGACGATTCTTTTGGTAGATTCATTATTGGAAATTACCTAAGTATTGTGGTTTCTACTCTATTTAACAGCCGGGTTGCTGTTAGAACGCAAAGCTATAAACAAGATTAAGCTGCCGCCCGGCCAGCGGGAAGCCAAGCTTCTCGTAGTAGTACTTGTCGAGCAGATTGCTGGCCTGCGCAGAAATTGTATGGCCTTTGTAAAAGCGGTAGCTGGCAGAGATATCCATAGTCATGAAAGATGGATATTCGATGATGGGGCGGGTCGGCGCGATAAAATCAAAGTCATTGCGATGACCGACATAACGGCCGCTAACACGTGCGCTGACTGGTCCCTGATCGAAATCCACGCCAACATGTGCGGTCATATCCGCTACATTGTGAGTATTGCGTTGTTCGCCGCCGATTTTCTCGGTGCGTTCGAAAAACCAGGTGGTATCGCCGAATAGACTCCAGACCGGCGTAATCGCCTGGCGCACCTGGAATTCCAGACCGTTTGCAAAGGAGCTGTCGGCATTGACATACGAATTGATAATGGGCGCCGGCGCGGCGGGTCGGCTCGCAACCACGGAGGCGATCTTGTCATCGACGATGGTTTCAAAATAAGTCAAATCGGCGGAACGCTTATTGTCATTCCAACCCAAACCAATATCCCAACCGATGCTGGATTCGGGCTGGAGATTGGGATTGCCCTGGGTGATTTGCGTACGGCCGCCGACCACCGTCTCGTTCTGACCGGTGAATTGTCCCGCTTCCGGCGGTGTAAATGCCCGGCCTATCGTGCCATGCACCCGCAGTTTTGGGGTAAAGAGATGCGAAAAGCCCATGCGCGGATTGAACACCTCAAAAGACGATTCCGATGGCGTGAAATCCGTTTTAAACGGGGTTTTAAAAGTCTCCAGGATGATTTGATCGAAACGCGCGCCTACGCTGAATATCGTGCTGCCGCCGAACCAGTCAAAGTTAAAGTCATTTTGTGCGAAAATCCCCCAGCCGCGCCGCTCAAGATCAGCGGCGAACGGCGCCTTGCGAGTGCCATTAGCCTTATAGGACAGGCTTGTCTGTCCCACTTCCTCATAGTCAAACCCGACCATTAGCTTGTGCTGCCCGTTATTCCACCACGGCAGGCTTGCCTGCGCCTGCGCTCCCCACCAATTAATATCACTGCCAAAAGATTTAAATGGCAAAAACGGCTGGTCAGCGATTGTCAGCGTGGTAATCTTCCTCCGTTCGCTGGCTTCTTCTGCACGAAACAGGGTGAACTTAAAATCGCCCCAGTCATACTTGCCATCCAAACGGACATGGCCTGAATATCGATCCAAATCCAGGTTGGATTGCTCCCTTTCACCGTCGGCAATATCGCCAGGGGTAGCGATATCCTTGCCGAGATAGCTATCAATAAATCCTTCCAGATTCATATGATCGCCTAAGGGCAACCCCAACCGCAGCGCATTGTTGATGGTGTTGAAGTCGGTGTTGGGACGCCTGTTGCCATCACCCATGGAAAAATTATCATCCTGATCGTAATAGGACCCGGAATAATCAAAATTGATCGGGCCAAGGTCTCCGCCTATGTCAAACCCGAACTGCCGCGTATCGAAATAGCCGTAACCGGCGCGAGCCTTACCGGTTATGGGGCCGGTGCTGCGCTTGGGAATGATGTTGATTACGCCGCCCATCGCCGAGGGGCCATAGAGTGCCGAGGCCGGGCCTTTGACGACTTCCACCCGTTCGACCATGCCGGTCTGAATCATGCTGAGGTTGGTGGCGCCGGCGGGTCGCCCGTCGATGAGTAACAGCGAGCGCTTACTGATTCCGGAGAATTCGGGGCGGAAACCGCGCAGTCCGATGCCGGAAAGCATGCCGGGATATTGAATCACATCGACCCCGGCGTTTTTCTTGAGCAGATCGGTCAAGTCAACGTTTACGGTCTTGTCGATATCTTTAGAGGAAATCACCTGCACCGCTTGAGGCGTTTCAAACTGACGCGTTTCGGAGCGCGTGGCCGTAACGACAAGTGGATCCAATACCTGGACTGACGGGGCTTCTTTAGCCATTACTGCCGAACAAGTACCTGAGAGCACTAAAATTGAAACGGAAATACTGCGTCGTTTAGTGGTGGAATATGATTCCGGGAATGAGCCGGATATAAATTTTTGCATGTTTGTCCTCGTGCGCCGCCCGCGCATGGAAAGTTGTTTTACACAACAGAGGACAAAAGAAAACGAGAGATGACGCGGAGCTGTACCGTCATTTTCGCTGACAGCCCTCCGCTGTACCGAATTAAACTTTCGGGCCGGTCTCCGGGCTTATAAGTGGCGTTAGCCTGAATCATCACCTTCCCATGCGTGAACACAGTGGCATCTCGATGAAACTTTACTTATATACCGTTGCGGGGGCAGCGTCGGATTTGGCCTAAACCTTACCGACTT
>JAUXTH010000182.1 GCA_030679035.1 Methylobacter sp. | reverse complement strand
ACCGGGTCGCCTTTTCTTTGGTTACTTTCTTTTGGCGAAGCAAAAGAAAGTAACTCGCCCTCGGGTGCGAGAACCCGATTAAAAATAAACCGTCGCAACAGCGACACTTTAATAATAAAAATGTTAATGCCGTCTAAATTCTAATAACTGCGTAACATCAGTTAAGAATAAGCAACGAGATGATTAATATTTTTGCAAGTATTGTTGCTGCATAAAACCTCGTTAGGCATACAAATCCGTGCGATCAGCAAAGAGCATTGCAGGATCGATAGTGTAACCCACACAACTATTCAAAAGGATCAATCAAATCAAGACCGCAACTGCTAAAGTCCTTAATATTGCGGGTTGCAAGCATAAAACGATTGGTTAAGGTAATTGCGGCGATTTGACCGTCGGGAAAGCTCATTGGGCTGCCAATTTCTTTTTGGTGTCCCATCAATTCAGAATAAATATGCGCAGCAGCGGCATCAAAGTTGAGTATCCTATATTCAAATCCTTGGCTAACGAATTCTTCAAAACGGTTTTGCAAATTTCTGCGGCGTTGTCCGTCGGCCAGAACACGCAAGCCGTACCCGATTTCCGCAAGGCTTATGGACGTAATGAAGAGGTTGGTGCCGGGTTGTTGGTTTAGCCATGCCACAACAGCCTCGCTTGGGTGAGGGCGCATGACTTCTGAAATGACATTGGTATCCAGAACAATCACAACAATAAA
Organism: Methylobacter sp.; assembly: GCA_030679035.1. Classification (GTDB taxonomy): domain Bacteria; phylum Pseudomonadota; class Gammaproteobacteria; order Methylococcales; family Methylomonadaceae; genus Methylobacter_A. Next base: position 21,876 of record JAUXTH010000182.1, on the reverse strand, counting down.
TCCAATGGTTCATGCGGTGTATGTTCAGGCAATTCCAGTTCGATTCCTTGCTTTTCGCCAAATAATCGCAAAGCCATATCGCCGAGTTTAATCGGGTTTGTAACGGCTTGTTTAAGAATTTGGCGTACTTCTTCTTCCATCGAAACGCCATGCGTCTCAGCACGCATGCGCAGTTTTGAAAAGACATCCTCATCCAGTTTTCTAACACTTAAATTTGCCATGAGACCTCCTAAAAAATGCTGTTTGAATGATAGCATTTGATAGCACGCGATTCAATGTGGAGGGTAGGGTTGGTGATAGTAGTTATGAAAGGCGCTAAAATTATCAACTTACACAATAGTACCGTAGGCGAGGGTAATCATTTTTTGGCTGCTGATGTCCATAGCTGGCGACGGGGATATAATGTGTTTACGAAGTTAAGGAGTCACACCACAATACCATGCAAAATTTACCAATAAAACTCTATCGCGCGGCACAGGTCAGGGAGCTGGATCGGATCGCGACCCAGGAACGCGGCATTCCCGGCTTCGAATTAATGGGCAGGGCGGGGGCTGAGGTTTTCGCGTCGCTCAAAAAACAGTGGCCCGATGCCCGGTCGATAGCGGTTTTTTGCGGTTCCGGCAATAATGCGGGAGACGGCTATATTATTGCCGAACTAGCCTTGAAAGCAGGGTTGGAAGTTTGCGTCTATGCGGTTTCAGATCCTGAAAAACTAAAAGGCGATGCGCAGGCCGCCTACCTGCAATATATAAAAGCTAATGGAAAGGTTACGCTGTTCCAGGCCGGACAGGCGGTTAACTCCGATGTGCTGGTTGACGCGCTGTTTGGTACAGGACTGGATAGGCAGGTCACCGGGATTTATGCCGAGGCGATACGCGCAATCAATGCCCATTCTGCCCCCGTTATTGCCGTCGATATTCCCTCCGGTCTAAATGCCGATACCGGCAACGCGATGGGCTACGCGGTAAAAGCCGATTGCACGGTCACCTTTATCGGCCTGAAGCAGGGCTTGTTTACCGGGCAGGCGGCCGAGTATTGCGGCGAGATTGGCTATGCGCAACTGGGAGTGCCGGATGATGTGTTTTCCGGGATCAAAGCTGCGGCGACGCGTGTCGTCAAAACGCCGTTGCCGCGTCGCGACCGTTGCGCGCATAAAGGCAGTTGTGGGCATGTGCTGATCGTAGGCGGTGAGCTGGGTTATTCCGGCGCGGCCAGAATGGCAGGCGAGGCGGCTTTGCGCGTGGGCGCAGGTCTAGTTAGCATAGCGACACGGCCCGAGCATTCCGGGCTGATGAACTTGGGCAGGCCGGAGTTAATGTGTCATGGCGTGGAAATGGCCGAGCAGCTGGAGGTATTGTTGGCAAAAGCTAATGTTATCGTTGTCGGGCCGGGATTGGGGCAAAGCGCTTGGGCAAAAGCGTTATTTAATGCGGCGATAGCGTCGGGAAAACCGATGGTCATCGATGCGGACGGATTGAATCTGTTGGCGAATTCACCCAGCACAAACCCCGGTTGGATTTTAACCCCGCATCCCGGAGAAGCCGCCAGGCTGCTGAACTGCGCCACTGCCGACATACAACAAGACCGGTTTGCGTCAGCTCTGTCCATTCAGGCCAGCTACGGTGGAATTGCCATTCTTAAAGGTGCAGGGACATTAATCGCCTCCGAACAAGAACCCGCCGTTTCCAACACCGGCAATCCGGGCATGGCCTCCGGCGGCATGGGCGATGTATTGGCCGGCGTGATAGCCGGTTTGCTGGCCCAGGGCTTGTCTTTACAGGATGCGGCGCAGCAAGGGGTTTATAATCACGGTTTGGCGGCCGATTTGGCCGCAGCCAAAGACGGGGAAAGGGGGTTGCTGGCCAGCGATTTAATGCCATATCTCAGACAACTGGTGAATGAATGAAGACCTATTTAAAGGATACCGAAGCGACCGAGCAGTTTGGCGCAAAACTTTGGGCGGAGTTGCCGTCAAAGTGCCTGATATTTTTGCATGGCGAGCTGGGCGCAGGGAAAACGACATTGGTTCGTGGGTTCCTAAGGGCGGCAGGTTACACCGGCGCGGTCAAAAGCCCGACCTATACGCTGGTCGAAGAATACACGATAGGCGAGCGCAAAATATTTCATTTTGACTTGTACCGGGTTGCTGATCCTGAGGAGCTGGAATGGATAGGCATACGAGATTATTTCGATCAGGACTGCGTGTGTTTTATCGAGTGGCCGGACATGGGCAAAGGCTTTTTACCCGAGCCGGACAGGGTCATAAGCTTGGCTGCGGAAGGAAATGGCCGCTCAGTAGATATGCGTATATTCTCCCATAATTAAAAATAAGTTATACAACCGACCTAGAAAAACAAATACATACTGCTATAATCTAATCCTGATTATCACTTTGTGAGTTGTGTTTATGGAAAGTTATTGGAAGGCCTTGTTTATTATTGGATTACAGTTATTGGCTGTGCCCGGTTATGCAGGGCAGGTCAATATCAGTTCATTGCGCTATTGGAATACGCCCGATCAAAATCAAATGTTGTTTGATGTGAGCTCATCGCCTGAGCACCGGGTCTTCCTGATGAACAACCCCGCGCGCTTGGTGATTGACATACGCAATGCCAATGTCAAACAGGTGTTAAGCCAGCCGCCGCCATCTCACCCGTTGTTTTCCCAAGTCCGCGTAGCACCAAAAAACAAGACCGATTTAAGAATTGTCGTTGATTTAAAAAGAGAGATTAGCGCAAAAAGCATGTCATTAAGAACCAATAGCATGGATGGGCATCGCTTGGTTATTGAGTTATTGGGCAAAGCCCCGGATAAATATGCGAAGGTTGAGGATAGGGCAGAGACTAAAACAACTGCCGACAAAGTGGCTGCTGTCAAAACGACGGAGAGCCAAAAAACTGTAGAAAAACCCGTTAAAGAGCTGCAACCGGTCTCTGTTAAAAAGAGCGCGTCCACTCGGGCTGTAGCAACAAAAGTTGCCAAACGAGACAAAGGCATCATTGTTGCGGTAGATGCAGGTCATGGCGGCGACGATCCCGGCGCTCATGGGCAAAACGGCACCGAAGAGAAAAAAGTTACCTTGGCTATTGCCAAAAAATTGGCGGACTTAATCAACAAACAGCCTGGCATGAAGGCTGTTCTGGTTCGTAAAGGCGACTACTTCGTGGATCTTAGAAAGAGAATGCAAATTGCCAGGGCAGCCAAGGCCGATTTGTTTATCTCAATCCATGCCGACGCGTTCCAGAATTCAACCGTCAAAGGCGCGTCGGTGTTCACCTTGTCCAACAAAGGCGCAACCAGCGAAGCCGCGCGATGGCTGGCGGACAGTGAAAACGCATCCGATTTGGTTGGTGGTGTCAGTCTGAACGATAAAGAAGATGTGCTGGCCTCCGTATTGCTGGATTTATCGCAGACCGCGACCCAAGACGCCAGTGTGAATGTGGCGGGAAAAGTGCTGAGAAATTTTGAAAGCATCGGCGAGCTGCATTACGGCTCGGTGCAAAAGGCCGGGTTTCTGGTGTTGAAATCGCCCGATGTGCCGTCTATTTTGGTAGAAACCGCATTCATCTCCAATCCATCGGAAGAGCTTAAGCTAGTCAACACCGCGCATCAATCGAAAATAGCGCTGGCTATTTTTAACGGCGTGCGCAGCTATTTCAGTAAAGATATTACTGAGGAAAGCAGGGTGGCGGCTTTGGAGATGTGATTTTAAGACTCAAGATTCATGGCGAAAGGCAAAAGACGACCAAAGCCAGCTTTGGACTCCCGATAGCAAAGATGCCGGAGTTCAAAGCTGGCTTTGAACTGTTAAGCTTTATGGTCTAGATTGCCGCCGTCTTAACAAGGAACTGTGAAAAATAACCACCACTCATATAAAATACGCGTTTTGCTTTAGGTCGGCTGATGCGTATCCATTCACTCCCCACACAACTGGTAAACCAGATTGCCGCAGGCGAAGTGGTCGAAAGACCCTCCTCCGTGGTTAAAGAACTGGTTGAAAATTGTTTCGATGCGGGAGCCAGTCAAGTCGTTATCGACATCGAGCAGGGCGGCGCACGGCTGATTAAAATCAGGGATAACGGCTGCGGCATCGTCAAAGAAGACCTGCCGTTGGCCTTGTCCCGCCATGCGACCAGCAAGATCGCCAGCTTAAAAGACCTGGAACAGGTGGTCAGCATGGGCTTTCGCGGCGAGGCCTTGCCCAGCATCAGTTCGGTTTCAAGGCTGACGCTGATTTCACGCATCAGTGATGCCGATTGCGCCTGGAAGGTCAATGCCGATGGCACCGAGCAGAATTTTGACCCGCAACCCGACCCGCATCCGCAAGGCACCACCGTCGATGTGCGCGACCTGTTTTACAACACCCCGGCCCGACGCAAGTTTTTAAAAACCGAAAAAACCGAATTCGCCCATATAGAAACCTTGATCAAGCGCATGGCGCTGAGCCGTTTCGATATGGGCTTTACCCTGTCGCACAACCAAAAAGAAATACTCAACCTGAAACCGGCGACAACGGACAGCGATCAGGAGCAACGGATCGCCGGTATTTGCGGCTCGGCCTTTATCGAAAACTCGGTCAAAATCGACTTTGCGGCATCGGGCCTGCAACTGACCGGTTGGGTCGGCTTGCCGACCTTTTCCCGCAGCCAGCAGGACATGCAGTTTTTCTACGTCAACGGCAGGCTGGTCAGGGACAAGCTGGTAAGCCATGCCGTCAAGCAGGCTTATCAGGATGTGTTGTTCCACGGGCGGCATCCGGTTTTCGTCCTGTACCTGACGCTTGATCCCACGCTGGTCGATGTCAACGCCCATCCGGCAAAGCTGGAAGTCAGGTTCAGGGAAGGGCGGCTGGTGCATGATTTTCTGTTTTCGGCGCTACACCGGTCATTGGCTAATTTAAGGCCGGGGCATGACAATCGACCTAATGTAGGTTGGGTTAGCGACAGCGTAACCCAACAACCGGAGTCCGTATCGTCGCCGCAAACACAAGCCGTTTTTGATGCCAATCCAAACAATGTAGGTTGGCAAAACGATAGCGTAACTCAACAATCAAAGCCAAATTTCGATGCCAAATCGACCTACAGCTCAAGACCGCCGCAGCAAGCATCATTGCCGTTGCATGTAGAAGAAGCCATCCAAGCCTATGCCTCGCTGTATCCGAAACCCGAGCCGATGGCCCAAGCAACTGAGCCGACCCAAGCGGAAGCAAGACCGCTAGGCCACGCCATCGCGCATCTGCACAACATCTACATCCTGTCCGAAACCCCCAACGGCATCATCCTGGTCGATGCGCATGCGGCGCACGAACGGGTCACCTACGAGCGCTTGAAACAGCAATACCAAAACGGCGCGGTGCCCAGCCAGCCTTTATTGCTGCCGATTAAAATAACCGTCAGCGCAGCCGAAGCCGATTTGGCCGAAGATGAGCATGAATTCTTCCGCGCAATGGGTTTTGAAATCAACCGTTCCGGCCCGGAAACCATCGTGCTGCGTTCAATCCCCGTTTTACTCGGCAATGCCGACATGGAAACCTTGATCCGCGATGTATTGTCCGACCTGTGCGAACACGGCATGAGCCAGCGGATACAGGAAAAATCCAACGAAATCTTAGCCAAAGCAGCCTGCCATGGCTCCGTACGCGCACACCGCCGCCTGACCGTAGATGAAATGAACGCCCTGCTGCGGGACATGGAGCAGACCGAAAGAATAGGCCAATGCAACCACGGCAGACCGACCTGGGTGGAATTCTCGACCAATGACCTTGATAAATTCTTTTTGCGTGGGCAATAAAGTTATAGGTGCAAGGTGAAAGGCAAAGGGGGGAAGGTTTTTTCTTTCGTTCCCCCGCGCTACGTCACTGCCATTAAGTTAAGCGCAATGACGCCGTAGGAGCGGGCCGCGCCCGCGACATTTAGGCAGTAATTACAGTGTTATCGTACCTTCATCGCGGGCATGGCCCGCTCCTACAACGCTTAACTTAATTGCAGTGACGCGCTACGTGAGAACTAGGTAACCCAAAACTATGAAAATTCAATCCACCCCCCCCGCCATTTTCCTGATGGGCCCAACCGCCTCTGGGAAAACCGCGCTATCCGTACAACTCGCCCAGACGCTCAACGGCGAAATCATCAGCGTCGATTCCGCGCTGGTGTTTAAAAGCATGGACATCGGCACCGCCAAACCCACACTGGAAGAACGGGACGGCATCCCGCATCACCTGATCGACATCCTCGACCCTGCCGAATCCTACTCCACCGGCCAGTTCAGGAAACAGGCGCTGGCCCTAATGGACGACATAACCCGGCGCGGCAAAATCCCGATACTGGTCGGCGGCACCATGCTGTATTTTAACGTGCTGAACAGCGGCCTTGCGGTACTGCCTGAAGCCGACCCGGACATCCGGGCAAAGCTCGAGCAGGACTTGGAACAACTGGGCAAAGAAGCTCTGCACAGTCGGCTGGCCGAGATCGATCCCGAATCGGCGGCGAGAATCCACCCCAACGACCCGCAGCGCGTCCAACGCGCGCTGGAAGTTTACGAAATCAGCGGCAAGCCGTTAACGTCTTTTTTCACCGAAGCCCAGGCGCAAGACATCCCTTATCAAAAAATAAAACTGATTATCGCCCCGCAAGACCGGGCCATCCTGCACGACATCATCGCCCGGCGCTTTAAACAAATGCTGGAGCAGGGTTTTATCGATGAAGTGGCCGCGCTGTATCAACGCGGCGATCTGACCGAAAAAATGCCCTCGATCCGGGCCGTCGGTTACCGGCAGGCTTGGTCGTACCTGCAAGGCGAATATGACCTTGAAACCATGACCGAAAAAGCCATCGTCGCTACCCGGCAACTGGCCAAGCGCCAGTTTACATGGTTGCGCCGGGAAACCGATGCGGCAAACTTCCAGACCGGGCAGAAGGATTTATTGGCAAAAGTGTTGGCGGAAATTAATGGTCAGTTGGCGGGCAAAAAAAGGTAGAGGCAAATGATTAGGGATCTGGAAATTAGTAAAATACCCTTTATCATGTTTTCCGGTTTTCACACTCTAACGCTCATCGTTATATACGAATACGTAGATGTCTTTTTTGTAATCCGGAGGGTTTGCCAGCCATTAGCCGGGGGTTGAGCGTAGCGACACCCCCGGTCAATGTAAAAAAAAACCTACGACCCTGGAAGGGTCGCAGTCGCAGTTACAATTATCTGCGGCAAAGATTTTATTGCTACATCAAACAACATTAGGCATTAGCATCATTATCAATAAATGCAGGGTTTTAAGGCTACAACTGCGACTGCGACCCTTCCAGGGTAGAAACTTGTTGCTATCGCTTTCCGGGGGTGTCGCTACGCTCAACCCCCGGCTAACTGCTTGAACCCCGCTGGGGTTCCAAATGCTTACGTAATGAGTTGTGTATAACGATGAACGCTCCAATGTCAGAATAAAGTAATCCATAAATTGGGATGTTTGTAATTTCCGACTTCCTTAATCTTGCTTAAGTCGGCGACACAAAATGTGTTTGCTCTCGCTTATTGCACCTTATGCGGTAAACTAACTGAACTTGATTCAAAGAGGTTTGTCATGCAGATCATCAATATCCACGAAGCCAAAACCCAGTTGTCGCGGTTGATAGAGCAAGCGGTAAAAGGCGATTCCTTCATCATCGCCAAGGCAGGAAAGCCGCTGGTTAAAGTGACGCGACTGGATGCACCATTGTCAGGACAAGTCAGAAGGCTAGGTTTTATGGCCGGGCAGATTACTGTTCCTGACGATTTCGACCACATGGGCAGCAAAGAAATCGAGCAGCTTTTTAATGGCGAAGAATGAAAAAACCGAATTTTGATGCCCGAAGACTATAACTTACCACGTAACTGATGAAGGATAAAAAATGAGCTTTAAAACTGGAATAATAAAAATGGCAATACTTACTGCGATCGTTGCTTTGCCTGCGTGCAGCATCCCTCCATCTGAATCTGACGGACGCAAAAGACTCGAAACGAAAATTCAATCTAAATCAGATGGCCTCATTAGAGTCTTATCGTTCGAGATGACCGAGGGAATGCCAGGAGAAATTTCGCCTGTGTATTCCTCGTACATAATGAAATATACCGCCGAATTAGAATTTCTTGATAACTGCGCAAGCAAATCCCTCAACGCCAAGGTAAATTCTGACTATGACTATGAGGCCGTCTGTGGCCTTCCTCAGGGCACTGGCTATTCTCAGGGCACCGACTCCTCCTTGGTTCAGCATGGCAAAGGGGAGCGCGAAAAATTCCGGGCCATATTTGTCTTCTCGAAAACTGCGCAAGGCTGGAGGTAAAGTGCATAGTCCTTCCCAAGCGGGGCGGGGTTTGCAACCCCGCTCCTATCGTTTCTGCGATACCTAGCAAAGTGGTTACGCTTAACTGGCGCAAAACGTTTCGGACGGGGCAACATGCCCCGTCCGGCTTGTAGGTATTCCCATCCCTAAGCAGTAAATTTTCCAGCCAATCAAACCCCCTAAGTTGATTAACGAAACTTCTGGTGACACCGACTTGCAACTGCTAATCTAAATTCACTATCTGATATTGGAGAATGTGATGTTTAGCACCCCCAAGTTTACTGCTGATCCCGTGCGCGAACGGCTGCTCAAAGCGGCTCTCGACAGTTTTCTGTCCGATGACTACCACAAGGTCACTACCCGTCTGATCGCAGAAAAGGCCGACGCCAACATCTCGATGATCCGTTACTACTTTGGTAACAAAGAGGGCTTATATGAGGAGATGATCCGCGACACCATGAACCCGCTGCTTAATGTGTTGGACGGACAAATGCTGGACTCCGTTGATGGGTTTAAAGACTTCTTCAATCTGTATTACGAAACCATGTCCAAACGGCCTGAATTTCCGAAGCTGATCTTGAAAGTTCTGGCGCTTAACCAAGGGCCGGGTCGGCGCTTTATCCAACAGCTATTGGAGCGAGGGCGCACACGCGGGGCCAAGAAGGTGGAGGATATGAAGTCTGTCGGGCAAATTACTCCTTCATTAGACCCTGACATTGTCAGGATGGCATTTGTCAGTCTGGCGATGATGCCGATTCTGCTGAAAGATGTTTTTGAAGAGCAGATGGGGCGAACCATGGATGCCGACTTCCTCGAAAAATTGGCGGCGTTCAATGGCTACCTGTTTTCCACGGGCTTGACACCGACAAGTGTGGAATAACTCAATGTCTATCAGTTTTAATGAGAATACCCACTACGTCATTCCGGCAGGGATTCACGTCAGGCTATCCTGCCTGACGCCCTTCGGGTTAATAATGCAAATCTGTTCCAGACAGATTTGTGCCGGAATCCACGACTGCAAGGATGCAGGAGGTAGAGCAACGCATGGAGCAGTTGCCGAGAAGCCAGGGATGGCAAGGCTTAGATCACATCCATGTGTTCTAGATACCGGCAGTCCATGCCGGTATGACGCGCTATTTAAACAAAGTGATAAATGGTAAGGTCCAAATAGCAGGAGATTTGCGATGTCATTACAAAAAAATTCAGGCCCGGTTCGTCGCTTTGCAAAGCTGATGAAGTTTGCCGCTTGGCTACAGAATATTCCCAACAAGTTCACGCCGCCACCGTTTAGGCTCATCCAGATAGGCTCGGCGTTTTGGCAGTCGCGTGTGCTTCATGTCGCAGTACGTCTGGATATTGCATCCGTTCTGGGAGATGAGCATCTCGCAGTTGACGCCATTGCGGCACGGGTTTCGGCCCAAGCGGACGCCGTTTACCGCCTGCTGCGCATGCTGGCGGCTATGGGTATCTTTGAGGAAGTGTCGCCGCGAGTCTTCAAGAACAATGCGCTTTCCGATTACTTGCGGGAAGACAACCCGAAGAATGTCAGGGCAATGATTTTGATGCATAACTCGCTTGAGATGAGCCGGCCTTGGTATGAGCAACTGGAACAAGGAGTATGCAGCGGGGACGTTCCATTCCAAATTTCTCACGGGCAGGAGCTTTACTCCTACATGGACGACCATGCCGAATTCGATTCGTTGTTTGCCCGTGCGATGGACAGCGTGGAGGCATTGATGGGCGACAGCTTTGCCACTGATTTCGATTGGGGACGATTTGATCGAATCATTGATGTTGGTGGCTCGAAGGGAAGTAAATCATTAGCCATACTAAAGCGGCATCCGCATCTTACGGCTCTGGTGTTCGACCGGAATCAGGTTGTTCAAATAGCGGCAAGCTATTGGGTCGGCAAGGAATCGCCAGCCCTTCTGTCCCGATTAAGCTACCAAGCGGGGGACCTGCTCGAATCGGTTCCCGCAGCCAAAAGCGACAAAGACATCTACTTGTTGAGCGCCGTCCTGCATGGCATGGATGACGAGGATTGCATCAAAGTGCTGCGTAATCTGGCTGCCGCAAGTACCGGTACCGGTGCCCGCATTGCGCTAATGGAGTTGGTTGTTTCGGAATTGAAGGCCGATTTTTCCAGTGCTGCTTTCGATATGCAGATGTTCATGGCTACCCGAGGCAGGGAAAGAACGCTTCCTGAATGGCAGAGCCTTTTCGATCAATCAGGATTGGCGCTTGAGGAGCTGATAGGTCTTCAGTCACTTGGTAAGATACTTGTACTGAGGCTGAAGGAGTAAGACCTGTGCGCTAGCTGCTGATTTCAAATATCAGCAAAGTCGTTATTGGCGGCAGACCGATGAAAATTCGTTTTTTTGCGTTAAGTTAAGCACTGTAGGAGCGGGCCGCGCCCGCGATAATTGGGGCTACAACTTAAAAAATATTGTCCAAATGTCGCGGGCGCGGCCCGCTCCTACGGCGTCATTGGTCTTAACTTAATGGCCGTGACGTGTACCCTGCGACTTTATCCAGTCAAGGCGCGGATTTAGACGACGAATCGGAGAGCAGATCGATACGTGCAGTCAGTTTTTTTGCAAGCGAGTTTATGCCTCGTTGCGTCACTTTTGGGTTAGTGCCTTTGAGTTCGGTGGGAAAGTCTCCTGCGAGTTTTTGGGTTTTTACATTGACCAAATGCACCATTAAATAGGAATACAAAAAACTGTGTTTGCTGTGTTGCCCAACCACTACCCAGTCTGCGCCGGACTGCTTGCCCAGTTTGGCGGCAACGTCATTAAAATTGAGCAAATAGCCTACACCGGCGGTTGCGGCATTCTGGTCAGTCACGCTGATTTGAATGATTTCATAATCGCCAAGTTGGCTGATGGCCTGCTCAAGCAAGGGTTTCATCGATGCCGTGCGGGTCAATTCCTCCGGCGCATTCGGTAACAAAGTGTCATCGAGTAATTCAAAGTTTAAGACGGCAATGCGGGGAGCGGCATTCACTGGGTCACTAAAAGCCAGATAAACTACAAGTATTAAGCCGATAAGTTTCATAATATTCGCTCCCGCTAAAATTACTGCACCGGCACCACGCGTCCATCGTTCAGAAAGCTGATGTCTGCATATTGACACACGCCTTCTTCATGCTGAAAAAGGCTGACCGCAATCAGCCAGACTTTAACGATGTTGCCCGGTATTTCTCCGCCTATGGCGTTGATGTAATCCTGATAAATGTCCCGATCTTCATTAAACCATTCGCCCAAACCTTGCTGGCCGGAGCGGATCACGACATGGGTTTCGCGGGCAGTCCAGGTTGGTATCGGGCAGCGATAGACCGTTTCCGGCGGCAGTTCGGCGCTCCAGTAATAGGTGATGTCCTGGCCGTTATCGAATTCGACCGCGATGCTTAAATAGTCGTGGGTGGGCAGGGTGTCTTCCCGCACAGATGAGGGCAAGATGTCCATTTTCCATGACCAACGAAGGCGGGTATCCGGTTTAAAAGGCAGGGAAACCGGTTTTACCAACAGGCCGGTGTCATTGTGCGTATGACAGCATATTGCCGACTGTTTTGCCGGTGCAGCACGGGACTGGTAAATTTCGGCAGGTCCTAAGAACCAAAGATACTCCCAGCCCTCCGGCGTAATGACCGGCGAAACCAAGCGGTCGATTTCCATTGCGATCAGGTTGTTTGCGTCACCGTGTTCGGCAAACCTTTTTAGGCCATCCAACGTATTGACCTGCCAGCGGATAAGCAATACGGCAAGGTTGCCGGTGACCATGCCGTACACTTCGTCAGGCGTTGCCAATTCGCCGGTTTTGCTGGACCATTCCCCCGGAAAATAGCTGGCCAGATAAAGCCGTCCCGATTGTGCTACGGTAAAGCTATGGCTGTCGCGGGTGCCTCGGAATATCTCGCCATCCTGACCGATACGAAACCACAGCTGGAAGTTGGGTTCCAGGGTGAGCGGCAGGTCTTTAAATCGGGTTTGCCCGGCTGCGAAAGAGGTAAGGTCATCGCCTGCTTCAACATCAAGGCCGGTATCGAACCAGGGTTTCTGCTCGGAGGGGAGTTCAAAAAAGCGGTGTTCGCAAATAACGTCTTTAGCAACATTGTTCAGCAACTGGGTAAAGCGGGATTTAAATTCAATAATATTCATAGCATGGCCCTTTGTTGGATGTGATTAAAAGTGCGGTTTAAATTAAAACACTCAATAGATATTGCACAGATCGTATTATCGTCATCCCGGCAATCCCTGCCGGGATGACGCATTGTTCTGCACCTATACACTCAATGGATAGGTGCAGGCGAAAATTTAAAACACCGTACTTCAAATCACACACTCCCTTGTTGGTAAAGCTCATAAAAATCAGCTGGAAGGATTATAATCAGATCACCACACACAAATCTTGTATAAACTGGCTATGCTGAAACTTTATCCTGCTTATATGCGTTTGTTTATCTGGCGAGGTCGGTCGCTTTATTTCGGTCCGTCGGTAAAATTGAATGCGCATGCCTATGCAACGGTGGCTTTGCATGTGGGCATCTACCGGCCTTTCAGGATAAAAATCGCCAACGGTGCATGGCAAAGCTGCCGCTGTGCGATTGTTCCCGCCGGTATCCCGCATGAGCTTGATTTTGAAGGCGGCATCCACGGCAAGTTATTCATTGAAAGGGATAGTTCCGACTATCTGTATTTCAAACGCCGGTTTGCTTATCCTGAACAAGCAACGGCATTATTTCAGGATGATGAGCTGGTCGAGCGGTTGTGTTGGATGTATGAAATGGATCCCGATAAAGCCGTGATCGAAAGCTGTCTGAATGACTTGTTGCGATGCGATGGAGAGCTGAATCTAGTGCTCGATCCGCGGGTGCAGACCGCTATCGACCTGATCTGCGATGAGCCGGATTACAATTTCTCGCAAGAATATCTGGCCGATAGGGCCGATCTTTCTCCATCCCGATTTTTGCATTTGTTTAAGCAGCATACCGATGTCCCTTATCGACGCTTCAGGACATGGAAACGCTTGTTTTTAGCGTTGGAAAGTTTAAGCGCCGTTGATAATATGACGGTTGCCGCGCTGGATGCCGGGTTTGCCGATGCGACTCATTTCAGCCACAGTTTTCGCGATAACTTCGGTATAAACCCGGCTTATGTATTCCGGGGCATTAATCGATTTGAAGTTTGAACGCTCAATTTATCGGGGTTATTCGGCGATAATACTGGCTTAGTCGCGACTACTCACTCTTGTTGCTGTATGAAACAAAGTTCAAAGCCAGCTTTGAACTCCGGGATAGGTGATTTTTGGAGTCCAAAGCTTGCTTTGGTCGATTTGCTATCAGGCATCACGAGTGAGGTGCACAGTCGTTCGTGGTCTTGGCGGTAATAAATTCTTAGTAATTGCGACATCATAATTTTAATAAACAACAGGAACAAAGCCTTATGTCGACATGGTTAGCCTCATCCTTTTTATCGAAAGACAGAATTGTCGCCAAACCGGGTTATAACCGTTGGCTGGTGGCTCCGGCTGCATTAGCGGTGCATCTGTGTATCGGTCAGGTTTACGCATTCAGCGTTTTTAATCTGCCGTTAACCAAGGTGCTGGGCGTGACGGAGTCGTTGCCGGAAGACTGGAAGTTGACCACCTTGGGCTGGATATTCAGCTTGGCTATCATGTTTCTAGGGCTATCGGCCGCATTCGCCGGGAAATGGCTGGAGCAAGTTGGGCCGCGCGTGACGATGTTTTGTTCGGCGCTTTGTTTTAGCGGCGGCTTTTTTTTCGCGGCGCTCGGTGTGGAACTGCATGCAATCTGGCTGCTGTACTTGGGCTACGGCGTGTTGGGCGGCATCGGTTTGGGGCTGGGCTATGTGTCGCCGGTTTCGACGCTGATCAAATGGTTTCCTGATAGGCGCGGCATGGCGACGGGCCTCGCCATCATGGGCTTTGGCGGCGGCGCAATGATTGGCGCGCCGTTAGGCGTGTTTTTAATGAAGCATTTTGCGTCGGCGACTTCGGTCGGCGTTGCCGAGACTTTCGTGATTATGGGCTGCATTTACCTGGTTTTCATGATGATCGGCGCGTTCAGCATCCGTTTGCCGGAAGAGGGCTGGTTGCCTGCGAATTTCCAGCCGGACACTCGGAAAAATAAGTTGATCACGGACAAGCATGTGCATGTCGAGCAGGTGCTTAAGACGCCGCAGTTTTATTTGTTGTGGCTGGTGTTATGCCTGAATGTGACGGCCGGAATCGGCGTGTTGGGCCAGGCTTCGGCGATGAGCCAGGAAATGTTCAAGGATCAAATCACGCCGGAAAAAGCCGCCGCGTTTGTCGGCATGCTCAGCTTCTTCAACATGGGCGGGCGTTTTTTCTGGTCGACGTTGTCCGATTATCTGGGCAGGAAAAGCACTTATTTCACCTTTTTCATGCTGGGCTGCGTGCTGTATTCAATCGTGCCTTATACCGGGCGGATGAATAACGTCTTGCTGTTCATGGGCTGTTACGCGGTGATTATGAGCATGTACGGCGGCGGTTTCTCAACTATTCCGGCTTATCTGGCCGACATTTTCGGCACCCAATATGTCGGCGCGATTCATGGCCGCTTGCTGACGGCCTGGGCCACGGCGGGCGTTGCGGGGCCAGTTCTGGTTAATTATCTTAGGGAAAGTCAGATCGCTCAGGGCGTGCCCAAAGCCGATGCCTATAACATGACCATGCAGATCATGGCCGGATTATTGGTGGTCGGATTTTTTTGCAACCTGGGCATCAAGGCCGTCGATGAAAAACATCATCTTAAGCATGATCAGGTGAATGATGAGTTTGATGCGGCGTAATGTTGCTTTAGGTCAATTCAAGTTCAGGTCTTTTTAAACATCCCCCGAGTCGGCGCTTGCATGATCAGTTGCGGGATAGCCGACAACGGCAGAATGCCATCGACGCCGCCGAGCTTAACGGCTTCTTTGGGCATGCCGTAGACTACGCAACCGGCTTCATCTTGAGCGATTGTCAGGGCTCCGGCAGCCTGTGCAGCGGAGCGAAATAAGACATCAACTGAGGGGCGGTGCCCCGGTTGCTCTTTAATTCTTAAGCGAGTTGTTCTGCCTCACTGATCTTGTCTACAATCCTTGTTACGTCTCTTTTTGCTGTACGAAACAGCTGTGTACGTAAGACATAAATTATCAGTGAGAGACTTCGGCTACCCACCCGCCGCCAAAAGCCCGGTAAATTGAGACTAGGGCAACGTACACCTCAGTCTCGGCCTTGGCTCGCTCATCTGCGACGGCAAGTTTGGTGCGCTGGGCGTCCAGTACGGACAGATAATCATTAGCGCCGTGCTGATATAAGCCATTGGCGAGCCGGTAGGCTTCTTCAGCAGCTGTTTCGGCCTCGGTCATTCGGTTGCGGCGCTCCAGCGAGGAGACGTGCGCGACATAGGCGTTTTCCACGTCTTCCAGCGCGAGCAGAAAAGTCTTCTCGTAGTTCGCCGCAACTTGATCCAGCCTGGCGTCGGCGGCGGTGATGTAGGCCTGGATACGTCCGGCATTGAATATCGGTGCGGTAAGGCCCGAACCAAGCGTATAAACACTCTCGGCAAGACTTGAAAATCCGCTCGAAGCCAACGCGCCGAAACCGCCGCTAGCCGACAGTATCAGCTTTGGCAGCAAATCGGCCCGCGCCGCGCCAAGGCGAGCCGCCATCGCGCTGACTTCGGTTTTTGCTAAGCGCAGATCCGGTCTTTGTTCCAGTAAGTCCGAGGGCAGAAGCCGGGGGATGTCCGGCGAATTTGCAGGCAATGGCTCGGCATGAGCCAAGCGGCTTTCCATATTTTCCGGCGGCTCGCCCAGCAGTACGGCAATGCGATGAATCAGGTTTGAGGCGGCGCTCTTGAGCGTAGGAAGCGCGGCGGCAGTGGTGTTCACCAAGGTTTCCTGACGGGCGATGTCCCATTGATTGGTCAAGCCGGTGCGGTTGAATGCCTTTAACACTCTCAGGCGTTCCTGTTGGATGTTGATGTTTTTCCGCAAGATGCCTGTGCGCTTTTGTACGCCGCGCAGTTCTAAATAGTGGGTCGCCACTTGCGCCAGCAATCCCACTTGGGCGGCATGAAGCGCCTGTTCGGCTCCTTCTGCCTGAGCGGCGGCGGCTTCCGCTTCCAACTGCCTGCTGCCGAACAGGTCGATTTCCCAGCGGGCGGACAAACCGCCGGTGATCATATCGGCAGTGGGTGTGAATAGTCCGATGCCTTGATTGCTCGGTACGCCGATGACCCGGTCGATCTTTTTTTCTCGGCCGCCGGAGGCGGACAGGTCGATGCTCGGATAGAGCATCGAGTCGGCGACCGTGGTCATGGCTTTGGCTTCACGAACACGTGCTATGGCGCTCCTGAGATCGTGATTGTTCGCCAATGCTTGGCTAAGCAGGGCGTTCAGCTTCGGATCCTGAAAGCCTTTCCACCATTCTTTAAGATCGGCCGGGTTAGAACGTGTTTGGGCATCGGGGGCGTGATGCCAATCTTCGGGCGGCGTTATCAAGTTCATTGGATTGTCGACACGGGTTGGAGTGCAGGCGCTCAAGCAAAGCAGCATCGCCATAATGGGAATCGGTAGCCAATGCTGCCTGTTCACCTTCAGCCCTCGTTCCCACGCGCTACGTGGGAACGAGAACAAAAACGTCAATTTGTCCACGAAAAGCACAAAAAGCACGAAAGACACTAAAAAAATCAATCTATTGTTATAGCTCAGCCATTCACGTGTTGGGTAACGATCTTCAGCACACCGTTTGGCTGCGTCATGCGTTACTTTCAACAACCTCTCAATGCACTGGTCTACCATCTGCATAATAGTTTGGTCTTTGTTCGGATATTTTCGTGCTTTTCGTGTTTTTCGTGGAAAAGTTAATTTTTTTGGGTTCATTGGGAAACTCGGTTGCCGACTGGCAAGATCACGGATGATTCAACACGTTTCACCCTGAACCAAGCCGCATAGAGCGCAGGCAAAAAGAAAATCGTCAGGAAGGTGGCGATAGTGAGTCCGCCCATAATCGCTATGGCCTGCGGCCCGAAGAAATCGTTGCGCGATAACGGGATCATCGCCAGGATGGCTGCCGCCGCAGTCAGCAGGATCGGCCTAAAGCGGCGTACCGTCGATTCGACGATCGCCGTCCAGGTATCGAGTCCGGCTTTTTGGTCCTGCTCGATCTGATCCACCAGGATCACCGAATTGCGCATGATCATGCCGGACAAGGCGATGATGCCGAGCAATGCCACAAATCCGAACGGTGCCCGGAACAACAGCAACGCGAACGCCGCGCCGATGACTCCTAAAGGCGCGGTAACGAACACCAAAAAGGTTCGGGACAGGTTCTGCAATTGCATCATCAGCAGGATCAAGGTCACGATCAGAACCAACGGAATCCAGACCAGGATCGATTTCTGGGAGATCCCGGCGTCTTCCTTGGAACCGCCGGTTTCCAGAAAATAGCCGGTCGGCAATTGATCCTGGATAGGTTTAAGTTTCGGGATGATCTCGGCCGCCACATCGGGAGCCATCTTGCCGTCGATCACGTCGGCGCGCACCGAAACGGCCGGGAAGCGGTTGCGGCGCCAGCGCACGCCGTCCTCGAATGTGGTCTCGAACTTGACGAACTGCGACAGCGGCGCGATCCGGTCGTTGCCTGTGCGCACGGTCACGTCGGGCAACTGGTCGGCGGCGGTGCGCAAGTTGTCTTGCGCCCTCCAGACGATGTCGATCAGCTTATCGTCTTCCCGGAATTGTCCTACGGGAATTCCCGTGTAGTGGGCTTGCAAGGTTTGCGACAGGCTTGAGCTGGAAACGCCGAGCGCACGGGCCTTGTCCTGGTCGAGCACCAGGCGTAGCGACGGAATCCGGTCATGCCAGTCGTCGTTGACATCCACGGTGCCGGGATTGGCGCGCATCACCTCGGCCACCCGGTCGGCAATGTTCCGAACGATCACGGGATCTTCGCCGAGCACTCTGAACACCAACGGATAATCCATCGGCGGGCCGACATTAAGACGCATGACACGTCCGCGCAGTTCTGGAAAATCGGTGGCAAAAGTGAGCCGAATGCGTTGCATGACCCGCTCGCGGGCCGCATTGTCTTTGGTCATCACCACAAACTCGGAGAGATTGGTATTGGCCAGCTGCTGTACGATCAGCAGGAAGAAGCGCGGAGTGCCGCTACCGATATAGGCGGTGTAATTCACCACGTCTTCGTCTTTACTCAAAATCGCTTCCATGCGCTTGGCGGTCGCTTCGCTATGCGCAAAGGAACTGCCCTCGGGCTGCCACAGGTCGATGATGACCTCGGGGCGATTTGACAGCGGAAAAAATTGCTCGGGAACTTGGCTCAGCGTCGCTACGCCAACGCAGAATAAGGCGGCGGTAGCGATGATGACTTTTTTGCGATGTTCCACGCACCAGGTCACCCAATAGCGCAGGCGATTGTAAAACGGCGTGTCGAACAAGTCGTGATGGTGTGCGCTATGCGGCTGAACCTTGAGCAACAGAAAACCCAGATAGGGCGTAAAAACGACCGCGCCGATCCATGACAGCAACAGCGAGATGCCCATCACCTGGAATATCGTACCGGTGTACTCGCCGGCTTGCGATTTAGCCAAACCCACCGGCAGGAAACCGACGATGGTGATTAAGGTGCCGGTCAACATCGGAAAAGCGGTGGCGCGGTAGGCATAGGTCGCGGCAGTCATTCTGTCCATGCCTTCTTCCAGTTTGCGCGCCATCATCTCGATGGCGATCATCGCGTCGTCCACCAATAAACCGAGCGCCAAAATCAACGCGCCTAATGAAATGCGATGAATTTCCATGCCGAACAGCAACATGCACAGCAGCGTTCCGGCCAATACCAGCGGCACCGTCAGCGCGACCACCGAGCCGGTGCGAAAACCCAGGCTTAAAAAACTGACCAGCAGCACCGCCGCCAAGGCTTCGAAGAAGGTGGACAGGAATTCGCCGATAGCGGTGTTTACGACGCGCGGTTGATCGGCGACTTGCTCGACATCAATACCTATTGGGAGTTCGCCTTCTATTTCAGCCTTGGCGGCTTCCAGCGCCTTGCCCAGTGCCAGTACATCGCCGCGCTTGTTCATGGTGATGCCGAGGCCGACGGCTTCCTTGCCGTTGACGCGCATTTTAAGTTCCGGCGGATCAATGTAGCCGCGTTTGACTTGGGCGAAGTCGTCAACACGTAAGGTACGTCCGTCAATATACACCGGCAGGCCGGCAATGCTCTCCAGCGAATCGAATTGGCCGGTGATGCGGATAGGCAAATTACGCTGGCCGGTATACACGGTTCCCGCCGACAGCATGCTGTTTTGCGCTTGCAACGCTTCGGCGACCATGTTGGCGTCCAGCCCCAGTTCGGCCAGTTTTTTGTCGGAAAATTCGACATAAATTTTTTCGTCCTGTACGCCGATCAGGTCGATTTTTTCGACATCTTTGACCCGCAGCAGTTGCTGGCGGACTAAATCGGCGGCTTTTTTCAGCTCGGTGTAACTAAAGCCTTCGCCCGAAAAGGCATAGATCAGGCTGTAAGTATCGCCGAATTCGTCATTGAAAAACGGTCCGACGCTGCCGGGCGGCAGTGTCATGCGGATGTCGTCGACCTTTTTGCGCACCTGGTACCACAGATTGGGGATTTCCTTGGGCGGCGTGTCTTCACGCGGGGTCACGAAAATGACCGACTCGCCCGGTTTGGAGTAGCTGCGCAAAATGTCCAGGTTCGGCAATTCCTGGATTTTCTTTTCCAGGCGGTCGGTCAGTTGTTGTTCGACTTCCAGAGCCGTCGCGCCCGGATAGAGGGTTTTGACTACCATGACCCGAAAAGTGAACTCGGGGTCTTCCCGTTGCCCGAGGCGGAAATAGGCGAATATTCCGCCCAATAGCACCAGCGCCATGATGAAGCCGGTGAAGGCGCGGTGCTGTAGGACCCAGGCGCTGAGGTTGAATTCTTTCATCGACGCGTTTCCCCAGCTATTTCCTGCGTAAGTGTTTGCGGCAGACGCACGGTTTGACCTTCACGCAGGCGGTTTACACCGGCGCTGACGATCAGTTGCCCGGCGGCAAGGTCGGCAATGGCGACCCGTTCGCCGCTAAGTGTGTCACCGATCCGTACCGGCGCGGCTTTGACCGTTGCGGTGCGCTCGTCAACCACCCAGACACTGGTTTGTCCCGGTTGGTTCTGGGGCGTAAAAATAGCCGAGAGCGGAACGGTGAGATTTGAAGGCGTGTTTGAAGAAATCCAGACCGTCGCCGTCATGCCGAGACGCACATCGCCCCGGTCTTCCATGATCGTGGCTTTAACCCTATAGGTACGACTGACCGGATCGGCTGCCGCCGCGATCTCGCGGATACGCGCCTTGATCCGCTTGTCGCCGTCAACCCACAAGGTTACGCCGACTTCCTGCTGGAGCTTGATCCCGGCAACGCGATGCTCGGGAATGTCGATAGCGATTTCCTTCTCATCGAGCCGGGCTAACTTGATGACCGGCTGGCCGGGCGCGACGACCTGCCCCGTCTCGACTTCCAGCGCCGTCACTACGCCGTCGCGGTCGGCCAATAAATCGGTGTAAGCCAATTGGTTGCCGGTCTGTCCGAGCTGGGCTTCGAGCGCTGCAACCTTTTGCTGTGCATTAATGTAGAGCGTTTGATGACGATCCAATTCAGGCTGGCTGACGATGTGTTGATCGAACAATTCCCGGTATCTGCTTAAGTCTTCTTGGGTGTATTTGCGGTCGGCTTTAGCGGCTATCAGCTGGGCTTTGAAGTTCTGTTCCGCAAAGCGGTAATCGCCGGGATCAAGCTTTGCCAGCACCTGGCCTTTATGCACCTGCTCGCCGACATCGACAGAACGGTTTATCAGTTTTCCAGCCACGCGAAACGCTAACGCCGTCTCATAACGCGCCTTAACCTCGCCGGGAAACGGCCTGTCGTTCTGCGCAGTTTGATCGGCTATGCGCACGACGTTGACCGGGCGAGGAAGTTGCCGGTCTTGGTCTTGATGACTGCATCCCGCCAGTATCAAAAGCAGCAGGCCTATCACTGGGTTGATAGAGGTAAAGATAGGATCGGCAATGACTAACTCATCGTTCCCACGCAGAGCTTGGTAACCATAAGTGAATGTTAGTGGTGCTAGTTCCCAAGCTCCAGCTTGGGAACTCAGTGCGGGAAGCTCCAGCTTCCCGTCTCGCGAAGCTGGAGCTTCGTCATCTGGGTTCCCAAGCTGGAGCTTAGGAACCAGCGTAAAGTGGTTGATAGGGATATTTTTAAGCAGCAATGGTAGACGGAAATTGCGGGAATTCATTTGTGCTCCGGTTTAATGTAGCTACACATGTTGGCTGTGATGCCTTATGAGTCTTAATTTAAACCAATCGATTGAGCAGCGCGTCACCCGTTCGGGTGGAAAAGGGGAATAATGTAACTATTCAGAGTACCGAAGAAACATGCCTGCTTCAAATTTCAGGAAATTTGGAGCCGCGACTTTAGTTGCGCTAATGATTTAGCGCAACTAAAGTCGCGGCTCCATT